>JADJAA010000001.1:0-711666 GCA_016704485.1 Flavobacteriales bacterium | reverse complement strand
CGTTGCTCGTTCACCGCTTTTATGCAACTGGACATAGTCGTAGTTTTGATCAAGTAAGAAATCAAAACCCCCTCGTTGCGATGAAAACTACGAACTTGAATTCGACCTCGAACACGAACCTTTGGATCTTTAACGACCAAGGTAGTTGAATGAAACGCGGGTAAACTACCCGCAACAAAAAAGGGAGTTGAGCGCCCCTTGTTTTTTGGAATTTTGGTTTGGTGGTCGCCCGGTCGGTTGAGGAACTGACCGGGCTTTTTTTGTGTCAATGGCAAATTGCTTTGGCACGAACATAGGTTTACTCCACGACTAAGATCCGTGATGATCATCACTTTCCGCGACATCTGCGTTCCATTCTTCAGTAAGCCTCCTCTCCGATCGGATAGGGGGTTTGGGAGCTTGCCTACCGAACGGGAGGGTGTGGTCACTTCTTCCCCTTCTTCCCAGAATTCATCATCTCCTCTATAGCCTCGGCTTCTTGCGGAATTTCCTTGAACAGATCATCCTGGCCTTTCTTGGTCACCAGAATATCGTTCTCTATTCGGATGCCCAAATTCTCCTTAGGAATGTAGATGCCGGGTTCAACCGTGAAGCACATGCCTTCTTTGATCGGTTCGTTCCACAGACCTACATCATGCACATCGAGACCAATGAAATGACTAGTGCCATGCATGAAGTATTTCTTATAGGCCGGCCATGCAGGGTCCTGGTTCTTGATGTCCGTCTTATCGATCAACTTCAACGCTAATAATTCCTTCTCCATCAACTTGCCCACTTCCTTGTGGTATTCAACGAGCATGGTGCCGGGACGAAGTAATTTCGTAGCTGCTGTTTTAACGCGTAACACGGCATCGTAAACCGCTCGTTGCCGTTTAGTATACCTACCATTCACTGGTATGCTGCGTGATAGGTCACTTGCATATCCTCCGTATTCACAGCCGAAGTCCATAAGGATCACATCACCGTCCTTGCACTTCTGGTCATTGGTAATATAGTGCAACACACAGGCGTTGAAACCACTTGCAAGTATGGGCGTGTATGCATGTCCGCGAGAGCCATTACGCAAGAATTCGTGCGTGATCTCAGCCTCGATCTCGTACTCCATTACACCCGGCTTGATGTAGCCGCAGACCCGTGCAAAAGCTTTACCAGTAATTGCAACAGCCTTCCGCATTTGAGCCACTTCCTCAGCGGTTTTTACACTGCGGATGCGGTGCATGATGGGTGCACTTCGCTTTACCATGTGTAAAGGAAATTGCACCCTTAATTGCTTGTTGTAACGATCCTCACGCGTCTCCACTTCGTTGCCCTGACGTAAGTGTTCGTTGCTGTTCTGATAGAGACTCTCGCACTGCGGTACCAGTCTTTTGAGCGTTGCCTCGTAGGCGCTGGTCCATAATACCGTAGTAACCCCGCTTAGGTCGGTTGCTTCCTTCTTGCTGAATTTGGCACCTTCCCAGATCGCGATATGGTCGTTCGTCTCTCGGACGAACAGGATCTCACGGTCCTTTGGATCCTGTGCATTCGGGAATAGCAACAAAATGCTCTCCTCCTGATCGATGCCCGTGAGGTACATGATATCCGTAGCCTGTTTGAATGGCATGGAACCATCCGCACTCGTCGGCATTATGTCATTGCTTTGGAACGTGGCAAGCCCGCCTTTCTCCATTGCCTTGCGGAATCGTGCTCGGTGTTCGCGGTAAGTAGCGGCGGAAAGTGGTGTGTAACGCATGTGGCGAAGGTAAGGTGATGAGGTGGATCCGGTTGACCGGGAATTCGTCCGGAGTCCGTCATGGCTGAAAATTCGATTCCAACTTTCTGGATTCCCAGCTCACCGTGTAAAACCTGATCTCTTTCATTTCATCCCCAATTGTCCACCACTTACTTTTGCCGACCACCGAACGGTGCATTCGCCGTTCACAATAGATAGGCATGGCATCTACAGGACTATTCGGCTCGTCGCTCACCAAGAAGTATTTGATGGCCTTAACGGGCTTTTTTCTGATCACGTTCTTGGTCGTACATGCTACGGTGAACGCCATGATCTTCTTCAATGATGGCGGTGTTACTTTCAACGGAGTTGCACACTTCTTTGGCACCAACATCCTTATCCGGACCATGGAGATAGTGCTTTTTTTGGGGTTGATCGCACATGTAGTTGATGGCTTGATGTTATGGCGCCAGAACCGCGTAGCTCGCCCAGTGAAGTATGTCATGGAAAAGGGAAGTGCGAATCGCACATGGTACAGTGCTAGCATGGGTATTCTAGGCAGTTTGATCCTCCTCTTCCTTATCGTTCACCTCTGGCATTTCTGGGTAAAGAGCCGCATTACGGGCTTGGATGTATACGGTCTTGATGCGGAAAAGCAAGAGAACCTATTTGCTGTAATGGTCGAGATCTTTCAGAACCCGGTCGTTGTGCTGGTGTATGTGCTAGGGTGTATCAGTCTCTTCTGGCATTTATTGCACGGTTTCAAGAGCGCGTTCCAGAGCCTTGGCCTGAATCATAAGCGCTATAACCCGATCGTTTCAGCAGTAGGAACCGCATTCAGCATTATAGTTCCGTTGGTATTCGCGTTGATGCCCATTACCATATTTTTTGGTTTGATCAAGTAAGGTCTGTAAGCACGAACAACGAAGATCACGTTATTTCAGGCCACGACCAGGAAAACCGACAACCGCCACACAATGAAACTCGACAGCAAGATCCCCGAAGGCCCAATAGACAAGAAGTGGACCGACCATAAGGATCATATACGCATAGTTGCCCCTTCGAATAAACGGCGCATCGACATTATCGTTGTAGGCACCGGATTGGCCGGAGGTGCGGCAGCAGCTTCCTTGGCTGAAATGGGATACAACGTAAAGGCGTTCTGTTTTCAGGATAGTGCGCGTCGGGCGCATAGCATTGCAGCACAGGGCGGTATAAATGCAGCGAAGAATTACCAGAACGATGGTGATAGCACCTTCCGCCTGTTCTACGATACTGTAAAAGGTGGCGACTATCGTTCGCGTGAGGCCAATGTGTATCGGCTTGCCGAGGTTAGTGCTAACATTATTGACCAATGCGTTGCCCAAGGCGTTCCGTTTGCGCGTGACTACGGTGGATTGTTGGATAACCGCAGTTTTGGTGGCGTACAAGTAAGTCGCACCTTCTATGCACGTGGACAGACCGGACAGCAATTGTTGTTAGGTGCATACAGCGCACTGATGCGCCAAGTTGGCAAAGGTGCTGTGAAGATGTACGACCGTCATGAAATGTTGGACGTGGTCGTGGTCGATGGAAAAGCCCGCGGAATTATTGCGCGGAACCTGATCACCGGAGAAATTGAAAGGCACGGTGCGCATGCGGTTCTACTCTGCACAGGCGGATACGGCAACGTATTCTTCTTGAGCACAAATGCCATGGGCTGTAATGTCACCGCGGCGTGGAAAGCGCACAAACGTGGCGCGTACATGGCTAACCCTTGTTACACGCAGATCCACCCTACATGCATTCCGGTAAGTGGAACGCACCAAAGCAAGCTCACGCTGATGTCCGAGAGCTTGCGTAACGATGGACGGATCTGGGTGCCTAAGTACATTGAAGATTCCAAAGCGATCCGTGAAGGCAAGAAAAAGGGCAACGATATTGCCGAGGCGGATCGCGACTATTACCTGGAACGCCGTTATCCTGCCTTCGGAAATTTGGTGCCACGTGACGTTGCAAGTCGCGCTGCCAAAGAGCGTTGCGATGCCGGCTATGGCGTGAATAAAACGGGAGAGGCCGTGTATTTGGATTTCGGAGCAGCCATTGAACGCTACGGAAAATTACAGGCCAATATCCATAACATGGAGAACCCATCACCTGAAAAGATCAAGGAGATGGGAACAGAGGTGATCAGCGAGAAATACGGTAACCTCTTCGACATGTACGAGAACATTGTTGGTGAGAACCCGTACATGCATGCCATGAAGATCTATCCGGCCGTTCACTACACCATGGGGGGCTTGTGGGTCGATTACAATTTGCAAACGACCGTACCCGGCTTGTTCTGTTTGGGCGAAGCCAACTTCAGTGACCACGGAGCTAATCGGTTAGGTGCTTCCGCCTTGATGCAAGGCTTGGCCGATGGCTATTTCGTAGTGCCTTATACCGTTGGTGATTACCTCGCGGATGATATCCGTACTGGAGCGATCGATACCAAAAGCGCTGCATTCGATGAAGCCGAAAAGGGCGTCACCGATCGTATCAACCACTTCCTGAACAACAAAGGCACCAAGCCCGTAGATGATTTCCATCGCCAATTAGGCAAGGTGATGTGGGAGAAATGCGGCATGGCGCGTAACGCACAAGGGTTGCAAGAAGCCATCGTGGAGATCCGTCAAATTCGCGAAGAATTCTGGAAGGATGTACGAGTTACCGGCAAAGGAAACGAGTTCAACCAGGAACTGGAAAAAGCCGGTCGTGTAGCGGATTTCCTTGAACTGGGCGAATTGATGTGTAAGGATGCACTAGAGCGAAACGAAAGCTGCGGCGGTCACTTCCGCGAAGAGTACCAGACCTCGGAAGGTGAAGCGATGCGCGATGACGACAACTTCGCACATGCGGCAGCTTGGGAATGGACCGGTGATCCCGGAACCAGTAATCGTCACAAAGAAGAAATGAAATTCGACGTCGTGAAATTGACGCAGAGATCATACAAATAACAGCACAATGGGCAATATGAAATTGAATTTAAAGATCTGGAGGCAGGCTGGCCCAAAGGCGAAAGGTGAAATGAAGACCTATCCAGTGAACGATGTCTCAGAAGACATGTCGTTCCTGGAAATGCTGGATATACTGAACGATGATCTCGTTCGCAAAGGCGATGAGCCTATCGCGTTCGATCATGATTGCCGCGAAGGAATTTGTGGAATGTGTAGTTTGTTCATTGATGGTGAAGCGCATGGCCCGGGCCGTGGCATTACCACCTGCCAATTGCACATGCGCAAGTTCAAGGATGGTGATACCATTCATGTGGAGCCGTGGCGTGCGCAGGCATTCCCAGTGATCAAAGACCTTGTTGTGGACCGTGGATCGTTCGATCGCATACAAGCAGCGGGTGGTTTCGTAAGTGTAAATACCAGCGGTAATTTGGTAGATGGCAATGCGCTGCCGATATCGAAACCAGATTCCGATACGGCCTTCGATGCTGCTACGTGTATAGGGTGTGGTGCGTGTGTGGCTTCCTGCCCCAATAGTTCAGCGATGTTGTTCGTATCCGCAAAGGTTTCGCAGTTATCACTGTTGCCACAAGGCCGTCCGGAAGCTAAAATGCGTGCTTTGAACATGGTGGAGCAAATGGATAAGGAAGGCTTCGGTAGTTGTAGCGCTATAGGTGCCTGCGAAGTTGAGTGTCCGAAGGGCATCAGCTTGGAGCACATTGCACGCTTGAACCGCGAGTACTTGGTGGCGAGTGTAACGAAGGAGTGAGAAGGAGTCCTTTAAGGTGAGAACCCGGATCCGGATCGAACCAACCCTTGCGGAAATAACTTGTTGGAATAATAGAAAGCCGCACCAGTGATGATGCGGCTTTCTAGTTTAGTATGACTTCGTTCGCTGTGGTCTATGACCAAAGAAGAAAGCTATTTCTTGGCTGATTTCCGCGCTTTGGCGAAATCCTTCATTACGGGTTCAAGTGCATTGTCCATTGCATTCACCCAATAGTTGCGGAAACCCATACCGACCGGAGTACCTGTAAGCCGCTGGTGATAGATGATACTATGGTCCTCTATTTGAAAAAAGGCATAGTGCATCACAGCGATATTCTTCTCCTTGTTCAAACTCACCATGAAGAGGGTCAATCCTATTCCGGCTGAATTCTTTCCGTTGTAGTGGGAGATCGCTTCCTGTATCTGAGCTTCGTCCACGTCGTAATCCTCATTCTCTATGATGCAGTCTTCTTCAAAAGCATACGCTTTGTTCCGAACGGTCACTTCATCCAGCGAAACCGAGTATTTGGGTATGCTGAAATACCTGGTCACACTGAATTTATCGCGTTCGATGACAAAGAGGTCATTCCATTCGGCGAAGTATTTGAATGGAAGCGACTTGCACATAGGCTTGCCGTTCTTATCCACGAAACCATCTTGGTGGATCAACCTCAAGAAGGAAAAATCCATTCCGAAGAACTCGACCTCCTTGCTGCCAAGAAGATCCCTTGGGATATCCTGAGCACTGATCTGAAGACCGAACGAGAAAAGAATGGCGACAACTAACGATCTCATTTTCCGGCGATCGTATTCTTGATGAATTTCGAAAAGAACTTCGAGCTATACATGATCGCTACATTCACGGTCATTCCCATGGTAGGTGTCGTCATGCCCCATTGCACACCACGCACTTCGGGTACGTGCAGCACGGCTACTTCCTCATCCGTGGCCATGTCGATAATGTGGATCTTCATTTCAATGCTGGAATAACGCACTGGCGTGCCGGTCTTCACCTTCATAGGCCGTACGATCATCTTGTACTTGCTGTCGGGATCGTCGCTGCTGATCTTCAGCTTGGTCTTTTTCAGATCCTTGGAAAGCATTTCAACGTAAGTGTTCGCAAAACCTGCTTTGTCTTTTTTCCAGCCATTCTCCCATTTTTCAGGGTCCTTTTCTTTTCCTTTATAGTATTCCACGAATGCTTCTTCGGTATCCAAGGCATCAATGGAGGAGAGGGACATATCCCATTCAACAAGAAATGAAGCATCGCCTTTGAAGATCGATTTGTCCCCTTTGATGAATGTTACGGGTTTACCCGCGATCGTCGTGGTCCCAATAAGGGCAGCGCAGAGTGTAATGAGCAGTGTTTTCATGTTCGAGGTTAGGTTAAGGTCCGGCGAAAGTAAACCGATCCGACGGTTTTGGGTGGCGATTGCCAAAAAGCATGCCAAGGCCTGAGGTTTAGGTATCGCGTGCATGAAGAATTGGGTGGTTACAAAACAGCCAAATTGCGCTCAGGCAATTGCGGGATCTTGCTTCAACAGACTGGCCAACGTAACGTAAAGCTCCGGTAATTCTTGTTTGAATGCACCTGGCTGCTCAAAGAAATACTCGACGGCTACGGCAAAGAATTCGGCCTGATCGCGACCGGCATACTTACGGAAGAATGCCGTTTTACCGTTATTAATGCGGTCTGCTTCGATCTGGGCGAGCTCCTTCCAACGAGCGAGGATCTTTGGTTCCATGAAATCGTTCTCGGCGTTGTCGATCTTGTTCTCGAGCCACAGCGCATGAGCCATTTCGTGCAGGCCAAGGTTGCGTCCATCAAACGCATCCGCTTCGCCTTGTATAAAGTGTTTCCAAGAAAGCACAATGAGCCGAGGGCCCGGTGCAACCTCACCTAAATGGTTCTTACCGGTTTGGCGATTCCTGTATTCATCCGAATACACCACGATCCGTTCAAAATGGATGAAAAGCAACCTGCCCAGGCCGAAGCTGATCTGCACGGCCAACGCTGCAATGTGCAGTTTCATCTGGCGAGTAAGCTCAATACCACGTCCTTCCCAATCCTTGTCGAAGATGAATTCCTTCACCTGTTTAGAGAATACTTTTTTACGATAGGGAGGAAGTGCGGCATAGAATGGGCTAATTCGTTCCAGCTCGATCTTGTCAACTTTTGGTAGTGGGGTCAGCGAATGTCCGGCAATGGCTACCAGCTGAAGACTTCCGCGAAATACTTGGAACAAACCGACCAATACGACCACAAGGGTCATGACCAATGCGAACATGGATGGGTCGTACCAAGTTGCCATCACTGGTGGTCAATTGCAAAATGAAAATGAGTCAATAAGCCACCTTATCCTCCTTCGCTTTCCACTCGTTGAACACCACTTGTGCTTCATCGCGAAAGGCATGTTCCGTAGGGATCTTGCGTTCGGTGTAGGGTAGGGGTAGCTCGTCGTAGATCAGTTGGTCATCGAACCCAGCATCTGCGGCATCCTCGCGTGTGCAGGCGTAAACAATGCGATCAGGGCGTGCCCAATAGATCGCTCCCAGACACATGGGGCAAGGTTCGCAACTCGTATATAGTACGCATCCGGTAAGCTGAAAATCGCCGAGCGCCTTGCAAGCTTCACGGATAGCGACCACCTCGGCATGTGCAGTTGGGTCATTGGTGCTGGTAACCTTGTTATTACCGCGACCAACAATTTCGCCATCCTTCACGATAACACATCCGAAAGGTCCGCCATCACCACGTAGCATTCCAGCGCGCGCAGCTGCAATTGCCTCGCGGATAAAGTCTTGATCTGTCTTGTTCATGACGGCTTATTAATTACGATCCCCAATTCCTTCAACTGTACATCATCGATCATGCTTGGCGCATCGATCATTACATCACGCCCGGAGTTGTTCTTCGGGAAGGCGATGAATTCACGGATATCACTTCGGCCACCGAACAGGCTCACCCAGCGATCGAAACCGAATGCCGCACCGCCGTGTGGTGGTGCACCGAACTCGAAGGCATCGAGTAGAAACCCGAATTTGTAGCGTGCCTCTTCGTCTGTAAATCCCAGCACACGGAACATTGCTTCTTGCATGGCACGATCGTGAATGCGGATGCTGCCGCCACCGATCTCGGTACCGTTGATCACAAGATCATAGGCATTCGCTTTTACAGATCCGGGGTCGCTTTCCAGCAGATGTGCGTGCTCCGGAATGGGGGAAGTAAAAGGGTGGTGCATGGCATGCCAACGGCCCTGCCTACCGGCAGGCAGGCGCTCATCTTCATCTTTTTCCAACAAAGGAAAATCCACGACCCATAAAGGTTTGAATACGTTCGGGTCGCGCAAGCCCAGTGTTTCAGCAATGTGCAAGCGTAGTTCGTTCAGTTGCTTGCGTGTCTTATCAGCTGGGCCTGCCATGATGCAGATAAAGTCACCCTCTTTCATATTGAAATGTTCGGCCCAACGTTTCAGTTCATCCGGTCCGTAGAACTTGTCAACGGTGCTCTTCAACCCTTCAGCATTCCAGCGCAAGAATATGATGCCCGTAGCACCGATCTGCGGACGTTTTACGAAGTCGATCAACGCATCGGTCTGCTTACGGCTATAGCCAGCGCATCCCTCTGCATTGATGCCCACCACCAATTCCGCATCGTCGAATACTTTGAAACCTTTGCCTTTCGCATGCTCGTTCATTTCATGAAAGCGCATACCGAAACGCAGGTCAGGTTTATCGCAGCCATAATACCGCATGGCCTCATCATAGTTCATCCGCAAGAATGGCTCGTTCATATCCTTTCCAAGAATAGTCTTGAACAAATGCTTGGCAAGTCCTTCGAACGTTTGCAGGATATCCTCTCGGTCCACAAAGGCCATCTCGCAATCGATCTGGGTGAACTCAGGCTGTCGATCCGCACGAAGGTCCTCATCCCGGAAGCATTTCACGATCTGGAAATAGCGATCCATGCCTGCCACCATCAGCAGTTGCTTGAATGTTTGCGGACTTTGCGGCAGCGCGTAGAACTCACCTGGGTTCATGCGGCTAGGCACCACGAAATCGCGAGCACCCTCAGGTGTGCTTTTTATCAGAACCGGTGTTTCGACCTCTAAAAATTGTTGGTTGCTTAAATAATTGCGCACTTCGATCGCCATACGGTGGCGCAGCTCCATGTTCTTGCGCACACTGTTGCGGCGAAGGTCCAAATAGCGGTACTTCATGCGCAACTCATCGCCGCCATCCGTATCTTCCTCAATGGTGAAAGGAGGTGTCTTCGCGGTGTTCAATACCTTCAGGTCAGTAACGACCAATTCGATCTCGCCGGTAGGGATGTTCTTGTTCTTGCTTTCGCGTTCTGTAACAACGCCTGTTGCTTGCACCACAAATTCGCGGCCCAAGGAATTGGCTTGATCGCGCAGTGATCGATCGCGTTCCGAATTGAAGCTAAGCTGAGTGATCCCGAATCGATCGCGCAGGTCAACAAAAGTGAGACCACCCAATTCACGGGTGCGCTGAACCCAGCCAGCAAGGGTTACTGTTTGGCCAGTTTGGCTAGGGCGGAGTTCGCCACAAGTGTGGGTGCGGTACATACGGATGCTCGAAGAAGGCACTTGAATGCCTTGGGGCGCGAATTTACCGGAAGGCAATGAACCAATGGCAATTACTGCACAACGAACGTAAGTTGGCGCCAGATCCGGTCGCCATCATTCTCCTCAACTCCAAAGCTCCATCGTTCCATACCCGCTACGCCACGTAGAATGATCTGCTTTTCGAACTCAAAAGTGTCGGAACCGACCGGAAGACTATCGGTTATGATAGGTTGTTGTTGATCATAAACGGAGCGCACTAGGAATGTTCGCAAATTTTCATTCCCTTGTTGAATGATCACACCGACCTTCAGTGTATCGGATAATGGCAAGGTATCGTTGAGATAGGTATACCCGGAGTCCATGACGAAATTGATCGTAGGGTTCACGACAGGCCCATCATCATCCCGGTTGCACGAAGTAGCGGATAACAAGCCAATAAGCAGCACGCCCAAGGCGGTCCGTATCCATATGGTTAAAGTTGGGTGCATTGTACTGCAAAGGTAGCATTGTCTCACATGGTTAACTGGAGATCAGCGCGATAAGGCAACGGAACTGCTGTTCATTGTGTCTTGATGCTATGCACACCGTAGCTAAATTCTCCTTGGCCTTTGTGGTTGGTCTGATGTTCCATGCAAGCACACTTGCTTGTTCGTGTATTGGTCCGCAGACCTTTTGTGAAACGATCGATCCATCATTCAGTGGCGTACCTGATGCCATTGTGCTTGCCGTAAAACTGGGTAATGTGGAATACGGTGCGGATATGAAGGTGATCCGCTCGTTCTCCGGAACACTACAGGATGATCAAGAAGTACGCGTATGGGGTGATTGTGGTGCGCTATGCCGCTGGTATGTGGATGGCTTTGCTGTTGGCGATACGGTGGTTTGGGGCATCCATCAAACTGACCTCTCGGGCAACGTGATCTGTGGCACATCCTTCGAACAACCGAGTGATTTTCATTTGTCGATCTGCGGTATTTACTGGTTAGGTTATGAGAACGGAGTCGTAACTGGTCCACTGACAACAGCCTTCGCATCTGAGAGTTTGCCCGAATCTGAATTCGCGCTATTCGTGAACGGGTGTTTAACAACAGGGGTCGATGATCATGATCAAGCAGACCCGATCACCGTTCGGCAGGAGCTGGATGGCACGACGATCTCATTGAACACGAATGAAAACCTTCAGATCACTGTCTTTGATGGCCTCGGCCAACTTTGCGTGGAACGCACGTGGAACGGAATACCCATTAAGTTGAACCAATGGCCTACAGGCATTTACACGGTTGCTGTGCTTAGCGATAAGAAGCGTTGGGTCAGGAAGGTGTTTGTGGAGTGAGGTGTTTTCAATCAAAGCGAATATCAAATAGTGCGTTTTCCGAGCTCTAAGGATGAAGCCGTTACCTTGCATTTTTGAAGTCCGACTTCAAAAATACAAGGATACTTTGTGCAAATTCCTCGAAGAGTATACTTTGGTTTTTCAATTGCGGATAGATTTTCAACGAATGTGTCGTCTATTCAACCGAGTTCTCGAAGTCTTACTATGTCTTTCTCAATAGAACTGTTCTCGTCTTCATTAGCCAAATGACTAGAAGCCATCTCAAAAATAACTTTTGAGAATTATCATTACGCAAGCCAACTGCACCATGCCTAAGAAGAGGTCTGCATGGTATTCATACCGAACGAATGTACGGCGCGAGTTAAACAACCACGCGAACAACCTTTCGACCTTCCAGCGGCGTTTGTAGCGCCGTAATTCCCGTCCATCTTGATGCACTTGTCGTTTTCTGTTACTCCTGTGCGGACATACCAGTTGGATTCCGCGTTTCTTCAATGTGCGTCTTAGTTTGTCACTGTCGTACGCCCTGTCGGCGATCACACGTTTGGGCTTTATGGCACACGAACGGATCGTCCTATCGGCTAGCTTTACTTCATGGGTGCTGGCGCTAAAGGCCCGTACGGTGAGAGGAATACCAACAGCGTCTGTGACTGCCATGATCTTGGTGCCTTTCCCTTTCTTAGTAGGTCCAACACAAGCCCCCCGTTTGTGGCACTTGCGAAGGTGCCATCGATAAAGCATTCGGTAATGTCGATCTTCCCTCGATCGCGTAGATCCGATGCAAGAGCATGCAGCAGTTTATCCCAAGAACCGCTCTTGCACCAGTGTTTGTGGTACCGATGGCAAGTCTGGTATGGCGGGTATCTGCCAGGTAGATCTGCCCATGGTGCACCGGTCCGGCATATCCACAAGATCCCGTTAAGCACCGCACGTGGATCTTGTCTGGGCCTGCCACGTGTTTCGCTCTTATGAAAAATACTTGTAAGCGGTTTTTCCAACACTTCCCATTGCTTGTCGCTGATGTCCATCGCTTTTCTTAGCGAAGTACATTGCGCCAAAGAAGAAGATCAACTGGAACATTAAAAAGTTGATCAAAGCCCAGTGTTCATAGATAACTTAGGCAATGCTTATTTTTGAGATTCCTTCTAGGTTTTATCAATCTCAGGCGTGATGCATCATCACTGAAATCGTCTAGAGTGTTAATGGAGTACGAACTGAATTTCATGGGGGAATGACGACCACCAACGGAAATTTGTACATTCAAGTCACCAAAAAATAGTTCCTCATTTACTGGGATGTTCACATCGAAAGGTAAGCTTTGAAAAGTTCCGTAATGTAATATGCCACCAGCTTTTGAAACCACAACCGTTCTGCCCCCATTGGTTACAACTGAATTGCGAAATTTGCTTTCCGGGAATGAACCGTGGCTAATCATAGCAGAGACTGAGATGTTTTCTTCGTTCTGGAGTCTGGAATGGTTCACGCATTTGATTATGAAGCTAACTATCACCTTTTCTTGGGTCCTTTGAACCGAGATAAGCTCTAGGTATGCTGCGATATCCGGAAAAGTCACTCGACGCGTCAGCGCCTCGACCAAGTAGTGTGGTGCGGGATGAGTTTGAACATTGAACCGTGCAAAGTAGGTGCCATTGAGTTGATGCGGAGCATAGGGGCTCTTCCTGACCTCAAATACATAAATCCGATTCGTACCTTCTACAAGTTTTTGATGCCGAATTCCCGGAGGCATGGGGCTAATTGTCTGAAGAATTCCATCAGACATCTGGTCATCGCCTAAATCTGAATCAACGGCGGTCAAATCGCCTCTGAAAACTTTCTCCTTTTCTCCTTCTGGCTTGTAACCTACGGGTGCGCCCCAAACGAGCAGTCCGCCGTCGGAATTGAGAAAGGCACAAATCGTTTTACGTACAGTCGATAAGTGCTCTTTCGGACTTTTATTCTTATAGTCGGTGCCGTATGATTTGAACTCAAGAATATCACTTTCCTTTCTTTCCTGAGTGAAGAATGTCTTCAGATCTTGATACTCGAGTTCATGTATTTCTTTCCCGAAAACTCTACTTGCAAGACTGTGTTCCATTTTGATAGCTTCAAATCTTAGCCGCTACCATGGTAACGCCAATTGCTTTTCGTCCTAGAAGACCTACAACGTCCCTCTCGACTCCTGCTCCCTTTCAATAGCCTCGAACAACGCCTTAAAATTCCCCTTGCCAAAACTCTTCGCGCCTTTGCGTTGAATGATCTCGAAGAACATTGTGGGGCGGTCTTCAACCGGTTTGGTAAAGAGCTGTAAGAGGTACCCTTCATCATCGCGATCAATAAGGATACCAAGTTCCGCTAAAGGCTCCAGATCTTCATCGATCGGTCCTACGCGGTCCAACAAGCCTTCGTAATAGGAAGATGGCACTTTCAAGAACTCCACACCGCGGCTCATCAGGTCGCGAACGGTCTTTACGATATCATCCGTCGCCACTGCGATGTGCTGCACTCCTTCACCGTTGTAGAAATCGAGATATTCTTCTACCTGACTTCTCTTTTTCCCTTTAGCAGGTTCATTGATCGGGAATTTGATGCGGCCATTGCCGTTGCTCATCACCTTGCTCATCAGCGCGCTGTATTCGGTGCTGATATCATCGTCATCAAAGCTGAGCACGTTCGCGAAGCCCATTACTTCTTCGTAGAACTTCACCCACTTGTTCATTTGGTTCCAGTCCACGTTCGCCACCATGTGGTCCACGTATTTGATACCGGTGCTGGTAGGATTATAGGAACTCTTCCAAGGTTTGAACCCGGGCAGAAAAGTGCCATTGTAATTCTTGCGCTCAATGAAAATGTGGACGGTATCGCCGTATAGTTTTATCCCACTTTTCACTACTTCGCCATCGCTGTCATTTTCAACGGTCGGCTCCATGAACGGCACTGCGCCGCGTTTGGTCGTTTCCTCGAACGCTTTGCGCGCATCATCCACCCAAAGCGCGATCACCTTCACACCATCACCATGCATGCGCAAATGATCATTGATCGGATGGTCCTTGGTCATCGGAGTAGTAAGCACCAGGCGGATCTTGTCCTGCTCAAGTACATAACTGGTTCGATCCTTTACTCCGGTCTCCAATCCAGCATAAGCCAAGCTCTGGAACCCAAAAGCGGTTTTGTAATAGTGAGCGCTTTGCTTAGCGTTACCAACGTACAGTTCGATGTAGTCAGTGCCGAGTAGAGGGAGGAAGTCTGCTGCTCCTTCAACGATCTTTTCCAGTGTGGGCGTTTTGCTTTCTATACTCATGGTGTTTGTATTTTATGATCGGTCATCCTGGAGAGCGCGAAGCGGTGATCCGCGGCTGATCGTCTGAACATCTAATTTTCTGATCGTCTAATTTTCTGATCATCTGATCCTCCATTCACTCCAACCAGCTCTTCCAGTATTTTCCGTCATCGATCTTCATCGCCTCCTCGGTCACCATCAACGGTTTAAAGGTGTCGATCATCACGGCGAGTTCGTCGGTTTCTTTCTTACCCACGCTGCGCTCCATGGCACCGGGGTGCGGGCCGTGGGTGACACCTGCGGGGTGCAGGCTGATGTGCCCAGCGGCGATGTCATTGCGGCTCATGAAATCGCCGTCCACGTAGTATAGCATTTCATCGCTATCGATGTTGCTGTGGTTGTAAGGCGCGGGGATGGCATACGGATGGTAATCGTACAGGCGTGGGCAGAAGCTGCAGACTACCATCGCACTGCTCTCGAAGGTCTGGTGTACGGGAGGTGGTTGGTGTACGCGGCCGGTCAGCGGCTCGAAGTCGTGAATGCTGAAGGCATAAGGGTAGTTGTATCCGTCCCAGCCCACCAGATCGAAGGGGTGCGTGGCGTAGACGAACTCGTGCATAGCACCCTGTTTCTTGATCAACACACGGAAATCGCCGATCTCATCATGTGTTTCCAAGCCATGCGGACGACGGATATCGCGCTCGCAGAAAGGAGCACTTTCCAGCATCTGGCCGAACCAGTTGCGATACCGCTTCGGCGTGTACATCGGCTGATGACTCTCCAGTGTCAACAGGCGGTTGTCCTCTGTATCGAAATCCAGCGTATAGATGATCCCGCGCGGGATCAACAAGTAGTCGCCGTACTTGAAATCCAAGGTGCCGAACGTGCTGCGCAGGCGGCCGCTTCCCTTGTGGATGAAGAGCATCTCGTCGCAGTCGGCGTTCTTGTAGAAGTAGTCCACTTTCTTTGCCGTAGGTGCGGCCAGACCGATGGCCACATCGCTATTCACCAGTATGATCTTGCGTGCTTCCAGGTGGTCGGCTACGGGAGCCACTTCAAAGCCTTTCAGCCGTAAGGCGCGCAGGTTCTTCTCCACGGCGATCTTAGGGCTGACGTCGCGTGGCGGCTTCATCTCCTTTACCTGCGTGGGGCGGTGCACGTGGTACATCAAGGAGCTCATACCATCGAAGCCAACGGTGCCGAATAGCTGCTCGTAGTAGAACTTGTCTTCCGGGCTTTTGAAAATAGTGTGCCGCTTGTGCGGGATGTTGCCGAGAGTGTGGTAGATTGGCATTACGTTGAATGGCGTTATGGTCGGTAAGTTCGGTACTTTACTTGATCAAGGCGCTGATAGTTCTTAGTTCAGGATGTAGGGTTCCTGTCTTACTTAAGAGTTCCTCTTCCCTCTTGATCCGGGACCTAAGCGCTTCCGGATCAGTAATGGCCTTGCTCTTGGCACTTTTGCTTGGGCGGCCCTTCCGCCACTCGCGTTGTATGTCTTCTGGAAGTAAGTGTATTTCTCTACAGCTTGGCGAGCAACAATTCGCGTATTCCGATGCACACATTTTACATTGCACCAATAATAGATTGCACGTGGCCATTTGGCAATTGGTGATCCGGTCGTTCGGCACGCCACACTGCATGCAGTTGCTTACAACGTCATCAGAAATGCGTTCTGCCAGTCGGCCGTCGAACACAAAATTCTGTCCTTTATATCTATTCGTTAGCTCTTCCGCTTTTACTTGCCGAGCATAGTCGATGATACCGCCGTGCAGTTGGCCGACGTTGGTATATCCATGATGACGGAACCAAGCGCTGGCTTTTTCACAGCGGATGCCTCCCGTGCAATACATAAGGAGTGGTTCGTCCTTCTTGTCCTTAAGCAAATCCAACATTTCTTCCAATGCTCCACGAAAGGTGTCGCTCTTGGGCAGCAACGCACCCTCGAAATGGCCGATCATCGCCTCGTAGTTGTTGCGCATATCAACCACCGTAGCGCCTTCCCCCATCTTTTGGTTGAAGGTCTTGGCATCGAGGTGTTCACCAACATTGGTAGTGTCGAAGACATCATCGGCTAAACCATCGGCCACCAATTTCGGTCGCACTTTGATCGTGAGTTTCAGAAAGCTATAGCCCTCGTCCTCAACCGCGATCTTGAATGGAACATCCTTGAATTCCTTACGTTGATCGATCGCAGCACGAAAAGCCTGCAGGTTTTCGGTGGGAAGGCTAAGTTGCGCGTTGACCCCTTCGTTCGCCAAGTAGATCCTGCCCAAAACACCTAATGCACTCCATTCCACGTAGACCGCGTTCCGCAGAGTTTGCGGTTCCGGCAAATGCACATACTGGTAGAAGGAAAGGGTAGTGCGGGGCGTGCCTTCTGATTCCAACTGATGTTTCAGGGTTTCCGCTGACAGGGTATTTTGTAGCTTTTTCAACTTAGGCAAAGATAATGAAGACCACTTGCCTTAGACACGAATTCTTGCTTTAGATGGCTACTTTCGTCACCATATCTTTGAAGGATGTCCGCAAAACGTATTCTCGTCATTGGCTCCAGTGGCCAAATAGGTACTGAACTGGTTGAAGGGCTGCGCGCCCGATTCGGAGATGATAACGTAGTTGCGTCGGACATAAAAGAGCCACAAGTGGCACAGACCGGTCCCTTCGCGATGGTAAATGCCATGGATCGCCGTGGCATAGAGCGCGTCATTGATAAGTATGGTATCACTGATGTTTACCTGTTGGCAGCACTCCTAAGTGCAACGGCGGAAAAAGACCCTGCGTTCGCTTGGCAATTGAACATGGAGAGCCTGTTCATTATCTTGGAATTGGCACGTGAAGGCAAGTTGAAGAAAGTGTATTGGCCGAGTAGTATTGCTGTGTTCGGTCCCACAACACCAAAAGAGGGGACACCTCAGCACACAATAGCCGAACCGAGTACAGTGTATGGCATCAGCAAACAAAGTGGGGAGCAATGGTGTGCATATTACCATAAACGCTATGGTATTGATGTCCGAAGTATCCGTTATCCGGGACTCATCGGTTGGAAAAGCGCACCTGGAGGGGGTACCACGGATTATGCCGTACACATTTTCCATGAAGCGATCAGGACCGGTAAATACACGAGTTTTTTGGGCCCTGATACTACGTTGCCAATGATGTACATGCCGGATGCCATTCGCGCCACGATCGACATCATGGAGGCCCCATCGGAAAAGATCAAGGAACGAACAAGTTATAATTTGTCTGGCGTGAGCTTCGACCCTAAGGAGATCGCGTTGGAGGTGAAGCGTCACATTCCTGCATTCGAAATAAGTTACGTTCCAGATAGTCGCCAAGCTATTGCGGATAGCTGGCCGCGAAGCATAGATGACGGCGCTGCCAAGGCCGATTGGGGTTGGGAACCACAATATGACCTGAGGTCGATGGTGGATGATATGATGCTGAATTTGAGGCGGCAGCTGGGAGAATAAGTACCCATGCGGCACCCGCTTTGGGGTTGTAAATGCTTAATGGACGCGTACTCTAAATTCCGGATCAAGTAACCTTTTCGCGTGTTTTTCGTTTCGCAGTGCGTACAAGAAGCACAGATGAACCGATACCTATTTTCCTTACTAACGGTCATATGCATTGTCCAGCTAAGCTTCGGACACTCGGCTTGTGCTCAAGCTAGTGCTGGTTCTACTATCGATACCCTGAACCGCGTGGATGAAATGGGCCGAAAGCAGGGGCATTGGCGGTTCATTGCCCCAGAGACCGAAAAACCAGGATATACTGATGGTGCATTGGTTGAAGAAGGTACATATACCAATAGCAAACGGATCGGCGTATGGCGCCGGTATTGGCCCAATGGGAAACCCATGAGTGAGATCACCTACCAGATGGGCAGGCCGCGTGGTGAATACAAGACCTATTACCCAAATGGGAAGGTTGAGGAACAAGGAGCATGGGATCTGGACCGGAACACCGGGAAATTTCTTCGGTACCATCCCAATGGGAAATTGGCACAGGATTTTGTCTTCAATGACCAAGGGCTTCGTGATGGTGAGCAGAAGTATTACCACGATAATGGTAAGCTGGCGGTTCATGTGAACGTAAGAGAAGGCCGAGAAGATGGATTCCTGAAGCGCTATTCGGAGAATGGTGAAATTCAACAGATCGCCGAGTTCAATAACGGTGTGATCAACGAAGCCAATAGCAAATACATCAAGTCCGCACCTAAGGCTGAAGAAGTAAAAGTGGACGCGACAGCGCCAATAGCACCTGCGGTTACAGCAGAGGAAAAACCTAACGCGGTGCGCTTCAACGAAAACGGATACAATACGCTTTACAACAGACAGCTCAAGATCTCGCAGCAAGGAGAGTTCCGCAAGGGTAGATTGTCTGATGGTAAACGGTATACATATGACTCCGACGGGATCCTGACCCGTATCCAAGTGTTCAAAGGAGGACGATATGCTGGTGATGCGATGATCACCGATGACGATATTCAGTAACATGATAATCGGTTAACGATCGACTACAGAGAAGCCCGCTCAACATCTAGAGCGGGCTTCTCTGTAGTAGAACCGTACCTTACCGCCGAACGGTGCGCCTATCTACGCTGAGTTCAATGAATATGGAAGAGATGGAGGACCGGGTCAGATACATTTTGGAATTATTGCGCAATAATCTGCGCCGCGTATTGATCGCGGCCGTTGTCCTTCTGACGTTGCTAACTGCGGTCAAGACCATTGGCCCGGAAGAAGAGGGTGTGGTACTCTCCTTGGGGAAGTATTCGCGGACTTTGCAACCCGGCCTCAATTTCATAATGCCATGGGGAATTGAATCCTTATTTAAGATCCCCGTGCAACGGCAACTGAAACAAGAATTCGGTTTTCGCACCAGCTCGTCCGGGGTTAATTCAAGATACGAAGAAGGTGATTTCAGTGATGAAAGCAGCATGTTGACCGGAGACCTCAACTTGGCCGATGTGGAATGGGTGGTTCAATATCGGATAGTGGATAGTTATAAATACCTGTTCCGTGTCCGCAACTCCGAAATGACGTTCAGGGATATGAGCGAAGCTGCGATGCGCAAGATCGTTGGCGACCGCACGGTGAATGAGATCCTTACCGTTGGGAGACAAGAAGCTGCTAGCCGTGTAGAAATGCGCTTACAGGAAATGTGCGACGAATATGAGAATGGGATCCGTGTGGACCAGGTGGTTCTACAGGATGTGAATCCGCCTGAACTCGTGAAGCCGAGCTTCAATGCGGTCAATGAAGCGCAACAGGAACGGAGCACATTGATCAATCAGGCGGAAAGTAAGTACAACATGGTAATACCCAGAGCAAGAGGTGAAGCCATGGAAACCGTGCAATTAGCGGAGGCATATGCGCTCAATCGGGTGAACGGCGCATCAGGCGAGGCGGATCGTTTCCTTGCTGTTTACAGTGAGTTCATTAAGGCCCCGGAGATCACTCGGAAGCGATTGTACCTGGAAACATTGGAACGAGTGCTTCCCAAGGTCGGGAACAAGATCATTGTGGATGAGAAAAGTAACAATGTGCTACCACTGTTGAACATGGGTGACCTGAACACAGCAAAATGAAGATGGGCATCCGTAATATCATCATTCTTGTTGTCATTCTGCTGGCTTTGGCAGCTACTTACAGCGCTACATTCATTCTGGACGAGACCCAACAGGCCATTGTAACGCAATTCGGCAGACCTGTTGGAGTGCCTCGTACTGACCCCGGCATGCACTTCAAAACGCCTTTCATCCAGAAAGTGCAATTTTTCGATAAGCGTTATTTGGAATGGGATGGTGATGTGAATCAAGTGCCTACCAAGGACAAGAAGTTCCTTTTGGTGGATACCTATGCTCGATGGGAGATCACGGATCCCTTGCAATTCTTCATCCGCTTGCGCGATGAACGTTCCGGACAATCCCGATTGGATGATATTCTGGACGGAGAAACACGGAATGCGGTAGCGAACCATGAATTGATCGACCTGGTGCGCAGCAGCAACCGTACGCCAGAGGTGGTTGAGAGCTACATGCAAGAGCTTGAGATACTGGATAGCATCAATGTAGGCAGAGGGGACATAGAGGCGCTGATCCTCAAGAAGGCCAATGAACGTACGAGTGACCTAGGAATACGCATATTGGATTTCAGGTTCAAGCGCATGAACTACGTGGAGGATGTGCGACAGCGCGTATACGAGCGTATGATAAGTGAGCGTAATAGAATTGCGGATCAATTCCGAAGTGAAGGACAAGGTGAGGCTCGTAAGATCGAAGGCGATAAGGAGCGCGATCTGGCAAAGATCCAGTCCGAAGCGATCATGCAAGCGGAACGCATTCGTGGTCGTGCGGATAGCTCCGCTGCGGCAATTTATGCCCGTGCTTATGACCGAACATCCGCTTCCCGCGATCTATATGGTTTCCTTAAGAGCTTGGAAGTATTGGAGAAGTCCATTGATACCCAAAGCACGGTTATTCTTTCAACAGAAAGTGAACTGTACAGGTACTTGAAGAGTATGAAGTGATCAAAGGGCTTCTTCTGATCGGATCAGTCAATACCTTCGCAGCCCGATGACCGATCTGCGCAAAGGCCCTTTGTACCTTACCAATACACTCTCTCGAAAGAAGGAGGAATTCGTACCGATACGTCCCAACCATGTTGGACTGTATGTCTGCGGACCAACAGTATACAGTGATGCACACCTCGGAAATGTACGCACCTTTCTGGCTTTTGATGTACTCTTTCGGTGGCTCATTTATATGGGCTACACTGTGCGCTACGTGCGCAATATCACCGATGTAGGCCACTTGGTGGATGATGTGGATCATGGCGAGGATAAGATCGCGAAACGTGCGCGGCTAGAGCAACTGGAGCCCATGGAGATCGTCCAGAAATACACGAATGGCTTCCATGATGTAATGCAACTGTTCAATATTCGTAGGCCGAGCATTGAGCCAACCGCGACAGGTCATTTGATAGAGCAGATCGAAATGGTGAAACGGATCTTGGCGAGTGGCAATGCGTATGAGGCGAACGGAAGTGTGTATTTCGATGTTGAGAAGTACAGCACGACCAATGCATATGGTGAGTTAAGTGGTCGAAAGACAGAGGACCTGATAGCGAACACGCGAGAAACGGAAGGACAAGACGAGAAACGCAGTCCATTGGATTTTGCCATATGGAAAAAGGCGGATGCGACCCACCTTATGAAATGGCCTAGCCCATGGAGTGAAGGCTTTCCTGGTTGGCATTTGGAATGCAGTGCCATGAGTACGAAATACTTGGGCCTGACATTCGATATTCATGGTGGCGGAATGGATCTGAAGTTCCCGCATCACGAATGTGAGATCGCACAGAGCATCGCTGCAGATGGGCAGGTGCCTGTCCGGTATTGGATGCATACCAATATGCTTACAGTGAATGGCCGCAAGATGGCCAAAAGCGAAGGCAACGGCTTTACTCCGGAGGAGTTGGTAACAGGCAACCACAAGTTGTTGGATCAAGGCTATAGCCCAATGACGGTGCGTTTCTTCATGCTGCAAAGTCACTATGCTGGCACATTGGATTTCAGTAATGCAGCATTGCAAGCCGCAGAAAAAGGGTTAGCGCGGTTAATGTCCGCCATGACCACACTAAGTAAGTTAAAGGCCGTGAACGGTGCGGGTGATGACGAAGTTGATGCCTTGGAAACCAGCTGCCACGCTGCAATGCATGATGATCTGAATACGCCGGTACTGATCGCAACGCTGTTCGAGGGTGTGCGGTTGATCAATAGCGTCAACGATGGTAAGCAGTCATTGAATTCGGATGCACTTGATCGTCTGAAACAGCTTTTCAATACCATGGTGTTCGACGTACTTGGTTTGCGAAGCGAAGGAGAAATGATCAACGACGACGCAACCTTGGATGGGCTTGTTCAAGAGTTCATTCGGATGCGCGCGACAGCAAAAGCCAATAAGGATTTTGCTACAAGTGATCGGATCCGGGATCAGTTGATCTCCCTCGGCATTGTATTAAAAGACACCAAAGAAGGAACAGTATGGGAGCGAGCATGAACCGGATGCATGAATTAGGTGGAATGCAGCGAATTGCATTAGGATCCGGTCTGGCCTTGATCATGCTTTTTAGTTCATGTACACCTGATGAGCCGGAGACAACCGTTCCACTGGTCAAAGACCAAGTTACTTCTGTACCTCCAACACCGTTGTTCGATCCCGACAGTGCATATGCATTTGTGAAGAAGCAGGTCGATTTCGGACCTCGCATACCGGGTACTGCGCCGCACACAGCATGCGGCGATTGGATGGTTGCCAAGCTGAAGAGCTACGGCGCGGCTGTTACTGAACAGACGGGTACGGTTACAATTTATACGGGCGCTAAGATCCCGTTACGTAACATAATTGGAGTCTGGCGGCCGGAAATGAAGGATCGGATCCTATTGCTCGCCCATTGGGATACCAGACCTTTTGCGGATAAGGATAGTGAACGAAAGAACGAACCGATCGATGGTGCGAATGATGCAGGAAGTGGAGTAGGGATCCTCTTGGAGGTCGCGCGTCATTTGGCTGCTTCCAATGAGCTTTTGGGGGTGGATATTCTTTTTACGGATGTGGAGGACCATGGTCAGCCGAGTGGCGCAATGGCGATGGATGAGAGTAGCATGGATACGTGGTGCCTTGGCTCGCAATACTTCGTTAAGAACCCTCACGTAGCAGGCTATAAGGCTCGCTTTGGGATCCTTTTGGATATGGCGGGTGGCCGCGATGCATTGTTCTACCAAGAAGCATTAAGCATGCAATACGCAGGTCAGGTAGTGCATAAAGTATGGAAGACAGCAGCGACTTTGGGGTACGGAGATCGATTCATCCGCGAAACGAAGTATTTCGTAGGGATCGATGATCATATTCCGATCAACAAAGTTCTACGGATACCGACCATCGACATCATCCAATACGATCCAGCGACACAGGCCTTCGCTCCGCATTGGCATACACACGATGACAATATGGATGTGATCGATCGCACAACATTGAAAGCCGTTGGACAGACCGTAATGGAAGTTGTGTGGAAAGAGCGTTGATCCTATGGATCAAATTATCCCTGGGTAATGAATATTTGTTGATTGATCGACTGATGATCAGCTAGTAGGATTCGTTTCATGAAATTTCTACGAATGAAATAGATACTGGCTTACGGTAGCCCTCCAAGAAAGCTGTTATCCCGTGAACTAACGGGATGAATGGTTCAATACCTTCACGGACCTTTTTAACCGAACCTCTATGAAAAAGATAACTACTCTCTTAGCATTGTTACCAACGGTCCTTATTGGGCAGTCGTTGGTAACACAAACCCCACAGAACCGATCGGCTTTGTTGGAAGACTTCACTGGGATCCTCTGTGGCTATTGCCCGGAAGGCCATGTGATCATGGCTTCATTGGAGGCCATGCATGGAACGAAGATCGCCGTTGTTGGTGTCCATGCCGGCGGTTATGCTGTACCTGGAGCAGGTCAGCCGGATTTTCGCACGCCGGAAGGAACGGCGATCGATGCGTATTTCACGATCGGCGGATATCCCTCTGGTGTTATCAATCGTCATATCTTCGGTGGCGAAGATGATCTTGGGCGTGGTGCATGGGAAGGTGCTGTTGCTGAAATGTTAGCATTGCCAAGTCCTGTGAACCTAGGCGTTGAAAGCAGCTATGACGCAGGTACCAATGAACTTACCGTGAACGTTGAGCTCTATTACACAGCCGACAGCCCTACGGGCGACGATTACATTAGCGTATTGGTAAAGGAAGATCATTTGGACGGCCCGCAAATAGATTATGGCCCGTCCGGAGATCATGATAACTATGATCACGTTCATGTGCTTAGGGGATATGCTACGGATACGTGGGGAGATATGGTGCCGAACCCGACAATGGGTAGCTCGATAACTCGCAGCTATACCATGACGATTCCAGCGGCTTGGAATATTGCGAACTGTAGGGTCGTTGCTTTCGTGAGCGAAGATCACAGCGAGGTATACCAGACCAGTGACATTGCTGCTGATGGAGGAACAACACTCGTTATTGGTGAATTTGCGGAGAGTGCCCCTGTTTATGTTGGTGTGCCAACTGGTACACCAGCCACGGTCAACACAGTGTTCACGAACCTATTAGGTGCTACTGAGGACTACATTGTTACGCTTACCAGCACGGGTGCACCTTCAGGTTGGAGCAGTGAGCTACAAGTGAACGGCTCAGCGGTGACGAGTCCTAATACTGCACAAGTTGCGGCTGGAGATGACCTTAATATGGATGTCTCGATAACTCCGGATGCTACACCTGGTGTGGGCATCTATCTACTTTCAGTAGCATCTTCGTCCAATCCGGAAGCACCAGTGTTGGAAAGGGCCTTCAATGTGATCAGCGGTATCACTGATCTTGTGGTAACACACAATGGAGCAGAACAATGGGAACCTATCTACACCGATGGACTGATGCAAGCTGGCAATACCGCCTATGCAGCAGTAGCCAAGGACAAATTCTTGAATTTTGCTAGCGAGGGTGCGCTAACTGGAGTGAATAATTTTTATATGAACATTAGTTGGACATTCCCATCACTAACGGACGATGAAGTTGCAGCGCTATCGGCGCTTATGGCTGCGGGCAGCGATGTAATGATCGCAGGCCAGGATATTGGATGGGATCAAAGTGGTGCAACCGGGTCTTATGGCACTGCTGCAACGCAGTCGTTCTATTCGGATTACATGCATGCAACCTATGTGGCAGACGGAAGTACAGCTCAGAACCTTGTGAATTTCATCGATGGTGATCTTGTTTTTGGAGACGTTCCGAACAGCAGCATTGCAGCGGTTTTCGGAACCAATACTTATCCTGACCAGATCACTCCGATCGCGCCAGCGGTCGGTATCCTTCATTATAATACGAACACCAATTTGATCGGTGGGCTGCGTTGTGAGACCACGGACTACAAGGTGGTCTATTTCGGTGTTGGTCCAGAGCAAATGTCCAATGCGGATGTAGCGCATAGCATGGTTGCTTTGAGCCACGATTGGTTCTATGGTATTGTGAGTGTTGAGGAATTCGATGCGTTGCTCGCCTCTACTTTGGGTCAAGCGTACCCGGTTCCTGCGAATGACCGGATCACTATTCCGTTCTCGGATCTACGCACCAGCGCAACCTTGGAAGTGTATGATGTAACAGGGCGCAGCGTGATGCAAAAAAACATTGCGAACGGTACCACACAAATAATTCTGGACGTTGCAGGTCTACGCGCCGGCCTTTACCGTTATGCATTGCGTACGGCTGAAGGACTAGGTGCTGCGAAAGCATTTCAGGTAGTGAAGTGATCACTGAATTACGTTAATGAAAAGGGGCTGTCTCAAAAGAGGCAGCCCTTTTCATTTTGTTGAAAAGCCGTTGGAAGTTGATCTTGACAACTCGTTTTGGGTGATCGACCTTCGGGCATGGCTTCACAAAGAAAAGTCGTGTTCAAGGACTACGACCCGAGTCAAGCGATGCTCTTGCCACCATCGTTGGAAGAACTCATCTCAAAGACACATGCCGTACGTGTAGTTGGTTCGGTTATCGACCAGATCGACATCGGTTCGCTGGCCGACACGTACAAGGGTGGCGGCACCTCTAGTTACCACCCGCGTATGTTGCTCAAGGTATTGGTCTATGCTTACCTGAACAACATCTACTCCTCGCGTAAGATCGAGGCAGCGATCCAGGAGAACATCCATTTCATGTGGCTTGCCGGGATGAAGCGTCCGGATCACCACACGGTCAATCGGTTCCGTGCCCAGCGGCTCAAGAACCACATCAAAGAAGTGTTCAGCCAAGTGGTTCTGTTGTTGATGGAAGCGGGTCATGTGGATCTCAAAGCAGTGTACACCGATGGCACCAAGATCGAGGCCAATGCCAATAAGTACACCTTCGTTTGGGCCAAGAGCATTGCCACCAACAAGAAGAAAATGAAAGCCCAGTTGGAGGAGCTCTGGAACTACACCCAAGGAGTAGCCGCTGAAGAACTACAGGGCGATGACCCCGGTGAGATGGAAGAACTCGACCCGAAGAAAGTGGCCCAGACCATTGATGCGATCAACGCCGCGCTCAAGGACAAGAAGATCGATCCGAAGACCAAGCAAAAGCTCTCTTACGCCAAGAGGAACTGGCCGGACAACGTGCGCAAGTACAAGATGCAAGAGTCCATCTTGGGCGAGCGCGGTAGCTACTCGAAGACCGATCGCGGAGCCACCTTCATGCGCATGAAGGACGACCACATGGGCAACGGACAACTCAAGGCCGGCTACAACGTGCAATGGAGCACCCAGAACCAGTTCATCATACACTACAGCCTACATCAGGACACCACCGACACCAAGACACTGATCCCCCACTACAAGGAACTACAAGCCCAGTTGGGCAAACTGCCCCAAGCGGCTGTGGTCCGCCGCATGGCGGAGCTATGGCTCGGAGCAGAATTACGAATACTTGGAAGGCGAGGGCGTGGAGGCTTTTGTGAAGTACAACTACTTCCACCGTGAACAACAAAAGAGCTACTGGGAAAAACACCCCTTTGTACAAAACAGACTCCACTACAACGCTGCAAGGAACGAGTATACCTGCCCCATAGGCCAGCCCATGCGGCATATCGGTGACCAGCGCTCAACAACAAAGGCCGGGTATGTGCAAACCGTATCGCGCTACCAAGCAAGCAACTGCGCCACATGCCCCATGAATGGTGTTTGCCACAAGGCCAAGGGTAACCGGATCATCGAAGTGAACCATCGGCTTAACGAACTTAAAGCCCAAGCCCGAGAAAAGCTCACCAGCGAAGAAGGTCTAATGCACCGAAGCGCTAGACCGGTGGAAGTGGAATCGGCCTTCGGTAACCTCAAGCAGAACAAAGGCTTCACCCGGTTCATGCTAAGGGGACTCGACAAAGTCGCCTTGGAAACCGGACTACTTGCAACTGCGATCAACCTGAAGAAGTTGGTCAGGATCCTTCAAAAAAGGGCTGAGGAACGTCTAAAAAGTGCCTTGGGTTCGGTCCTGTCCTTTACACGGGCAAGGCCGCAAATAATCCCGATCTGGTAGGTCTCTGAATCAGCACCACATCCAATCCCCATCAAAACAAGAAGGGGCCATCCCTTTCGAGACAGCCCCTTTTCGTATTGCATCATAATTGCTTTGCAGGATCTTAGAATTGCGCATTTTTGTGTTCCATGTTCAATTATCGCTGCATCGTTCCATCCATAGTTCTGTTGATCATAGCTATCCTTGGTTGTGTGCAGGATACACACGGACAGGAATTAGTTGTCAACGGTAGTTTTGAGGATCATTCTAAATGTCCGAGGTCGGTTGCACCTAACAAGCTCAAAGGCATTTCTAACGTGCGTTCGGTAGCGTCATCTCCAACGTACTTCAATAGTTGCTCGCAGGTCGTTGGCGTTCCGCAGAATTGGGCGGGCCATCAAACCGCTAAGGATGGTGAAGGGTATATGGGTATGGTGCTGACCTCTCAGAATGGTGACCGGACCGATCGGCAATATGTGCAATTGGAACTGAAGGAGCCATTGCAGAATGGTCATAGGTATGCTGTATCCTTCTGGGTGAATGCGGCGGATGGAAGCGGTTATGTTACGGATCGCATAGGAGCTTGTTTCACAACAATGGATCGATCACGCAAGGGGGTACTCCATGACCTTATCGGGAAACCGGATCTGGAGAATCCACTCGACCGGTTCCTTTCTGATACGACGGCGTGGATGAAAGTGGATGGGACATATAACGCGAAAGGCGGAGAGCGGTTTTTGATCGTTGGGAATTTTCAACGCTATGGATACAGCAGTAGAAAAGCCATGATCCCAAATTCAGGAAATTCCGTTCTGGCCAATGTCGAAAGCAACTATTTGGAAATGAACGATCCGGATCCTGATCGTGGTCGCTTCCTCCGCGCGCTGTCCAAGCAAGCCTATTGTTTATTGGATGAAGTTTCCGTTGTGCCTTTAGGGTCGAATGTTTCAGTAGACTTACTAACGCAAGAGCGCGCTTGCGCCATTGAACCCATGAACGAGCGGGGCATGCAACTCATACCGGATCCATCATTCGATCATAATACGGATGGACCACGATCATTCTGGCAGAATGCTAGCGGCGGTGCGCCTGATCTAATGGATGGCATGGCCGGGATCTATTTATTCTCCGGGGCCGATAAGGATCACCGTGAATTCATTGAAACGCCATTGAAAACAACGATCGACCCTTGCGGAATATATCACTACAGTATGCGTATTCTTCGGAACTCGACATACGGTTTTGCTGTCGATAAGATCGGGATCGCGTTAGTAGAGAATTTCAAGCGAACAATGCAGCGCGAACCGCTGGAACATTTATCGCAGTGGTCTTCACCAAGTGAGCTGATCATGGATAACCCATCTGAATGCATCACGCTATGCGGAGAGGTCCGACCCGGAAATTGCGCAACGGATCTCCTCCTAGGCAATTTCAGTGTCGATTCAGCAACGACCATTTTCACTACGGATCCCAATGGTGGACCTTATGCCTATTACTTTGTGGATGATATTTCTTTAGTGCGCACTGGTACCGACAGCAGCTGTACGTTGATCTGTGGCAGTATTTCAGAAGATATAGTTCCGGTTGAGAATACCTTCCTATTCGCGGATCAAGAAATTGTACCGATCCATTTCGAAACGTCCAGCCATTTACCGGATACATTGGATCGGCAGGTGCTCGTTGATCTGCGTAGTGCGTTGGAATTTGATCCCACTTTAATGATAATTGTTGAGGGTCACACGGATGATACAGGAACCGAGGCTGAGAATAAGGCCTTGGGGCTACGCAGAGCGAACGCCATAAAAGACCTTCTGATCCAAGCTGGTATCCCCATGATGAACATTCAAGTAGATGCGGTTGGCAGCGAAAGACCGATCGGACAGAATGTCACGGAGACAGGCCGAGCAATGAATCGTAGGGTGGAAATTAGATGGCAGAAAGCTGATCAGTGAGCTGGATCCCACTTAGAAAGAAGTGGTCTGCTCCTTACCGTTCGTGTTGCCAAATGAATGGATCTTGAGCTGTTGTTGATCAGCCCCGGAGTGGATCACTAGTACCAATACTGAAGGTGGAACATTAGGACCAGGTATGATCGCCGTATGATCGCCATTGAATCTACCATTAATAATTGACCGTCCGGTCATATCCATTAATGACCAGTCGGAAGCATCCGTTAAGCCACTTACGGTCCAACCACCGCCGTCATTCGGTACAACAGCAACATTGGGAGCCTTTAGGTAGAGAACAGGGACCACATCACTGGACATTTGAGATCCATCCATATCCACTTGCAGCAAACGGTAATAACTAACACCGATCAACGGGTCAGTATCCAAGAATTCATAATGATGTACTTGTTGCGTGGACCCTGCTCCTTCCACAGTTCCGATCTTCATGAATTCAACACCGTCCTCACTTCGTTCAACTACGAAATGACTGTTATCACTCTCAGTGGCAGTTGTCCAATTTGTCCTGACCACATACCGCTCGGATCTTGCATCAAAACCAACAAGTTCCACAGGTAGTACGGCACATTCATTCAGGAATAACGATCGGGACATCACATTCGGAATTGGGCAAGCACCATCATCTGCTTGAATGAAAACATTCACGGGTAATCCGGTCGAGTTATTGGTCCAGCATAGCGTTCCGATCGCCGGGTTCGTGCCGGTAACGACAAACGTTGCTCCCGGTAATAAACTAACTGCATTGGAAGTAACAGAGATCTCTTGGGCCGGATTGTTATCCGTGAATACGACATCGACACACCAAGAGACGCCTTGGCACGCTGCAACACTGTTCGGGCCGACCAAAAGACCGAGTGGAACATTACTTAGGCCTGTACTCTCGGGAGCATCCCCATCACAGGGCAGGACCACGAACATTAGATCGCGCATAACACTACCGATCAAGACCCCACCAGGGGTATATGTGGTAACCTGCACCACGACAACATAATTCCCCGAGATCGTGGGAAAGAAATTTATCTGTCCGGTAACAGGATGGATCGTGATCCCCGGAAATGGATTCGTTCCGCCAAAACCAGCGTTGTAGCTCACCGCTACAGGTGCAGGTGAACCATAGCGTGCAGCAATCAGCGAAAAGGCCATTGTGCTACCATCTGGATCCGTAGCACCTGGGTTATACGAAACAGGGTTAAGTACACAGAAGTGAGGCACCCCAGCATCTACGAAACGTGGCGAAATGTCACATAGCCCAAAGGCGTTATTCAATGTTGCTTGTGCATAGGTGCCCGGCGTATTCAATAGGTTCACCATTACTGATCGGCAACAGATATACCATTCCATGGTCCACTTATCGCAAGGGGATAAGTATAACGTGGTTGAATATCGATAATGTCTGTATCCAGGCAAAGAACCCCCGTTACATGTGCTGCTACCAACCTCGGAAGCACATAATGGAGAAGCTTCTTCATTGACCAACTGTGTAAGTGGGAACGCCGTGGTACCAACCGTGAAATTCAAGCCACAGTCACTACTGAAATGGAGTTGCTGATTTGTTATACCGGCCCCTGCACAATCCAGATAAAGGTCCAAATAAACATTATAAATATTCCCACTGACACACTCATAGGTAATGGAAGCTCCGGAGAAGTGTTCCGCATGTGAAACAGAGGTAGTTCCGAATACCGCAAGCAGCAGGCCAAAAAGATACATCCTTAGGCCGCTGAATGCCTCCGGGGCACACGCAAAACGGTTTACTGAGGACAGGAGATTGGCCATAATCGACGCAAGATAAGTAAATTACAACATGTGCACAAGTGGAATTCGACCAGTCATTTCAAACCGAAGTAGCCGATCCTAGCCCCGGTTAAAGGAAAGAGCCAGCCCTAAAGCGTTGGAAAGCATTGATTTCATTGGTTTTATCGCTTGGGGGAGTGGCGAAAGGAGCCTAGCAACTACCTTGGTCCCATGCCATCCACTACGCCCGACAAACGCCTTTTTTTGTTAGACGCGTTCGCCCTGATCTATAGGGCTTATTTCAGTTTTATTAAAAATCCACGGATCAACAGTGCTAAACTGAATACTAGCGCGGCCTTTGGATTCACGCTAACGTTACTTGACCTTATTAAGCGCGAGAAACCTACCCATATTGCCGTAGTATTCGATACCGCAGCACCTACGGAACGGCATGAGACCATGATCGAATACAAGGCCAATAGGGAAGAAATGCCGGATGACATCCGCAGCAACATACCCTACATCCGGCGGATCATAGAAGCGTTCAATATCCCTATACTTGAAAGCGATGGTTACGAGGCGGACGACGTGATCGGTACGCTTGCCAAAAAGGCGGAGAAAGAAGGCTTCACCACGTACATGGTCACGCCAGATAAGGATTTTGGCCAGCTGGTGACCGAACATATCAAAATGTACAAGCCCGGTCGGCAAGGATCGCCACCAGAGGTATTGGGCATAAAGGAGATCTGTGATCGTTGGGGTCTTGAGCGCACGGAACAGGTAATTGATATCCTTGGGTTGATGGGTGACGCGGTGGATAATATTCCTGGAATACCTGGTATCGGTGAAAAGACCGCCATGAAACTTGTAAAACAGTTCGGTAGTTTGGAAGGGGTACTTGCCGGAGTTGACCAGCTTAAAGGGAAGCAACAACAAAATGTCCGTGAATTCGCGGAACAAGGGCGCATGAGTAAGCAGCTTGCCACGATCTTGATCGATGCACCTGTGGATCTCGACCCTACCAGCTTGCACCTGGACCCACCAGATAAAGAAAAGATCCTGGCTGTATTCAGTGAGCTGGAATTCAGGAATTTAACTAAGACGGTGTTAGGCGAAAGCGACGAGGCGGATTCGCCGGATAACAGCAGGTCCGCTTCACCAGTAGCACGTAAACAACGAACACATCCAAGCCAAGTGGACCTGTTCGGAAGTGGCACGGATGAAGACGGTAATGTGGTTTTAACCGAAATGGCAACGATCGGGAGCGTTACACATAATTACATGTTGGTGGACCCAGAAAAGGATCTTGATGTGCTATTGGCCCAGCTTGGTAAATTGAAAAAGTTCTGTTTTGATACGGAGACCACGAGTACTGATCAGTTAAAAGCTGAATTGGTGGGACTCGCATTCAGTTGGAAAGCACATGAAGGGTATTACATCCCGGTTCCAGCGGATCGCAACGAAGCACAAAAGGTCGTGGATCGGTTCAGGTCGGTTCTTGAAGATCCTACGGTCACCAAAGTGGCCCAGAATGCCAAGTACGATGTAATGGTAATGGCCAACTACGGGATCGAGGTAAAGGGCCAGTTGTTCGATACCATGATCGCCCATTACCTGCTCCATCCGGAACTGAGGCATGGGATGGATTACCTCAGTGAAACATACCTTCAATATCGTCCGGTTTCCATCGAAACCCTTATAGGACCGAAGGGAAAGAATCAGCGCAACATGCGCGATGCAGATGTGAATGACGTAAAGGAATATAGCGCGGAAGATGCGGATATCACATGGCAGTTGCATGAGTTGTTCGCACCCGAACTGAAGTCCGATCAGGTTGAAGGTTTATTCAATGACCTGGAAATGCCATTGGTCAATGTATTAGCGGCCATGGAACGCGAAGGCATCCGGTTGGATATACCAGCGTTGAAGGCATTCAGCGAAGAGCTTGCTGTGGACCTGCAACGTTTGCAAGAAGAGATCCGCACCTCTTGTGGGGGCATTGTCTTCAATCTTGATTCACCGAAGCAACTCGGGGAGGTGCTCTTTGATCAACTGAAGATCGGGGGTGAAAGTGTCAAGAAAACACGGACTGGCCAATACCAGACCAGTGAAGATGTACTAAGCGGGTTGGTAAACGCACATCCAATTATTCCGTTGATCCTTGATTATCGGAGTCTCAGAAAGCTGAAGGGTACGTATGTTGACACATTGCCCGCAGCTGCTGATCCGAATACAGGCCGAGTTCATACCAACTATTTGCAAGCGGTTGCGGCCACGGGTCGGTTAGCCAGCAATGAACCTAATTTGCAGAACATCCCCATTCGCACGGAGAAGGGCCGTGAGATCCGAAAGGCGTTCGTTCCAAGAGGCGACGGCTACGAATTGCTTAGCGCGGATTATAGCCAGATCGAGTTAAGGGTGATCGCTCACATGAGCGGTGATGCGAATATGCAAGAGGCGTTCAAACAGGGTCTGGACATTCACGCCGCAACAGCAGCTAAGGTCTTCAATGTGGACATTGCTGCTGTGACCCGCGAACAAAGGAGCCGAGCAAAAGCCGTGAATTTCGGTATTGCGTATGGTCAAGGAGCTTTTGGTCTTAGCCAGAACTTGAATATTCCCAGAGCAGAAGCCAAGCAGATCATCGATGATTATTTTGCTCAATTCCCTGGGGTCCGTTCGTATATGGATGAACAGATCACCTACTGCAGAGAACATGGATACGTGAAAACCATGCTTGGCCGTCGTCGTTATTTGCCGGATATCACGAGTGGGAACAATACTGTCCGATCTGCTGCGGAACGGGTGGCGATCAACGCTCCAATGCAGGGTACTGCTGCCGACATTATCAAAATGGCCATGGTCAGGATCCATGATCGTTTGGCCATGGAGCGGTTAAAGAGCAAGATGCTCTTACAAGTACATGACGAATTGGTATTCGATGTGGAACTTTCTGAAGCGGATGTCGTTAAGGATATTGTTAAAGAACTTATGGAAGGCGCCTTGGTATTGGACGTTCCACTTGTTGTTGACATGCAGATGGGGAAAAACTGGTTGGAAGCCCATTGATCCCCATCACTATTTACAGGCATCTTTACCGCGCTACCTCTCTAACCCAGAAACTGCTATGAAAATCTATAAATGGTCATTGGTCATGGCTATTACTGCACTTTTCACTGCTTGTGGAAGTGAGCCACCGCCGCAGGAGGCGTTGAAAGTGGACAATGCCATTGATAGTTCAGCCCAAGCTGATCGGGTAAGGAAGACCAAGAACATCTTCTATAATATCCCTTCACCGATGGAAACGGCTAGTCTACTGAAGAAGGCTGGTGCCAAGTACAACAGCAAGATCCTGAACGATATTAAGAACGTGGATAAGTACACCGCCGCAAGTAAACAAGCACTCAACCTAGGCGTGTATGGCGCGGACCTTAGCTATACCAGTGTTTTCAATCACACTCAGGAGAGCATGTTCTATACGTCCTGCGCTAAGAAATTGGCCGATCGATTAGGCGTTAGCAATGCATTTAACGACAGTACGTTGGAAGTAATGCAAAAACATCAGAACGATAGAGATGCCTTGCTCGATATAATTAGTGAGACCTATTGGAACGTTGATGCCTATTTGAAGGAGAACGATCGGCATAACATTAGCGCGTTGATGATCGTAGGTGGCTGGGTTGAAGGCTTGTACATCTCCACGGAAGTGGCCAAAACGAATGATTCTCCCGAACTGCGCCAACGTATTGCTGAGCAGAAGCTTTCGTTAAAGGACCTGATCGCCTTGGTGGATAGTTACAATATTCAGGATGCAACGTTGGAAGGCGTAAGAGCGGACCTTGCTGCGCTTCAGGTATTGTTCGAGGAAGTGAAACAACCCGCTGGAGAAAGCACGGTCAGTGAGGAGCGAGGCGTAGCCGTCGTAGGTAGTGGTGGTGAGCCAGCAACATTGACAGATGCACAATTGGTCGCCATAAGTGAAAAAGCGACGACCATCCGTACCAACTTCATCAACTGATCGCCGCAATGTTCAACGTACGAACCATTCTTACCCAAGTCATTGTAGCAGTCCTCTTCGTGTGTTCGACCACCGATGCCTTGGCCCAATGTCGGAGTTTTGCGAAGAATAAATGCCTTCCCGAATTAGCTCCATACCAGTTCAATGAGACGTTCAACGGAGCGCAATTGAGTCCCGGCGATGAGGCCGAGGTGAACCTCACCTTCTATAGCGGTCAGGAGTACCGTGTTATGGTCTGTGCCCATCCGATACTGGGCGAAGTGAATTGGAAGATCGTGGATGCCTACAACAAGATCGTGTTCGAGAGCCTTGCCGATGCACCTAAACGCTACTTTGATGTTAAGTCCACGAACACGGCACAAATGAAAGTCGTGGTCTGGGTACCGGAGAAAGGAAATAGTTCCATGGTGCACGTAGGTTGCGTGGCCATATTGATGGGCTTCAAGGAATAAGGGCGTATAGCTTTCCTGATCCCATGAAAGGTCTTGCATTGTCGAGGCCTTTTTCTTTACACTTAACTTATACCAATTCGAACTACAGTATCCCCCGACCTACTCGCTCTTTTTCACCTGAGCTTCTCCAAAATAGTGGTCCCGTAGCTCAGGCTATGCAACAACTATTCTGTATCGCTCAGGTAAAAAATAGCTTCGCATTTTCGGGCTATTCTGTAGTTCGAAACGGTATTACTTTCACCACCCGATGGCGATCACAGTTCCTGATAAGTTACCTAGGGTGGGTACCACGATCTTCACGGTCATGAGCCAGTTGGCGCAAAAGACCGGTGCGATCAATTTGAGCCAAGGTTTTCCGGATTTTCCGATCGATCCATCATTGACCGAACTGGTGGTTTCGGCAATGAAGGCGGGGCACAATCAATACGCTCCTATGGCAGGTCTGCCTGCATTGCGTGAAGCGATCGTGAATAAGGTGGCTCATCTCTATGGTACGGGCTATGATCCGGATACGGAGGTTACCATAACAGCAGGCGCTACCCAAGCCATTTTCACTGCTATTGGCGCAGTTGTTTCGGTGGGCGATGAGGTCATCATCATCGATCCGGCGTATGACTGTTATGCGCCAGCCGTGGCGTTGTTCGGTGGCGTCCCTGTACATGTTGCGTTAAGCAAGGAAATGGTTTTCAGTATTACTGATGTAGCCAAGGCCATTACTCCAAGAACCCGCTTACTGATCATCAATACACCGCACAACCCTGCTGGGGCCATCCTACGGGAAGCGGATATGCGTATGATCGCTGAGCTCCTGAAGGGCACGAATATCCTACTTCTTAGCGATGAGGTGTATGAGCACATCGTTTTCGATCCGGCTGACCATGCATCGGCAATGCGTTATCCTGAATTACGAGAACGAGCATTCGTGGTATTCAGTTTCGGGAAGGTGTTTCATGCCACGGGTTGGAAAGGTGGTTATGTGCTTGCTCCGGCAGCGTTGATGAATGGTTTTCGCAAAGTGCATCAATTCAACGTGTTCAGCGTGAATACACCGATACAACATGCGTTAGCTGCGTACATGCAGAACTCATCCGTTTACGAGAACGTTTCGGAGATGTATCAAAAGAAACGCGACCGTTTCGTTGACGGATTGAAAGGATCTCGCTGGCGGCTATTACCGTGCGAAGGGTCTTATTTTCAGGTCGCCGATTATTCTGCGATCAGCGATTCGCTTGATCTGGATTTCGCTGTGACCCTTGCAGAAGAACATCGCGTGGCGGCCATTCCTCTTTCGCCTTTCTATGCTACGAAGCCAGAAGGGCAACGATTGATACGTTTCTGTTTTGCAAAAGAGGATAGTACATTGGACAAAGCGATCGAACGGCTATGCAGGATCTAAGAGTAACGTTGGTACAGAGCATGTTGCATTGGGAGGATGCGGAAGCGAATTGTGCTATGTTCTCCGAGAAGCTGGCTCCTCTTCAAGGCGTTACGGATCTGATCATTTTGCCGGAGATGTTCAGTACCGGATTCAGTATGCGCAGCCATGATCTAAGTGAGACCATGGATGGGGCGACCATCGCTTGGATGCGAGGTCAAGCAAAGCGATGTAATGCGGCTATCTATGGTAGCGTGATCATTGAGGACAATGGTGAACGATACAACCGCGGGCTCTTCGTACATCCGGACGGATCGATCGACCATTATGATAAGCGTCATCTGTTCCGTATGGCAGATGAACAGAACTATTTTACTGCCGGTAACGAACGGGTCGTTGTGGCTTGGAAGAACTGGCGCATCCTCTTACAGGTCTGTTATGACCTGCGCTTCCCGGTCTTCAGCAGGAATCGTGGTGATGTTGATGCTATGCTATATGTCGCGAATTGGCCGGAAGTTCGTCGTTATCCATGGAGCCAACTATTGATCGCTCGCGCTATTGAGAATCAAGCATACGTCGTTGGCCTTAATCGTGTTGGAATGGATGGTAAGGGTCACCATTATAGCGGAGATTCGATCGTTATCGATCCACGCGGTGCGCAAATAGGTGGCGTTGCACCAAGTGAAGAAGGCATTGCAACGGTACTGCTTGATCACACCGCGTTGCAGGACTTTCGGGATAAATTCCCGGCAGGTCAAGATTCTGATGTATTCCGCTTGGAACTTTGAGGTGTGGAGAACTCTACTGGTTCATCGAAGTACCTGCACGTGTCCGATCTCTTTCTGAAGTAGACTTTCAACACCGTTCTTGTCAATGAATCGGTATTCAAGTTTCCATGCGTAGATGTCGTTCTTGACGAGTTGACCTTGGTAGGTGCCATCCCAGCCAACATTCGGATCATTGCTTTCGAAAAGTATACCTCCCCATCGATCGAAGATCATCAAGTGCACCGATGAGATATTCTTACCGACCGGAATGAAAATATCATTCAGGCCGTCTCCATTCGGAGTGAACGTATTCGGCATATACAGCGTGGAAGGGCAATACTCGGCCACCTCAATGGAGTCACGCATGGAGCAATCGTACCTGTTGGTCACTTCAATGAGATACGTTCCATACGTGTCAGCATGGATCACCTGAGTTGCCTCACCTGTGCTCCAGTTGAATTGGGCCCCTGCATTACCCGCATCGATGATGACGTAACCGGGTTTTTCATCCAAGCAAGTGATGAATTGGTGAGCGGCTATGTTCACAGGCGAGGGATTGAAGCCTATGTCGATGGAGTCGCTTTGTACGCAATAGCCATTGTTAACGGTCACGGAGTAAGTGCCGGAGGTTCTAACTTCCAATGTCCGGGTCGTTTCCCCAGTGTTCCATTGGTACGTGGATCCCAGATTCTTCGCATCCAGGACTATGAGCTCGCCATCGCAAAGGATCGTATCGTTGCCCAGTTCAATGTTCGGCATCGGCACCAGAACAACCTCAGCATTGAATGTGCGCACACAACCGTTCGGGTTGGTCACGATCACCGAGTAGGTTCCATTTGAATTTGGACTAATGGTCTGATCCGTACTGCCCGTGCTCCAGAGGAATATACTTCCAGGATTTCCTGCATCCAGGATCACGCTCTCTTCGATGCACACAGTTACATCCGTTAGCTGGTCCGTTGGCGCATCCACATAATCCACAGTGATGTTATCAGTTGCTTGGCACCCCGCATTCTGTACGGTAACGGAATAGTTGCCTGGTTGGGTAACGGAGAGCGTAGGTGAGTTTGCACCGGTACTCCATACATATGTCGCTGCCGGAGAAGTTGCGTTCAGGATCATAGTAGTTCCTTGACAGAGAACCGTATCGTTACCTAGCTCAATGTTGATCAATGGAGAGATGGTCACTTGCGAATCGAATGTGCTGGTGCAATTGTTAGCCGTTGTAACTGTTACGGAATAGAGGCCACTGATCATCGGTGTAATTATCTGTGTTGATTGCCCACTGGCCCATTGGTAAGTACTACCGTTGTTCGCTGCATCCAATGTCAGATCCTGATCTTCGCAGATAACGACATCGGATAGCGCATCCACAGGCATCGGGGCAACGGTTAGTTGTATTGCATCACTCGCTGTACATCCGCCATTGCTAACAACCACACTATACGTTCCGCTGTTCGTAACGGTCAGTGTCTGTGTTGTTTCCGAGGTATTCCACGTATGTGAATCGCCTGGGCTACCTGCGTCAAGAATGAGCGATGAACCTTGGCAGATCGTCGTGTCGTTACCTAACGCAACATTAAGCTCCGGTGTAAGCGTAACGATCGCATCGTAAGTAGCACTGCATAACTGAGGGGATGTGATCAGTACGCTATACGTTCCGCTTATGATAGGCGAGATCGATTGTGATTGGGCATTGGTATTCCAAAGGAATGAATAACCTGAATTGCCGGCGTTCAATGTTGGTGGCGTGGTGATGCATGCGGTGACATCCTGCAGAACATCGATAGGCATTGGAGCTACGTTGATCGTAATGGCATCCGTAGCTGAGCAACCGCCGTTACTGATAGTGACATTGTATGTTCCACTGGTTGAAACGTTCAATGTTTGGGAAGTAGCAGCGGTGTTCCATAGATGCGTAGCACTCGGCGTTCCTGCATCGAGCAGAACACTTGCGCCTTGGCAGATCGTAGTGTCACTGCCTAGGTTCACGGTCAGTGTTGGAGCAAGCGTTACCACGGCGTCGAACATCGCTGTGCATTGTTGCGGAGTTGTTACCTGTACGGTGTATGTTCCGCTTGTGGTGGGTGTAATGCTCTGGGTGGTGGCGTTGTTGCTCCAGAGGTAAGTTGCACCGGGGTTTCCTGCGTTCAGTGTTGGTGGGGTGGAAATACAAGTGTTCACATTCGTTAGAACATCTACCGGGTTTGCATTGAATTGCACATTGACGTTATCCGATGCAATACAGCCATTGCTGTTCGTTACCGAAACGGAATACACACCCGAATTAGTAATGTTGATGGATTGCGATGTGGCGTTATTACTCCAGAAGAAAGTACTACCGGCATTTCCTGCGTTCAGAACATGACCTTGTGATCCGCAAAGTGAGACGTCCGGACCTAGGTTCACCACAGGCACCGTGAACAGATTCACGTTGAATGTTGTGGTACCGGTACAGCCCTGCGCGTCAGTAATGGTTACAGCGTGTGCTCCGCTTTCGGTCGCATTGATGCTTTGGAAGCCGGGTCCCGTTGGTCCGGGGCCGGTTGGTGTTGTCCAAGCGTAATTCACCCCTGCGGCCGGTGCTGTCAGCGTATTGGTAAGGTTGCTGCAACCGCTTACGTTCTGGGTTGCTGGTAGGTTTGCGAATGCACGCGTAAGTATAATGTTGTCAGATACCGTGCAACCGTTTTGATCGGTGACCACAATGGTAAATGTTTGGGTGCCGTCCGTTTGAATGATAGGAGATTGGACGTTAGCAGAGAAGAAAGATGAGGCGGGTGTCCATGCATAAGTTGCATTCGGCACGTTATGAATTACGTTGAGCTGTTGACCTAGAGTAGAGCACACGGTGTGGTCCGGACCAGCGTTGATCGTATAACCGGTGTTCACGGTAATGGTGATCGCACTGCTACGCGTGCAACCAGTTGCCGTGTGTGTTATGGTGCAGGTATAGGTGGTTGTCTGAGTAGGCGATGCGATCGGGTTTGCAATATTCGGGTTGTTGAGTCCTGCCCCTGTCCAATTATAAGTAAGGCCTGGTGCACCGGAGCCAACTGCGGTGAGCTGCGTGCTCTGTCCTTGGCAAAGTGGATCATTTGCTGTGGAAAGTACAAGGTTCAATGCCGGTGCAACGGTTATGGTAACTGCACCGTTGACAGTACATCCGATCGCGTTAGTTGCCTGTACGTTGTACGTTGCGGTCGCATTAGCATTTGCACTCGGATTGGCAACATTGGTTGCGCTCAGCGTTCCGTTCGTGGTACTCCATGAATATTGGGCACCTGCTCCAGCATTTGCGTTCAACTGAACGGGTGCTGGTGTGCATAAGGTCGAATTCGGTGTTACCGTCATGCTCATTGCAGGTGAAACATTCACATGAATGGAATCGCGATAAACACATCCTCCGGTCGGGTCCGTGACCTGTAGATAATACCAACCTGATGTTGATGGACTTGCGGAGGTACTGGATGAGGTTGGCGAGGAATTGGCCGGGGTCCAAGCATAATTGAGCCAAGAGTTGTCCACACGGGATATGATGAGATCATCAATGGACCAGTTGTCCTGTCCCGCACCACTGTGCACTGGCTGGCTGATCTTGAACATAACGTTCGGGCCTTGAGCGTTCAATGGCAGATCAATGGAAACCGGTAGGAACGTAGGATAGAGGTCCTGGTGCATTGTGCCGTTCGGAGGTGTGTTCCAGCTTAATCCGTTATTGGTGGAATATTGGAAAATGACATCCTCTCCGGGATCAGCATCTTCGCAAGGGGCCATACCGCTTCCTATTTTCAAATGGAATTCTACGCGACCGCCACTGGAAGTATTGAACCCGTTTGTTTTTGCATAGCGCTGCCCTGCTCCGTTAAAGTAAAGTGCCGTACCGGTAAGACCTCCACATTCCATTGCTATGGATCCACCTTGTATAGCGTTCCATAAGGGAGCCGGTGTCGTGTTGAAGCGATCAGTTGCGATGGTTCTCAAAGCACTACTGGAAAGCTGAACGGTTTCGCCGACACAGATCGATGGATCGTTCACGAATGTGTCAAGGTCACGTAATTGAGCAGGTTGAACAGTTACGAGTACACTGTCCCTGGCTGACCCACAACCTACGGGGCTGACAATATCAACCGTATACCAAGTGGTGCTATATGGCGTCGCGATCGGTGCACCAATGGTGGGGTCGCTAAGTGAAGAGGCTGGCGACCAGGTAATATCGAACCAAGCTGGATCGGGAGCAGGAGATACGCCTAATTGAACAGGTGCAAATTGGCAGATCGAGGTTGAATTTGCACCATTTGCTGTAGCATTTGGGAGCACGGTAACGGGTACGCCAATGTGGTAGGTGAAACTTCGTGGGCAACCCGTGATCGGGGACCCGCCGGTAACCGTGTATGAGTCAGAGGCCGTTGGTGTGAGCGAATAAGCGTTTCCGTTGGCCAATACTGTGGATGGCGCTGAGGCAGTGGTCCATTGAGCATTGGTCAGAGCTTCCGGAGAATTGAGCGTTACGGGGCCGGTTCCGCAGATCAGTGAATCTGTTTGAAGCGGTACCGCTGCGATATTCCTAACGGACCCACCATAACTTTCACCATTTCCGAGGCCGAACATGTATAATTGGAACCCGATGGTTGAAGCCAAGCGATGAACACCTGCTGATACAGGGATCTTGGCGTAGACCCGATCGGTACAATTGGGATACGGAGTGAACAACGCTGAGCTGACCGTTGTTCCGTTCATGGTCAATTGACCAAGACCGGAAGCGGGCATCACAACACTAATGCTGTGTTGATTCAATGTGCCGGATGTAAGTGTTTGGAATGATGCACTTTTGGATAGCCTATCGGCTGGTTCCATAAGGATCAACGAAGGGTCTCCGGTTCCTGCACATTGGTTGCCCTGTAATAATTGCGCAACGCTTATGGGCTTATTCGCTTGAATACAGACTGGAACCGCAGTGCCGTTCACCTCATGCACTTGCCCGGCATTCAGGATGATCGGTGCGCCACCTGCAACGGTAACTGAAGTTGCATTCTGATCGGCCATGATCCTGTACGTGAATTGTGACACACCATTCACCGGTACTGTGAAATAGCGCGTACCCCACGTGGCAATAGGTCTCATCTGTTCAAAGACCATATCGCAAGCTTGACATGTTGCCGGTACCAAAGCACATTGTGAACCACCGAAGACCGCGAACGGTTTACACGTGCTATTCACAGCAGCTCTAATAGTTGTACCTGTTAGATCAAGACCATCGGTTGCGGCCTGCAATTGATAGGTTTGGCCAGCATTCAGCGTGATGCTGAAGGGAACACCAACAGCGCCTCCAGCCAATAGGTTAACAGCAGGAACGATATCGACTTGTGTACCATCCTCAGTTCCTACGATCAATAATTCGCTTTTATAGAGGTTGCCCAGGTTCGGAAAGCCTTTGTAGGCATCAACCCGGTACGCGCTACCTAAGGAGGTCTCGGGGAGGACCTGCGTCAGGTCATGCGTTTGATTCTGATAACTACTAATAAAAACGTTGACGCTATCTGCGCTGGTGATCAAGACTCCTTTCGGTACGATCGACCCTGATCCGATATTCTCCGCGGTCAAGGAAACGTTTACGATAGCAGCTCCGTTGGCAGCTACTGTGAAGGGTGCGCTCCACCCCGTTAATGGCATGGATACTGTTCCGGATGTTGCCGTTGTGCTAAGAATATGCACGCGAAGATTGGCTGCGCCTGAGTTAGCATTGCGCATAAAGCCGGCCCAGAAGGTCTTTCCGCGCGTTGGCAAATTCGTTGATTGTCCGAATGCGGTACCGCCTAGGACGAACAGCAAAGTTGCGACCAGCGTGCATTTGCGGCTGATCGCATGCAAAAATATAATGGTCTTGAACATCGTTGGCCATTACCGCCGTATTGAGCGGTAATGGCCGTTGTACGGAATCTATGAACCAAAAGTTCCGGTCGCTGTACAGCTCGAAATGTTCGATGAATTCATGGGGTCGACCAATCCAACCCAATGTCCCAAGCTGCTCGCACATTGATCGGGTCCGGGTAATACAGAATTTGTTCCGGTTGCTTCAGTTGGTCAAGATCGCCAGTGTCCCATCGTCCATTGGCGTTCCTGTCCTCGATCAATCGCAGAGAGTGAGCTCCGGGAGCTAGTCGTTCCCACTTTATAGGCTGAGAAAGGTCACTGGTCGTTTCACGAACAAGCTTATCCTGACCTGAGAATAATTGAACGATCATCATGTACGGCAATGGAGATCCAAGTGACACCTTTAATTCGATCGATCCGGTGCTTTTTCCCGCTGCACGACCAAGTCCGGCAACTAAGGTGTCGTTATGTCCGCCATAGATGTCCGTTACGGCTTTTGGCAACAGGGTAACATTTGCCATGGCTCCTTTTTCCGATCGTACTTTGATCATGAACTTACGTTGTTCGGTACTGTTCTTTGTCAATACGAACCCGATCGGAATACTATCCTGTATCACACTTATCCGTTCCTGATCGATCTTGGTTAATGGTCGTGCTGCACTGATCGTGATCACTGCACTATCAGCAGTCTCACTGGAAACGGACCGCAGATCCGTGAAGAAGGGTAGTTTTTTCGTAGTGCGGTAGGATAGCGTGTCCAGGATCACATCAGTTCTTAATTCATAATTACCTAGGCCAAGGCCGGTGGTATCACTGGGCCAGAAGAGAACGGTATCACGCGTTCCGTTCCATTCGCTGGACCATTGAAGATTACTACCGGTCCGGGTCAGATCGCGCAGCGATGCTTGTTCGGCAGGCCTTGCAAAGACAATACGTAAAGCTCCATCTGGTATTACCGTTGACTCGCGCACTTGTTGAATGGAACTGTTCTCTCGGAATAGATGCAGATCATGGCTTGGTATAATGGTGTCGATCGTACTCCTGTATGTGGGTATTACAGATCCGTCCAAGAATGCAATTTCTTCATTTGGGAGGTCGAAGCGGTAATTCGCATTCTGATCATGCAATGCGTAGAGCAGGTACTCACCGGTCCTTAAGTAGTTCAGGTGGTATGACCCATCCTCCAGCGTTCGGGTGGCGTAGGCAGGTCTACTGGTTCGGATGGCGGCGGTATCAGCTTTATCATATACCATCACAAACACATTCGTTTCAGGTTTTCCGGAGTAGGCATTCGTAACGCGCCCTGTCAGTTCCAGACTGTCCAAATGTTCACCGGTCGAGATCACATAGGCCAGTCCTTTCGCTGTGTTGCCCTCTGTGAGGTCCTTTACGGCATCGCCGATCAGAAACGAATAAGTGGTGTTCAGTTTCAATGGAGCATTCAATTGGATCGTGATCCGTTTCGCACCGGATATCTTCACGTCAGGAGCAATGTCCAAAGGTGGGGAGATCAACAGCCGCTCACGCACGCGATCCAATTGTATGCGTTCGTTGAACTCAAGAACGATCGTATTGCCAATGAAGTTGGTTGTACCAGTTGCAGGCGTTGCCACCATCAATTCCGGAGGGTCTTCATCCTTATCTCCGCCGGTAATGATACCTACTTGCGCACATGCGACCAAGAGGAATGGCAATAGGAACACACAGAGCCACTTATGCTGCATGGATAGCTTGCTGTAGCACTTGGCATATTTGTTCAAGTCCAATGCGGTCCGCTTCGGTGAATGTGTTCGGGTCTACGCTATCGATATCCAACACTGCTTCCACAACACCTTCATTGTTCAACATGGGCACAACGATCTCAGATCGGCTCAGTGCGTTGCAAGCGATATGGCCCGGGAAGAGGTCAACATCGGGTACCACTATCGTTCGTTTTTCTTTCCAGGCTGTTCCGCAAACACCCTTCCCAAGACCGATGCGCATGCACGCTACAGGACCTTGGAAAGGTCCCAGCACAAGTTCAGGACCTTGCACACGGTAAAAACCGACCCAGAACCACCCGAAAGTCTGATGGATCGCGGCGGCCACATTCGCCATGGCAGCAATGCTATCACGCTCACCGTTGATCAACGCACGAATTTGCGGAATGAGCTCATCATAGATCAATGCACGGTCTGGCGTCTTCGTTACGGTTATGGTCTCCATTGGAAATATGATGGAAAAGTGCAGCGGTGCAAGAAGGGCAAAAGTAACATCACTACATAAAAGCGCATGATCGTTGAAGGGGGTCACGCACACGCTGCGGTGAACAAGCTGACCTTGATCCGAGGAACGACTGCCAACGCTTTCACACATCCTTCGATCGTTGCTCCCGTGGTAACAACGTCGTCCACCAGAAGCACATGTAAACCTTGCAATGCAACCGGATCCGGAATATGGAATGCCTCCTTCACGTTTGTCCATCGGTCCAAGCGACCGCGGCGTGTCTGTGTAGTTGTCTGAACAACCCGTAATAGCTGGTCATTGAGCATGGGTTTAGGCCATACTTTATTCATGCCTTCCACCAAAAGTTTGCTCTGGTTGAATCCCCTTATACGCTCTTTTTTAGGGTGAAGCGGAACAGGTATGAATGCATCCACGGACCCGAAACGAGGGCTATCACGCAGCTCTGTCGCCATAAGACCTCCCAGCATGGACCCAACATCGTGGTCCTTCTTGTATTTCAATCGATGCAGCATCCGTTGGGTAACACCGCTTCGAGCGAAATGGAGAAATGCAGAAGCCGCATGGATCGGGACCTTTCCCCAAAAAAGTTGTTCAACCGGATTTGAGGGATCTTCATGGTAGCGCGTTCTTGGGAGGTCTTCCAGGCATGCAAGACAAAGGCATTCTTCATTGCGATTAAGGCCGGTATCGCACCCCGCGCAATGTCTTGGTAGGAACAATGCGGCCAGGTCAGCACCCCATATTGTGGCGTTGGCAACAACTTCATTCAATACACGTTTGTTGATAATGCGCATAAGTTTGGGTATGAACGTACATACAGGATGGTAATTTAGCACTCTATTTCCCAACATCGATACATGGAACAACAATCAAATTTGAAGGAACCAAAGAAGAACCGCTCGAATACCGGGCTGTTATTGTTGGTGGTATTGCTACTAGTGAGCAATGTGGTCATGCTCTGGATGTTGATGCAACGCAACAAGGACGTTGAGCAAGGGGAGCAGCAAGTGGCGGCTATAACTAGTGAAAAGGAGAATGTGAGCATGCTTTTGGAGAACATGTTGGCGTCTTACGATACACTTAAGACGGACAACAACCAGCTAACAACGGAGATGGAAGCGCAAAAAGCGCAGATCGAACAGTTGTTGACCCAGGTGAAGAATGGTAATTACAGTTTGTCGAAAGCAAAGAAGGAAGCAGAGACCTTGCGTCGTATAATGAAAGGATATGTGGCCACGATCGATTCGCTTAATCAGGCCAATCAATTGCTTACCGCAGAGAACATCAATGTGAAGCAGGAACTCGGAGAAACCCAAGGCCAAAGGGATGCGTTGGCTCAGGAGAAGGATGAGCTGGCCGGTGTTGTTGCCAAAGGCAGTGTTCTTCACACCACATCGATCACTGCAGGTGCATTATTCATGCGTAACAATGGTAAACAAGTGGATACTGAACGCGCAAGCAAGGCCGAAATGGTAAAATGCTGTTTTACTTTGGGAGAGAACAGTATTACCAGGCCTGGTGATAAGGAGATCTACATGCGTGTGATCAGTCCGGACGGGAAGGTGCTGCCGGCAAGCGAAGGCAACAACAGGTTCCAATTCAACGGAGTGGAGGGCGAATTCAGTGCGCGACGCGAAGTGAATTACCAGAACAAACCGGTGGATGTATGCGTGTTCTGGACCGGTTCCGAAGAGATGCGCACGGGACAATACGTTGTTGAGATCTACGAGAACGGAGCCCAAGTGAGCAAGGCCACCTTCAATTTGAAGTAGGCTCTTCAGTCCATTTTACTGATCAGGACGTTCAGAAGAACGCTCTTACCTGAGCGCCCCCAACGTGTATGATGGGCACCCCTTCCGATCGGCGACCGTTGTAGGTAATATCCACTTGTAGGTTATTGCTCAAATTCCGTTGAATGCTAAGGCTCCACGTAACGTTGGTGCCAGGTTTCAACCCGCTCAACATCTCATTGGCCAACGAGGTATTGGTCTCACCGTTGTACGTAATATCCACCAAATTGGCATTGGCCTGAATGCTTCCTTTTCCCGCTGTGTTGTAGCGCATTTCCAGGCCAAGGTCATTCAATGTTGCACTCTCTGCTCCCAATTCCTGTTGGTTGTTCTTTTCCGTGTATTTATATGAAAGAATTGTGCGGAACGTCGTGCCCGGCTGCCAAGTAATACGAGGCTTCAATCCTAGTTGGTCAATGGAGAAATTCCGCCCGGTGAGCAGGTCCGATGAGTTCGCGACCCGGCCCAACTCGCCCTCGAGGTCACTGGTCCATTGCCGCGTGGTGTTCCAGCGGATCCGAATGGTGTTGAATTCCCTGGAGCGTGATTCGAAACCGTTCAGTAGCAATGAGCGGCTTCGGTCATTCTGGTAGGTATGATCAATGCTCCAATGTCTGCTTGTCCGATCATAATAGAATGTGTTCCGGTTACTCGCAATATAAGATCGCAATGAGGTGTCCGCGGCGGCTGTGCCGATCGGGTTCAAGGCGGTGAGAATATCATCAATGCCAGTCTTGCGGTCCACTCGCAATGAGGCAAGGTCGGAGAATTTTGCGATGAATTTCTTTGCGCCCTTGGCATCTGCCCAACGAGCTGCTGGCCTTAGGTCCAACGAGGTGCTGAATTGATTGCTGAACGTTCGGATATACGTGTTGCTTGGTACGAATACACGCAGATGATCCGCTTCATACCCAAAGGATGCCAGCTCGAATTCGTTGAGGTCCTTTACACCATCCTCATTGTAATCATTCCAGATGTAGAGACCTTGCCCGGCAGGCACTTCGAGATAAATGTACTCGCGCCGTTGCTCTAGCCCGGAACCCAGTTCGTAGAACATGTCCAGCACGGCGAATCCTTTGAAAAGTGTTGCGTCGTAATCGATACGTGCCAAATAGGTGTTCTCGGGTTTTTGTGCGGTAAGCGTGCTGTCACTGATCTCCAATTTCCTGTAGGTGAAAGAAGTGCCTAGCCGATTACGTGGATCACGTGCAAGATCCAAACTTGCGCTGTATGATGTGGCTAGTGAGCTGCGCACGAGCGACCCTAGTTGCAATGCTTGGTCGGTGCGTTGACCACCGGCAAAGCGCCATTTGTTCCGCGCGCTATCGGGGCTTTGCACAAATGCTTCCCATTCATAGAATCGATAGCTACCAGCGATCAGGGAATCAACACCTTGTGTGTTGAACAAGTTGCGCTCGTGTTCGTCATTATACCCGATCGTCAACTTATTGAACCGATGCCTTATCAATGCTTTATGCCTAAGAAAATCGGTTTCTCTCGGTTGCGTTGTCTGCAACCAACTTGCCCCGCCAATAATATCAGTGCGACCTAAGTGCACATTGCTGTTGAGGTCCTGTTTCCATCCTTTATAGCGTTCAGTGACCTGGAGTGTATTCAATCCATAACCGAACTGACCGAATTTTCTCCCTCTGAGGCCCAGAGTTGAACCAGCGATGACCTGATCGTTATCCAACAAGAGTCCGGATGCATTCCAATTGCGTTCAAATTCAACAGCTCGATAACGTTCTATGTAGCGGAAGTTCTTGGATATCGTTTCCACATCCATTCCCACCACCAATTGTAGTGTTGAGTCCTTCTTGCCGAGCCGAATGGCATGTTCCCCGTTGGCCATGAATCCGTAGCCGCCATTATCTGCTTTATCCATGTCACTGAATGTGTTCTTGTCCAAAGAGCTATAGGCCAGTTCCACCGATCCTTTTGTGAGTTTGGAGAAACGATGATCATATCCCAATGTATAAAGCTGTTGACTGCGTGGCGCAATAAGTACCCGGACAGGGGCATGGTCACCTCTGCGAATGATGTTCCCCGAAACGGTATCGGGTGGTACCCAGCGGAACACCCTCCCGTTGGGCGTGAACTCTTGCTGCACATAATCCCCATTTCCGGAGTTCACTTGCGTGAAGGTGATCCGATAGAACGCGCTATCCGGATCCGTACTGTACACGTAAACGGGGTCATAGCCCAATGAATCTTTGCGTTGATAGAGGATCTGGTCCGTGGCAAAACCGCTACTATCAACGCCGGTCACTGTTGCAGCCAAGGGGTCATCACCCGCCAAGCTGAGCGCTTCTTTTTCTTCATCGCTCAGCGATTGTTGCAGTGATTGGTTCCGGTGGTCCTGCTCCGTATAAAGGTTTGCACGCAATGTGCCCTTCTCGAATTCCGTAACACTTTCAACCCGTACGAGGGATCTTGCATAATTCTTGTCGGAATACTGGAACTCGATCGTTAGTCGACGGTCCTTGGTGATCAATCGTCGCGCAGTAAAGGTCACTTCCGCAGTATTGTAATCGATCACGTAATCATTCTCTTGACCTCGCACTAAGGGCTCGCCGTTGAAGTAGATACGTTCCGTGCCCGAGAGTACTACAATGAACGTTTCGCCATCATTTCCTCGTAAACGATACGGGCCCTGAACTCCTTCAATGCCTTGTATGATGTTCCGTGCGAATTTTCCTTTGCTTATCGCGACACTAGCTCCGGCGCTCGACTTCACTTTTTCTCCTATGCGGAATTTTTGGTCATAGCTCAACCCCTTAGTTTTCTTCAAATAGGTCAAAAAGTGACTTTTGGGGCGTTGTAGAACGAAGTCCCCCGCGATCAATGACCATCCAGCATCGGGTCCGGTCTCCTCAAAAAGTTTGATGAATACTTGGTCGAAGTCCTGCAATTCCAACGTATTGCCTCCGGCCTGTATGGGAATGTTATTGTCCGTAATGGAAGCCAGTACATTTATACGGTCCGTAACCCGACCACTAAGTTCCAGGTTCAACGTTGAGTTCACGGATAGGTCCTGGTTATTCCCGAAAAGAACTCCGCGGGAAATGCTCCCGCTACGTTCAAGGCTCTGAAGGCCCATAAGGTCTCCCTGTTGTTTTGGAGGCACATATTTGAACGGGTCCACGTTATCACCACTTTCGGTCGTTAGCCTATCGGGATCCTTGTGCTGGTGCACTTCGCCGAAGAGCAAAGGCATTGCCCGATAACGCACAAAGATCGAATCTGCCTCAGGTTTGATCTTCCATACCAATTGTGCTTTGTAGGGATCCAATTCATAGTACATCGGACCCAATGGAAGTCCATTTGCGTAAACATGTAATGAACCTGGTACAACGCTGAGCGTGTCCAATCGTAACGTGTCATTCGTTATAATGCTCCAATGTTGCCTAAGGGTTGAAGTTGATTGTGCAAATAAGGTTCCGGCGCTATTAAGCACGAGCAATCCTACCGCGAGCAGGCAAATGAACCTTCTGCCCCGGTACCGAGCATTCGGCGGGTTGCGCGCTATTAAGCGGCTATACTGCACTATTGACATACGGTATTGGGTCCCGAAAAGTATCCCAAACAGGGAGGATGGCCTACTGCGAGGTTTGAAAAGGGCGATTTGCTTCGTTTTTCCCAGAGTCGAATTGGTTCTTCTCACCAATTCATTGTTGATTCGTTATCGGTTACCGGTTCGTTGGAAAGAACCTCCCGAATAGCTTTGGCGCTACCGTTCCACGAGTTCACCCTATGCGGATATCTATTGCTTTACTTATTTCGTTGTTTGTGCTAGGATGCAATTCGTCGCCACGATCCAATGAAAGGACGGGGCGAAGTGGTAAGCACTACGGTGGGGTGTTCAATGCTAATGAGACAGAGGATCTGAGCGGGTTATTCCCGTTGAGTGTGACACAGGCCTCTTCGCACCGAATTGCTTCACAGATCTATGAAGGACTGGTCAGATTCGACCAGCGTGATCTATCAATACTCCCATGTCTTGCAGAATCATGGACCATGGATCCAAGTGGTACCATTTATACGTTCACTATAAGGGAAGGGGTGGTGTTCCATAATGACCCCGCATTCCCTGATGGAAAGGGGCGTTCGCTAACAGCGAGAGATGTGGAATATTGTCTCAAGGCGATATGTACGTACAGTACTGAGAATGAGATGTTCTGGCTGTTCCAGGACCGGGTGCTAGGTGCCAACGCCCATTACGCAGCAAGTGCAAAAGGATCAATTGATCAAGAAGTTGAAGGGATCGAACTGATAGATGAGCGTACGGTGCGTGTCACGCTCGTTAGTCCTTGGCAGAGCTTTTTACAAGTACTGGCACACCAAGGGTGTTGGATATGGCCAAAGGAGATCATTGAGCATTATGGGGACGACCTGATATGGCATCCTATCGGAACCGGACCTTTTCAGATGAAGAGCTTGCGTCTAGGGGAAGCCTTGATAATGGAGCGGAATCCATCTTATTGGCGCACGGACAGTGTAGGAGACCAATTGCCTTTCCTGGATGCCATACGATATACCTTCTTACAGGATAAGGAGAAGGAGTTGGAGGAGTTCGAAAAGGGTCACTTAAGTACTATTTTTGAGATACCGGTCGGGCGTACGGATATTTTGTCCAGATCCTCCGAAAAGGGTTATCAAGTGCAAAGTGTTCCTGGGCTAAGCGTGCAGTTCTATGGATTCAATGAACGCATGGCTCCGTTCCGTGATGTGAGGGTACGCAAAGCATTCTCCATGGCAATTGATCGACGTTGGATCGTGGATAGCGTGTTACAAGGGTTGGCCGAACAAGCCCTGCACGGTATTGTTCCACCGGGGTTCGCATCCTACCCCTATGATAGTGTGCCTGTGCAGGAATTCGACCCTGAAGGTGCACGTGCATTGCTGGTGGAGGCTGGTTTTCCTGAAGGCAAAGGACTTCCAGGTGTATATCTACAGGTCAACAATAATGGTTTCGGATACGTGAAGGTCGCTGGTGAAGTACAGACCATGTTGGAAAAGAACCTTGGAGCCCGCGTGATCACTTCAGTGCTTCCATCGGAACAGCATTTTGACCGGGTGGAACGCGGCGATGCTGCCATGTGGCGTGAAGGATGGGTAGCGGATCATCCGGATCCGGAGAATTTCTTGGCGCTATTCTATGGAAAGAACGCGCCGTTGGATAGCACGTTGCCAGCTACCTTGAATACGACACGTTATGTCAATGCGCGTTTCGATTCCTTGTACATGCATGCACAGCGCACTAGTGATCCGGCGGATCGAATGCTATCATTGGCACTTGCCGAAAGACAGTTGATGAAGGATGCCGTAGTCGTTCCGCTATATCATGAAATGTCCATTCGCGTTCTCCAGCCCTGGGTCATGGACCTTCCGATAAACGGAATGGAATACCGCGACTTGGCTACCGTATGGATGGATGATACGAAGCGGCCGAAGCATTGACACGCATCGCGTAAGTTCTTATTTCGCGAATAATAGATGGTCGAGGACGGAGCACTTCGCCAGTGGTAATAGTGTCTCCACGTAGGGTAATGGAAGTTCCGTCTCCACCGCGAAAGTGGCCGGGTTCGGAAGTTGCGCGTAACGCTGGGCAAGGTCCGCTTTCGCGTGGTGATAATCGAACCCGATGCCCATTGTATAACTGGTCACGTAATTTGTTCGGATGTTGGTGTGTGCTGCGTTTGACTTCGTATTCTGGACCAAGGGAATGGAGTAGCTGTATGCCCTTGCTAGTTTGCCAGTGCGTAATAGTAGCCAACCTTCGGTGGCATACAATGGCTGGATGCCCACGGTGATCAAATGAACTTTTTCAATGAAAGCCCCATGCTTCTCCTCTCCCATGGCCTTTATACGTTCCAGGCCAGGTATAGCAAAATCGACCACCTCATCGATAACAGTCATTAGATCGGGTTCCGGTAAAGAGTTATGCAAAGGAAAGCCTGTCCTTGGATCGAAGCCGATCAAATCACCATTCAACATTTTTGCCAACGTGATCTTGCTTTCCCGTAGATCGACCAGGTCTGCTATGTGTGAGCGCAGATCCCATATGTATGGGAATAGCTTATTCTCGTGGAAACGCCCTTCTACGCGCTGCAAATAGGCCAATAGGGTGTATAGTTTCAATTCCGCGTCAAGTGATGGAATGAGCACCCAATCCTTTGGTAGTCCGTTGTATCCATTGCTATTCATGGTGAACTATTAGAACGGTTTGTTCAAAAGAATGTTTCCCGGACTCGGGTCAATTCGCACACAAAGCCGCACCTTTGGCGAACAAAAGCAAGTTAGCAATGATGTTTCGACCACGTACTACGTTCAGTTCTGTTTTTATCATGGGGTTGTTCTTAACAGCTTGTGTTCCTGCACGCAAGTATGAAGAGCAGAAGTCCAAAGCTGCTGCGCTACAGGCTGAGGTGGATGGCGCTACATCGAAGTCTCGTGATGTTCAAGCGGCTTATGATGAATTGCGATCGACCACTTTACAGGATGCCAAACGGCTAACGGAACTCCATCGCGATACCACCGTGCTCGGCAATTCATTGCGACAAATGACAGGGCAGTATGACAAGATCAATAGCCTGAACAATGAACTCTTGGAAAAATACAACAAACTATTGGCCGGTGATCGGAGCGAGAATCGTGAATTATTGACCGATCTTGAGGCTATGCGATTGAACCTTCAGAACAAGGAGGATTCCGTAAATGCATTGTCGAAGCGCGTGAATGATAAGCAAGCTGCACTTTCTGCATTGCAGGCAGAGATCGAAGCTAAAGATGCGGCCATGAAAGCATTGAAGGATCGGGTTAGCGCTGCACTTACGGGTTTTGAAGGCAAGGGGCTTACAGTGGAACAACGCGGAGGGCGCATTTATGTGAGCATGGACAACAAGCTTCTTTTCCCAAGTGGTTCTGCAACGGTGGATGCGAAAGGCAAGGATGCGATCATGAAACTTGCCAAAGCGATCGAGAATGAAAAGGATCTCAACATTCTTGTGGAAGGACATACCGATACGGATAAGATCGGCAGTGGTTCAACATATAAGGACAATTGGGACCTGAGCGTTATACGTGCTACCAGTGTTGTGCGTATCATGCAGGAGAATAGTGTGATCGATCCCGTTCGCTTAACGGCGACAGGTCGTGGTGAATACATCCCTGTTGATCCCAACGACAAATCAAAGAATCGGCGGATAGAGGTGATCCTTGCTCCCGATCTGACCGAGCTGTATAAGCTTGTAACAGACTAATTCCTTATATCATTTTACTGCTGCCATGAAGATCGCGATCATCGGTGGTGGTCCGTCAGCTTTGATGGCAGCTGATGTTCTTGCGGGGACCTGTACTGTGGATCTTTACGAACGCGGCCGTACCATAGGGCGCAAATTTCTTGTTGCTGGAGATGGTGGTCTCAACATTACGAATTCCGTTGAAGGGGATGAGTTGCTGTCGCACTACACACATCCGGAATTCATGCGTCCAATGCTCTACGCATTCGGACCAAATGAACTACGTGCTTGGCTTGGCGAAATTGGTGTGCGAACATTCGTGGGTAGCAGTGGTCGCGTATTTCCAGAGAGGAAGATCAAACCGGCACATGTGCTGAAAGCGATTCAGGATAGGATCGTATCGAAAGGTGTGAGGATACACACCAACAGCATGTTCGTTGGGTTTGATGCAGAGGTTCGACCATTGATCAGGACGTCAGCAGGAATTGGGGCGATAAGCGCGGATCACTACGTATTCGCTTTGGGTGGTGCGTCATGGCCACGAACGGGGTCAGTAGGTGAGTGGCTTGGCGAATTCGAAAAGCTAGGCGTGCGCACGGTTCCGTTCCAACCGAGCAATTGCGGTATCGAAATTGCTTGGCCGACCGAGTTGAGCATCCATGCCGGTAAACCGTTGAAGAACATCGCGATCGGTGTCGGGAAAGAATTCATTCGCGGTGAAGCGACCATTACCGAATATGGTTTGGAAGGCAACGCGATATACCCGGTTGTTCCGATGGTACGGGAACAATTGAACAACACCGGAACGGCTACGATCCAGATCGACCTTAAACCGGACAATACGATCCAGCAAGTACTCGCCAAACTAACGGGTCATTCGCCGAAAGAGTGGCAAACGGCATTATCCATGACACGGGCACAATTCGCTTTGATCAAATCCGTCACGAGCAAAGAACAATTCCACAACGCTGAACAATTGGCACTGGTGGTCAAGTGTTGCACTTTACAGGTTGATGAATTGCGCCCCATTGAAGAAGCAATAAGCAGTGTTGGCGGGATCGCGATAAGTGAGGTTTCAAGTGAACTAGCATTGCTTGATCACCCGAATATTTCCGTCGCTGGGGAGATGTTGGATGTAGATGCGCCAACGGGCGGGTATCTTTTGCAACGGGCTTTTTCCATGGGCTATTGGGTTGCCCATTGCATCGCTGGCCGAACAGGAATACCTCAACGACAGTAAGTGTCGTTCTCCGGCTCACTAAGTTCCGTATTACGTCAAAGTATACTTCGTATCCGATCCCGATCAGGGTGTCTTCTTTTTGAATATCGTCCAAGATCCGAGCTCAGTGCCACAATTTCCATTCCATTCGTCGGGCAGAACATCCCGCTCGGCTGAAAGGTGAAAAAAACGACGAATCGATCGTTCCGCCGGGTAAGAAGGATCCAATGCCGGACGGATCCGTCCTGCGGCCCGATGAATACAACCCAAAGCCGCGTTGGACAAGGGTTTTAGGAGGGCTATGCGTTGCCTGGGCGAATAGTTTTGCGCACCGAAGATCGAACGGTAACAAGAACTGCTCACGAAACCGCATGCACAACTCAACAACGGGATCTCCTGAACGCTCCACCGATCGTGGTGTTGTTCAACGCCCTTCTGTTGAAGCTCATGATATTGAGTTATTCCGGTTTTCCCGCTTCGATCCTCAACTGGATCTTTTTTTTTCTAACTTTTCCTTTCTGCGTTTTCTCTCCTGTCGCATGATGGCCTTTTCATCCGTTACACAGTAATGACCAAGTACATCTTTGTCCTGCTCGGCCTTTTCAGTTCCACGCTATTATTTCCGCAATCCGTTTCTGAAGTTGCAGCTGTGCAATTGTCAGCCGTTGCAAGTGCTTCTCCGGTGCGGATCACGGTCAGTTGGAAGAGCCTGTCCGGTACTAACTCCATTACCATTTATCGCAAATTGAAGAGTGCAACCTCTTGGGGTTCATCCATTGCGAGTCCTTCGCCAACGACCAACTCATATATTGACAATGGAGTTTCTGTGGGTATTGCTTATGAATACAAAGTTGTTCGTGTTGCCAATGGTGTGACGGGTACGGGTTACCTATGCTCCGGGATCAATGTTCCAATGAGGGACTACCGTGGAAAGATCATCCTGTTGGTAGCGAATAACCTTTCGTCTCCTTTGAGCACTGAGTTGTTGACATTGGAGAAAGACCTTGCTGCGGATGGTTGGGCGGTATTGCGAACGGATGTTACTACGAACACTACGGTTTCAGGTGTACGGAACATCATCATTGGTCAATACCAAAGTGACCCTACGAACGTAAAGGCCGTGTATATCGTTGGACATCTTGCGGTTCCTTATTCTGGGAATATTGCTCCGGACGGGCATGATAGCCACCAAGGAGCTTGGCCATGCGATGGATATTACGGAGAAATGAACGGTAACTGGACGGACAATAGTGTATCCGTGCAAGCATCGCAGAACCCTAAGAACTTCAATGTTCCGGGCGATGGAAAGTTCGACCAAAGCGATTTCCCATCTGCGTTGGAATTACAAGTGGGTAGGGTTGATCTGTATGATATGCCCGCGTTCAGTTCAAGCGAAGTGGAGTTGACAAGGAACTATTTGAATAAAGCGCATACGTTCAAGGTAAAGGGTTACACTCCGGACCCGCGTGCCATGATGTTCGATAACCTTCAATGGGTGGGCAATCCGTTGGCAGCAAGTGGCTGGCGATCGATCGCACCAATGGTCGGGGCCGAAGAGATCAGTGCTCCTTACCAATATGGACCATCATACAATTCATTGGTGAATGGGCAGAGCTACTTATGGGCATATGCCAGTGGAGGTGGTCTTCAGGAATACATCGGCAATGAGGTCACGTTCAATGGTGCCGATAATATCGGCACGACGCAGACCTATGCCGCTGGCAATTTGGGCGGAGTATTCAATATGTCGTTCGGATCCTATTTCGGTGATTGGGATAACAAGAACAATTTTCTCCGTGCTCCTTTGGCGAAAGGTGAAGGGTTGACCAATGCATACTCATCCATACCTGGCTGGTATTTCCACCACATGGGTCTGGGAGAGAATATCGGGTACAGCACGTTGGAGACCATGAACAACACGGGGCTTTATGTACCTCTTACCGATGGTTGGCAAGGGTCCATTGGTCGCACCCACTTGGGGTTGATGGGAGATCCATCCTTACGTCAGAAAATGGTTGCCCCTCCGACATCGTTGAGCATTTCTAACTCCGGAGGCAGCGCAGTGTTCAGTTGGACGGCCTCTTCAGAACAAATAGCGGGCTACTACATCTACCAGTTCGATGCAACCACTGGAGCTATTTCAAAGGTCACGAATACACTGGTTACATCAACTAGTTATCAGAACAGCAGTGTTCCGTTCCAGAATGGAAAGCAATACATGGTGCGTGCCATGAAAATGCAGGTTGATCCAAGTGGTTCATACGAGAACCTCTCGTTAGGCACGATCGCAGTGTCATCCGGAGTTGCTCCGCCCCCTACAACCGATTGTGAAGGTGTTGTAGGCGGTACTGCCGTTGCAGGGACTACATGCAATGATGGTAATTCATGCACGACGAATGACCGATGGAATTCAAGCTGTCAGTGCATTGGTATCGACAATACCCCAACAGCATCCGTCACACCTGTAGGAAGTACCACCTTCTGCACGGGAGGTAACGTAGTATTGAATGCCTCCACGGGCTCTTCCTACCAATGGAAGAAGGATGGCAACGCCATCAGTGGTGCAACCAGCAGCAGCTACACGGCAACCACTTCGGGAACGTACACGGTAACAGTAAGCAACGGTTCATGTTCTGCGACATCCAGCGGTGTTAGCGTGAGTGCATCCAGTGGCCCAAGTGCCAACATCACCGCTCCTAACGGAACCACGTTCTGTAGTGGAGGCAGTGCTATTTTGAATGCAACAACAGGAACTGGATTCCAGTATGTATGGTATCGTGATGGAAGCGTTATTAGCGGCGCAACCAACGGCAGCTACACTGCAACGCAAGCTGGTGCATACACCGTTCGCGTGATCAGTGGAGCATGTTACACGAACTCTTCGGCGATTACGGTTTCCATTACTACATCCGGTACTGCGAGCATTACGCCAGTTGGTTCCACGTCATTCTGTACAGGTGGAAATGTTGTGTTGAATGCATCTACCGGCTCTTCCTACCAATGGAAGAAGGATGGCAACGCCATCAGTGGTGCAACCAGCAGCAGCTACACGGCAACCACTTCGGGAACGTACACGGTAACAGTAAGCAACGGTTCATGTTCTGCGACATCCAGCGGTGTTAGCGTGAGTGCATCCAGTGGCCCAAGTGCCAACATCACCGCTCCTAACGGAACCACGTTCTGTAGTGGAGGCAGTGCTATTTTGAACGCAACAACAGGAACTGGATTCCAGTATGTATGGTATCGTGATGGAAGCGTTATTAGCGGCGCAACCAACGGCAGCTACACTGCAACGCAAGCTGGTGCATACACCGTTCGCGTGATCAGTGGAGCATGTTACACGAACTCTTCGGCGATTACGGTTTCCATTACTACATCCGGTACTGCGAGCATTACGCCAGTTGGTTCCACGTCATTCTGTACAGGTGGAAATGTTGTGTTGAATGCATCTACCGGCTCTTCCTACCAATGGAAGAAGGATGGCAACGCCATCAGTGGTGCAACCAGCAGCAGCTACACGGCAACCACTTCGGGAACGTACACGGTAACAGTAAGCAACGGTTCATGTTCTGCGACATCCAGCGGTGTTAGCGTGAGTGCATCCAGTGGCCCAAGTGCCAACATCACCGCTCCTAACGGAACCACGTTCTGTAGTGGAGGCAGTGCTATTTTGAACGCAACAACAGGAACTGGATTCCAGTATGTATGGTATCGTGATGGAAGCGTTATTAGCGGCGCAACCAACGGCAGCTACACTGCAACGCAAGCTGGTGCATACACCGTTCGCGTGATCAGTGGAGCATGTTACACGAACTCTTCGGCGATTACGGTTTCCATTACTACATCCGGTACTGCGAGCATTACGCCAGTTGGTTCCACGTCATTCTGTACAGGTGGAAATGTTGTGTTGAATGCATCTACCGGCTCTTCCTACCAATGGAAGAAGGATGGCAACACCATCAGTGGTGCAACCAGCAGCAGCTATACTGCAACCACTTCGGGAACGTACACGGTAACAGTAAGCAACGGTTCATGTTCTGCGACATCCAGCGGTGTTAGCGTGAGTGCATCCAGTGGCCCAAGTGCCAACATCACCGCTCCTAACGGAACCACGTTCTGTAGTGGAGGCAGTGCTATTTTGAATGCAACAACAGGAACTGGATTCCAGTATGTATGGTATCGTAACGGCAATGCAATCAGTGGAGCAACCAATAGCAACTATACCGCAACGCAAGCAGGCGCTTACACCGTGCGCGTTATCAGCGGGACTTGTTACACGAACTCTTCTGCGATTTCAATTGAGGTATCGACTTCCATTACGGCAGTTATTACGCCAAATGGACCAACCACATTCTGTACGGGCGGAAGCGTAGTATTGAATGCCACCAGCGATGGCACCCATGTATGGCAATTCAACGGACAAGCGATCCCGGGTGCAACAAGCAGTAGCTACACGGCCACACAACAGGGAAGTTATAAAGTGATCGTTACCAATGGTTCCTGTTCGGCTACTTCTGATGCGGTTACCGTTAGTATTTCAACCAGCGCGCCAGCCGCGACCTTAAGTGCATCTGGGCCCGTGAATCTATGTGTAGGTAGCAGTGTGGTGCTGAGTGCGCCACCGGGAAGTTCGTATGTATGGGAACATAATAACGAAGCGATCAATGGAGCGACGAACAGCAACTACACCGTAACCCAAGGGGGTAGCTACAGCGTTACGGTCGGAACCGGTGCATGTGCATCTACTTCTGATCCATTGAATGTGACCGTTAATACACCACCGCCAGCGATCATTTCCGCAACAGGGCCAACAACTGTCTGTGCCGGCCAATCCGTTGCCTTAACAGCGAACACAGGAAGCGGATACCAATTTGTTTGGAAGCGGAATGGGTCACCGATATCCGGTGCTACAAGTAGTTCATATACCGCGACACAACCAGGCAATTACGCTGTTATGGTGATCCATGGCGCATGCTATACCAACTCTGCAGAAACCGCTATCAGCATGTCCGGAACTGGCTCGGCATCCATTTCACCTGCTGGTCCCACTACATTCTGTACAGGTGGTAATGTGATATTGAATGCCAATGCCGGTAGTATCTATCAATGGATGCGCAACGGTGAAACGATCGATGGTGCGACCAGCAGCAACTACACTGCAACACAAGAGGGTAGTTACACTGTAACAGTTGGCTCAGGTTCTTGCGCCGGCACATCCAGTCCATTAATGGTATCGGTTTCATCTGTAATCTCAGCATCCATTACACCTGCTGGTCCTACTACGTTCTGCACTGGAGGCAACGTGGTGTTGAATGCCAATGCCGGTAGTATCTATCAATGGATGCGCAATGGTGAAACGATCGATGGTGCGACGAGCAGCAACTACTCTGCAACACAAGAGGGTAGTTACACTGTAACAGTTGGCTCAGGTTCTTGCACTGGTACATCAAGTGCGGTTACTGTATCGGTCACATCCATAGGATCAGCTACTATTGCCCCAGGAGGTTCAACTTCATTCTGCACAGGAGGCAGCGTAATACTATACGCGAATACTGGTGCGGGTTACAGTTATGTGTGGAGAAAGAATGGAACGGTGATCAACGGTGCCACAGCGAGCAACTACACGGCAACGGAAGTTGGAAGCTATACCGTAGCGGTGAATGCAGGTACATGTTCTGCTACTTCATCGGCCATCATTGTAACCGTTACGAACAACATTTCGGCAACGTTGTTTGCAACGGGTCCCGTTGGGTTCTGCTACGGAGGAAGCGTTGTTCTTGCGGTGGATGGTGATGCGGGTTACACCTATGTTTGGAAGCTGAATGGGTCTACGATCCAAGGCGCGACTTCAAATAGTTTTACTGGAACTCAGGCGGGTATTTATACGGTCGTAGTATCAAACGGTAATTGTTCGGCCACATCGAACAGCGTTCAATTGCATGTCGGAGACCAGATCAATACGAACATTACTGCCACCCAACAGACCGATCTTTGTTCCAACGGTGGCGTTACGCTCAGTGTACCAGCTGCATCCGGGAATACCTACATATGGAGGAACTATGGGGCCGCCATCAACGGGGCTACTTCAAATACGTATACCGCTGCGTCCTCCGGTGGTTATGAAGTATCGATCTACAATGGATCCTGCGTAGCAAATTCAAATGTTGTGTTCGTGAACGCAGGTTCCGGTGTGAACACATGGATCATGGCATTGGGCAACACACATGTATGTAGTGGCGATGAGGTCGTGTTTTCAACTTACACTTTAGCTGGTCTTAGCCATACATGGAGACGCAATGGCGCAACCATCAATGGTGCAACGGGGTCCACCTATACGGCAACCCAGAATGGAAGCTATTCGGTCACTACTAGTAACGGCTCATGCACTGTGACCACGAATGCGATCCAGGCATACATTTCTGCACCGTTAGCTGTTACGTGTTCACCGAACGTCGGAAACGGAACTATTGCGGCCAATGTAACTGGAGGCGAAGCTCCATACAACTACTTGTGGAACACGGCCCCGGCGCAGATCACACAAATGGCAGCCATCGATGTATCCGGAATGTATAACGTTATTGTAACGGACGTGAATGGTTGTACAGTGAACGCAAACGCAAGCATTGAGATCGGTAGCGGAATGGCCGTTGAAGAGACAGAGGACGTGTTGGCCGAGACCATTGTAAAGGACGAGGCATCGGAGAACATCGAAATTCTGGTGTATCCGAATCCATTCCGTGGGAATACTACATTCTCCATCACCGGCCTGAATGCAGAAGAACGCACGACCTTGGATGTATACACCATTGATGGTGTGTTGGTCGCAAATGTCTTCACAGGAGCAGTTGATCAACAAGGTTCATATCGTCTCACTTGGGATGCCAGCAACCTGAAGACGGGAATGTACTTCTATCGCCTGATCTCAGGAGGTCGGGTAACTTCCGGTAAGTTGAAATCGGAGTAAGACCAACCACTATTGGATCTACCGGAACGGGCCATGAGCGAGTGATCGTTCATGGCCCGTTCTTGCTTTCGTGCAATAAATTTTAGGTGTAATAGACAAAACGAATGGCTTTTGGGAGACGTTTGTCTCTAATGGACAAAACGAATGGCGAGTTATCAACCGTTGTTGGAGAACCTAATTGCGATTCTGATCTTTGGGTGTCTGGCGAAACGGAAGTAGGCTCTGCTGGAGAGCAACCTGCCAGGGATAAACCTGATGACTGAGCGATGATCGGATGGGAACGGAACCTTCGGATCAACCGTTCCCATCGCGAGGTCCGCATGCCTTCAAAAACTCATCGATAAATTTTTGTTTCCGAGTCAAGGAGAGGCCATTGTGATTGCGAAGCTTGTTCTTCAGGTCTGCGAAGTAGCCATCTATTGCATTGGTGGTGTTGGGAATATCCAGTTCAGGATAGTCGTACCAAGTGAACAACCAAGGCAGATTGCACGATAGGCTCCGGTGTGCGCTCCGCAGGCGACCGTGCGTATAACGTGACTTGCCGGTGGTTGATTCCACAGTTCGTTCAGCGAGGAAGGCCTTCCATTTGGTATGCCATAGTTGTAGACCCCCAGTGAAGCTTTCCTTATCGGTCTTCTTCAGCATCTGTGTCAATTGGCGCAGCTCAATGGCTGCTGGCAACTTGGGCTTTCTAGTGAGATAGCGGGTAATGATCGCTACTTGATGAAATTGGCACATTTGCACCGGGATTCCTCTGCAGAGTTGCAACAGGCCTCGTCGGCCATCACAAACAACGGCGCTTATCTCCACGCCTTGTCCACGAAGGAATTTCAGACCATCCGCATAAAGCTGGTTGGTCTCATGTTTTACGTATTTCCTATACAGGACTGTGCCTGTAGTTGCATCCCTGAACACCATTACACCGAAGGTTCTCCCGAAGTAGGTCGTATCCATTAAAACCACGGCTGAAGATGGCAGAACAGCCTTGGCTTCAGTGCCTGTGTATTTGTCCAACGTCCGCTGTATGGTCCGAATAGAACAACCATACTTGAGAGCCAACTGCCTGTAAGTCTGTTTGCCAGCTTGATACTCAAACCATAGTTCTTCGGGCTGCTTTGTTTGGCCGCCTAAAAATTGCTTACCACAAGTGCGGCAACGGTACCGTTGCTTACCCCGAACCTTGCCGTATTTGTTAATAACTGGACCACCACACAAACAGCACTTTTTTGGTTCATGACCTTTGAAAGGCCTCTAACCTAAGCCAGGCAGGACTTTCAGAAGGTTTTACCATTCGTTTTGTCCATTAACCCAATTTTTATGAATTTGATCCTCGGGATCGAGCCTAACGAGAAGATGTTGTCGTTCAGGTTCTCGTCTCACCCGAACAAATGCCCGAACACCTCATCGACCCGGCCTACTTGTACCACACTAATGCCCTTGACCGGTGAAACGCCTTTGGTTCCTTTGGGAACGAAGATGGTCGCAAAGCCGAGTTTAGCGGCTTCAGCTACACGTTGCTCTGTACGGGTAACAGGGCGTATTTCTCCGGTCAGGCCGACTTCGCCCGAAAAGCATACGTCCATGGGTACGGCAATGTCGGCGTTACTGCTGAGCACAGCACATACCACGGCAAGATCTATCGCAGGTTCTTCCACACGGAATCCACCGGCGAGGTTCAGGAAAACATCCTTCTGGCCCAATCGGAATCCACATCGTTTTTCCATTACCGCGAGCAACATGTTCAATCGCCGAAGATCGAAACCGGTGGAACTTCGCTGCGGCGTACCATAGACCGCTGAACTCACAAGCGCTTGCACTTCGATCAACAAGGGACGCATGCCTTCCAATGTTGCAGCCACAACTACACCGCTGGGTCGTTCTTCTCGGCGACCCAATAACACCTGGCTCGGGTCTTCAACTTCGACCAGCCCACTGCCTTGCATTTCGTAGATCCCCAATTCGTTCGTGCTCCCGAAGCGATTCTTCAACGGTCGCAATAAGCGGTACGCGTGATCGCGATCACCTTCAAACTGCAACACGCAATCCACCATGTGCTCGAGGACCTTGGGACCGGCAATGAAACCATCTTTTGTTATGTGTCCGATCAATACCATCGGGATACCGGTCGTCTTCGCGAAACGCATGAGCTCGGCCGTGCATTCACGCACCTGACCTACGCTACCTGGGCTGGCATCGAGAACGGCGGTGTGCAAGGTCTGCACACTATCGATCACCACCAATCCAGGTTGAAGCGCTTCAATGTGTTTGAAGATGTTCTGTGTATTGGTCTCGGTTAGTACGTAACAATCATTCGCCGAACCTGGCTGTGCGCCAATCTTGGTTGCCTTGTCGCCCATCACACGTTCAGCGCGCATCTTCACTTGATGTTCACTCTCTTCACCGCTTACATAGAGCGTTCGCAAATGCGGATTGCGCAATGCGGTCTGTAAGAGCAAGGTACTTTTTCCGATACCGGGTTCACCACCCAACAAGGTGATGCTCCCTGGGACCAGACCACCACCAAGGACACGTGAGAATTCACGATCGTTCAATGGAATGCGTGGTCCATCCTGCGCCGGGATATCATTGATCGCGATCGGTTTCGGAGAACGGATTTTCAGGCTTTGAGGCAAACCGCGTTTTTCGGTAACACGGTCCATGACCTCTTCCACAAGCGTGTTCCATTCTTTGCACTGTGTGCATTGTCCAAGCCATTGCGGATATTTGCTACCGCAGGCTTGGCACACGAAATTCGATCTGAGCTTAGCCACGGATCTTCGCTACTAATCCAGTTGTCGAAAAACCATCTACAAGCTTTAAGCTTCGCACATCACCGCCGAGTGACCGCACATGCTCGCTACCCACGATCTTATCCTCGGTCCAATCACCACCTTTTACAAGCACATCAGGTCCAATGGTCTTGATCAGGTCAAGTGGAGTATCCTGATCGAATACAACCACGGCATCGATGAATCTTAAGGCCGCAAGCACCTTTGCTCTGCTGTACTGGTCATTCAATGGGCGCTCCGGCCCTTTGTTCTGGTGCTTTACACTCGCATCACTGTTGACGCCAATGATCAAGCGATCTCCGAGCGCTGCAGCTTCCTGCAAATATTCCACATGACCGCGATGGAGGATGTCGAAACACCCGTTGGTGAATACAATGCGATCGCCTTTCATGCGCCAGATGTTCACAAGGCGTTGCACTTGCACACTATCCACTACACGTTTATCTACTGTTGCTACTACTTCGGCCATTGGTTCAAATTTCAGATCTAGATGCGTCGACCCACTTGACCGACGTTGCAAAAGCGGCAAATGGAGATCAATTCACTTGTGACCTCTTCACTCCCTCTCCGTTGCCTTTAGGAGAGATCAAAAATAGCGATATGCCGCCAAGAATGATCACCAACAGTGTTTGTGAGAGCCATAACAGCCAGCCCATCGCTAAAGCATCTGGTCGAATTAGTCCTCCTCCTTCTGGCATTGGCATATAGATGCTCACGATAAGACCCACGAATGCAGGGTACACACCTACACCCCCCTGAACAAGTATGATCCCGATGGATCCCGCAATGAAACTCGCGAATACACCTGCGGCAGGCACTGTTGCCGTTGTCGAAAGTGCGAAGAACCCGACCCAGAACATGGCGACGTAAAGGCTCCAGATCAAGATCGTATGTAAAATGAAAGCTGATCGATGTTTCGTTTCAAGTACGCTACGCAGTCCGGAAATGAATCCGCGTATTCCGTCCATGAGCCGCGCACGCAACTCAGGTCGTGTGTAGATCAAATACATAACAGTGACTGCACCGATCAAGATCGCACCGATGATCACGAACCACCAATAATTAGGGCCTGCATCCTCTGTAATGTTCTGCTCTGCTCTGAATGCCGTGATCCGTTCTTGGAATAGCCCCAACTTATCCCATTGCAAAGCAAGCGTTATACCCGCTATAGCCAAGAGCATGATAAGGTCTACAGTACGTTCCGCAAGGATGGTACCGAAACCTTTTTCGAAAGGTACCCCTTCGGCTCTGTAGAGCATAACAGCCCTGCTGGCTTCTCCGGCGCGAGGTATCAAGAGGTTCATGAAGTACCCCGACATGGTTGCATTGTATGCGTTCCAGAACCCCACGTTGTAGCCCATATGTTCAATCAGATAGCGCCAGCGCCACGCCCGGCTCAAATGGCTGAACCAACTCAATAGAGCTGCTAATAGGAACCACCAAAGGTTTGCTTGTTGGAATGCGGTGAAGAGCTCCTCACGTTGTTGCTTGCTGAGCTGGTCATAGAAATAGTAGATCAGCCAAATACCAAGTGTAAGTGGAATCAGAATTTTCAGAACACTGATCACAGCCCTCTTCATTCGAAGCTCATTCGTGTATTGACACCATCGGTCATACCAGCGGGTGCAGGGTAATATTGTCGATCAACCTTACCGGTCCCACTTGCGCAGCGATAAGAGCGATCGCCTCACGAGCGGGATCCCATTGTATTATAGGGTGAAGTGTTTCCGCATCTGCAAATCCAAGGTGGTCCAAGACGACCTCAGGTTCACTTTCCAGCACGGCAAGAGCGGCCTTTCTTGTATTTTCAACCGAACTGCGGAATGCTAGTGCTTCCACCGTTTTCAATGTGCGGTATAGCACAGTCGCCTGTTCTCGTTGAACGGGATCAAGGCGCTGATTCCTGGAACTGAGCGCAAGACCATCGGCGGAACGCACCGTCTGGCACGGGGTAATGGTAACTGGCCAACGTTGTTGCTTCGCCATCGCACGTAATATGGTAAGCTGCTGGCGATCCTTTTCACCAAAAAATGCTTGATCGGGCCTTACGTAAAAGAACAGGCGTTCAACCACATTCACAACGCCTTGGAAATGGCCAGGTCTTGAAGGGCCTTCCCAATGGTCGTCCAGACCCTCCAGGTCATATTTCGTTGGTGTGAAATCCGTGAATATCGACTCCTTTTCGGGTGTAAAGAGCATATCGCAACCAACTTGCTCCAGCAATTCGCTATCGCGTTCGAGTTGACGAGGGTAGTTGTTCAGGTCTTCCGAGTTGCTGAATTGCAGTGGGTTAACGAATATGCTGCACACCACTTTATCACAAACTGCTTTGGCACGGTGTACCAGATCCAAATGGCCCTCGTGTAAGGCTCCCATCGTAGGTACGAACCCTATGCTGGCACCTTCACGACGGGACCGAGCAGACCACGCCGCACCTTGAGCCGGAATGGTGATCTTTTCCAGTAATGATGGGGGTTTTAGCACGGGCAATAGGTCAGGTGAACGGACGTTGATGGGGGGCTAAGCTACCGGGCAAAGTTGATGTTCCGCGAAAAAAGCTATATTTTTGTACCCCGAATTCCCCCCCTGAACACATGAGTATAAAGAACGTAAAGGTCCTCACCATAGCCCAATCGATCCAACCTTTCATGGATGGTCCTGAGGATATGGCGAAGGTAGCCCGCCATATGCCACAAGGTATTTTGGAAAGTGGAAATGAGATCAGGGTGTTCATGCCCAAATGGGGCTGCATCAATGAGCGCCGCCACCAATTGCATGAAGTCATCCGCTTAAGCGGAATGAATTTGATCATTAACGACACGGACCATGCCTTGTTGATCAAGGTAGCGAGTGTGCCAAGTGCACGGATGCAGGTTTATTTCATTGATAACGACGAATACTTCAAGCGTAAGGCCGAAGCCCACAGCAAGGATGGTACTTTCTACAAGGACAACGACGAACGCGCGTTGTTCTTTGGTCGTGGGGTGTTGGAGACCGTGCGCAAATTGGGTTGGGTTCCGGATATCATTCACCTTCATGGTTGGATGACCGGTTTCGTGCCGTTGTATGTGCGCCATCATTTCGCCGATGATCCACATTTTGAGAACACGAAGTTGGTCATGAGTGTTTATGACCAACCTACTGAAGCGTTGGACAAGAACATGGCCAAGAAATTGGAAATGGAAGGTTTCGATAAGGGTCTACTTAAAGGTCTTGCGAAGACAACCACGGACGACCTTACCAAGTTCTCTTTGAGCATGTGCGATGCCGTTGTAAAAGGATCCGCTAAATTGAGCAAAGGAATGGAAACCGCGATAAAGGGCAGTGGTGTGCCGGTCCTTAACTTCATCAAGGACGGAGAGCACGTTGCCGCGCATTCGGAATTCTACAGCACGGTGTTGGAGGAAGCCTTGGTCTAAGTGTTCTCCAAGCATCATTTGATCACTTTGAGAACATTATTCACTATTTCAAGAACGCGGTCCACACAGTGGATCACGTTCCTTTTTGGACTTGTGGTCCTGATCGGCGCTTGCCGAAAGCCGGATGAGGATCTTGGTCTGGAATTATTACCAAGTGATGCTTTAGGACTATTGGAGGATACGGCGACGATACACGCATACACATTCCGTGATTCTGCCGTGCGCACCAGTGGCCTTACACGGAATTTGGTGGGGTCATATCTGGATCAGGAATTCGGGTTCGTGCGTACGGGCATCGTAACGCAACTCCGACTTAGCAGTAGCAACGTTGGAGTTGGTGTTGATGTTAGTGGGTTACAAGCAGATAGTATTGTTTTGAGTTTGGCCTTTGATGGGATAAACTATGCTTATGGCAATTTGGATGCACAGACGTTTGAGGTACATGAGATCACAACAGCGTTGAGTCTGGACTCTTCGTACCATACGGATGATGTACCGGAGTTCTTGCCGGACGACCTGTGCTATTCCCATGGCTCCATAGTGACTCCGGAGCCCTTCAACTATGCTCAGGTCAGTGGCGATAGTCTGTTGCCGCAAGTGCGGATCCGCTTGAGCAATGACCTTGCTGTTCGATTTCTGCAAGAATTCGGAGGCGATAACTTGGCAACGAATGAGAATTTCCAAGAATTCTTCAAAGGGCTCTACATTACGGTGAACAACGGTCCGCAATTGCCATTTCAGCAAGGACTTCTGTATTTCAGTTTGATCAACGGCGCCTCCAAGGTGGTGCTGTATTACAAGGATGCGAATGTCGAACCTGATGTACAACGCACTTTCGAATTGTTGATCAACTCGAGCGCGGCGCGCTATACCGTGGCAGAACACGATTATTCGCAAGCGGTCGACCCAGGACTTAACAACGCACTGGCCGATAGTTCGGCACCGGCTTACAAGACCTACGTACAATCCCTTGGCGGATTGCGCACGGCCTTGCGGTTCCCCTACTTAATGAACTATGCAGGCGAAGGGCGGGTACTTAGTAAGGCAGAGCTGGTCGCACCGGTTGAGGGTACTTACAACGGGTTACAACCACCCCCGAACCAACTGTTCTTGTTCCGCAAGGACAGCCTAGGAGCTGATGCGTTCTTACCGGATCAATTGGGAGGAATTATTGCGATCGACGGATCATACAACGCTACCGATCGCGTATATCGCTTCAATATTACACGGTACATCAATGATATCCTTACCGGAGAAATTTCCAATACGGGGATCGAAATGGTGAGCGGTAGTAATGGCGTTTCCGGTAATCGTGTGATCCTATCTGGTCCGGCAAAGGAGCAGAACGGCATGCGATTGCATCTTACATTTACCACATACTGAAAGCAAAATGTGTGGAATCGTAGCTTACCTGGGCGACAAGGACGCCTATCCGATCCTGATCAGTGGCTTACGTCGGTTGGAATACCGCGGGTATGATAGTGCCGGAGTTGCATTGATCGACGGTAAAGCGCTTTCGGTTCATAAATGTCAGGGGAAAGTGAGCGATCTTGAATCGCACATGAATGGAATAAGTGCAAAAGGATCCATTGGAATTGGCCATACGCGTTGGGCCACGCACGGACCACCGAGTGATGTGAATGCCCATCCACATCAAAGCAACAGTGGAGATATTGCACTGATCCACAATGGTATCATTGAGAATTATGCGTCCATCAAAGAAGAATTGAAGACGCGTGGGCATGAATTCCTAAGCGATACGGATACCGAGGTGCTAGTGCATCTGATCGATGATATTCAACGTACTGAGAAGTGTGATCTTCCTGAAGCCGTGAGATTGGCTCTTGCAAGTGTGGTAGGAGCATACGCGATAGTGGTATTGGATAGGAAACAACCGGACCTGATGGTCGCCGCACGGAAGAGTTCACCATTGGTGATCGGTATTGGCGATGGGGAGCACTTCGTAGCCAGCGATGCTACTCCGATCATAGAGCATACCAAGAACGTGGTGTATCTGGAGGATGGCGAGATCGCGGTGATCGATCGTGAGAAAGGATTGAAGATCCGCAATGTAAAGAACCAAGTAAAAACACCGTTCATCCAAGAGCTCGAAATGCACTTGGAGACGTTGGAGAAAGGTGGTTACGATCACTTCATGCTGAAGGAGATCCACGAACAGCCGCGTAGTATACGTGACAGTATGCGTGGGCGGTTGAACATTGCGAAGGGAGAAGTGGTCTTGGGCGGGATCAAGGACTACGAGAGCAAATTCGTGAATGCAAAACGGATACTGATCATTGGATGTGGTACTAGCTGGCACGCTGGAATGGTCGGTGAATATTTGTTCGAGGACCTTGCCCGCATTCCCGTAGAAGTGGAATACGCCAGCGAATTCCGTTACCGCAATCCGATCGTGAACGAGGACGATATCGTGATCGCGATCAGTCAAAGTGGTGAAACAGCGGATACAATGGCTGCAATAGAATTGGCCAAGAGCCGTGGCGCGACCATCATTGGTATTTGCAACGTGGTCGGCAGTAGTATTGCAAGGATCACCCATGCGGGATCGTATACGCACGCAGGCCCTGAGATCGGTGTTGCCAGTACAAAGGCATTCACTTCCCAGGTCACCGTGCTAACGCTTATGGCCATGATGATCGGCAATAAGAAGGGTACGATCAGCAGCAGTCATTTCCATCGGTTGATGAACGAATTGGATGCTATCCCGGAGAAGGTGCAGAAAGTGCTCGATACCGAGGATCACATTAAGTACATCGCAGATATCTATAAGGATGCGAAGAACGCGCTCTATCTCGGCCGCGGTTCAAGTTTCCCGGTCGCGTTGGAGGGTGCGTTGAAATTGAAGGAGATCAGCTACGTACATGCAGAAGGATATCCTGCTGCCGAAATGAAACATGGCCCGATCGCGCTGATCGATGACAGCATGCCGGTTTTTGTGATCGCAACAAAAGGAGCAAGCTACGAGAAAGTGGTAAGCAACATACAAGAGGTCAAAGCGCGCAAGGGTAAGGTCATTGCGATCGTTACTGAAGGTGACACTGTTGTAAAGGGTATCGCCGATCATGTGATCGAGATCCCGGAAACACCTGATGCTTTGGTTCCTTTGTTGAGCGTTATTCCGCTACAGTTGATCAGCTATCACATTGCGGTAATGTTGGACCGGAACGTGGATCAACCAAGGAATTTGGCGAAGAGCGTAACGGTGGAGTAATCTCCCGTTCAGGTACTCTTTACTACTTCACCCACATGAATACCTTATCGCTATTGCGATAGGCATCCAGGTCCTTGGTGAACAGCAAGTGGAAAAGGTCGATCGTTGCCAGAATACCAAAGCCTCCGAACGTAATTCCGTAGATGATCGCCACCTTGGTCGTCGTGCCTAAATATAGGCGATGTGCCCCGAACGGACCTAGCAATACAGCAAGTGAACTGCTGATCAATCGGGCGTTTTCTTTCTTCGGACCGTCTTCAATACTGAGGTCGTATTGCTCGGTCAAGCTATCAAGTAAATTCAGTTCCACAGCGTTCATCGCCCTGTACGGACCGCTCGCACGAACGGAACTACCAACAGTTATTAGGGAGAGAATGAGCAGTATATATCGTAACATCAGGTCGGGCAAACAGAAAGGGCGTTACAGATCACTGCAACGCCCTTTCAAGAACAAAAGCAATGATCACTTTCCAGCTGCGAATCTACGGGATACTTCATCCCAGTTCACCACGTTCCAGAAGGCGGTGATATAATCCGGACGACGGTTCTGATAGTGCAGGTAGTAAGCGTGCTCCCATACATCCATACCCAGAATAGGAGTTCCACCACAGCCTACATTGGGCATGAGCGGATTATCCTGATTTGGTGTGCTACAGACTTCGAGTTTGCCACCTTTTTGAACGCATAGCCAAGCCCAGCCACTACCAAAACGGGTTGCGCCCGCTGCTGCGAATTTTTCCTTGAACGCATCGAACGAGCCGAAGTCCTTGTCTATTGCCGCTGCAAGGTCACCAGAAGGTTTTCCGCTTCCGTTGGGTCCCATAACGGTCCAGAAAAGACTATGGTTATAGTGTCCACCACCATTGTTCCTAACTGCACCATTGTTCATGTCCAGCCCAGCAAGAATTTCTTCTAACATCTTGCCTTCCAGTGGAGTACCTTCCACTGCTTTATTCAGGTTGTTTACATAACCTTGATGGTGTTTGCCATGGTGTATTTCCATGGTGCGTGCGTCGATATGTGGTTCCAATGCCTTGAATGCATAGGTAAGAGCAGGTAGGGTAAATGCCATTTTGATCCGTATTTTGATGGTCCGATCTGGACCTTGATGTGAGTCTGGTACAAAGGTAGTCGCGCATTGTCGGGTTTGAAAATTGAACCTGTAGCATGCTGACCGGCCGCATCCGCTCATGATCTTATGGATCCGTAGGTGATTTTGCCATATTCGTCTAAAACCCAGCGATAAATCTTGCGATATCATAAAGTTCCATACATTTGCGCAACTTTTCACCCCAACCAAACACAAAAATGATCAAGAAGTTCGCACTGTTAGCCTCTATGGCAGCATTGTTCGTTGCTTGCGGAAGCAGCAACGTTGAAGAAATGGAGAAGAAAGCTGAAGATGCTGCTACAACAGCAACTGAAGCAGCCGCAACTGCTGTTGACGCAGCTGGCGATGCTGTTGATGCCGCTGGCACTGCAGTTGAGAACACTGCTGTTGAAGCAGTAGACGCTACTGGCGAAGCAGTTGACGCTGCTGGCGAAAAAGTAGAAGGTGCTGTTGAAGCAACCAAAGAAGCAGTAAAATAACTGATCTCTTTCCGAAGCATATTAAAAAGGGGCCGCGAGGCCCTTTTTTAATTCACATATCTCCGGTGTATATGGGAAGGATGGGTTAGTCCATAACACTCCGGACATTGTGGACCTTTCTGAAAAGATGGTCAAAAGCTGAATAATTGAGGCCTTTGCAGGGATCCAGCAGCGTGAAAGGGTTATCTCGCATTCCGCCCTTATGCGGAGCCTAGGGATGGTGTGAGTGAGACACTATTGGCCGCTCCTCAACATCGAATCGGCCTCCTGAAAGATCCTATCGCTTTCCAATAGCGAACCGTAGTATCCAACATTCCCCCAGACATTACGGGCTATACTCGCCTTCAGCCGGGTGCCGATGGTCTTGCGCGAGCGCACAATATCAGAAGCAGTGCTTGCTACACCTTGCTTCTTCGCGAAGTCCACTAATTCATCGAATAGAGGACTACTCACATTGTAACGAGCATCGAATGCCTTGGATGAGCCATAAGCCAGAAGCTTGTTGCGGTCCCGATCGGCCACGTCAAATGCGAATTGGTTCAACGTTCCACTAAAGAAAAGCTCACTCAAGAATGCTGATGTTTCAGAGGTATCCGCCGATACGAATAGGTCAGGCATTACGCCTCCTCCACCATATACGGTTCGTCCACCTAACGTAGTGAATGCGCGCGTAGAATCAAGGTGGATGCTATCAGCAGAAAGCAGTTCGCCGTGTTCGTAGCGTGCCGTGAAATCATCTTCATAATCAATCCCCTTACCATATGGCTTTTGAATGGATCGCCCACTTGGGGTGTAGTACCGTGCTGTCGTTAACCGCACCGCACTATGGTCGGGCAGGTCTACGTGTTCCTGCACCAATCCTTTTCCGAATGAGCGGCGACCAACAATGGCACCGCGATCATTGTCCTGTATTGCACCGGCAATGATCTCACTTGCACTTGCAGAACCTTCATCGATCAATACGGCTAAGGGTAATTTCTCATAGGAACCATCGCGGGTTGCGGTGATGTCGCGCCGAGGAGAATTGCGGCCTTGGGTATACACGATCGTGTTCCCGTCCGGCAGGAACTCATCGGCCAGAAGTATCGCTGAATTGAGGAAACCACCGCCGTTTCCCCTCAGGTCCAGCACGAGACGTTTCATTCCTTGCTTGGTAAGCTCTTCGGCCGCAGCAAGGAATTCTTCATGTGTATTCTTGGCAAATCGCACCAGTTTGATGTACCCCGTACCGTCGTCGGTCATTAAGGTTGCTGCCACGCTATGGATCGGGATCTTACCGCGTTTGATCAATACCTCGAACGGTTTTGCACGGCCGTTGCGAAGCAGCAGCACGGTAACCTCACTGCCGCTTGGTCCACGTAGGTTCTTCATGACCTGATCGTTCGTCACCTCCACACCGGCCAGAACAACACTATCCGCTTTGATGATCCGATCACCAGCACGGATACCAAGTGCCTCACTAGGTCCACCTTCCACCGGACTGATCACCACCACGGTATCGTGTTGTATGGCGAACTCCACGCCGATACCATCGAAACTGCCCTCCAGTGGTTCTTGTGCTGCGCTTAGTTCCGCCGCGCTGATGTAATAACTGTGCGGGTCAAGACGCTGTAACATGTGCTGGAGCACTTCGTCCACCAACTCATTTTTCTCCACAGTATCCACGTATTGGCGATCGATCAGGTCGATCACTTGCCCAACTTTATCAGACGGTGAAGCCTCTCTATTGAAGACTTGCAGACCACCTCCGGAACTGCTTCCCATATTCCGCCCAATGAACAATCCGGCTACTAACGCAAAAGCAAGCAGAACAGGAAAATAGGCGGAGAACGAGTTACGTGGTTTGGTCATGGATCAGGGCGTCTTGCAAAAATAGGTGATGCGATCAACCGAGCGTTATTTGTGTAATGGCCAGGCCGCCATCCTTGAGCAAGGTTAAGCCAGCCGGGTCTTTGTATGCATCCATGTAGACCAATCGACCGATCCCGGCCTGAAGGATCAGTTTGCTGCAATCCTTGCAGGGTGAATGGGTCAAATAGAGTGTTGCTCCTTTGGCGTTATTGGTGCTTTTGGCCACTTTCATGATCGCATTGGCTTCGGCATGTAGAACGTACCAATGCGTTGCACCTTGTGCGTCTTCACAATCATTGGGAAAACCGGTGGGCGTGCCGTTGTATCCATCACTGATGATCATGCCATCTTTCACCAGCAATGCACCGACCTGCTTGCGTGTGCAGTGGCTCAATTTGGCCCATTCTAAGGCCATCTTCATGTAGGCACGGTCGTAGCGTTCCTGTTTGGCAGGGCTGGCGTGGACCAATGAATCAGGTGTTGTTGACATAGTGCGCATACAATTGCGTCCGCTCGAAGCGGCCGCAATTATGAAAAAGTACCCAGAGCGGGACTCGAACCTACCTGCGGCAGGCAGGCCCGAAAGAATATTGTTGGTTTGTTCGTTCGTTCGTTGTTCAACAATTGTAACGCAGTCTTTTCAAGTATTCTTTTCCTTTTCCGGACTTCAAGTATTTCTCACGAAGTCTTGCTGAAGGTCGATCAATGTGCTCTTCTGAAAGGAGAAGATCGAATGGTCGATATGGTTTTGTGGTTTTTTCACCGCCTGCGTTGTGTCGGGCGACCCTATTGGGAACATCATAGGTCAAGCCCACATAAATGTATGGCCTTAACTGACTTGTGATCGCATATACCCAACAGGACATCCAGAAAATTGTACACAAGGCAGAACTCGAACCAGCCTTCGGTAGGCAGGCCCGCTCGACAACCATTAAGGATAGTACCCAGGGCGGGACTCGAACCCGCACGACTTGCATCACTGGTGTTTGAGACCAGCGCGTCTACCATTCCGCCACCTGGGTAGGTGTAAAAAAACAAGATGTCAAAACCAACTTTGGTGTTGGAAGGGCGCGCCTGCCTACCGCAGGTAGGTCTACCATTCCGCCACCTGGGTAGGTGTAAAAAAACAAGATGTCAAAACCAACTTTGGTGTTGGAAGGGCGCGCCTGCCTACCGCAGGCGTCTACCATTCCGCCACCTGGGTAGGTGTAAAAAAACAAGATGTCAATACAAACTTTGGTGTTGGAAGGGCGCGCCTGCCTACCGCAGGTAGGTCTACCATTCCGCCACCTGGGTAGGTATTGGGGCCGCGAAGATAGCAGTAAAGCAATAGATCCCGAATACTGATAGGGATGAAATTTCCAGGTTGGCAAAGATCAAGACGCTGCACAAGCCCTAGGTTTGCACAGCGTCTTGTCCACTCGATCGGTCATTCCTTCACGAACCGCCCGATATGTACAGCATCTTGCTGAGCACAACGCACCACATACAGCCCAGCATTCAGCTTACGGACATCCACGACCATTGTGGCACCGATCACCGACTGGGTCATGATCAATTGTCCGCGTGCATCATAGATCTCTATCACCGAGCCAGCCGCTATTCCATTCGTAACAACAGAGAGTTGGTCGGTTGCAGGAATGGGGAAGAGTGAAAGATCAGTGCGCGGTTTTGCATAATGGGTTAAACCGGTGAATGCATCAGCGCAGCCAAGTTCATCAGCCAACAGGCCTTGTGCTTCTGCGAATGCAATTACGCTATCTACGCGTTGTTGCAATGCTGGAACACTTGCGGAGGCTCCGCCAGAACCAGCACGCGCATACACGTATGCGATCAGAAAATTGTGGATAGCGCCGGGCTCTAAGGTGATCGGTCCCATGATGGCCAATCCGCGACGATCCGGGCTTGCAGGAGTAGGTACGTTCTCGCTCCAATCAACTTGTGGCACACCATTGGTCCCCACACCCAATGGATCCGTGCTATTGGGGAAACTGAATAAACTAGGCGTAACGCCGGGATCTGTGCTGTACCCATATCCATAAGACAAAGGAGTACCGTCTTTCCAAACGGAATGCAAATAGTTACGGAAATGAAAAGGCGTATTCGGGTCCGTCAGAGCCGAATTCCCTTGGCGATAAAAGTGCTGAGAACCCGAAATTCCAAAGCGTTCGTTATCAATAATGCCATCGTTGAAATTCAAGCCATTGAAAGCAGGAGTGGCGGGGTCGGAGATATTGTCCGCGCCATCAGCGTCTAGATAAGGGCCTTTTAGAATGGTCATTCCAAAGGCGGGTGGTTGCGGCCCGTAGCCTATTGACGACCCTCCTTGGCACGTTTCGTCATTGTCATCCCAGTTATATGCATATACCAAATTCCGCCCAACATCAGTTCCTATAAAGTCATCATCAGGGCAGCCGATATCGAGATCTGCGAAGTTTCCGATGCGGAAATCGGTAAGCGTTTGGCTAGCGCGATTGATAACGGTGTAGTGAACGAATACCGTTTGATCCAGCGCCGGACCGGCTGAGTTATAAGCAAAGGGCATCATATGAATTTCCACACCGATCTGCCCGCCGCCGGACTCAGTATGTGGCGCAAGTTTGTCATTGAATATCGTGAACAGGGCTTGATTACCTCTAATGCATGGATAGTCACCTGCATACGGATCATAATATCCGTCGCCATTGGCATCCACATATGGCGCTAGATACAAAGCCTGACCAGCATTTACGTCCCCATTGGCGGGCCAGTTGATGAATGCCTGTGGTACGGTATATCCATTCGGAAATAGCGTTGCAATGTCGCAGCTAGGTTCGTTCAGGCAATTATACCAAAGGACGTGTTGGTCTACCTGAGACTTATCAATGCGCAACACCATATCATAGGCGAGCGAAACCTGATCGGATATGGTTGCGGAGCCATCAATAGTCAATGGTCCTGGAAAGAAATCCGATCCACTGCCGTAAAGTTGCGCAGCGAGTTTTAGTTGGTTGTCGGTGGAAGAACCCGCCATCCACAGACCGGCATAGCCCATGGGACTAGCTCCACTTCCTGCAGGTACAACGAAACCAGGAGTTCCTAGGCTAAGATCATTTCCGATCTTACCATTTGAGAAAACTCGCATTTCAACATCATTGATGTTCAGTGTATTAAAAGCTTGATTGAAGGCTTGAGGCAAGGCACCGATCAGAATGCTTGTAAGGAGTACTACTTTTTTCATGATCGTTGAATTTGTTGATATTGATATCAAACCTATACGCTTCAGTGGGTGGATGTTAGTCCACAACGGGTAACGGTCACAGTAGGCCATGGAGCGGTATCATAGCCCAGAGGTTTACATGGCGAATTAAAAAAATGGACAGCATCCTGCCGGAATGGTCAAAGTGGTCATTAAGCGACATTATCGGAGAATAGCATGTCGCTTCCAAGTTCTTATTCGGGGCAACGGTCTTGGACGTATGATCGTCCACAAGGCATATGCTCATCCAGCCGAACGCCTTAAGGTTCGGTGTTCACATCCTGATACCATGTTCACTCAGCGCCTTGTCTTGCTTCCCTTCTTGTTCGCAACGTTCTGGACACCCCATGCACTGCATGCGCAGACGCTTGGTGCCGGCAATCAATTCAGCGTTTTCCTGTGCGCGCCGCAGGGGCTGAGTTCGTGTGGTTCGGACTATTATGGCCAACTCGGCAACACCTCTTCCATCGATCAGAACATTGCGTTCCCAGTGGCAATGCCGGATGAAGTGACCATGGTCAGTGTTCAACAGCAGCAAGCCATTGTATTGGGTGCGGATAGTACGGTCTGGACCTGGGGCCAACGGGTGGGCACTACCGAAGTTTACGACAGCATTCCATACCACGTACCCGGTCTTACAGGGGTTATACAAGTCGCCATGGGCTTCGCACATGCAGCGGCCCTACGAGCTGATAGTACGGTTTGGGTCTGGGGTGGTGGCCTTTTCGGGCAGTTGGGTAACGGACAGATGGGACCCGGTACATTGTCCTTATCGCCGATCCAAGTTCCCGGGCTTACGGGAATTGTCTCCATCGCTACAGGTGGTTACCACACACTTGCACTTCGAGCGGATGGTAGCATCCGCTCCTGGGGCATGAATGCAGATGGGCAGTTGGGTGATGTGACCACCGAGAACCGTGCAAGTCCGGTGAACGTGGTTGGACCTACCGCCATCGCCGTGGCAGGCGGGAACAACCATTCATTGATGCTGCGTGCCGACGGAAGCATCTGGGGCTGGGGCTACAACGAGCAAGGTCAGATCGGCGATGGCACCAACGTAACCAAGACCGGCCCAGTGCCTTCCTTGGCTAACAGTGGTTTCACGAGTGTAAAGGCGGGTGTGTTCCATTCTTTGGCATTGAAAGAAGATGGTACTGCTTGGGCATGGGGTTATAACCATTACGGCCGTTTAGGCGATGGCACACAGACCGATCGTTGGAGTCCAGTGCAAGTGACAGTGATCAGCAACGTCGTGGAGATCTGCGGTGGTGCCGGACATAGCCTTGCCCGCACAAGTGATGGAGGAGCATGGGGTTGGGGAAACAACGAATGGGGACAGCTTTCCATCGGGACGAACACCAATTCACCAGTTCCGGTCAGGTCACTGGTAGATTGTGGCTTCCGGTCGATCGCGGAGCAAGCTGCATTGCCACCACTTTCGGCACAGCCCAATCCATTCATGACCGAAGTTATTGTGCAAACCGCAAGTACGAAAGGAGGAACTTACACGCTCTGGGATGCCTGTGGAAGAACGGTTCTGCCGGCCACCCGCTTCGGCGATACAAGTCTGGTCATATCTCGTGGTAGCTTGCCATCGGGTGCATACTTGCTACACGTGGAACATGAGAATGGCATGCGGCAAACAATACGTCTGATGGCGGAGTAGGAACGTTCGTGTACGCCTCGCTCAGACCATAACGATCGACCCTGAACCACGATCCTGAAAGCTCTGTATCCGTAATACGCGGATAACGGTTTTCGATGTTCTGAGTTGGTTGGCTTCCGGTGTGTCCAACACGGAGATCATTGATGATCTTCCACAATTGACAGAAGAGGATATTAGAGCGTGTTTGGCATTTGCTGCCCTTGGGAATTTGCCACTCAGCTCTTGAATGTCAAATTTTGATAAGGTCAAGTTCGGCCTTTAGACGATTGAAGTGCTTATCTCCAGTAACCAGCGGAATACTCAGACTGATGGCAGTTGCTGCAATTAAAGCATCCGCCAGTTTTAGCTTATGTTTGATTCGAATGTCAATTGCGATCATCTTAATGTTTTCATTGACATCAGTGACAATGAACTCCTTGATCTGTTCTGACACCACGGTCCGTTCTTCTGTCGAATAGCCTGGCCAGCTAAGCAGTTCGATCTGGGTAACGAACGAAATATGGACCTTTTTATCTTTCAGTAGCTCGCCGACGTGCTGATCACCTCCGAGTTGGTGGATCAGTGCGTTTGTATCGGCCAGCATCCGCTCAACGATCATCGCGCATGTGTTCCAAATACTCTTTCATCCGTTCCGCAAGGCCCGGGATCGCACCTGTGTACTTATCTGCGTCATACCCTTTACGAACCTTATTAGGAGCCGAACGCTTCGCTGGCTTTTGTTCCGTCCGCTTTTCAGTGCCCGCAGGCTTAGGTGCTGCTCGCCTAGCGCGAGTTTTCACCGCATCCGCAATTGTAGCGTTTGGTTTTTTCTTAGCCATTGTATGGCGAAGTTAGGACAACGTTTCCCTTCACAACTTCCCCAACAGCCCACGCATATTCACTTTCTCACCAACAATGCGGTCGAGGTCAGTTATAGCAACCCGCTCCTGTAACATCGTATCACGGTCACGGATGGTTACGGCGTTGTCGGTAAGCGTTTCGTGATCAACGGTAATGCAGAACGGAGTGCCGATCGCATCTTGTCTGCGGTAGCGTTTACCGATACTGTCCTTATCGTCGTACTGGCAGTTGTGGTCAAGCTTCAAGCGGTCAATGATCTCACGCGCTTTTTCAGGTAGGCCATCTTTTTTGATCAACGGCAACACTGCAACTTTCACAGGTGCCAATGCTGCTGGAATGCGGAGCACGGTGCGTACCTCACCGTTCTCCAATGTTTCATCTTCGTACGCAGAGCTCAGCATTGCCAAGAACATCCGGTCCAAACCGATCGATGTTTCGATCACATACGGTACATAGCTTTCGTTCGTCTCGGTATCGAAGTAGCGCAGCTTCTTACCGCTGAATTCCTCGTGCTGCTTCAGGTCGAAATCAGTACGTGAGTGAATGCCTTCAAGCTCTTTGAACCCCATAGGGAAGTTGAACTCGATATCACATGCGGCATTGGCGTAGTGCGCTAATTTGATGTGATCGTGGAAGCGATAATTCTCCTGTGCGATTCCCAATGAACGATGCCAGGCAATGCGCTTCTCCTTCCAGCTATCGTACCATTCCATTTCGGTACCGGGTTTCACGAAGAACTGCATTTCCATCTGCTCGAATTCGCGCATGCGGAAAATGAATTGGCGTGCTACGATCTCATTCCTGAATGCTTTACCGGTCTGTGCAATGCCGAAAGGAAGTTTCATGCGTGCACTCTTCTGCACGTTCAAGAAATTCACGAAGATCCCCTGAGCTGTTTCAGGGCGTAGGTAGATCGTGGCACTCTCGCCGCTTACACTACCCAGCTCCGTTGCGAACATCAAATTGAATTGACGCACTTCCGTCCAGTTGGCAGTGCCACTCACTGGGCATTTGATCTCTTCGTCCAAGATCAATTGGCGCACACCTTCCAGATCATTTGCTCCCAATACCGCTTTCATACGGCCCTCGACCGCGTCGATCTTGTCTTGACTGCGTTTTACATTCGGGTTGGTCGCGCGGAACTGTACTTCATCGAACGCATCGCCGAATTTCTTCTTCGCTTTTTCAACCTCCTTATCGATCTTCTGCTCGTACTTGGCCAAGTGTTCTTCCAAGAGGACATCTGCACGGTACCGTTTCTTGCTGTCCTTGTTATCGATCAGCGGATCATTGAACGCATCCACGTGTCCGCTTGCTTTCCAAACGGTAGGGTGCATGAAGATGGCGGTATCGAGGCCGACGATGTTCTCGTTGAGTTTCGTCATCGCCTCCCACCAATACCGGCGAATGTTGTTCTTCAGTTCTACACCATACGGACCGTAGTCGTAGGTAGCACTAAGTCCATCGTAGATCTCGCTGCTTTGAAAAACGAAACCATACTCTTTGGCATGGCCGATCAGTGTCTTAAGGCGGTCTTCTTGATTGCTCATGATGTTCGTTCGTTCACCTTGGAAACCTGTGGCGACGGAAGTGCAAAGATGGGATGATCGCGCGTATTGCGATCGTCTATCTTTGCAAGGCAATGACCACCAAGCCGATCCCTGTATTCGCACGCCGCATTTTTTGGGATGTGGATTTCGATAAGCTGGACTATGAGGGCAAGGCGGATTTCGTGATCGAGCGAGTATGCACCTGGGGCGATGTTCCAGATATTCGGCAGGTTAGAAGATATTACGGCGACGAACAAGTATTGGCTGTTCTTCTTGCTGCTGAAAACATGCCAAGCGTTTCACTTTACTTTTGGAGCTCTGTTCTCAACAGACCAGTAACAGACTTTAAGAGCTATAACGTTGGTGAAGAAGAGAAGCCTTACAATACTAAAAGGGCCTACTTTGATCGACTGAACGAAATACATGGTTTGCCGCCCATGCCAGAACCGCATCCGGCTATTTTAAGGATGAGCTGATCGAGGATGTGAAATGCAAGATCATCATCGTTGGATCAAGCGCTGTGAATAGCCAAACCGGACTATTGGATATTCTCTGTCAATAGTTGCCTTCCATTTGTTCTGATCCATGATCGATGATCTACTTATCTTTACAGAAACATGGTATCGTTTGAAGTGGATGTAACGAGTAAAGAGGCCCGAAAGCTATTAGAGCAATTGCGCGACCTTGGCAATATTGCTATGCGACTAAGGAAAGTGCGGACGCTTACGGCGGTAATTGCCGATATTCAGGCGAGAGCCAAGAAATTGCCACCGATCTCTGAGGGGGAAATAACAAAAGAAGTGGAGGCAGTTCGAAAACAACGATACAATGCCTCAGCGCGTAAGCCTCAGGCTCCTCGTTGACACGATTGTTTGCATCAGTTCACTTCTTTCTTCAGATATAAATGAGCTGGTAAGGCAAGTCGCGAGAATTTACAAATGATCGAACACCGTAACACCCTTATTAGCGAGGATATTTTCGAGAAGCGCTTCGTGTGCGACCTCAACGCATGCAAGGGCGAATGTTGCGTGGCGGGCGAGAGTGGTGCGCCTTTGGAGCAAGCAGAAGCTGATCAGTTGAAGGCATTGTGGCCGAAAATAAAACCCTACATCCCGGAAAAAGGTCAACGTGCCATTGAAGAACACGGTGTTAGTGAGGTGGATGATGACGGGGATCTTGTTACTACATTGGTCGAGGGTCGTGGTGAGTGCGCCTTCACCGTTTTCGATGAGCAAGGCATTGCATTGTGCGGCGTAGAAAAAGCGTGGAAGGATGGCGCGATACCCTTCCGTAAACCGATCAGCTGCCACTTGTATCCGATCCGTATCACGAAGTTGAAATTCCACGAAGGCTTGAATTACCACACATGGCCTATCTGCAAGCCAGCCTGTGAGTGCGGTGCGAAATTGGATGTGCCTGTATACCGGTTCTTGAAGGAAGCGCTCGTGCGTAAATTCGGTGAAGAGTGGTTCAAGGAATTGGACGAGATCCACACGGCTTGGCTCGAGCGATAGATCGTCTTGGTCCGAAGTGATCGATACGTTCTTTTTTCCTGAACGAGTGGAATGAATTCACTTCGTCCGAACCGTTACCTCTTTGTGCTCATCGATAACACGTTGCTATCTATTTTCTAGTGTTATCAACCTGTTCCGAGGTTCCGTGTCTCATTATGTTAGTGCAGACGTAGGTTACAAGCATTGTTAATGCTTCGTGAAAAGAAACTGTTGCAAGTGTGGTTTAGTGATCCAGCCCGCGTCAGCAACGGCGTACAAGGTCATGTTGAAAACTACGGAAACTTAGTGGCCTCTTGGACTTGTGAAAAGTAGATCGGGTTCGGACTTTTGTAACCCGACGACGCACTGTTCCAGATCCGTCATCGGCACCAAGAATTTCCTGTTGAATTATTCATTGAGGTCTCCCCCTCATGAAACTTTACCCCCGGTCCCGAACCATGAGTACCAGAACTACACCCACTCAAATAAGTATGATGGATGACATTCTTCCAACGAACGTGGACAACGCTAACGAACCATTGTTACGGGAGAATAAGGACCGATTCGTGATCTTCCCGATCCAACACAATGACATTTGGCAATTCTACAAGCAGCATGAAGCCGGCTTCTGGACCGCAGAAGAGATCGACCTACAGATCGATCTTAGTGATTGGGCGGATAAATTGAATGATGATGAGCGTTACTTCATCAAGCACATTCTTGCCTTCTTCGCTGCAAGCGATGGCATCGTGAACGAGAACCTAGCGGAGAACTTCGTACACGAGGTGCAATATCCAGAGGCGCGTTTCTTCTACGGCTTTCAGATCGCCATGGAGAATATCCACAGTGAGACCTATAGTCTGTTGATCGATACCTTGATCAAGGACCCTACCGAGAAAGATCATTTGTTGCATGCCATTGAAACGGTTGAATGCGTGCAGAAGAAAGCGGAATGGGCCTTGCGTTGGATCAGCAAGGGGAGTTTCGCAGAGCGCTTGGTCGCATTTGCAGCAGTTGAAGGGATATTCTTCAGCGGCAGCTTCTGTTCGTTATTCTGGTTGAAGAAGCGCGGCCTGATGCCGGGTCTCACATTCAGCAATGAATTGATCAGCCGCGATGAAGGATTGCATTGCGATTTTGCCTGCTTGCTCTACAACAAGCACATCGTGAACAAGCTGGATAAGAAAACGGTGACCAAGATCATCATGGATGCCGTTGAGATCGAAAAGGAATTTGTGACCGACGCATTACCGGTGAACCTGATCGGTATGAATGCGAAGTTGATGCAGCAATACATCGAGTTCGTTGCCGACCGGTTATTAATGGAACTGGATAACGAGAAGGTGTTCAACGCTACCAATCCTTTCGATTTCATGGAGATGATCAGCCTGCAAGGCAAGACCAACTTCTTCGAGAAGCGCGTAGGCGAATACCAGAAGGCCGGCGTTATGAATAAGGATAAGGAGGGTAACAAATTCTCACTGGACGCTGATTTTTAGTGCTCCCTTTGAAGCCCAAACACCGTGGTGGAACACGCTCTCCTTGTTAGCGTAGTAAACCCGGCGGGCTTCGATACGGAACTTACCCACCAACTAACAACGTTCGGTTAACGATCCTCCCGGACCTAGGATCATTATGCGTTGTTAAAGAACCCATCTTACGGGTCCAAAAGTTTGACAGATAAACCGGCAAAGGGCGACCAACAACGGGAGTTGAAAGTCGACCGAAGCCACAAAGCCAGCTCAATTAAGTATGTATGTAATTAAACGCGATGGACGCCGGGAGGCGGTGAAGTTCGATAAGATAACCGCCCGAGTTAAGAAGCTCTGCTACGGGTTGGATCCCAGTGTGGATGCTACGCAGGTCACCCTCAAGGTGATCGATGGTATCTACGATGGAGTAACCACATCCGATCTGGATAACCTTACTGCCGAGGTATCCGCCACCATGACCGTGCGCCACCCGGATTACGCACAGCTCGCCAGCCGTATTGCGGTAAGCAACTTGCACAAGAACACCACCAAGTCCTTCAGTGAAGTAATGAAGGACCTCTATGAATACACTGACCCGAAGACCGGAGCGCAAGCAAGCCTCTTGGCCGATGACGTTCACAAGATCATCAGCGACAACGCAGAGGTTTTGGACAGCGCCATTATCTACGACCGCGATTTCAGCTATGATTATTTCGGTTTCAAGACCTTGGAGCGGAGCTACTTGTTACGCACACACGGGCAAGTAGCTGAGCGTCCGCAGCACATGCTTATGCGTGTCGCCATCGGTATCCACAAGAACGATATTGATGCAGCGTTGAGCACATACAATTCGCTTAGCGAAGGATGGTACACGCATGCAACACCAACACTATTCAACGCCGGAACGCCAAAGCCACAGATGAGCAGCTGCTTCTTATTGCAGTTGAAAGAGGATAGCATCAATGGCATTTACGATACACTGAAGCAGTGCGCACAGATCAGCCAAAGTGCTGGTGGCATTGGACTAAGCATCCATAACCTGCGGGCAAAGGGTAGCTACATCAAAGGAACCAACGGTACCAGTAATGGCATTGTTCCGATGTTGCGTGTCTTCAACGATACGGCCCGTTATGTGGACCAAGGCGGTGGAAAGCGCAAAGGCAGCTTTGCCATGTATATAGAGCCATGGCATGCCGATGTGAACGATTTCCTTGATCTGAAAAAGAACCACGGTAAAGAAGAGATGCGCGCCCGCGATCTTTTCTATGCCATGTGGATCCCGGACCTGTTCATGAAGCGCGTGGAGATGGGAGGCGATTGGACGCTGATGTGCCCACATGAATGCCCAGGTCTTAGCGACACATGGGGTGCGAAGTTCGAAGCGTTGTATGAAAAATACGAGAGCGAAGGCAAGGGCCGTCAGACCATCAAGGCACAGGAGCTTTGGTTCAAGATCCTGGAAAGCCAGATCGAGACCGGTACGCCGTACATCCTGTTCAAGGACGCTGCCAACGGCAAGAGCAACCAGCAGAACTTGGGTACCATCAAGAGCAGCAACCTCTGCACGGAGATCATCGAATACACCAGTCCAGATGAAGTTGCCGTATGCAATCTCGGTTCCATCGCGTTACCGAAGTTCGTTACCAAAGGCAAGTTCGATCACGACAAGCTTTTCAGTGTAACCTATGAACTCGCACGCAACCTGAACCGTGTGATCGATCAGAACTATTACCCGATCCCCGAGGCAAAGCGCAGCAACATGCGTCACCGCCCGATCGGTATCGGTGTACAAGGCTTGGCCGATGCGTTCATCCTGATGCGCCATCCGTTCGATAGCGTAGAAGCGAAAGTGCTGAACCGCGAGATCTTCGAGACGATCTACTACGCTGCACTTACCGCGAGCAAGGACCTAGCGAAAGAAGAAGGTCCATACGAGACTTACGAGGGCAGCCCAATGAGTGAAGGCGTATTGCAGTTCGACATGTGGGGTGTGAAGCCAAGTAGCCGTTGGGAGTGGGACGTATTGCGTGAGGAAGTGAAGAAGCATGGTGTGCGCAATAGCCTGTTGTTGGCTCCGATGCCGACCGCCAGCACCGCACAGATCCTTGGTAACAACGAATGCTTCGAGCCATTCACCAGCAACATCTACACCCGTCGTGTATTGAGTGGTGAGTTCGTAGTCGTGAACAAATACTTGCTGCGCGACCTCGTGAAGTTGGGCCTCTGGGGAGAAGACCTCAAGAACAAAGTGGTGGCCAACAACGGCAGTGTCCAGAACATCCCGGAGATCCCACAGAACCTGAAGGACCTTTACAAAACCGCGTGGGAGATCAGCCAAAAGGTCATCATCGACATGGCTGCTGACCGTGGCGCGTACATCTGCCAAAGCCAGAGCTTGAATATCTTCATGGAGAACGTGAACTTCGCGAAGCTCACGAGCATGCACTTCTACAGCTGGAAAGCAGGCCTTAAGACAGGCATGTACTACCTCCGCACCAAAGCCGCAACGGATGCTATCAAGTTCACCGTGGACAAAGCCAAGCTCACTGAGCCAAGCGCTAAGAAAGTTGCCGAAACCTTAGTATCAAAAGCACCGACCGCGAACTTGATCGAGGAAGAAGTGGAAGTAAGTACCGAAGAGCATGATCTACCGGTAACCGCTGTCGAGAAGCAGAACAGTGCGCGCATGAAAGCCATGAGCAAACAAGCCCAGGCCCAAGCCGAGATCAGCTGCTCACTCGATGATCCGGATAGTTGTGAGATGTGTTCTGGGTAGGAGAGCGGCCAAATAACTAACAAGGAAGAGCGGCTTATAGGGCCGCTCTTCGTGAAAAGAGCAATATTCAATAATGACTACTATGAAGAAGCAATCACATGTTATCCCCCTGTCCATAGAATTGAATGAACACGAACAGTGTGCGGAGATATTCGAGAATCTCTTTCTGACATCCGATGGCAATAGCGTTGGATGCGACATTTGGCGCGCATTGGTTGGGGATGAACGATTATACGACAACTGTCTTGGAGAGAATTTCAATCAGTTACTCCATACGATTCATGATGATTGGTTTGGTAACTCTGCATGGAAGGAAACTTCGATTGAATTCTATAACACAACCTACATATTTTGGCTCTACTTGGTAGTCGCTCGAGTGAATGAGGTCTTTGACACGATTGACCCCAAAGGCACAAACCAACTTGTACAGAAGAAGAGGCGGTCACTTTCAACATTCCATGAGATTAACCTCTGGGCCATATTCAGCAAACATCCCAAGGAATTTATTTACGCGCATTGGCCTGAAGCAAGCTGCGAAGGACGGACTCATAGCCGGACACGGTCAACAGCAATTCGCATCAATACGGCTTATCTCAAGGCGCACTACTCTTCAGAGAGTGATAAACGCCCGATTGAGTTGAAGAATCATACTAACGTAGTGGTGGAATATCCCAAACTCACACGACTGACGGAGGGCTTGGTTAAGGATTTTCTTGCTTTCCGGGACTTCATCTGCAAGAACGAGATGGTAATTGATGAACTAAAGAAGGACACGAACGTTCCTTTTGAGAACGTGAGGTAATTACCTGCGCAGGGTCTTACGTCATCGTAGACCCTATGGCACATACGATTGCATGTGTGGGTCCCAGACTCCCGCAATAGATCCCATAAACATAAAACTCAAGCTATTGGAATCCATCTTACCAAGGAAATACCCTTGTTAGCTCAGCCCTGCATGGGCGACACAGCAAAGCGATGGGTCAAGACCCATCGATAGAAGAACGCGTGAATTTTTCAAGCCCTGCAGGGGCGAAATAGTGCGGTCCTATTATTCAGGTTGGAAAACAAGGGTTGCTATTTCGCCCCTGTAGGGCTTCACAACCATTGGTAATGCGAAGTCGATGGGTCATGACCCATCGCTTTGCTATTGCACCCCGCTGGGGTTGTGCTTCAATCAATTCAACAAGGCCTAAGTATTATGGACCTTCCTCAGCATTTGGGCACTTGTGTAGCTCTTGCCTTCTCCGCGCAAGTAGCGGGAATGCGAAGCATCAAGTTGTGCCTTTTGTTCAGCACTCAATTCAAAATTGACCGCCTGATTCAATACCAGATCCACAGAGTGTAATTCAGACTCGCTTTCCGACTCGAGGATCTGCTTCGCAAGGGATACTTTCAATTCGTTGAGTTTCATGGTGCAGTTACTTGACCCTAAGATAGAACCACAGACAGTTGTATGGCCGGCCTCAATGCCGAGCCCCCTCTGCATACGGCCAAGGAATACCGGTGATGACCGTGTCGCCATCAACCGTCGGCGTTTTTACACAGGCAACCATGGTGCCGCCTGGGCATAGGTTCCAGTGCAAATTGGAGTCATCGATCTCGTTGCCGAACGGGATCTCTCCTGCCCATGCATGCGATCGTACGGCGACAAAGAGCGCGCAGGTCCGCTGGGCGATATTGAAGTTGAGGATGTCCGGGTTGAAACCTGCGGAAGACGCTTTTAGTGCTGGTTGTTCCAACGTACTGAGTGCTACTCCGGGTTCCTGCTCAGATGTACATGAGCAGAATGCAAGCATGAGGAACAAGGCAACTAGGTTTACGGGGCGCATGGTTCAGTGTGTTGGTATTCAAAGGTCATTGATCCACGAACTGCGATCGTTCTAATACACAGTCTTTAACGTTTTCACCAGTATGGTCAAGGCCTTCCGAGGCGAATTACACGGAGCAGGACCAAAATGCCATCGGGATACCGATACACAAAGTCTACGACCTTTGGTCAAACGCAATTGTTGCAGGCAACCGAAACGCTATTGAAACGTCATAGGAACAGCGGGTTAGATTAGATTCGCAGGCCATTAGAAGGGTAGCTAAACATGGGAGGTTCAAGGATCATACGGATTTTTGCAGTAGTAGTGCTAGTTATAGGACTATTTGCTCCTTGCCACGCGCAAACGACAGTGCCATTTACCAGTGGACCCATACCTCCATGTGACACCAGTTATTTTACAGCGAATGTGTCCGGTGTTGGTACATTGTACCCTCCAGGATGGGGTGGCGGATGGACTTACTCGCTGCAAATGCTTACGATCAATATAACCAGTGAGCATCCTTGGACATTACAGATCTCGTTGACCTCTCCGGAAGGGACCACGTTACTCTTGTCCGCATTCAATGGCGCGGGTGGACAGAATTACACCAATACCACGTTCCAGTATTTTCAATATCCATCCATCACCACGGGCACTGCTCCTTTTACTGGTGATTGGACAGCAGAAGGGGGATCACTTGATCTTTTCGATTATGAGAATGCGGACGGAACATGGACCATTACCGTGATCGATACAGCTTGCGGCAGTGTAAGTGGTCCTGGACCTGGTGGAATTTGGACCCCCGGATGGTTCGATGGGGGTGCAGGAAACGGTGGTTTTGCATTCTATTTTGATCCTGGCCCGCCGCCATGTTGGGGAGGCATTCCAAGTGATGTGGCTTACGTATGTGCTGGCGAGACCGTTGATGTTGTTGCGTATTATGAAGGCTTGAATACGGGTTACTCCTTTAATTATTGGAATTGGTCCGACCCGAATTTCGATCCTAATGCGGCATCTGGAACACAGACCATTCAAGTGGATGCCACTGATCCTTGGGATAATTGTTGGTATTCCGCTCAGTTCGATATAGTTGAGTCGCCGCCAACAGCGCTCGGCACGGATCAGACCATGGATATCTGTGGAAGCGAAACAGCTGATCTGAATGCATTGTTCGTGCTTTCTGGATCTACGGCCAATTGGTCGTTCGCCGGAGCGTCTATCACAAGCGCATCTGCATCGACTGCCAATGAACCTGGCACCTATCAGATCATTGCCGGTACAGGAACCTGTAGTGATACCGCGTTGGTTACCTTGAACGTTGATCCTGGTCCTGCATTGGGTCCGGATCAATCGGTCAGCATTTGTCCGGGCAGCAGTTTGGATCTTACAACACTTTACACTACCGCTGGAGCAACCGCAGATTGGTACTTTGGTGGAAATGTTCTCACAACGCCGACGGTAGCAGAGTTCGACGGCATTTATACCTTGATCGCTACATCGCCTGGAGGCTGCTCTGACACTGCGGAAGTTACATTGGTGGTGCAGTCCTTGGCATCCGTAGGCGCGGACCAAGTGGTTGATCTGTGCACCAACGCCACGCTCGATCTTACATCACTCTATTCCACTACGGGCTTAACTTCATCCTGGTCGTTAGCTGGAGTGCCAGTAGCAAACGCTTCAGCAGTTAGTACTACGGGCACCTATGAGTTGATCGCTTCCAACGGCACTGGCTGTGCGGATACCGCTTTCGTTACGGTCAATGCGATCGCACCTCCGGACCTCGGACCTGATGCTACGGCCTCCGCTTGCTCCGGTGATCTGGTTGATCTTACTTCCTCGTTCCTTACTGCTGGTCTCACCACGACGTGGACCCTTTCTGGCGCACCGGTCGCTGATCCAACAGCGGTTGACGCAACAGGCCTTTATACAGTTGTTGCAACAGCGGCAAATGGTTGTAGCGATAATGCAACGGTGGATCTGATCGTATCGGCCAACCCTACGCTTGGGCCTGACCAAACGCTGACCGAATGCGCTGGTGTTCTTGTTGATCTCACATCGGTTTACGCCACTGGTTCGAATACGACATCTTGGACCGCAGGAGGTTCAGCGCTTGCTGATCCGACTTCCGTTCTTACCGCAGGTACGTATACCTTATCCGCGACGAACACTGCTGGTTGCACGGCATCAGCGGTTGTTACGTTAATGTTCGAAGCATCGCCAGTTCTTGGTGCGGACCAAACAGCATCCATCTGCGCCGGTTCAACCTTCGATCTTACTGCATTGTATTCCACGGCGAACCACACTACGCAATGGACACTTGGCGGGGCAGCGGTTACCGACCCTGCTGCAGTGAATGCAACTGGGAATTACCGTTTAGTGGCAAGCAATCTCGCTGGTTGCAGCGATACTGCATTCGTTGACTTTGTCGTGAATGACGTTCCTGTTCTGGGCGCTGATCAGTTCTTTACGCTGTGCTCATGGCAGACGGTAGATCTCAGTACGGTATTCCCAACTTCAGGAATGTCGGTTGTCTACACGTTCAATAGCAATCCATTGGCCGATCCGACAATGGTACACGATGCTGGTTCATACATCCTCACAGCAACCAATGTGAACGGGTGTGTTGACGTAGCGGAGGCAACGGTGATGAACATTGAATGTCTTTGCGTTGCGGACTTTGTGCAGGATGCGAAGTGCATGCAGGATCCGGTGAAATTCATTCTTGAAGCCGATTCAGCGGTGGTCGGGGTGCAATGGAATTTTAATGGCGCAGCGGATAACTCCACGGAGATCGATCCTAGTGTGCGTTTTACGCGGGCAGGTGAAGTGTTGGTCTCCCTGCAAGTAACATTGAGCTGTGGTGTTGTCGATGTGGAAAGAACCATGTTCATAGAAGATTGTTCCGACTCTTGCACGGTATGGATACCATCGGCATTCTCACCGAATAACGATGAGCAGAACGATGCATGGAGCTGGAAAGGGGAGTGTACCCCGGAGGATTTTTCAATGGTCATCGTGGATCGTTTTGGCGAAGTGATCTTCAGGACCACAGACCCTGATGCAACTTGGGACGGAACCTACGGTGGAAGGGTTTCACCGGATGGCGTTTATGTGTACAAGGTGGGTTATCGCTTGCCTTACCAAGAACGAAAAGATGTGGTCGGAAAGATCACGTTGTTGCGGTAGAGGCCTTGCACGGTTTAGGACCGACCAAAGAACATATAGAGCCCATCCCAAAATGCTTTCGGGATGGTCTTTATGTTGGATAACGACTTCACGCTTACAGTTCTCAATGTAGTGTTGGCTGTATGAGACTTTGCGATCGCGTCGTTACGACTCCTCAACAGACCACAGTACGTGATTCAAAACCTTTGCATTCTGCATATATGCAGAGTGAAGAATATTCGGAGATGTTCAGGTAAACATCAACGCAAAGCAGCAACACCACTTATCGCATTTCCGCTAGGCATGAAAAGCTGTGCTGGTCCACTGTTATTCACGAACAGGATGCCGGGTGTTTTGGATGTTCCGATGCGTATGGGCATTACGTGGCGTGTATCGTAAGGTGAAAAGATCCCGCTTTCAGCAACAGGTGCAGGTTTGAATCCACCTTTGCCGTCGCCGTAAAGAAGAAGTCCCACACCGGCATCATACCGCACGGTCTCAACTTCGGCACCGTACATGTTCCCACCGCAGATGATGTCTTTCTTACCATCGCCATTCACATCCTGAAGGATAAAGTCGCGGATCGGAAAGAGCTGCGCATGGTTCGGTAATGCGGTTGCAGTGAATTTGCCTTGTCCATCGTTAAGAAGCACCATGCTCTTGAATTCCGTAACGGAAAGTTGCAGTGCGTTCGCCAATTTATCTGCTCCGTAGATCTTCTGCAGATCTGCTTCAGCAAAGGACTTGTAGCTCGGGAACTTCTGCAGGATCACCGGGCATTGCTGCGAAGAACATTCGCGCCCACGCACCGGGAGTTCACCACTATTTCCCGTCTTGGCAAGAACAATATCGTTGGTGCCGGTTCCATCCAGATCGCCGGAATAGACCTTCAGTGGTCGTTCGTGGGATGGGTGGAACTTGTTGTTCATTCCAAGATTGCCAGCGAGTATATCCAGGTCACCATCACCATCAATGTCCTCCACACGAAGGCCTTGCCACCAGCCGGACATGGTCGTGTCTATCATGTTCGCTGTAGCATCTTTAAACGAGCTGCCAGTATTCTTCAGAATGCGCAAGGGCATCCATTCTGCGGCAACGATCAACTCGTTCTTCTTGTCGCCATCGAGATCCGCGAACTGCGCCGCGGTGATCATTCCCAGTTCGTTTCCCTGTTGCAACCAATTCGCAGTTGCATCAATGAATCGGCCATTCTCGTTCAGGAGGATCTGGCATTGCGGTGAAAACGGATAAAAACCGGGCACATTCCGACCGCCTACGAATAGGTCCAGATCGCCATCGGTATCCAGATCCTCGGAGACCACGCAACTGGTGCTGTTATAGCTTTCCGGAAGTGCATTAGGTGCTTCGATGAAATTCCCTTTGCCATTGTTCAAGAACAACCGGTCGCGATACTCCTTCGCACCCTTTGGAAACTCCGTACTCCCGGCAGCTAGGTAAATGTCCGGATCACCATCGCCGTCCGCATCGAAGAAATGTGCGCCAATGAATTCAGAGTTCTTGTAAGAGCTCCACGGTTGCGATCCTGCTTTCGTGAATTTTCCAGATGCGCTCTGCAGGTACAACGTAGTTGCGCTTCCTGTTTCGCTGGTAATGATCATATCATCAAGGTCATCGCCATTCACATCGGCTACAGCAGCCCCGGGCCCGTGTTGGCTTTGTTGTTGGGGTAATAAAGGTTCCTTGAGAAAGTCATCGAACGCGTTTTCTTTATGAGCAGTTACCCCGCTCAAATTCGAGGAACGATCCACATAGAATGATCGCTGATCTTCTTTTGGCCGTGCCGCACGAGCAGCCGCCTTCATGTCCACTGTCATGCGCTGATCGACCGTTGGGGATGAAATGATCGTGCGTGTTCCATCGTACCAATCGATCATCAGCTCATCCACGGAGCCATCGCCCAAACCAAAATGGACGATCGGTTCCACACTGCTCTGATAACCCCGGCCAAGCCAAAGCTCAAACGTTTGGATACCCTTCGCGTTCTTAATGGTCACGGTGGTTCCGATCGCATTGGGATTCAGGTCTTCACCTTTCAGGAGAATTTGGATGAAGTGATCGTTTCCAAGTTGTCGCGCACGGTTCTCGATGACCTTGCATTTGTCGTTCACATCGGCAGAAACAATATCCAGATCGCCATCGCCATCCAGATCCGCATACGATGCTCCGGTCGCGGCATTACTGTGGTGAAAGTTCCACGGGTCCATGGCCTTTTCGAAGGTGAGGTCTCCTTTGTTCCGGAAAACGCTGGTCTCTTTGTAGTGGCTTGGGGCAAGATCAAGGATCTGTTTGAAGTTTGGCCGTCCGCCACTTTCTTCCGTTATTGCATTCGCCTTGATGTTGAAATCAACATTTCCGATATCGCGCGGAATGCCATTGGTAACGTAAAGGTCCTTCCAACCATCATTGTCCAGATCCACAATGAGTGGGCACCAGCTCCAGTCTGTCTTGTCCACCCATGCGGCCTGCGCGATCTCTGCAAAATGGCCATTGCCCAGGCCAAGGTGTAGCGTGTTCACCATGTATTGATGGTTCATACCGTTCTTCACCATGTTCCGGAATTGATCGGGTTTCATGCCGGCCATATTCTCCTTGCTCAGTTTATGGTCTCCAATGGCCATGTCCAGTTCCATCATATCCGCAACACCGTCGTTGTTCAGATCCCCTCGATCCACGCCCATGGCGAAATATGAGGTGTGCCTTAGGAACTCCAATGCACGATCCGAGAAGCGTGGTATGCCATCCCGTGTTCCGTTATTGATCATCAATTTGTTGGGCGAGTAGTAATCGCAGCTGGTGTAGATATCGTTGCGTCCATCGCCGTTGATATCACCGATCGCAACGCCGAGGCCCCAATTGCGGCTCGCCGTTCCAGCGGTCGCGGAATGCTCGGCGAAATGTCCGGTTCCATCGTTCAGGTAAAGGCGATCGGATTGGTCCGCAACAGGCAGGAACCGTGGATCGGTGATGGCATTGTTCAAATTCTTGAAGTCCACGCGATGTGCGAGAATGAAAACGTCAAGATCACCATCACCATCCAGGTCGGCGAAACTGGCTGCGGTATGGTGCCCTTCATCCGCTACACCTCTCTCCGCGGCTTCGTCCACGAATTTCAGAGCTCCTTTGTTGATGTACAACCGGTTGCGCCGGTATTTCACGGGCCAGTATCCCGGACCGGAACCGCAGACGTAAATGTCCAGCAATCCATCGGCATTCGCATCCATCATGCACACACCGGTCGCCCAAAGCCCTACCAAATTGAATCCCGCGGTCTTCGTTACATCACTGAACTTCAGGTCCCCATTGTTCTTGTAGATCGCACCGCCGTTCCGGTTGCTCACGCATACGATCTCCGGTAGTCCGTCATTGTCAAGATCACCGGTGGCAACACCGCCACTATTGTAGATGTAGCGGTAGTTGAGGTAGTTCGCGCTATCGTCCTCAATGACACGGTTCACAAAATTGATGCCCGTACGTTCAGCGTCCAAGATGACCAACATTGGCGATGGCGCTGCAGCCTCTTGCGCACTGTTCTCGATCGGGTCAGGACTTGATGGAGTTCCACAGGACATCCAGACCAATGCAACACAAAAAAGCGACGTGTAGTTGATCAAACCGTTATTTGTCATTGTTGATAGCGTTGGAATTGAAGAGGCCAACGCATGCACAAAATACCACTATTCTTCATACCGCTATTGACGAGCGATCGAATTCGGACACTCGCGAACGATCTGCTTTCTTTGCCGCCTCGAGTAGATCGAGGAGAAGAACATGATCATTGGAAAAGAGGCGAGTGTAGGTTCATTCATTCTACATCGCGTTGGGGCGACAGTAGAAGGGAGCGTGTTGGCGGAACAGGATGAGGAAATGATGCGGGAGGAGGATCAGGAATTCCTGCGCAAACTGTTCTTGAAACCATTCGCAACGGCGATACACACTTCGGAATTCACGCATGCTGTTGGGTTGGAATACAACGTGCTACATCGGTTGTGCAGGTCGATCCAAGAAGAAGGTGAGTTCGTGGAACGGTCACGGGACATTGCAAAGCACTTGATCGATAGCAGTCAGCACCACAACATAAAGTCGGGAGATCTGTTCATTGCACGATTCAGCGATGTTGAACTTGGCCTAAGGCATTACCAAGCCATTGGGATCTACAAGTACGACAGCAAAGAGGTATTCATGGAGACGAAGGTCCGAGGCAAGTCGATCGAGCTGGATCTGCGCAAAGGCTTAGGTAGCGCCAAACCGAACAAAGCCTGTTTAGTGGTGTTCACTGAAGAGGCGCCAACGCTGTTCGTGCTCGATGACAACGACCACACAACCTATTGGCAGAATGATTTCATTGGTTTGAAGGCCAAGAAGGACAATGTGAACAGCACCAGCAATATGTTGGAACTCACGAAGAGTTTCATCACGGACCAATTGCCGCAGAACTATGAGATCGCCAAGGCGGATCAGATCGATCTGTTGAACCGTTCGGTGAATTATTTCAAGAGCAATACGGAGTACGATCAAGAAGTGTTCGAGCAAACGGTATTCCAAGAGCCGAAGGTCATCGAATCATTCAAACGGTTCGGGGATGAGTTCAAGCAAACGCACGATCTGGAAATGGATCCGCGATTCGAGATCTCAGCGCAAGCCGTAAAAAAGCAAGCGCGCATCTTCAAGAGCGTGTTGAAATTGGATAAGAACTTTCACATCTACATCCATGGAGATCGGAACAAGATCGAGCGTGGCACCGATGAAAGCGGTCGGAAATTCTACAAGATCTATTTCGAAGAAGAAAAGTGATGCGAGCTGAACAACGGAGCTTGAGCAGTGTGATACGTTGCAGCGCTTCCATGGGTAAGCTCTTCCTGCTATGTAGTATGCTGCTCCGGATGAGTTACTTGTTCGGGCAAGAAACATTCGAGGTCAAGGAATTTGGTCCTGATCCCGGAAACCTTCGGATGATCGTTCATCTACCTGAGAATGTGGGGTCGGACGTAAAGCGTTTGCCGATGGTCGTGGCTTTGCATGGTTGTACACAGAACGCCGAGGAACTTTTGGAAATGACCGGTTGGGACAAGCTCGCGGACCTGCGGGAATTCATACTGGTATGCCCGGAACAGCGCGGTTCGAATAATATGATGCAATGCTTTGATTGGTTCCGTGCCAAAGATGCCGTAGGTGAGCAAGGCGAATTGGCATCGATCATGAGCATGATGGAACATGCCAAGCAAACGTGGCCGATCGACACGGGGCGTGTGTTCATCTACGGTGTTTCTGCAGGAGCTGCAATGGCTGTGAATGCAATGGTCGGGCATCCGGCAACGTTCCGAGCGGGTGCAACAATTGCCGGTGGTCCATTCTTGGGTGATGTGGGTTTGCTCACCGCGGCGCGATCACTAGGCGACCCACCGGACCGAACACCGCAGGAATGGCGCGCAATTATTTCCGAGGTATATCCGGACGCGATCGGCCCTTGGCCACGATTGATCGTGATGCACGGAACCAACGACAAGGTCGTAGATCAACGCGCTTCATTGGAGTTGATCGATCAATGGGTAGGCCTGAATGGGTTGGATGCAGAAGCCGATCGGATCGAGGTCGAAATGGACGGCCACTTGGGCATATCGCAATTGAAATACAACGACGATGCTGGACGAGCAGTTGTAACGAGTTTTGTCTTCGACGGAGTGGGACACGCGATCGTGATCGATGCGGGTGAAGGTCCTTGCCAAGGCGGAATTACGGGAAAACGTTCAGTTGATCTTGACTTCCATAGCACGTGTGTGATCGCCGATCTATTCGGTTTGTGAATGCGCTTAAGCAGAGTGGCCTGCAACGACCAAAGCTGATCAACTATCCGATCACGTGATCACCTTTCACCTATGCTCCAGCTATCCCTGTGACTCGTGAATTAAAGCAAATGTGAAAGGTGAATGTTTCATAGGCTCTATCACTGCCGGCTGTCTTGAAAACTTAACCCTTGGGTCTTGTAACTTGAGTCTTCTTCAACGCCCAAGGCCAAACGCCTAGCAAACGAAAACCGCTGGAACTGCGCACTGCGAACTGCGCACTGCTCACTGCTCCCTGCTATCTGCCAACTTTCTCATATTCACTCCTTCCACTCAACGTGCTTGCCCAACGTCCCCATGAAGCGTTTCCATTTTGATTCACGTTCCACGATCGAAACGAAATCGGACTCGTACGCAGAACTTGGGTCAATGGCCGGAGTGCTTTGGTCCATGGCAGCAATGGTGTCTTCCAACATTGGGATCACGGTGATCTCCGCGTCAAGTCTTCGGTGCATTTTGCGCACGAACCGTTTAAGCAGTTTGGTCTGGAAAATATCCGAAGCCAAGGCTACCTTTTCGAAGCCTTTTGAGCGGGCCAACTTGTAACCGTAGAACACATTTTCAGTGCTGTGCTCCGCTTGTGTCTCTGCGAAGACATGGCTTTCCGGAATGCCCATTTTCACTGCGTACAAGCGCATGATCTCCCCTTCTTTATACGGACTGTAAACATCAGATCCGGAACAGATGATGTTCTTGGTAACGCCGCTATCATAAAGGTGTTTCGCCCACAACATGCGTCCTTGCGTGATCCTATCCCATTTACCGTTCAAGAAGGGTGTTCCTGGAACGATCACAGCATCAAAAGGTTGTTTCGCTAAAGCCTTGTTGTAATATTTCAAGGGGTTCGATATGGTACATCCCGAAAGGAACAGAACTGAAAATACGACAAGTGGAATGAATGTGTTACGCATATTTATGGTTTTTACTGGTCCGGTGAGAGACGGGATCCGTCATTGGCAATTAAAGAGGTATCGCGGTATTCATTCGCTACTTACATTGCGGAGTAAAGATCGTGCGCTTCTGTTCAACAAGCTTGCGCCTAGTTTTGTTCACACATGAGCAACGTGTAGAACGGGGATTGAGAAAAGTCTTCGGCGAAGGATACGGAAAATCGTATTACGTTAGATTCCGTAATACAGCCATGAAAGAACTCAAAGAATTCTGGAATACCTACTCGCGCTACTTTGTGGACATCTGGCAATACCTGATCATCATCGTGATCTTCATTATTGCCGCGTTGGTGATCTTGTGAGTTGATCGCAGAGCCGTCAATTGGTTCACGAACGAAACATCCCGACGAACCTCGGAACGTTCTTACCGTGCGATCACCAACGGAACCGCGCTCACCGCACCTGTTACATCTGTTGCACGCAACACATAATAGCCCTCAGGTAGTTGCTCCACCGCTAGTATGTAGCGATCAGCGTTGCTGATGGTTTCATTCAGTACGATCTTGCCACTTGCATCATAAACCAGTAGTTGCTTTAGTGGCTTGGCTTTGGTTGAAGAGATCTGCACGTGGGTGTTGGCCGGTTGCGGCATTACCGTGAGGTCGGTAGTGGGCAATAACGTTTCATGGACGTTCAGCGTTAGTGCGCAACTGCCGTTCGGTGGAACAATATCCTGATCTGAATAGCAGATGCGGTCACAATAGCATTCGTAAATAATAGAACATGACGCATGACCGGGAAAGTGTTCTCCGCCAATATTTCCACCGATCCGCTCCATGATCGTTTCTCCTGAATTGAATTCGAAATCTCCATCGGTTCCGATCAAGCTCAACGTGCGTAACGGAAATCCATCAACAACAGTAGTAGAGGTGTCCGTCACCAACCAATAGGAATCGGGACAGTCTTGCCCGTATGGCCAGAAAGGAGTCCATCGATCACCGGGGAGGGCGCTGAACCAATAGAGTGTATCCCAAGTCGTTCCGTTGTATTCCCAAACCACATCACCGTCCGTGGTCGTAAAGAATTCTGGTCGGTGTGTGTTGATGAGCGTATCGTTACCCATTATCTCAGTTGTCAGAACAGTCATATCAAACCGTTGCGATACATACCCCTCAATGACCGTGTCACCCAAGTATTTAATGTACGTCTTCGAATCGACCCATGGATTACCGGTATCATAGATCCACGCTGCTCCAGGCGGGCACCAGTTCTGTGCATTCAGTGCTGCAACAAAAAACAAGAAGGTAGCGAGGGAAAGTAGCTTTCTCATTGTGTCAGTATCAAGTGCGTTCCGCGTAAGACACCGAAAGATAGGAAATAGCTGTTCGTGAAAAATAAGCTCCCGACTTTATAAGCCTGGTCAGCCCGTTCAGGAGCTACAACCGTCCCAAACACCACGCGGTGAACTCCTTGCTTCCGGCTTTTCCGAAATGCGAGCCATCCACATAAAGGGAGTCTGGCCAATGCCGTTCATTAGCATCAATGAGGGTATGGCCAAGCGGCACCAGCATTGCGCGCAAACGCTCAACGTGCTGCGCTTGTTGGGCATCGTTCTCTTTGGTGCGTAAGCCATCGCGGTAAGCACTTTCAAGTACCACCAGATCAATGTTCATTGCACGCATGTTCTTTGCAAAGTCAGTGAATGCCAAGTACCGTTCCTCATCCATCAATTCGCTCTTGGGTGGCCCTGCATTGAAACGGCCATGATCAATTCGATCGGCAGGTACCACCAATGTTGCACCGCCACAGGCATCAAAACCAAGGTATTCGTAATTGGCGGGATCCGTGAAGCGCAGTTTGTTCGATTCCGATTGACGCAAGTAGTACGGTGCGTTCCAATGCCTCAAATAACTGAACCAGGTAGGCGAGCCATTCACGTAGGAGGCGATCGATGCACTATCCTCCGCAAGTACGTTCTCTTCTTTCTTGAAGTCCATCATATTCGTCGCGACGATGACGGTTTTGGGATGGTACTTCTTGGCCAGTATCGAACCCAGCAAGCGTACTTCGGATGCACCTGTTCCCCAAGCCCCTGCATTGAGGTAGGCGATCTTACCATAGTGATCAAGGACGGCCTCGGTATTCAAGTTGTTCAGCGTCATGCTGGAGCCGACCGCGAGCACATCCAACTTTTCAGGAACGGTGTTGCGGGCGAACGCTAGTTTTTCGTTCACGGCAATGTTCGGCGTCACGCGCGGCGCTGGAACGTAACGGTGCTGGATCATCAGGTACAGCACTGGGATCAACAGCGCGAACGAGCCCAACTTCAGAATGCGTGCTATGAAGGAGATGATCATCCGCTAGAACTGGAAATAAATGAATTCACCGCCGGAAAGTGGAGCGCCGAGCATGATCACTGCAATAACGCCATAATAGAGGGCATACCGAACTGGTCTTGAACGCACGTGATCCAGCTGTAGGCCATACTGTTTTTCCCTGGAGATCCACTCCAACGCAAGTGTGACCATGATACCCAACACAGCGAACGCCAGCATGCGTTTACTCGCGATGGCCGGAGCGTTGAACAGGGTGCGGGAAGCGATGGAGCCTAGCACATCGTAGGCTTGCTGCATGCTTGCGGCACGGAAAAAGATCCACGCGAAACACGTAATGGCGAACGTGGAGACCATCTGCCAAAGCTCAAGTGCCGTGGGTAACATTCTTCCCTCGGCGACTGTATTCGTCATCGCGCGGTTCTTGCCGAGCAGAAGGAGTGGTAAGAAGAGCAGCCCGTTGATCAGGCCCCAGAAAACGAATGTCCAGTTTGCACCGTGCCAGAAACCGCTCACCACGAATATGATCAGCACGTTGCGCACGTTCAATGCTTTGCCCAAACGGCTGCCGCCAAGTGGAATGTACACGTAGTCGCGGAACCATGTGCTAAGGCTGATGTGCCACCGCCGCCAGAATTCCGCAATATCCCGACTGAAGTAAGGGTAGGCGAAGTTGCGCATCAGATCGAAACCGAAAAGGCGTGCACTGCCGATGGCGATATCGCTATACCCGCTGAAATCACCATAGATCTGGAATGCGAAGAGGATCGCGGCCATGAACAGGGTGCTTCCATCATGCATATGGTGGGCCGCGAAAATGGGATTCACGATCTCCGCACAATTATCGGCCACAACAACTTTCTTGAACAGCCCCCAGAGCATTTGGCGGACCCCATCATACGCCATGGATCTATCGAACTTACGCAAGGTGCTGAATTGCGGTAAGAGGTTAACGGCCCGCTCAATGGGCCCGGCAACCAGTTGTGGGAAGAAGCTGACATATGCAGCAAAGGCGATCGGTTGGCGCGAGGGTTCCAATTGCCGTTTGTACACATCGATCGTGTAACTCAACGTCTGGAAGGTGTAGAAGCTTATACCGACCGGTAGAATGATGTTCAACCGGGATGTGGTGAACTCCGAACCGAACAAGGTGAATGCATCGGCGAAGCTGTCAGCAAAGAAATTGTAGTACTTGAAGAATCCTAGAAAGCCGAGGTTAATGGCTATGCTGGTCCAGAGGAGGTACTTGCGCTTTCGTTCATCATCGGTATTGCCAAGGGCCACACCAAGGCTGTAATCCAGCAAGGTGCTGAAGGCGATCAACCCCAGAAAGCGCCAATCCCACCACCCATAGAAAACATAGCTGGCCACCAACACGATCACGTTCCGGCGGCGCTGGCTGTTACCGCCTACCCACCAATACAGGAGGAAGACGATAGGCAGGAAGAGCGCGAAGTCGATCGAATTGAACAGCATAGGGTCGCCGTTCTACGGCTTTTGGTATTCCTTGGTTTCAGGGTTGATACGCCAGCTTGGCCCTGTTAATTGGGTGCACGCCGCTGTATTGTCGCAAATCTATTTTCTTGTGCGTTCGCGATGCGTTGAACCGCATGGTATGGTGAACAGTTGGGTGTGGAGTACCCGGCAGCTTCTGCCATAGCTGCACTATAAGGGCAGATCGAAGAAACCTTTAGAACAGAAAAAGATCTTCGAAAACTGAGGTTATTTCATCGGATAGTACGAACTTGGCAGACCATGTCCGCAGAAAACAAGACCGTACACATCCTGGTAGGAGACCCGTTGGAGCTTATAGCCGATGGACTTCGCGCACGATTAGCTGAGTTCCCTCAGTTCCAAGTGGTCGGTTTCGCCAACAATGGAAAGGACGTCCTTTCGTTCATCAAGAATAACCAAGTAGACCTTGTTCTGCTGGAGGTTTCGCTTCCGGTCTTGGATGGCATCGACACCATGCGTGCCATCAAGAAAAGTCATCCCGGGATCAAGGTAATTGCGCATTCTCAGCTCACTGAGGTCGAGTACATCAATAGTATGCTCATTGAAGGTGCGTTGGGTTATTTGACCAAGGATGGGACCAAGGAGGAACTGATGTTGGCCATAAGGGCCGTGATGAACAACGAGCAATTCGTCTGCGATGCCGCCAAGGAAAGCAAGGAGAAGGGCTACTCCTTTACGGAGAAGAACCCGGATGGGGAGTATATAGGCCTTACCGCTCGTGAGCGGGAGGTCATTAAGATGATCGCTTTGGAACGGACCAATGGCGAGATCGCGGCTGCACTCTTCATCAGCGAGGATACCGTAAAGACGCACCGCAAGCACTTGATGCTGAAACTGAACGTACGCAGTGCAGCAGGCATCGTGAAGTATGCGATGGACCGCCGGTGGGTGTGATCGGTTGCCCCTTCATTCTATTAGGTTGAAGCAAGTTTCCCCACATGTGGGTATTGTGGGCGGCGGCATGGGCCCGGACATTTGTATCGTCAATGTCACACACACTCCCCACAATGAACAAGCAAGCCTCCAACCTCTTCCTCTCAGCCCTTATTACCGGTCTTTTCGCACTGATCGGCCTAGGCCTCTTCGCTGCTCCCGGCAACGAGACCACCACGGATAAGTTGGTACTGACCGGATGGTTGCACATGGATACCTTGGATGCACAGGATGTGGTTCTCGCGGTTGAGTTGGGAGATTCCCAGTGCATGTTCGCCAAGGTGCAGCCTAACGGTCGCTTCGAGTTCCATGTTCCTGTGAACGTGAAAGCCCGGTTGATCTTTTACAAGCCCGGCTTCATCACTAAGTCCGTAGACGTTGATACGCGCAACGCACTGAACACGAAAGACGCTCAGAAAGCCAACCAAAAAGTGGATTTCGATGTGGTGCTTGAAGCCGCCGATACCAACCGCGGTCTTGAGTACGCTGGTCCTGTAGGAACCATCACGTTCCTGAACGGTTCAGGCCTAATGAAAGTAAAGCACGACCGCAAGATGGTTCCTGTTGAGACCTTGGCCGCTCTAGTAGGAGAATAAGAACAGCATAATAAGAAACGTGAAAGCCCTCGCCAATTGGCGAGGGCTTCGTTTTTAGTATACAATTGCGGGCCGGATCGGTGTGGCGGATGACGAGACTGCGGTCGAGCCCGCAGTGACTTACCCCCCAACCGCCACTGCGGGCTCGACCCGCAGTCCAGTAAGTGCCTCTATCTGCGTTCTATTCCCCCTTACTTAAAAGCCGCCAACCCCGTAACCTCCATGCCGGTGATCAGCAAATGGATATCGTGCGTACCCTCGTAGGTCACCACGCTTTCCAAATTCATCATGTGGCGCATGATCGGGTATTCGTTGGTAATGCCCATGCCGCCGAGGATCTGGCGTGCTTCGCGTGCGATGGTCAGTGCCAACATTACGTTATTGCGTTTGGCCATGCTGATCTGTGCGGTGGTAGCGCGACCTTCATTCCGCAATACACCCAAGCGCCATGTAAGCAACTGCGCTTTGGTGATCTCGGTGATCATCTCCGCCAATTTCTTCTGGGTAAGTTGGAACTGACCGATCGGCTTTCCGAACTGGATCCGTTGTTGGCTGTAGCGCAATGCGGTGTCATAGCATTCCATGGCCACGCCGAGTGTTCCCCACGCAATGCCGTACCGGGCACTATCCAAGCATCCCAGTGGTGCGCCCAGGCCGCTCTTATTCGGGAGCAGGTTCGCTTTGGGTACTTTCACATTATCGAATACCAATTCACCGGTAGGGCTGGCGCGAAGGCTCAACTTACCATGCGTCGTTGGTGTGGTGAACCCTTCCATGCCGCGCTCAACAAGCAAGCCATGGATGCGCCCTTCGGTATTCTCTGCCTTTGCCCAGACCACGGCCACATCGGCCAGCGGACTGTTGCTGATCCACATCTTGGCACCGTTCAGCAGGTAGTGATCGCCCTTGTCCTGAAAGGTGGTCACCATGCCGCTAGGGTTGCTGCCATGGTCGGGTTCGGTAAGTCCGAAGCACCCGATCTTTGTGCCTGCCGCCAGTTGCGGAAGCCACTTCATTTTCTGCTCCTCGCTGCCGTATTTCCAGATCGGGTACATCACCAAGCTGCCTTGCACGCTGCACAAACTGCGCAGACCGCTATCACAACGCTCGATCTCTTGCATGATCAGGCCGTAGCTCATCTGATCCAGGCCCATACCGCCGTATTCGGTAGGTACCATCGGGCCGAATGCACCGATCTCTGCCAGTCCAGGGATGATCTCCGGATGGAACTCGGCTTTCTCGAACGCCTCCTCAATGATCGGCTTCAGGTGCTTGCTGATGTGCTTGCGCGCCGTATCGCGGATCAGCTTGTGCTCCTCCGTAAGCAGTTCATCGACCAGGTAATGATCGTGTGCTTGGTACAGGTCGGTTGCGCTTTTAGGGGTGGCTTTTGAAGAAGTTGTGGCAGTGCTCATGGTATCTTTTAAAGGTTTCCTGCCTATTTCCGAATAGGATATTCGCGACAAGAGGGGCAAAATTACGCACCCTGTGGGCGGCGAGCGCCATGCATCCATTTCGCCTCTTAAAAACGTTAGCATTCATTGAGAATACATCGCCTGCGACACTGCCGTACGGCAGATCGAAAGACATGCATCGTGTTCTACTTTTCTAACTTCTACGACCCATGCTGGGTCGAAACAGTTGCGTTATTTGACCCTGAAATGGGTCGCAGATATAAGATCTCGGCCATGCTCAGCGTCAATTTCGGCCCAGAATGGGTCGCAGAACGTAGGTGGCGTAAAATTTAAGAGGTGATAGCCCTGATCACGCATCTACTTTTGTACCTGAATGCAACCTGTGAATTCCCTCGATCACCTGCGCTACATTGACCCTATGAGTGCTTGGTGGGTGGCGTTGGTATTGCTCGTGGTGTTCATCATTATTGCGATCACCAATGTGAGTTCACCCCGGAAATGGCGGTTGCTTGGTCAGGCGTTGTTCCAGATGCGTTTGGGTAAACAGACGTTACGGGAGGAGATCGATCTACAGGATAGGACCTTGCTGGGTCTACTTTTCTGCTCGGTGCTGGTCATGGGCTTATTCGCATGGCAGGTGTTCATTTATCTGGATATCCCTGGATCGCCTGGTTATCTTGTCTGGGTGTTTCTGATCGCTGCCGTGGTGTTCATACAGAGTTTGGTATTGCGTATTGCAGCAATGATCATGCGTGTGGACAATGGTCTTGGTGAGCATCTGTATTCCGGTCTTTTGGTATTTATATTGGCCGGTCTTGTCCTGCTCCCATTGGCCGTGCTCATTGCTTACCGTCCGGAATGGCGTTATGAGTTATTGGTAGCTGGTGGTGTGGTCACGGTATTGCTGTTGCTTTTCCGCTGGCTACGCGGTGTTTGGATCGGAATAGGTGAGGGCGTGCCTGTCCGTTACATAATTATTTACCTTTGCGCCACAGAAATACTCCCATTACTGCTATTGGTCGACGCTTTGCGCCGACCAATTCCCTCCCTGATCAACCTCTAAGTTCACGGCCTTGAAGATCAAGACCATTCTTGTATCCCAACCTGCTCCTACTGACGAAAAGTCGCCTTACCACGAGCTTGCCAGCAAGCACGGGTTGAAGATCGATTTTAGACCGTTCATTAAAGTGGAGTCCGTGGATGGTCAAACGTTCCGTCAGGAGCGGATCAGTATATTGGACCATACAGCGATCGTTCTTACCAGTAGGAACGCGGTGGATCATTTCTTCCGGATGGCCAAGGAGCTGCGGCTCACCATTCCGGAGACAATGAAGTACTTCTGCGTGAGCGAGAGTGTCGCTTATTATGTGCAGAAATACATTGTCTATCGCAAACGCAAGGTCTTCATCGGAAAGCAGACGTTCCATGATCTGATCGATGTCATCAAAAAACACAAGAACGAAAAATACCTTGTGCCAAGTAGTGATATCCAGAAGAGTGAGATCCCGTCACTGCTCGCCAAGGCGAATGTGAAATTCACCAACGCAGTGTTCTATCGCACGGTAGCGAGTGATCTAAGCGATCTGAAAAACTTGAAGTACGACATGTTGGTGTTCTTCAGCCCAGGCGGTATAGAAAGTCTGCTGAAGAATTTTCCGAAGTTCAAACAAGGAACCACATTGATCGCCTGTTTTGGTTCCACCACCTCGAAAACTGCGCGTGACAATGGCCTTCGGTTGGATCTTGAAGCACCATTACCGGAAGCACCAAGTATGACCGGTGCCATAGAGCTCTACATAAAGCGGGAGAGCAAAAAGAAGAAGTAGGCTTCTTAGGGTCCACGTCAGTTGTGATCCTGGTAAAAAGGAGCAACCAATAGTGATATGGCGACCTTCCGTAAACATGAACACCTCTGCCGGCGTCTCTTGATCCAGGAGGTCTTTACCACGGGTCGTGCGGTGCATGACCATCCCTTCAAACTGGTTGGGAAGAAGTTGGCATTGCCTACCGTAGCGCCTGCGCAAGTAGCGTTCTCGGTTCCGAAGAGAGGGATGAAAAGAGCCGTTGACCGCAACCGCATCAAACGCCTTATGCGCGAAGCCTACCGGCAGAACAAGCCGAATTTATATGAACGGCTCGGTACCGAAGGGTTACAGTATGCGTGGCTGTTGATCTATCAAGGAAAGGCGGGAATAACCTATTCTGAGGTAGAGCAGAAAATATCCCGGAGTTTGGATCGTTGGATGAAAGAGCATGGGTAAACTTTTTTCATGGCCGTTGATCGCGTTGGTAAGGTTGTATCAGTACTTGATCTCGCCCTTACTGCCCGGTGCATGCCGCTATTCACCTTCGTGTTCGGAGTACGGATTGCAGGCGTTACGCACCCACGGAGCGTTCCGTGGCGGGTGGCTTACGCTTAAACGCTTCATATCTTGCAACCCATGGGGTGGTCATGGCCATGACCCTGTTCCAGAAAAATCCTATCAACATGGATAAGAAAACGACGACTGCACAATGGAAACTCTGGCTATTAGGCGGAGCTATAATTGGCGGAGGTGCCTTCACCCTATCGGCTGGGGACAGCTACTTCGAGATCAGTAAGAACTTGGAGATCTTCACGGAGCTGTATAAGGAGCTCAATATCTATTACGTGGACGATACGGAACCCGGCCAGTTGATGAAGACCGGCATCGACGCGATGTTGGCGTCATTGGATCCGTACACTCAATACATCGCCGAAAGCGATATGGAGGATTACCGCTTCATGACCACTGGGCAATACGGTGGCGTTGGCGCGTTGATAAAGCAGAAGGATGAGCGTGTATTCTTCAGCGAACCGTATGAAGGCTACCCGGCCCAGAAGGCTGGAGTCTGGGCCGGTGATGAGATCCTGGAAGTGGATGATAAGAAGATACCAGGCTTGTCTACTGAAGAGGTAAGCAAGCTGTTGAAAGGTCAGGCAGGATCTGCGGTGAAGATCGTTACTCAGCGGCAAGGATCCGCACCGGAAACGCATACGTTGATGCGGGAAGAGATCAAGATCCCCGATGTGCCTTTCAAAGGAATGATCGATCCAGTTGGTATGGTCGGTTACTTGAAGTTGAACAGCTTTACGCAAACGGCAAGTCAGGAAGTGCGCAATGCGGTGAAGGAGTTAAAGGATCAGGGTGCCACCAAAGTGGTGTTGGATCTTCGCGGGAATGGTGGCGGTCTGCTGCGCGAAGCGGTGAACATCGTCAACCTTTTCGTGCCGAAGAACCAATTGGTGGTAGAGACCAAAGGCAAGATCCCGGAATGGGATAAAACGTATAAAACATTGAGCGAACCGTTGGATGCGGAGATCCCGTTGGTGATCCTTGTCGATGGACAAAGTGCCAGTGCAAGCGAGATCGTTAGTGGAGCATTCCAGGACCTGGATCGTGCCACGGTGATCGGTGAGCGTACGTACGGCAAAGGCCTTGTGCAACAAACGCGTGATCTCTATTACAACAGTAAGTTGAAAGTGACCGTGGCCAAGTATTACATCCCCAGTGGTCGTTGTATCCAGAAGTTGGATTATGCTCACCGGGATAGTTCCGGCCATGCGATCCTGTTCAAGGAAGACTCGATCGCAGAATTCAGGACACGCAACGGAAGACCTGTATTCGATGGTCGCGGCGTATTCCCTGATGTGGAAGTAGAGGACCCGGAACTTGCAAAAGTGGTCGGTGGACTCTACAACAAAGACCTGTTCTTCGACTTCGCCACCGATTATCGCTTGGCCCATGCCGAGATCGCTGAACCGGAGCAATTCAAAGTGAGTGATGAATTGTACCAACAGTTCGTTGATTTCGTGAAGGACAAAGAGTTCGATTACGATACGGAGACCATGGAAGCGTTGCTGGTACTGGAGGAAAAGGCCAAGAAAGAACGGTACTATGACCACGCCAAGGAACAGCTGGATGCACTACGTGCTGAACTGCGTCCGGATCGTTCGGAGGAACTGATGCGTTTCCGCAGTGATATTGAAGAGGTCCTTAAAAGCGAATTGGTAGCACGCTATTATTTCCAGACAGGCCGTGCAAAGGCATCGATGGGGAGTGATCCGTATATCCTGAAAGCCATTGATGTGCTCAATAAAGGCGAGTACAAGACCATTTTGGCCGGCACTGGATCAACCAGCGGGAAATAAAAGTTCGTCACTTTCGTTCGATAGTGCCCGGCCCGATGGGTTACATGTATGCGCAATAGAGCCATTTTTCGCACGATACATGTAGCGGCACTTTGTCTATGCGCCATTTTACTTCCGTGGAGCACTGCGATCCTGAGCATGGCACAAATGCTCCTCGCGTTGAACTGGTTCGTTGATGGATACGTGAACAAGGACCTCAGTGCACGGTTGCGCAAGGGATTCACGAGTACGACCTCACTGGTGTTCATTTCGTTCTTCGTTCTACACGTTGTTGGGCTTCTTTGGACTTCCCCTGAAGGGATGGCCTGGGGTATGGATCTTGCCAGGATCCTGTTCCCTGTTGTCGTGTTCAGTGTGATCCTTTCCGGGTCCGAAAGGCTCACGCAGAAAGAACTGCGTACGATACTGTTGTTCGGTGCATGGAGTGTTGTTGCAAGCACGGTCATTTGTTTTATCGGGTTCGTTCCTAGCGGTGATGGCTACCGTGAATTCTCGATCTTCATCAGTCACATTCGACTTTCGCTTCTGCTGTGCTTCGCGATCGTTGTCTTTTTCAATTACCGAGCTCGATCCTGGATCATGGTCGCGCAGACCATCGCTTCGTTGTGGGTACTCTATGTCATCAATAGGTTGGGGAGTATTCAAGGGTTCATGATCCTGTTCGTATTGGGCGGCCTGTTGCTTTGGCGTTTGCTTGGTCGGATCCAACCACTTCTGCGATATACGATACGCTTCGTCTTGATCGCTGTTCCGCTCTGCGTATTGGTATGGGTTGGAAGCACAGTAACGAAGAGCTTTTCACTTCCGGATCCAGTTGCTATGGGTGCCGGTGAATACACTGCTGGCGGTGAAGCGTATACCTATGATGCAACCAATCCGCAGAAGGAGAACGGCGCTTATGTATGGTCATACATTGCGTGGGCCGAGCTGGATAGAACATGGAAGACCAGAAGCCGACTTGGGCTTGCCGACATGGATAGTAGCGGTCATATTCTATATGGAACATTGTTCCGGTATCTAAGTTCCAAAGGCCTTCACAAGGACAGCATTGCGATAACGGGCCTTGCGGCGAGTGAAATTGAAGCAATAGAACGTGGCGTAACCAATACAGGCAATGAAAGCAAGTTGGAGCAACGATTCTCAGAAGTCGTGATGGAGCTGGGTCAGTACAAAGCGTACGGGAATGCGGACGGTCATTCCGTTGCCATGCGACTTGAATTCTGGAAGGCGGGATCGGCCATTGCGAAAGCAAATTGGTTGACGGGAGTTGGTACCGGAGATACCCAAGTAGCGTTCGACGAATACTACGAGGCGACCAACTCCACGCTTGCGGAGGAGTGGAGGCTCCGAGCACACAATGAATACCTCACGTTACTCATTAGCTTCGGTGTTCTGGGTCTGTTGTGGACCCTGTTCAGTTGGTGGTGGCCAGCTTATGTGACCGGTGCTTGGCGCGATCCACTGTTCATTGCATGGGCCGTGATCTTCGGGATCAGTTGTTTAACGGACGATACGATAGAGACCCAAGCTGGTGCAACATTTTTCGCGTTGTACTATGCAGTACTTGTGTTCGCTGCGCCTGAACGCTCTAGTTCGCGGATAGAACCTTGAGCACTTCGGAAGGCAAGATCGCGTGAACTTGTTTATTGACGTCAAGTTCCTTCGCAGTTTCATTCACCAACACGTGAACATCCTTGCCAAGCGGCGACCATCTTCCAGGGTGCATTGGCCGTTGCGTTGGGTAAAGGCCAATGGCTTTAACACCGCAGGCCGCAGCAATATGCAGTGGTCCTGTACTGGCAGCGATCAATGCATCGCTAGCACCGATCAACGCGATCAATTGATCGAGGTTCAGTTTTCCGCCGGTGTCGGTAACATGCGGCAAGTGTACCGGTAGACCATAGCGGTATTCGCTGGCTTCGGATGCTGTGCCTGTTATGATCACTTGGTATACCTCCGGGTCCAATAGCTCGATCAGTTCCGTGAAGCGATCAAGCCCCCATTCCGCAGCACTGCCTTTTGAACGTGGGTGCAGGATCACACATTTTCTGTCGCTTCGAACTAGATCGGATACCGTTCTGTCCGGAGCAATTCTTCTGAAGCCGGTGAGTGCGGCTAATTCAGAAATGCTTGGCTGGTCAGTGATCCCGAATGGAGCGAGTAACTTCACATTGAGTTGTGCTTCGTGCAGATCACTGTTCTTTCGGCTGAAGGAAACACGCTCATTCGCAGTGAACCAATGCCACCACCGATGGCTTGTGCCGATGCGAATGGGTATTGCTGCTTTCTTGGCCCATTGCGCAACGCGTTGTTCGGGGAAAACATGCACGATCGCATCCGCATGCAGGTCACGAAGTTTCGCAACGGCATCCGCTGTGTTGTTCGCCTCCAGTTCTTCCATGGTGAGAATGGAATCGACATGCTCGCAACAACGAAGTATAGGTGCTGTGTAACTGCGTCCCAAGAACGTTATGTGAATGTTCGGGAACCACTGTTTCAGCAGACCAGCTAACGGCAACGTCAACATAACGTCGCCAATGCTGTCGGTCCGGCTTAGAATAATACGTTCAGGAGATCGTTCCACCGCGATTCAATTGGGATAGTTTGGAATACTTCAAATAAACAGCTCGTGCGGAAAGTGTGGCGATCTTCCAACCGGCCCATCCATCCAGGAACCCGAGTTGAAAGAGGTAGCCCTGAATGAACTTGGCAACCGGTGAACTCCATCGTTTTACAACACCGGCCTTACGACCATTCTCGAACATGCTTTGCGCGTGCAAGGTGCTGTAACGCTGTATCCTGTTCTTGTGGTCCGCGATCGTGTGGTAGGAGTAATGCAATAGATCTCCGCGAAGCCGTACTTCTTTCATTCCTTTCGGTAAGACCAACGTTTCGTGAACGTGAGCACCTTCCCAGCGCGTATCTTTCTTTGGGAACAAACGCACCTTCGCATCGGGATACCATCCGCCGTGTTTTACCCAGTGCCCACAATAGTTCGTGTAGCGGCTCACGCTGTAAACTGCGTCCAATTGTTTTTGCTTCAGCTGCAATAAGGAAGCCTCCAATTCAGGTGAAAGTGCTTCATCGGCATCCATGGAAAGGATGTAGGAATTCTTGGCCAAGCTGTTCGCGAAATTCTTTTGATCGCTATAGTTCGTCCACGTGCGAACATGAACTTCAGCACCAAGTTGCTTGGCCAGTTCACGTGTTCCATCATCACTTTCGGCATCGACCACGATAACCTCGTCCGCAACATTCTTCAGCGAAGAAATACAGCGCTGAATATTTCGTGCCTCGTTGCGGGTTATGATCACTGCGGATATCACTGTCATGGGTGGCCAAAGATATCTGCTTCGATAGGGATCGCTCAGAAAATTGAAATGGGGACCGAAGCCCCCATTTCAAATACACGCTGGATATGTATCAATGCACCACGACGAGCTTGCCGCGTGCCAGCTCAGTATCCGAATTGCCAATGAGGTAGGTATAGGTTCCATTGGCGAATGCAGCAGTACGACAAGCATTCCGTCCTGTACGAACGCGTTGGTCAGCCACTTTTCTGCCACTGGCATCGTGAATGCTTAGGATAAGATCCTTCAAGTCCTGCTCGCTGCCAAGTTCGAATATGACCTCTGCATCCGCTGGAGCTGGGAATACGTTGATCGTGGTGCCCTCCGCGATCTGGTCAACGCCAACATCCCCGGTCAATAACACGCAATAATCCTCTACTTCGCCAAACTCGAATGTAGCCTCACATCCGCTCGCGATCTCTGATTGATATTGCATGATGACGCGCATGCGAACGATACCAGGTAACGCGGTCAATGGAATGGTGATGTCGCCAGTGATCGCAGCAGTGGTCGTAGCTGTTGCATTGTAGACGCGCTCCAAGACGTTGAATATCCCATCGGCATTGAAGTCCATATAGACAGAGAACCATTCACCGTATTGGAAACCGCTATATCCGGGCGTAAGCGTAATGGAGTAGGTCTGTCCAATGTACATCGGTGTGCTCTGGCCAGAGAAATCGCCATACCCACCATCGTTACCGGACGTATTTGAAATGCCACCGACCGCGACACTCTCTATGAATTCTTCATCCGTACCACCGGCTGAAGGGCAATAGCTCAGGTCCACGCAATCACCACAATCCGCAGTCGTGAAAAGCAATGCATCGGACCAGTCACTTTGTTCGCCGCTGCATGTGCTTCGGATCTGAACTTGATAAGGTGTGCATCCATCCAATCCCGGGAGGGTGTATGGCGTTGTAGTTAGCCCGGGCACAATGGTCCAATCGGTGGTTCCTTGCAATGCATATTGTAGGTCGTACGTGACAGCTGCAGCCACTCCAGGCCAAGAGACCACTGCTGAATTTGCGGTAGTACTGGTAAGTGCGAGGCTGCTCGGCACGCTACAGCAGCCTTCTGAAAGGAATACATAGGAAGAGCTGAATTCACTCATTTCCGAACCGCAATCGACCCGTACTTGGAATTCATATTGGATGCATGCTAGAATATCACTTGCGGTGTACTGCGGTGATGTTAATCCGGACACCAGTTCCCAAGTGGGCGTTCCTACCGGTCGGTATTGAAGATCGAAGACGGTTCCCGCTGTTGAACTCCAGGACATAGTGGCTTCGCCGATCAACGGGTTTGCAGCAGCAAGGTTGTACGGTGAAGGACAAGTACCACATCCATTCATGATCAACTGTATGCTGTTACCTGCGCTGATGCGCCCACCGGTTACTGTTTGTCCGGCCAGATTACCAACTTGTTCGGTGCCATCGAACAAGACCTGCCTGATGTACAATGCCCCTGCCTCAGGATCACCGGAAACCAAGCTCATTAGCGAAGAACAAGGTGCGCTGTACAACAACCCGATCACACCTGCTGTCAATGGACTGGCAAAGGAAGTTCCGGATGTGGATCCGTAGCCATCGCCTTGTGAGGTGGTCCGCACATCTTCACCTGGAGCACCAACATCGATCGTGGTTAGACCATAACCGGAAAAGGTCCTGTTGTCGGAAGCATTGGTAGCGGTAACACTGATCATGAAATCGCTAGCACATGCAGTGGGTAGGTCACCGATGACATCTATGTTCACGTTCGAATTGGATGTAGCCCCGCAGTTAAGGACACCTTGAGCCCCAAGTGAGTCATAGATCGCACACCACAATGGTGCATCAGCCGGGTCGCCACCATCGACGCCCCAGCTTGCATTCGTTGCTACAACGAAGGCACCTTCGGCACCATTGCTCTGGTTATACCTACGGCGCATTACCCACGGATAGGTGTATGCAGCTACTACGGCAGCTTCTTGCACGCCACCATAATCCACCACCATCATTTTTACGTTCCAATTCGCTCCTGCAACGCCAATTGAATTGTTGCCGGATGCACCGATCATTCCGGCCACTTGGGTTCCGTGCCCGCCGCCATAGACATCATCATTACCTCCTGGTGTATTCCATCCCCGGAAATCATCAACGTAGCCATTGCCATCGTCATCGATACTGTTGTTGGGGATCTCTGCATGGTTGAACCACGCATTTCCAATGAGGTCGGCATGCGGCAGATCAGCATCCTCGATGATGCATACCACAATGGTATCGCCGGTGGCCGTTACGCCTCCTGTACTGATATCCCAAGCGGTTTCACTATCAATGTTCTGGTGATGCCATTGCTGAGCATATTGTGTATCATTCGGCACAATGCGATCTTTAACAACATGGTTGTTCTGTGCCAGTTGCACAAGTGGGTGCCTCCGCAATTCGCGCAACATCAGGTTCTGATCAATGTCCACCGCATCAAAATGCAATAACCATGCACGCATGGGTTCGCTGATGATACCTTCTACTCTTAATCCGGTCGGTATGCCTTTGATCGCTTCCAGATCGGTTACGATTTGGTTCACATTAGCGCCAGGAGTCAGCATGATCATGATGTCGCCAGGAACGATGGAAGGCCCTTGTGACCGAGCGGAATTAGGCACCAAAAAGGAAAGAACGATCAAGGCGAACGCGAAGAATTGCTTCATAAGTTGAGTTGAAAAAGAGGATGTCTTGCAAACTTACGGCTATTGGCCGAGAAGCAGGCCGGTAGTTGGGATCATCCGGCAACTTTCAGATTCTGAAATTGGATTGCTGAAAACGACGCAAGGAAACGCGCGTGGATCACGAAGAAGGTGAGTGGACCCGGTCTACTAGAGATAGGGTATGCAGCCATAAAAGTAATTGCCAATTGTAACGATCCAAGGCGTAGTGACCTTATTGGGCTAGAACCTACCCGTGCAAGTACACCCGTTTCACGCGCGGTGCAATTGAGGTAAGAACTTCATACGGGATCGTATCCATGTCCTTGGCCAATTCCGTTACCGGATGGTCCGGGCTGAATATGATCGCCATGTCATCCGACGAACACGGTATAGTGGTAACGTCGACCATGACCATATCCATGCATACGTTCCCAACGATCGGAGCGGCTCTGCCATTGATCCACACACGACCTTTTCCATTGCTGAGCCGCCTGCTAAGCCCATCGGCATAACCGATCGGAAGTGTTGCGATCCGTACCACGCTGTCCGCTTTCCACGTTCGTCCATAACCAACGGTGTCACCAGGAGCCAATGTCTTCAGTTGCGCGATCGGTGACTGTAAGGTCGTTGTCGTTCGCAATGCCGCCATTTCGTGCGCGGATGATGCAATTCCATGAAGGCCAATGCCAAGACGCACCATATCAAAATGGGCTTTGGGGAAGCGCGAGATACTTGCTGTATTAGCGATGTGTCTTAATGGAACAGTGTCCACCACGTCACAGATCGCATCCGCCATGTTCGTGAACGATGCGATCTGTTCACGCGTGAATGCATCCAATGCAGGATCCTCACTTGCTGCCAAATGCGAGAAGATCCCAACGATGTTCAACTTCCTGTTCTGTCTTAAACGGTCGATCAATTCGGGCAGCTCATGCGCAGTAAATCCCAAGCGGTGCATGCCGGTATCCAGTTTGATGTGGATCGGTGGTGCTTCACCATGTTGCTGGATCATCCGTTCCGCTTCATCCAACGAACGCAGATCGAACACTTCGGCTTCCAATCGGAAACGTTGGAGCGCTTCAAAGGGAACGGGTTCGGGGTTCATCACCAGAATGGGCAAGCGAATACCGTTCTGCCGAAGTTCGACCCCTTCATCCGCATACGCTACGCCGAGGTAATGTACCTGTTCATGTGCGAACAAACGGGCCAGCTCCAATGCCCCACTTCCATAACCGAATGCCTTTACCATCGCCATGGTACGCGTCGGTGGTGAGATCAACCCTCTGTAATGATTCAGGTTATGGCGTACTGCTTCCAGGTCGATCTCCAACACGGTTCCATGAACTTGGCGCTGCCAGTGCTGGACCAACCGTTCCAACGCGAATGTGCGGGCACCCTTGATCAGGATCGCGTGGCCGGCAAAAGCTGCAGTATCCACACCATTCAAAGCACTGGTCGTATCCGCGAAAAAAAGTGATGCCGAAGGGAACAAGGCACGATGTGCATTCAGTTGAGGACCTATTCCGATCACACGTTCAACACCCGAACGGATCATGCGATCCGCTACGCGCTGATACAACGATAAAGCGTTCCCGCCGCTCTCGATCATGTCCGTAAGCACCACGGTCTTTGGCCTGCCTTGGGCAACCATGCCTAAATGGTCCAGCGCTATTGCGAACGAGGCTTCATCATTGCTGTACGCATCGTTGATCAAGGTGGTGCCGTTCACGCCATCCAATACCTCAAGACGCATCGCCACGGGCGTTAGGTGCGGTGTGCGTTCCGCTATCCAAGCCGGATCGTGACCAAGGTGCAGCAACAGTGCAACGCAGTGCAGAACATTTTCCACCGAAGCGTGATCCGTGAACGGGATCTCGAATGTGAATTGATCATTCGCTCTGCTTACCGTGATCAGCGTTCTGTCCTGGAGCGTTTCTTCGTGCAGCACATGCAACCATCCTGAATTCTCACGCGACCAGCCGAGCTCCGTTACCCGTTGTGCAAGTCCCGTCCGTTCCAATGCCTCTGCGATCACCTTATGATCCGCACAGTAAATGAGAACATCCACATCGTGGAACAAGCCGAGCTTCTCCACTGCTTTTTCGTGGTCGTCCTTGAAATTCTCACCATGCGCTGGACCAACGTTGGTGATCACTCCAATGGTAGGCCGGATCACGGATCGCAAACGCTCCATTTCACCGCGCTTGCTAATGCCTGCCTCAAAGAGACCGAGCGTATGTTCCGGACCTAATTCCCAAACGCTCAAGGGTACACCTACTTGGGAATTCCAGCTGCCCGGACTGCGTACAATATGTTCTTTTCCACGCAAGAGCTGATACAGCCATTCCTTCACAACGGTCTTGCCATTACTTCCGGTAATTCCCACGACCGGTGCACGGAAATGTGCGCGATGCCAACCTGCTAAACGCTGCAATGCGCGAAGCGTATCGCGGACACGCAACACAGGAAAAGGCAGGTCAACGGTCGAACTTGCATTCACGAGAAAGTAACGCATCCCGCGGTCAGCGAGTTCATTCAGGTAGGCGTGTCCATCATGGCGCTCACCGTGCAAGGCAATGAACAAGGTGCTTTCCGGTGGATACGGTTTCCGTGAATCAATGCTGATGTGTTCGATCAACGGGTCTTCACCCATCTGGTCGTAAGCCACACCAAGCGCTGCGGCAATGGCCGAAAGTCGATGACCGCGCGTGGCCATCAGCGTTGCGCTTTATCGGGTGTTCGCTCCACGGCTTCGGTGCGATGTGCGTTCACGAAACACGTACGGCACAATGGCTCATAACTATCGGTTTCACCGAGCACGATCAACTCCTGACTGGCCGTGGTGCGATGGCTGAACGTGGCCAATTCCCCGCAGCGCATGCAGATCGCATGCACCTTGGTCACGTATTCCGCCGTAGCCATTAATTGAGGCATAGGGCCGAACGGATTTCCTTGAAAATCCATGTCGAGCCCAGCTGCGATCACCCGCACACCTTGATCCGCGAGTTGCTGACAGACCAACGGAAGACCTGCATCGAAGAACTGCGCTTCATCGATACCGACAACCTGCACATCCGAGGCCAGCAAGAGCAGATTGCTACTGTTGGGTACGGGCGTGCTGCGGATGGTCGTCGCATCATGACTTACCACATCGGCCTCCGCATACCGTGTATCCACGCTGGGTTTGAAGATCTCAACGCGTTGTTTCGCAAATTCTGCACGGCGCAATCTGCGGATCAATTCCTCGGTCTTTCCGGAGAACATGCTGCCGCATATCACTTCGATCCAACCCTTCCGCTGCGTGTGTATTCCGGTGTGCTCCAAGAACATGGTAGAACATGCAAAGAAGTTCTGAATGGAACATTGTTTGCAAGGTGCCGCGAAAATAGGGATCTTCGCGTTGGAGCGTACATACATTTCCGTATATATCTTGGGCACACCGTATGGCAAAGGACAACAAGTACCGTAAGATCAACGAGATCCTCTTGGCATTGACCGAAAGTGAGCGGCTATTGAGTGCCGGAGCGCTTGGGTTGGAAGGCCTGGAATCCGCGTGCGGTAATGCCCGCGAGCTATTCGAACGGTTGGTGGTGCTTCGGCATAAGGCCCGCGAATCAGCATTGAAAGTTTCTCCTACACCAGTAATTGAAGCCAGTTCGGCCGTTGTGGTTCCGAAGGTTGAAGAAGTTGAAAGGCCGCTACGATTGGATACACGCCCGCCGGAAGTTTCGCAAAGACAGACATCGCTGATCGATGCGATCGAAGCCACACAAGCGGAAGAGTCGATCCCGGAGATCATTTTTCCAGCATCAGCGGAGCCGAAGATCCGTAAGCCAGCAAGCGGATCGACCATCGCCGAGAAGATGGAAAAAGCTTCAACGGCGGATTTGTCGAAGATCATCACCTTAAGTCACAAGTTCTGGTTCGTCGCTGAATTATTCAACGGTGATCGCATCACGTATGAGAAGTCCATCGATAAGCTCAATGGCTTCGGGGACCTCAAGTCTGCGCAGGCCTTTGTGGCGGACGAGGTAGTTGCGAAACTGAAAAAACCCGCGGACCCGGAAGCGCTGAGTACGTTCGAGGAATTGGTTAAGCGGCGGTATTCTTGATGCAACACCATCGCTTTTGGTCGGTGATCCGAACTTGGTTGATCTGTGTAGTTGTCAGCACAACGGTCGTCAATGCGCAACCGCGTTCAGAAGTTCTGGCGAATGCACGGCATGTGGTTGATGCGCTCACTGACCCGGTCTTTCATGGCAGAGGTTACGTTTCGAATGGCGACGGACTCGCATCAACATGGATCGCCAAAGAATATGCGCGCATCGGTTTGGGCATGTTCGGAACAGGCTATCAGCAACCCTTCGAATTCAATGTCAATAGTTTCCCGGATACGGTGAAAGTTGCCGTTGATGGTGTTCGACTTGTTTCCGGAGTTAATCTCATTGTTGACCCAGCGAGTGGAAAGGCATCGGGAAAATTCGATCTCGTTCATTACACGTTGGAAGAATTGGATGACGCAGCACAGAGCGATGCATTACTTGAGGCGATCACCGGTCGAGCGGTATGCCTTCGCTTTGCATCGACCAAGAATGCAGATACGTTGCGCATGCAGGCGGAATGGAAAGCCGAGTTGATGCAAATTTGCCCGGTGATCGTGCCTGTTGAAGGCAAGTTGACATGGAGTGTTGCGCAGGAAGAACGTACGTTTCCGCTGATCGAAATAAAGGCCGCGAAGATCTTGAGTACAACCAAAAGCATTGAGCTAGCGATCACGAATAAATTCCTGTTAGCCCACAAAGCGGAGAACGTGCTCGGTATCATCAAGGGAACAAGCGATGAATGGATCATCATCTCGGCACATTACGATCACCTCGGTGAAATGGGACCGGATGCGCTGTTTCCTGGCGCGAATGACAATGCCAGTGGAGTTGCCATGTTGCTCGGTCTGGCGGAATGGTTCAAAGCGCACCCACCTGAACACAACCTGCTGTTCATCGCGTTTGCAGGCGAAGAGGCCGGGCTGATGGGCAGCAACTATTGCGCGAGCAACCCGTTGTTCGATCTTAAGAAAGTGAAGTTGATGGTGAACTTGGATATACTCGGCACAGGCGATGACGGCATCATGGTGGTGAACGCGACTGAACAAAAAAAGCATTTTGATAAGCTCGTCCAGATCAACAAGAAAAGGAAGTTACTTCCGCAGGTGAAAGCGCGCGGACCTTCCTGCAATAGTGATCATTGCCCATTCGTGAAGCGCGGCGTGCCAGCCATATTCATCTACACCATGGGCGGCATAACAGCGTACCACGATGTCTTCGACAGACCCGAAACATTGCCACTAACCAAGTTTCCTGAAGTGTATGCATTGCTCAAGGAATTCATAACCCGCACGAAGTGAGCACCGCATCAAGATCTTCGCTAACACTGGTTCCGACGCCCATCGGTAACCTGGATGATATCACCCTGCGTGCACAGAAAGTATTGGCCGAGGTCGATGCAATCGTTGCGGAGGATACGCGAGTTAGCGGTCGGTTGATGCAGCACCTGGGAATTACCAGACCGTTCATCAGTTTTCATACGCACAACGAACACCGCATGGTAGATCAGTTGGTTCAGCGCATGCGATCGGGCGAGCGGTTCGCATTGGTGAGTGATGCAGGCACACCGGGCATCAGCGATCCCGGTTTTCTTCTGGTACGCGCAGCAATAGAAAATGACATCACCGTAGAATGTCTCCCCGGCGCAACAGCCTTCGTACCAGCGTTGGTCAACAGTGGCCTGCCATGCGACCGGTTCGTGTTCGAGGGATTCCTCCCCGTAAAAAAAGGACGAAGAACCCGATTGGAAGAATTGCGTTCCGTAACACGTACCATCGTCTTCTACGAAAGCCCACACCGCGTTCTACGCAGCTTAAAAGACCTCGCCGAAGTACTGGGCAGTGACCGCAGAGCAAGCGTTTCCCGCGAGCTAAGCAAACTACACGAAGAAACCGTTCGCGGCACGTTGGAGGAACTCAGTGCACACTTTACAGCAAAAGAACCCCGCGGAGAATTCGTGATCGTAGTTGAAGGAAGGGATAGTTGATGGCTGTCGGTTTTTGCTGTCTGCATGCCCAGTATAACGTGCGTTAACGTCTATTTCATCAAGGAGTTATCCAGACAGCAATAACGGACAACCAATAACCAATAACAAGCTGATCAAAAATGCCCAAAGCCTATACGCTCGTCAAACACGGAAATACAAAAGAAGCATTTGTCCTACAAGATCATCCGAGCAAACCCATTGGGCCCAACGACATTCGCATTCAAGTTGAAGGCTTCGGATTGAACTTCGCCGACGTTATGGCCGTAAAAGGAATGTACCGCGAAGCACCTCCATTGCCCAGTGTGATCGGATATGAAGTTGTTGGTCGTGTTACCGAATGTGGCTCTGCTGTATCCAAAGAAATGATGGACCAACGCGTGGTATCCATGACGCGGTTCGGCGGTTATGCGGAAGAAGTGGTAACTGATCACCGCGCCGCAGCGCGTATTCCGGACAGCATGCCGATCGGCGAAGCAGCAGCCTTGGCGACACAAGGGTGTACGGCGTGGTATGCAGCGCGTATTCTGGCGCCGGTGCGTAAAGGAGATCGTGTATTGGTACACAGCGCGGCAGGTGGAGTAGGGCAGCTGTTAACCCAACTGGCGGTACACAGTGGCTGCGAAGTATTCGCTGTTGGAAGTGGAGCGGAGAAGCGCACGTACCTGCAAAGCTTGGGCGCGCACCACATCATTGATCGCAGCATTGGTGATCCTCATGATCAGCTACGAAAAGCACTTGGAAAAAATCGCCTCGACGTGAGCTTCAATGCCGTTGGCGGGTCCTCCTTCAAACAGGATATGGAACTATTGGGAAGTGGCAGTCGGTTGGTCTTGTTCGGTGGCGCGGAACGTGGTTCGATCGGTGGCTTCGGCACATTGCGTTTTGTTTGGCGCATGGGACTCATGCTCCCGATCTTTTTGATGATGAAAAGCAAAAGCATCCTCGGCATCAACATGCTACGCATCAGCGAGAACAAACCAGAGATCGTTGCTGAATGCCTTCATGCAATGGTTCATGCCCATGCAACGGGTGTGATCCGCCCGCACGTGTACAAGGAGTATGATGCCAAACAATTGGTTGAAGCCCACATTGCATTGGAAGGCGGCAAGACGATGGGTAAGGTGGTGCTGCGCTGGTGATGGGTGGTGTGGTTCTATCTCAACCTTCCCCTTGTTACTCAAAAACGATCCTACCACTATACCGCTGCACGCCATCACTTAGTTCCACATGGTACATGCCTTTGGCTTGGGAGGTAATATCTAACCGTACGCCATCGCTGCCGGTGGTAACTGGAATACGTTGCACTTGCCTACCCTGTGCATCAAAAATAACAAGGTTCAGGTTTGGGGTAAACCGAAGGTTTAGTGGTAATTCTACCGTACACAAACCATTGTTGGGGTTGGCGTAGATGAGCAGGTCGTCCTGCCCTTCGGTACTGTAAGAAGAAACGCTGGTTATTAGACCTAACTTCGCCAAAATGGCATCCTTGTAACCGTATGTGGTAAACGAGGAATCACCGAGTGTAACGGATCCGGTCGGGTTTTGCCCCGGGAAACCTAAGCCTAAGTAAAGCCCATTTGTTGTAGGTAGCAGACTGCTTGTATTGAACGCACCTGTGCCATCTGTAAAGATACCTTGGCAGCTACTGGTTGCAGTGTGTTTGCTTATAAATACCGCTTGGTTCGAAACCGAAATGGGCACACCATCCCAATTCCCTGAACCCGTCTGTACAATACCTGTGGCGTAAAACCCGCCCAGAGGATCCGAGGCGATATTCTCGAATCTTACACCACCTGAAGATTGGTATGCTTTAGCAGAAAGTAGTGCTCCAGAAGAATCATGTATTGCAATAAATGAACTCCATCCGGAATTGTTCGCACTAAGAAGCGTATCAATACTAAATATGGCGGTGTCGCTAAAGATACCCACCATGGCCAACTGCCCATTTACATTAATTGCTATTGGCTCATTCACTAATGCAATATTGGCTCCAATTCCCTCTCTCGATACCCACAATATATCACCATTAACCGGGTCAATCCGCGAAAGCAAATAACCTTGCTCAGGTGTCGAGCCGCCAACCAACATGAGCGTATCTAACGAAACGGTGTCCGCCTGTGAGTTCACGCCATAAGGAACACATGCATATAGCCTAGCGCCATGATTATCCAAGTTTACAGATAACGAACTCAATCCAGAGTTCTGTTCAATAAATTGTCGAGCCCAAAGCGGTGACCCATCTGAATTATACCCAGCAATGAATGAGCCGTATGCATAAAGAGCGCCTTGAACGAAAGTCTGGGCATATTGGGTGGTGGTCCCAGATACTACGATTTGCCCATTGGACATTAACGCAACCGACCTTCCAACACACTTCGCCCCATTAAGGTCTGTGCTTGACGTAGCTACATTCTTTACCCATAAACAACTACCTGAGTAGCTCCAGCTGCTGAGCATAACGCCAGCATAATTTCCAGCATAAGTTGTAATTGTGTCCAGCACGCAGCCCCCTACATAGGTCCCAATCGCATAAATGGATTGTGAAAGCGTATCGATGACGAGATCAGCAATTGCTATTGAACCAGTTGGGCTGATGCAATTTTTTAACCAGATTAAACTACCATTGGAATCGAATTTAGCGATAAAAGCATCTGCGCTCCCAAGAACCGTATCCCCATCAATATAACAGTTGCTGTGTGAAACAGGATTGATGTTTCCAGGAGTGTCTCTCGCATATCCGACTATGGCGTAAATATTACCCTCCTCATCTTCGGCGGTAATACGTCCGGATTCTCCACCCGTTCCACCAATATGCTTCATCCATTGCCAATCTTGTGCAGCACATGTTAGAGATAAAGTAGAAAAAATGAACTGGAACAGTATGAACTTCATTCTCATGGATTGATAGACTTTCGTTCGAAGTTCTTGCCATCAGCATTTACGCCGAGAGAATAGTTTCCAAGAGAAAGCGACATGCAGTGGTGAAAGTAATAAGTAATCACATCACAAGATACCTTTGCACAAATGCCCGATCCATCGAACCCTGGCCTGCAACCTATTCCGTTCTCACAATGGGGGTTAGGGCTGGAGCGGCCATTGATGATCGCTGGCCCCTGCAGTGCGGAAAGCGAGGAGCAGGTATTGGCCACGGCACAAGGCATAGTGGAAAGTGGTATCGCAAACGTGTTCAGAGCTGGAATATGGAAGCCGCGCACGCGGCCCGGTAGTTTTGAAGGCGCTGGAGCACCCGCTTTGGAATGGTTAAAAGCGGTGAAGGAGAGAACGGGGCTGCTGACCATGGTAGAAGTGGCAACCGCTGAACACGTGGAAGCTGCATTGAAAGCGAAAGTGGATATGCTGTGGATAGGTGCGCGTACAACCCCCAATCCATTCAGTGTGCAGGAGATCGCGGATGCGTTGCGCGGTACGGATATTCCGGTCTTCGTTAAGAACCCCATCAACCCGGACCTTCATTTATGGATCGGAGCCTTGGAACGGTTGCAGCAGGCAGGGGTTACCCGTTTTGCAGCGGTGCATCGCGGCTTCAATTGGTTCGAGCGTACGCCTTATCGCAATAGTCCCATGTGGGAATTCCCAATCCGGCTGAAGGCGGCTTACCCGGAATTGGAGATCATCTGCGACCCGAGCCATATTGCCGGAGAGCGTTCCAAACTGGCTATTATTGCCCAGCAAGCTTTGGATCTGGGGCTGAGCGGCTTGATGCTTGAAGTTCATCCCGATCCCGATCATGCACTCAGCGATCCGCAGCAGCAATTAACGCCTTCCGCTTATAAGGAACTGATCAACAGTTTGATCTTCCGGACCTCGCGGCCTACAGCACCCATGCAGAACCGGTTGCAGGAATTGCGCGACCTGATCGATCAGTTGGATGAGGAGATCGCCCAGAAACTGGGTACACGAATGGCAATTGCGGAGCGTATCGGCGACCATAAGCGGGCGCATAAAGTGGCCATTTTGCAACCGGAGCGGTGGGAGAATATCATGGATCGGCAGCTTCGGCTGGCTGCGGATCTTGGCCTAAGTGCCGCGTTCGTAAAGGAATTCATGGACTCCGTGCACCGGGAGAGCATCCGCAGACAAAGCGACCCTGAAGGTTCAGAGGTTCACGAACCCACCTCAGGAACACCACAATACGCAAAGAATGGAAAGGTGCGTGAATGACCAAGTTCTTTACCTTGCCAGTAACTTGCGACCCCTAATTATTCACGAAGGAACCTAAACCCGTTTAGATCATGCGATTGAATTCTACCCTCTGGGTAACCTTATCCCTTGTTACAGTACCGTTACTTGGCCACGGTCAGGTGGCATTTACCAATGCTAGCAATTTGCTCAGCAATACCACTACGAGTGGTGGTTGCATGGGAGTTGTTGATATGAACGGCGATGGCTTGGACGACATAGCCAAGTTGCATGACAGTAAACATTTTTATGTGGATTATCAGAATGCGGATGGTTCGTTCACACTAGAGGACTACGGAACGGTTTCAAACTCCGGGCAATGGGGAATGGCCATTGGCGACATGGACAACGACGGGCACAAGGACCTTGTCTGCGGAGGAAATTCCGACGGAACACATTTCTTGAGCATAGCAAGTGTTGGCGTTAGTACGCTTACCGACCTGAACAATGGGTCGCTGTTCACCCAATGCGTGAATATCGCCGACATTAACAACGATGGTTATAATGACTACTTCGCTTGTAATGATGTAGGTCCCTCGAAAACGTGGATCAACGACCAGAACGGTGGCTTGCCGTATAATAACTACATAAATTATGCGACGGATCCGGTATCCGATATGAGCGGCAACTACGGTAGCGTATGGATCGATTTTGATGACGACGGTGACCTCGATCTTTTCATTGCACATTGCCGCCAAGGGGTTAATGATCCAGAAGATCCACGCCGCTGGGACCGCTTGTTCGTTAACGATGGCAATAACAACTACACCGACCAAGCGGAGGAGTTCGGATTGTTGAACAAGAGCCAATCCTGGTCCGCCGATTTCGGGGATATTGATAATGATGGGGATCTGGACCAGGTCGTGACCACACACGATGGTACGATCGAGTTGTTCGAGAATGATGGAACCGGTCACTTCACGGATATCACGGCGGGTTGCGGAATGGAGGTTTCCGGATTCTTCTTGCAGAGCAAATTCGTTGATCTGGATAATGATGGTTTCTTGGATGTAATGATCGCTGGTGGCTCGGGCAGTGCACATGTTTACATGAATGATGCGGATAACACCTTTACGGAAATAGCCAACACATTTCCGAGCAATAAGAGCATGCACAGCTTCGCTACAGGAGATCTGAATAATGATGGATTCCAGGACGTGTTCGCGAACTATGGTGGTGGTTATATCGATTCTGATGCTAGCTATCCTGATCGTTTGTGGTTGAATAACACGAACGCTAATCATTGGTTCACCGTTCAGTTGCGGGGTGTCCAAAGCAATCGGGATGCGATCGGTGCTCGCGTTACGATAACAGGTCCTTGGGGCACGCAGATACGTGAGGTCCGCGCTGGTGAGAGCTATGGAATTGTAACGAGCTTTGCGTGTAATTTCGGTATTGGTAACGCTACCACGATCCCTACCATGACCATCAACTGGCCAAGTGGGCTGGTGGAAACCTTCACTGATCTTGCAGTGGATCAGACCATAGTGGTGATCGAGGACCTATGTATCAGTCCAACGGTTGCCATCGCCACTTCAGGCGCCCCGATCATTTGTGGAAATGGAGATTCAGTAACACTCACTGCGGATGCAGGGTTCAACTATACATGGAGCAATGCGGAGACGACCCAGAGCATTACCGTTTCCCAACCAGGAAATTACACGGTAACGGTGGATGATGGCACTGGTTGCACGGGTACGGCAAGCATTTTCGTTCAACAGAGTCCGGATGAAACTCCAAGTGTAGCAGTAGTTGGAGAGACGGAATTCTGCGAAGGCGGATCAGTCGAGTTGACCTCATCCAGTGCATCAGGCTATACGTGGACCGGAGGAGCCACCACACAAACGATATCAGTTACAGAAGCCGGATCATACGCGGTTACGATCGATGGAACGTGCGGTGCATTCACAAGTGATGCGATCAGCGTTTCGGTCCTTGATGCACCCGATGCTCCAAGTGGAACAGGAGCTTCCATCGCAATTGGGAACACAGCACAGATATCTGCCGTTGGTGATAACATCACGTGGTACGATCAGGCCGCAGGCGGTGCCGTTGTTGGAACAGGTAACAGCTATGATACGCCAGTATTGAACACGACAACTTCGTATTGGGCATCATCGAGCACGCAATACGGTGGTGGACAAGCATTCGGAGGCAGAGTTGATAACAGCACAACAGGTGCCTACCATACCAATGCGGACAACTACCAAGTGTTCAGTGCATTCGAGGACTTCACGCTTGTTTCGGTAAAGGTGTATGCAAGTGGTGCGGGTAACCGGACCATTGCATTGACGAACTACAACACCGGAGCCACATTGGCAACGGGTTCATTCAGCGTTCCCGATGGTGAAAGCCGTGTGGATCTCAATTTCGCTGTACCAGCTGGTGGTCCTTACGGCTTGCGTGTTGTTGGCGGTAACCCACAACTTTGGCGCGATGCGTTGGGCAGCAACCCTACCTATCCCTATGCCTTGGGCACTGTCGGCGAGATCACAAGCAGCAGTGTTGGTGGTGCGAATGCGACCGCATACTATTACTTCTTCTATGATTGGGAGGTGAGCAGTGAAGGGGTTACATGCGAAGGTCCGTTGACGGAAGTCGTCGTATTCGTTGGCACAGTTGGCCTGGATGAGAACGACGCGAATGGTCTTGTGCAGGTTTTCCCGAACCCGGCACACGACAACATTACCATGGCTTTTGGTGATGTGAAAGGAAAGGTGACCGTTGAAATAATGGATGTCACCGGACGTTTGGTCCGCAGCATCAATGTTGCAGACGCACAACAGAATGGTCGCATGAACATGGATCTCAGCGATCTTTCACGCGGTGAATATGTGATCCGTGTTCAACACGCGGAAGGCAATAGTGTTCATCAGATCGTGCTGCAGTAATAGCATCGATGGAAAAGTTGAAAAGCTCCCGACCTGGATCCAGGTCGGGAGCTTTTTGTTTTCATTGCCGGGGGTTGTTCCAAGACCAATGAAGGAGAACGGACAACCAGGAATATCGCAGTAACTTGGTCGCATGGGAGAAAAGGATGGCCATAAGCATGTCATTGTGATCGGGGCAGGGGCTGTAGGCTGTGCGCTGATCCCGATGCTTGCAACACTTCCTTTGGATCAATGTTCCATAATTGATGGTGATACAGTGGAACGCTCCAATCTTAAGCGCCAACCGCTTTATGGACCATCGGATATTGATCGCCTGAAAGTGGAGGCAGCTGCGGAACGGATGCGACATACCGCTACGGAAATGAAGATCGTTCCCATTCCGCAGTTCATCGGAGCAGCCAATGCGGATGAATTGCTTCGGGGTGCTTCCGTTGTTGCCGATTGCACGGATGATCTACATGCGCGCGTGCTGATCGATCGGTATTGTGAGGAACATGAACTTCCATTGGTAAGCGGATCCGTCTTCACGGAACAGTTCCAGGTATTAACGCTGCATGTGCCACTGGTACCAAGGGGAAAAGGGTTCGGGCTGCGCGATTATTATCCCGGAAAGATCGGAATGGATCAGGATGGTTGCGATATGCAGAACGTACCGGTAATGGTACCGAACATGGCAGCAGCACTAATGGCATGGCGCATTTCGGATCTGATCAACGGCGGGAATGGAGGCGCGGATCACATGGATATTTGCGATCTTAAGCACGGTCGATGGATGCGTATAGCACCGCCTCAACAACCAGATGATCCAGAACTCATAGCAGCGGATCAACAACGCATTATACGCGGATGAATGCAGTTCTTGTATTGAGTGTGTTGGCCGTGATCGGCTTTTTCTATGCATCAGTGGGTCACGGTGGAGCAAGTGGTTATTTGGTTGTAATGGCGTTGCTCGGTTATTCGCAGGATGTCATGAGGCCGTCCGCATTGATCATGAACCTTTTCGTAAGCGCCATATCATTCACACAATTTGCACGCGGTGGTCATTTTCGCTGGAAGCTCTTTTGGCCGTTCGCGCTAGCATCCGTTCCATTTGCGTTCATCGGCGCAGGGATCAGTGTCGATCCACTTATTTACAAACGGATACTCGCAGTTTGTTTGTTGTTCGCGGTGGCAAGGCTCGTTGGGCTTTTCGGGAGTGCACCTTTAAAAAGCAAGGAGGTGAACATACCATTGGCATTGATCACTGGTGCGGTGTTGGGCCTTGTATCCGGAGTGATCGGCATCGGTGGTGGGATCCTGCTTAGTCCATTGATCCTGCTTTTGGGATGGGCGAATGCAAAAGAGACCGCAGCGGTAAGCGCGTTGTTCATCTTCGTGAATAGCGCAAGTGGCGTGTTACGGATCGCGATGGATGGAATGGAGTTGGGTAATGAAGTGGTCGGATGGGTGCTGGCCGCAGTGGTCGGTGGTTTGGCCGGAGGTTATTTTGGAGCACAGCGATTGAATGAACCACGACTACGGCAGCTGCTGGGTTTCGTTCTGTTCCTGGCTTCCATAAAATTGTTCTGGGCATGATATCAGTATCGGAAGCAAAACGGTTGATGATGGCGGCAGTGCCGGATCCAGTGGTGATCGACCTTCCGATCGCAAAGGCGTCCGATCATTTTGCAGGATCTGATATTCGTGCACCATTCGATCATCCGTTGTTCAATTGCAGTGCGGTGGATGGTTATGCGTTCCACTTTGAGGATGTACATGGCCCGATGCAGGTGTGTGATGAAGTACAGGCCGGTGGTACGTTGGACAACGCTGTTGGTCCAGCCCAGTGTGTACGGATATTCACCGGTGCCGAAGTGCCAGAAGGAGCCGATACCGTGGTCATGCAGGAGTATTGTACACGGGACGGAGATATGATCACAGTTGATGATGCTCGCCTGGTTCGGGGCGGGAATATCCGCAAGCAAGGTGAGCAGATCAAAGCGGAAGGAACGGTAGTCGTAAAGGGAACCTTCTTGAATGCATCCGCGATCGGTCTGTTGGCATCCGTTGGAGTTGTCACTGTGCCTGTGGGTCGCGTTCCTGAGGTATCGATCATTCGAACGGGTGGAGAATTCACTGAGCCAGGTGCTACACCAGCACCTGGAAAAATATTCAGCAGTAATGACCTCATGTTATCCGTAGCATTGAAGGAAGTCCTTAGCTGCGCAGGGAATGAGGTTTTCACCGCACGCGATAGTATGGATGAATTGCGCTGGTCATTCGAACGTGCGTTGGAAGTTTCTGAGGTCGTGATCTGTACTGGCGGTGTTTCGGTCGGTGATCATGATCTGGTGTTACCGGTGCTGCAGCAAATGGGTGCGGAACTGATCTTTCATTGCGTAGCCCAGAAGCCGGGAAAGCCGATGTTATTTGCAAGGATCAACGGCAAGTTCGTTTTCGGTCTACCCGGAAATCCGCGCGCTGTCATGGTCTTGTTCTGGGAATACGTAGTGCTATTTTTACAAGCGATGCAAGGTGCAGCAGATCCCGGACTGAAGAGCAATGTTCTGAAGCTCCGCGATCCACTGGTCGTAAAAGGGGATCGTGCGGAATTCCGTGCAGCGATCGTACGCGATGGTCATGTGGAGCTACTGCGAGACGAAGGTTCACACATGCTCCATAGCTTGGTACATGCCGATGTGCTGGCCTATGTTCCGGAGAACAGGCGGTCGTATTTGAAGGACGATCCCATCGAAGTACATTGGTTACCGAAATGAGCGATCGAGGTTGGACAGGCGTTGTTCTTGCCGGTGGTAAAAGCAGCCGAATGGGCCATGACAAAGCGATGATCGAGCATGAAGGTGTAACGTTGTTGCAACTTGGTATCGAGCGGTTACGGCCGTTGGCCCGAGAAGTGATCGTGATCGGTGATCCAGAAAAATACGCAGAACATTGGTCGCATGTAATACCGGATGATTCCCCCGGTGATGGGCCGCTAAGAGGTATTGCGACGGCATTGAAGCATGCACGGTATGTGAAAGTATTGGTCACTGCCTGTGATATGCCGTCCATCAATGATCGCCTACTCATCCAGTTGAAGAATGCGTTGGATAACGGTGGTGATGCCATTGTTCCACGACATGCTGGAAAAGTAGAACCGATGGCGGCGGCTTATCACAAGCGAAGTCTGGAATCGTTCGAGAATTGCTTGAGCAAAGGGAGCTACCGGTTGAGCGATGCACTGGTTACGGTGGATACGCATTTCATGGATATCGTACCTGGAAAATTCGGCTGGCCCTTGAATTTATTTCGCAACATCAACTCTCCGAGCGATCTTTGAGCCATGCAAGTATTGTTGTTCGGTATGATAGCGGAACGTGCGGAGGTGGGAACACTTGAACTGAACGCGAAGAACATGGAAGAGCTCCGTGATCAACTGGGAACACGCATCAATGGGCTGAACGACCTGAGCTATAGCATTGCGGTCGATCGTTCCATCGTGCATGGTGAAATGGAACTTTCAGGTGATGAAGAGATCGCGGTACTACCGCCATTCGCAGGAGGATGAAAGAGAAGAGCACACATCGGAAGCATGACATTTTTATTGAAGGAGCCATCGATCCAGGCTTCATCTCAGAAAGTATCTCGAAGCATGCAACGCGCATGGATATCGGCGCGCATGAAATTTTTCTAGGTCAGATCCGTGCGTATATGGATGCAGGTTCTGGTATGGATCGACCAGCGAATACGGTCACGGCGATCGAGTATACCGCATACAAGGACATGGCATTGGAGCGCATGACCGCGATCCGCGAAGATGCGTTCGATCGGTGGCCGACAATAACTTGTTTGCATGTGTACCACAGCCTGGGAAGGATCCCCGCTGGGAAATTATGTTTCATGGTATTTGCCAGTGCACCCCATCGTCGGCAAGCGCGTGAAGCGGTCGCTTTCGTTGTTGATGCGGTGAAGAAGGAACTACCGATCTTCGGTCGCGAATTGTTCGATGATGATGCGCACAAGTGGAAAACGAATCGTTCATGATCGACATCACTCATAAATCAACAACACTGCGTGAGGCCATTGCGCAAGCCACGGTAACCGTGAGTTCCACAACGACGATCGATGTCGTACGAGCGAAGAAAGTGCCCAAGGGAGATGTGTTGGAAGCAGCAAGAATTGCCGCCTTGTTCGGTGTAAAACGCACTTCGGACATGATCCCGGATTGCCATCCATTACCCGTGGAACACACCGAGGTCAATTTTGAGGTCACGGATAGTTCCATCATCATAAACGTGAAAGTGCGCACCATATACCGCACCGGGGTTGAAGTGGAAGCCATGCATGGCGCTAGCGTAGCGGCACTAACGATCTATGATATGCTGAAGCCGATCGACAAAGGCATCACCATCGATCGCATCCGGTTGGTAGAGAAAAAAGGCGGCAAAAGTGATTGGAAGGACGATTTTGCTACACCTCGGAAAGCAGCGGTGCTGGTCTGTTCGGATCAGGTTTCTGCGGGTAAGAAGAAAGACACTGCGGGAGCGAGGCTCAAAGAGCGGTTGGAGCAATTGAACCTGAATGTTATTGAAGTCGCAACGGTTCCGGATGATACCGATCCCATCAAGGCACAAGTCCAGCAATGGGCCAAGTTGGGTGTTGACCTGATCCTTACGACCGGTGGTACAGGACTTTCTCCTAGGGATAACACCCCGGATGCGATAGCGTCGATCCTGGATCGCGAAATACCGGGAATCATGGAAACCGCACGCGCATATGGGCAGGATCGTATGCCTTTAGCTATCATGTCACGTGGTATCGCCGGAATGATCGGTCGCACGTTGGTGATCACGTTACCCGGATCAACACGCGGTGCGCAAGAGACCATGGATGCCTTGTTCCCTTTCGTTCTACACGTGCTAAAAGTGCAGGAACACGCATTCCGGCACGGGCAGTAAAAGTGGTGTGACTTAATTGCGCTCACCCACCAATGCTCACCATTGGCCGAGCACTTAGGTGGTTCAATACCTCCGTTTCGGAAGCGGCCTTGAAAGGTGGTAACCCGCCGAGCATCTTATGCTTCGCCAATACATTTGCTTCGATCAACGGGCCAAGGTCTGCTCCACTGCGCATGGCTTTCAACAGGTCGGTTTCTTCTCGCGAGAATAAACAATTGCGCATTTTGCCTTCCGCAGTAATGCGCAACCGATCACATGTGCCGCAGAACGGTTCCGTTACCGTGCTGATCACTGCGAACGTTCCTGGCCAGTTCGGCACTCTGTATGATTTTGCTGTGCTGTGCGGGTCGTCATTCAATTTCTCGAATGGATAGGAAATGCCAATGCGCTCCAACATTTCAGCGTAGGTGAATACACGTTCACGCCCCCAATGATTTCCAGCAAAGGGCATGAACTCAATGAAACGGACATGCACATCATGGTCGCGGGTCAGTTCCACGAAACGTACCAATTCGTCCTCATTGACCCCACGCATGACCACCATGTTCACTTTTACGCGAAGACCTTTCTTTAGGGCCGCTTGGATATTGTTCCATACCCGCTGGAAGCCATCACGCCTTGTGATCTGCTTGAACCGATCCACATGGAACGTATCCAGACTGATATTGATGCTCTTCAACCCACCAGCAATAAGACCATCCAGATGATGGTGCAACGTATGAGCATTCGTGGTAAGCCCCAATTGGACCGGGAGCGTTGAAAGATCTCGGACAATTTCAACAACATCCGGTCTAACAAGTGGTTCTCCACCGGTGATCCGGATCTTGGTAATACCGAACTGTTCTACGAAAATGCGAGCGATTGTGCCGAGCTCTTCCAGGGTCATAAGCTCCTTGCGCTTCAGGAAGACCTGGTCTTCAGGCATGCAATACGTGCAGCGCAGGTCGCACTTATCCACGATACTCAACCGCAAGCTCCTGTGCAAGCGATCATGAGTGTCGATCAGTGGTTTTGTACGGCTTGGCATGCTACAAAGGAACGAAGGATCAGGTTGATAACGTAATCCGCACCGGACAAGCAAAAGGTCAATTCTTCGGCAATGAAACTATTCTGGTAGGCTTGCGTAAAATGCCTACCGTTCAAGCGCATCTATCCAAACCTAACCTAAGAGAGCCAACGGTTGAACCATATTCAAAATGAAACAGATCAAAACCCGTAAAAGGTCTGCGACGTTCTCTCTCTCCCTCCTTGTCGCCGCCATTCCAACGTTATTAACTGCTCAGGCAGGTGACCTTGTCACCTCCTATGCCAACGGCCCCGGTGCCAATAGCCGGATATCATGTTCTGCCGTTCAGGTTGATGGCAAGCTTGTGATCGGTGGCACATTCACCGGGTTCGCTGGCACATCGCGTAAACGCATCGCACGCTTGACCGAAAATGGCCTTTTGGATACCTCGTTCGATCCTGGTACTGGGGCCTCCAGTACGGTCAACGAGATCGCCATGCAGCCCGATGGCAAGATCATTATTGGTGGTCAGTTCTCAAGCTACAATGGCGTTCTACAGCGGAGCATTGCACGATTGAACTCCGATGGATCCTTGGACCTGACGTTCATTTCAGGCTTGGGATTCAACGGGATCGTAACGGCCGTCGATGTATTGCCGTCGGGTAGGATCATGGTTGCAGGATGGTTCACGTCATACAATGGCATACCACGCCCAAGGATAGCACGATTGAATTCGAACGGGACGTTGGATCTGACCTTCGATCCAGGTGTTGGACCCGATGCTGCTGTGCTCTGCATGAAAGTGGCCACGGACGGTAAAGTGTATATCGGAGGCTCATTTGCTACAATCTCCGGTACCTCACGTAATGGAGTTGCGCGTTTATTGGCCGATGGCGCCAACGATCCAACTTTCAGTACCGGCACAGGTCTTAATTCTCCAGGCTACGCACTCGCTATCCAACCTGATGGTAAGTTGATCATTGGTGGTCCGTTCACGGATTACAACGGAGCAAGCCGCCCCAGAGTAGCTCGCATCCTTGAGACGGGTGCCGTGGATCCGACATTCAAGCCTGTAGCTGGGTTCAATAGTTGGGTATATTCCTTGGATACACAACCGGGTGGTAGAATTCTATGTGGTGGAGATTTTACATCATACAATGGCGTTAGCGCGAACCGTATCGCACTATTGAATAGTGACGGTTCAAAGGACATTGATTTTCTGACTGGCACCGGGTTCAATAACTGGGTGTACGACACGCAATTCCTACCCGAAGGGGATATCGTTGTGTTAGGTGGATTCAGCAGTTACAACGGAACTGCCAGGGGCATGGTAGCGAAACTTGAATCCGGTTGTACGGAAGAGTTGAAATTGACGTTCGAGACGGACGCGATCGGATCGCAGACATCCTGGCAATTGATCGCCGATGGTTATACATATCCGGTGTGTCAAGGAACTGGCATGGCCGATAATTCCACCGTCCAGACCGGCTGTTGTGTGCCATCTGGATCTTATAAGCTGAAGGTGTTCGACAGTGCCGGTGATGGCATCGCGAATGGAGGATATGTACTAACCGATCGTAACGGAAAGCGGATCATAGACAACCGCAACAACTTCACGAACGGATCGGTGAGTGCGATCATGGGTGATCAGGCTTTCTCCACCGAAATGGGTACGGATGACTTTCTCTTCTTATTGAAGGACAAGGTGGATTGGACACCATCCGGTGAGTATCTTGTTTGCAATGCGAACCCATTGGTTTCCGCACAATTTGGCATCACCAACACCACAAGTGGATATGAGTATTGGTTCTTTGATCCCAATGGCAGTTATTCGTTCCGTCGATTCCTGAGTCATGCGACCAATGACCTATACGGCAATGCAGAACTACGTGCATGCCATCTGCGCGTGAACAACTGGAGTGCTGCCAACCATATTCCAAGTGGCGTAATGATGAATGTAAGGGTTCGTGGTCATGTAGCTGGCGTTGCTTTACCGTGGGGTCCAGCATGTCGGTTCAAGATCGATCCAAGTGCAGCGGATTGTCCTTCCACTAAATTGGTCTGGGATCCTACAAGCGTCCATTTTTCATGCGGCGTTACACGGTCATTGGCTCAGCGCGTGATCGCACAACCATTGCGTGGTGCGAACAAATACAAGTTCAAGTTCGTGAACGTAGCAGATGGCTATGACCGGGAATCGGTCTCGAACAACTACATCCGCACATTGAATTTGGGAGCTCCAGCTCTTGTCCCAGGTCGCACCTATCAGGTCAGTGTAGCGGTAAGCTATGATAACGGAGTTACGTATTGTCCGTATGGCGAAGCATGTGATGTTACCATTGCCGGTTCCATGATGGCACCGCCTCCGGGGAACCCGGTACATGTTCTGATCGGAGCAGAACAGGCCATGGCGTTGACCGTTTGGCCGAACCCGACTACTGGTTCATCGATCAACTTGAGCATTGACCTTCAGACCGAGTTGGAAGCACCGTTGATGATCCGTGTAATGGATGTAAGTGGTCGCATCGTGCATCAGGAACAGAAAGCAGTGCAGGGAACGATCTACTATTCCACGATGGACTTTCAGGAGCAACTTTCGTACGGAACGTATTTCATCGAAGCGACCTCCGGTGAATATCGGACCACACAACGGTTCATGGTCGCCTATTGAGTACTAACAGATAGATAACGCACCGCCAGTTCCGGTAACCCGGATCTGGCGGTGTTTTCTTTTGGTGTCAGCGGAACGGTTATGCGAAAGGATATAATTTGGCGCTATGGAACGCGAACGATGCCCTTGGTGTTTGAAGGATGACATCTACAAGGATTATCATGATAGGATCTGGGGCCGCCCGGAACACGATGATGCCAAGCTCTTCGAGAAGCTCTGCTTGGATGGTGCCCAAGCCGGCCTTAGTTGGTATACCATCCTGATCCGTACGGAAAGCTATCGCAAAGCATTCGATGGTTGGGATGCAGAGAAGATCGCATGCTACGATGAGAAGAAGATCATGCAATTGATGAAGGACCCGGGTATCATCCGGAACCGGCTCAAGATCCAAGGGGTCGTTAAGAACGCAAATGCTTATCTACGGATCAAAGAACAAGGTTCGTTCAGCGATCACTTGTGGAACTACGTGGATCACACCCCACAGGTCAATCAATGGACATCAATATCTCAGGTGCCGGCCACGTCGTCGATCAGTGACGCACTGAGCAAGGACCTTAAAAAGGCCGGATTCAGTTTCGTTGGCTCTACCATTGTGTATGCGTTCATGCAAGCTGTGGGCATGGTCGATGATCATCTTGTGACATGCTGGCGCAGAAACGAACGGAAATAGGGAGTTGGTCTATCTGAATACGGAATGTCCATGTTGAAGAAAGCGATCCGGCGAACGTTGAGGCGTATTCTTCCTGTACTAGGAATACGCGGGCGACATACCATCGCGGACCGTATCGGGAAATGGGCAGCTCCGGATCCGCCGATCGAAATGATATCGATCAATGGGGTCGCGATAGAGATCGATCATCGGTTATCGACATGCCGGCATATGTACTATGGCATTTACGAAGAACAATTCTTGAACTTTTTACGTCGCACATTGGTGCCCGGTGATGTGTTCTTCGATCTTGGTGCGAACATCGGTTACATTACGGCTGTTGTCAGCGGTCTCGTGAAAGACACGGGACGCGTAATTTCGTTCGAGCCATCGCGTATTTGCTATGACCAGATCATGCGGAACAATCCGGAATTACCAACGAATGTGCAGTTGAGAAATGCTGCGATAATGCATGAAAGTGGAACATTCCCCTTCATGGATACGCCACGGGTGATCTCAAGTGGCTTTAGTGTATTGTTCCATGAACGTACCGCGGGTACGAACGATAACGTCTATGAAGTAGAGACCACCAGCCTTGATGATGCAGCGGAACAAGCGTGCATCGATCGGATCGCGTGCATGAAGATCGATATTGAAGGGGCTGAACACATCGCGATCCAAGGCGCGAAAAAATTGCTTTCAGCGCAACGGGTTGATCACCTTTTGGTTGAAACAACGAACATCGTGGATCAAAGTCGCGCCGAGAATAAGCACATCGTGGATCTACTTGTAGGTCATGGATATGAACCCTTCTTACCTGATCGCAAAGGCCGTTTGCAACCTTTCGTGATCGACCTGAACTGTATATTCAGGCACGATATCGTATGGCGAAGAAAAAGTCTTGCAGCTACCGGAAATTGATCGCATGAGGACTCCCGTACATACTGTTCAACTGTTGCGCACCGAGGGGAGCAGCGCAATGCCGTCCACTGATCTTGTCGTAGTGGAAGAACCGTTGGAGATCCGTTTGGGCCATGGACCGGAACATGACCGTTCGGAATTCCGGTTAAGCGTTACCATGCGCACACCAGGACATGATGAAGAGCTGGCACTCGGTTTTCTGTTGACCGAAGGGCTGATCGAGAGTGCCATTGAAGTGATCCGAGTGGTGGTGTGCCAGAACGTGAAAGAAGAAGAGAAAGGGAATGTGGTGCGGGTGGAACTGCATCCGGATGTGGATCTGGATCCGAAGAAATGGCAACGTAATTTCTATACCACGAGCAGCTGTGGTGTATGCGGAAAGAGTAGTATCGATAGCGTGTTCACGACTTGCAGGATCCCGATGGTCCCTTTCGAGGAACCTGCTGCGGATCTGATCGTTCAATTGCCGGTCACCATGCGGAAGGCACAGTTCGCATTCAAGCATACAGGTGGCCTTCATGCGGCTGCGCTTTTCAATACCGAAGGTGAGTTGCTTTTGCTTCGCGAGGATGTTGGTCGCCACAATGCCGTGGATAAGATCGCGGGTGCCATGGCACAATTGAAGATCACCGGAGAAAAAAAGATCCTGCTCGTAAGTGGCCGTGCAGGATTCGAGCTTGTTCAGAAATGCGTGATGATGGCAATTCCCGTCATGGTCTCGGTTGGGGCACCCAGTTCGCTTTCCGTTTCACTTGCTGATAAAAGTGGCTTGCGATTGATCGGGTTCCTGCGCGGCGATCGGTACAATACCTATGCGCCGATCGGTTGAAGATCAAGACGGTTGGAACAACCAGGCCTTTACCTGGGACGCATCCGCAGCTTGCCAGAAATAACAGAACTGGTCCTTGCGGGAACGCAATAGCGCATGGATGTTGTCGAACTGATCGGTTGGATAGAACAAAAGGATCCGTTCCGGATCTCCCACTAATTGCGGTTCTGGAACTTTGGTGCCTTGCTCGTAGAAGTGGAAATGGACCCAACGCACACGCGAGGTCTTCGATGCAGGTTCAGCTGAACAAATGAGTTCTGACACTGCCGTGCTCCTATTGACCCTTTTCCGCAATCTCAACAATTTAGCGACCTGCAATTTTCCGGGAACGAACGATGACTTTCTCTTTTTGGAACGCGCAATGGTGTCAAAAAAGAGAGTGGAATACTCCTGGTCCTGCGATAACACATTAGGAGAGTTAATGGTCGATCCCATGGCTTAAAAATAGGATAGTAATGAGCGATTCCAGCAAACTTGTTGAAAATTAATGTGTACTTAACATGGATCTAACAACGGACCCGTGCTGTAGTCGAGCGGCCCACGTTGGTCATATTGTCATTTACCCACTAGTGATATTGCGTAATAGGGTCAGCGCTTCCTTGGACTTCGCAACAAACTAACACCATTCACGTCCGTAGTAAGCACTTCGCTCATATGATCGAAGAAGGGACGGATCGCTCTATAGATCTCATCCATGCGCTCTACAAGATCCTGCGCTAATACCTCTTTGTTGGTCAATGCTCGCCGGAACAGGAATTGCTTCATACGCAACAGATCGATACCGGGATGATCCTGTGCGTAACCCTTCGGTGCGGTCTTCACGCCGTCGCCCAGTATGTCTCCGAACGTATCGCTCAGCTTTTTGGCCTTAAGCAATTTTCGCCATGCATTCAGGTCCTGGTCGATATCGATCCGGATGCGTTTCAGATCGGCAGGTTCCGGTGCGAAAAAACCGCAAGCAATAAATGATGCATCTGGCTTAAGGCGGAAGTAATACCCACCGCGCAGTGCAGGTTTAACGCGACCAATACTGCCGCCGAACCAGGTCTTATACGGTGGCTTGTCCTTGTGGAAACGGGTGTCGTTATAAATGCGGTAAAGGCATTTCTTCCCGTCCTCAGTAGCAATGCTATCGTGAGTGCGTAACCGTTCGATCAACGCATCGGCCACCGTGATCACATTCGTCCGCGCGGTGTCGTATTTGTCTTTGTTTCCTGTGAACCAATCGCGGTCGTTGTTTTTCTCGAGATCACGCAAGAAGTTAAAGGATGCTGGTGCGATGCGGGGGAGTTTATCAGGCATTGTAGCAGGGTTCATATCGGTTACAATTTACAGGATCATGTAATAAGACCCGAATTTGTGTTGGATCTGCTGTGATCAAAAGCGTGTTTTACTACCGATACTGACGTTGATCGCATTCAATCGATCAAGCATTAACTTGCTAATGAGAAATGGTATCAGACGATCAGATCCAGCAGAAGATCCGATATATCCCTTAGCCGTCTTCCTTCGATCATTGTGTTGATCGAGTCTTCATGATCACTCATTACGAGCGACCGGACCGTATCCAAAAGCTCGTACAGAGCGAAGTGGTAAACAAGGTCAATATCCCCTGTGCCCAGCGCGATGGATGCGATACGATCGGGTGTTGGCTCGCCTGTTTTTACGGTAACATGTGGCAGCCGCCCTTTCCTATTCCTCACTAGGTTCAGTCCTTCCGACCTTGCATTCTGTGCACAGTCGCTGCGAAGTGTCCACTTGCAACTGATGCTAGCATGTAAGATCGGTTGCTCACTATTCCAGGAACGTAAACCTGAGTGAAGCGCTTCATAGTTGCTTACCAGAATACCGTTCGCAAAAACAGTGTTAGTCCGTGAGTGAAATCTTCTTGCTGGATTGCTAAGCGGCGAATGGTCAATCAACGGCGTTTCTAATTGAACACTCGTGATAGGACTTGTTACTATGGATCATTGTCAATGCCGTTCTGAGATCAGGGAGTTGAAAGGCTTCTGATTGATTACCATAGATCTCTTTGGTCAACATCTCAGGTGCGTAGTTCCGGAACGCAGAAACTGGTTGGTCGTTCTCTAAAACGGTGATGTCGATTGCAGTCCAGTCGGAATCAATGATTTCGTAATATGTGAAGTGAAGGGTAACCATGGAAGATGTCAAATTGTCTTGAACCATTCAGGTTGAAGCGTGATACTTTCAATGTAATCTACTTTCACCCCAAGCCCTAGGGTCTTTAGTTTCTCGGCAAGCTTATCTCCATTTACAAGATCGATCGCACTTGCGCCATCTCGTACAGCTTCACGGATCGCCTCGCGAGTGAAGTAACCAGTCGTGATGAAAAGACCCTTGTCTGCACGACCTTGCATGGCCCCTCGAAAATTGCGGATCTCCGCTGAACCTACTGACCCTGCGTAGCGTTTGCATTGGAACACCACATGGAAGCTTAGGATGCCGTTGATCTTTGCAATTCCCTTACCATCGATACCGCCATCACCGGTGCGACCGGTCACTTCGACTTGAACAAAGCCGGTTTCACGAAGCATACGCTGCACTAAACGTTCAAAGGCCGATGGGTGCATGGTTTCGCACAGGAGCTTCAGTAGATCTTGTTTCCAATCGTTTTGCTTTTGTAGGTCACTAATGGTGCCTTTAAGTTCTTTCTTGAAGCGCAGGTCCATAATCGCATTTGGATCTGCTGCATTCGCTGTCAAGCTCCAAACTCCTCGCGACGAATTTTCCAAATATCCCATCTGTCCCAGATAGGTGCGTGCCCAGGCCAAGTTGTACTCCAACTCTGTTCGGCCATCTACATTCCCGCGTTTTGTCGTATAAGGTAGGTTGGCCACTTCGTCCGGAACGGCCAATAACTCAATCACCCTTTCTCGTATTTCTTCAATCGATCCGGATCCGCCCAATGCAACGAGTGCATGGATGGTAGCAACCATCAAATCGTGTCTGTGAGCAAGGCGGTCATAGCACGCTTTTAGGACCTTAAAGTAACAGATGGCAATGAGATGGCGAGATCTCCACCAACGCTTCATGCCCAAAGCCAGCACGTTCCAACCCTAATGATTGACCTCCGGCACCTGCACAGATCTCTACACTTGTCATCTTCCTTTACTTGACGGTATAGCCGTCAATTGTATTTCGGCAACTTAATCACAAGCGGACAAAGTTCGGTTATGTTCGCATGAGGAAGTTTTGCACAGGAAGATCAAGAAAAGCGTTCGTGTCGCAGGGTTGTCAATAGATGAGCAGGTGAACACTCAACAGAAGTTCAATAATATTCCGGTGCACCGCGCTCCGGACACCTCGGATCGCCGTAGTTTGGCGCCATAAGATCTATTGAACATGGACACTCGCATCGTACGGACCTTAGTATTGGCGGTATGCGCCTTCGCCTTTGCAACACACGCAAAAGCCGATCGTGTGTACATTATGAACGCCATCGGATATAATTCTGCGGATGCACCACTCATTGCCGCGATCCAGAGTTTAGGCCATACGGTGGATGTATCCATGATGGGTGTCTTCACTTTACCTGCTGGCTTCGTGTCTACATGCATCGACTCGGAGAACGGGTACGACTGGCTCTGTTTTTTTGGTAATGTGGACCGGACGGCACTCGCACCGCAAGTGCAGGAATTCATCGGCGATGGCGGAAAAGTGCTGTTACAATATGAGGTGGATTGTTGTACCAACTCCTCCCTGAGCGCCGCTAACATTGTAAGCGCCGTTACCGGTTTGGCGGTAACGCCGAATAGCGAACTGAACATCGCCTTTTCTGGGGTGTCGGAACTACCGGGCTGGGAAGCGGTTTCGCTGCTGGATTGCATAGACGTTATAGGTAGTGCGTACAAGTGCATGGACGGACTACCAACAGCGAATGCGCTGATGGCGACCGCTACACTTTCGGGAGCAACTCCGGACATTAGTGTTTGCAGCAATTTCGGTTTCCGGTTCCTGCCGGGGGATCTGCCCGGGAACAATGGAGGGCTGATCGGTTTCGGAGACATAAACCTGTACTACAATAGCGCGGGGGAACCGCCGAACAACAGTGGCACGCAACCGGTGAACATGGATGTGGTCGAGTTGATCTTCGCTACCCCGGCCAGCCAATGCGCATTTCTGCCAGCGGGTTGTTTGCAGAACAGTGTGCCCGAAAATGAGGTCGACCTTATCGGCGCGATCTATCCTGTACCGGCCGATGATATGCTCGTGGTGGAGTTCCCACGCGGTGCCACAAAAGAATTCTGGATCTTCAACACCCAGGGCCAATGTGTAAGGCACGAGCGGAGCAATGGGACAGACCGCGTGACCATCGCCATTGGCGACCTACCGCATGGTCTATACCATTTCCGCGCTGCGGCAGCCAACAAACAACAGGATCGGAGTTTCATGGTGGTAAGAGGGGGTGAGTGAGATCAGGGTGCGTATTGCTCAGCCACTTTCGCGATGCTCCCGATGCGGAGCCGCGCACCCCAGCTGAAAGTTGTAATGCTGCTTTGTGAAAGCGTGCACAATGCCTGCAAGGACTTCGCCGGGGAATTGGGCTGTAGCCTCAGCATGGGCGCAGCTTCACGCCGTCCACCGTACAAGATTACTGGCTACCTTGGACCTATGGCAGAGCGCCCGCCCAATAGTAAGGTCTTTGGAAAAAGCGGTGGTTACGAAAAGCTGAAGAGCTACCAAGTAGCCGAATTGGTCTTGGATATTACCGTGCGTTTTGTGAAGCGCTACATCGAACCGGGCAGTCGCACCAATGACCAAATGGTGCAGGCCGCACGCAGCGGCAGCCGCAATATCACAGAGGGATCTGTCTTTAGTGCGACCTCCAAGAAGTTGGAGATGAATCTAACGAATGTCGCAAAGGCCAGCCTTGAAGAATTGAAGAAGGACTACACCGCCTTTCTCCGCCACAACAAGTTGAAGCAATGGGGGAGCAACGATCCCATCCGCCAAGAGTTGGTGGATAAGCGCTTCACGGATGTGGATACTGTGGCACGCTGGGGCCGCGACGTGCACACCCGTTTCCCGGAGCGCAGCACACCGGAGATCGCTGGGAACATCGGATTCATTTTGGCCAACGTGGCCTTTGGGCTAAGCGATCGCCAACTGCAAAGCCTGGGACGCAAATTCGAAGAGAACGGTGGGTTTAGCGAGCGCCTGTACAAGGTGCGCACGGATGTACGCAAGCAACAACCCGGTAAGGACCAAAAGAAGTGAAGTAGGATCGACTCAGTCAGGAGGTCTCACCCCAACTACAATTCACCAACAAGCACCTAACGGGTGGACGGGGCTGACGGGGTACGCACAACGGCGTTTGTGCAGCACGTACCCCGTCACTCCGTCCACCATACAACAATACTGGCTACCGCAATAGCATTGCAAAGCGCCCGCCCAACAGCAAGGTATTTGGGAAGAGCGGTGGTTCCGCCTGCCGACTAGTGTAGGAATGTAATTGAGCAGATCCTCCGAAAAGTGCGTTCCCTAAACGATCCTCATCTTCTTAACCCGTTTCCGTGTGTTACTCCAATGGAGAACTTGGCGCTGTGGGTCCAAATAAAAACTTACACGCCGCTCCGCGTAATGTCCTCTTCCGATCGTATGCGTCGGACCCTCGCTATCGAAAACGAATAGATACCAATGGCCGGGCTTCAGAAGCTGAACCAAGGTCATGGATCGCTGGCATGTTTCAAAGCTGTCCTGATAGCCGAGCCAACGCCAAGTGGTATCATTCGTGAAGTGAAGTTCTCCTTCGAATCGGTGGTATTTCCACGGGTACTTGGCATTGAGCGAATCGAAAAGATGTGGCCGCACGGTCGCATACCATGCGTCCAACTCTTTTCGAGATGAGGATCTGTTTGCGGCGATTCTAATGCTGTCAACATGGTAGTTGATCATGGCCGAGATGATCTGATCTTGGAAAGAATAATAGCGTCCCGAGTCCTGGAAATCTTCCAGCGGGGGTGCGAAGTCCTTCGCGCTTGCGGCAGGCAGTTCCCAAAGCTCAAGGTCCCAGACAGGATCGGTTGGTCTGGTCCGGAGAGTGCTCGTTTGATCATTCACCCGCGATTGGAACATTGCGCAACCACTAATAATAAACGAGATCGCGAATGCTATGATAATGACAACGCGCATTGTTCAAATTTAAACTTTCGCTCCCTTATTAAGTGTGCCTTCTTCGACTTCCTAACCGGATAACTAACCACTTAGTCCTTGGAGTAAAGCGTTTCACGGTCCTGTACATCGCTGGTGATGATGTTGAGCATGATCTCCGGAAAGTGGAAGGTGCTGCTAACGATGTCGACTTCGCCTTCGCATGCGGGTTTTCTACGTAGACTTTGACGCCCCGCATCAATCCAAGGGAGCGGACGAGTTAGTTCATACTTCCATCACACCCTAACGTTTCCATAGTGCACTCGGGAAAGGACCTAATACGCAAGTCAATAGTTTCTAGTTGGTCAGTCCAGCCCTAGACTTTCTTTCCGTTACGTCAACTACTATGGTGAAATTCCCTGAGTCTAACACTGTTCTATCTGGCTGACCTTCCATAGAAATGACTGTGTTTGACATTTGGGGAATCGCTTGAAACCAGTGGGTTTCAATATGGCTTAGTTCGTCATGGCCATAAAGCTTTCCCATTCGAATTCCAGCAAGACTAATCATGTCTTGAAGTAGTAATGCCTGTCGGTACACACCTGTTGAATCACGAATTACTGTCTTGAGAGTAATCAGCATGTCTACATCGAAATATCTATGCCAAACGTCCAAGCGACATTTCAAGTAATCAAACTGCACGCTCCAGAGCTTGAATTTTGTCAAGGTTCCCTCCATGTTGCTAACTGGAATTAGTTTGATTGTACAAGCAACTATCTGGGTGTCATTATTGAGAATAACCCGCTTGAGTTCGATTAATCCTACTATGCTCTTGTCAAAAGGAGTGTGATATTGGCGAAATGCAATATTCGATTCTAACTCACCCTTTAGCGTTGGTAAGTCTAATTCCTTTATGGAGTTGAACTGATCCACAGCACCCGGGTCTTGTGCGTCTAACTCAAAAGCGGACTTGTCGGCGGTTGCTTCAAATTTGATTTTTTCTTCAATTTGTCTTTTCAGTTCATTTATCCTTTCGTCAAGCCTTGAAAGCTTTACAATTGGGCCAGTGTTGTAATAGATCTTTTCACGTGAGGCTTTGAATTGATATTGAGCTTGGTAGGACTTGGAGTCAGATTTAATTACTGCCTTTAATGTCTTACTCAGTGAATCAACCGACGTATTTATTATTGCCGATGCTATTGCCTCAGTCCATGGAGAGGAAACCCCATTCGGTGATCGCTCATAAATAGATACGATGGTTTTTTCCGGATGTACTATGTATGTATTGTTTTTTTTGAGTACTCTATTCAAGCACCAGATTGTAAGGATTAAAACCACCATGCCAATACATAATAGTATGGCGACCTTTGTGGTTAGGAGATTCTCCATATAGTGCGATAGTTCTTTGAAAAAAAATTCGATAGGTTAGTCTGAATGGATTGTGTCAGATAGGTCTATGTTGGTTACTTGGACTCTTCATTTCAATTAATCAAGCCACTACCTCCCCCGCCTTCCGCAAATGCCCCTTCTTCGCTTTCCGTATCCTACAACTCACCACCTTGTATTCCGGGCATAGCGCCTCGGTGTCGTGTACATCGCTGGTGATGATGTTGAGCATGATCTCCGGGAAGTGGAAGGTGCTGCTGAGGATGCCGGGCTTCACTTCGTCGGTGATGCGGGCCTTGATGTCCACCTTACCGCGCGGGCTTTCCACGCAGACCATATCGCCTTCAGCGATGTTGTTCTTGGCGGCATCATCCGGGTGGATCATTAGTACATCCTCGGTAAGGATATCGTTGTTGCGCGTACGGCGCGTCATGGTGCCGCAGTTGTAGTGCTCCAGCTCACGGTTGGTGGTGATGATGTAAGGATATTCCTTGCCGTGTTCGCTCACCTCTTTGCTTTCGATCCAATCCGGAGCGAAGAATTTTCCTAGGCCGCGTTTGAAGCTGGTGCCGTGCAGGATCTGCGTGTCGGTGCCGTCTTCGGCTACAGGCCACTGCTTGCCGTTCTCGCCGAGGTTTTCCCAGCGAATTCCTTTGAAGAACGGCACGATGCGGCTGATCTCCTCCAGCACCCAGCTCGGATGGTAGTCGGGCTCTTTGGCACCCATGCGGTTCATGATGTCCACGATGATCTGGCCATCGGGCTTGGTACCGGAAAGTGGTTCCACAACAGCGTTCACACGTTGCACGCGGCGCTCACCGTTGGTGAAGGTTCCGCTCTTTTCCAGGAAGCTTGCGCCGGGCAGGATCACGTCGGCGTACTGAGCGGTCTCGGTCATGAAGAGCTCTTGAACCACCAGCAGCTCCAAGCTTTCCATGGCCTTGATCACCTTATTGGTGTTCGGGTCCGTCTGCACCACGTCCTCACCGATCAACCACAGCGCCTTCAAACTACCATCGATGGCGGCGTTGAACATCTCGGGGATCTTGTAACCGATGTGGCTGGGCACGGGCACGCCGTAGTGCGCTTCGTATAGTTTGTTGATCTCCATGTCGTCCACCTCGTGGTAGCCTGCGCCTTGGTGCGGCTGGGCACCCATGTCGGCCGCGCCCTGCACGTTGTTCTGTCCGCGCAACGGATTCACACCCACACCGCGCCGACCGATGTTGCCGGTCATCATCGCGAGGTCGGCGATCTGCATTACGGTGAAGGTCCCTTGTGAATGCTCGGTAACACCCAAACCGTGGAAGCTCATGGCAGCGGGACTCGTCGCGTAGGCGATCGCTGCAGCACGCACTTGCTCGCGTGGCACACCTGTAACAGCTTCCATCTTGTCGATGTCCAGTGCCAACAAATGATCGCGGAATTCGGCGTAGCCTTCGGTACGGTTGTCAATGAATTTCTGATCCACCAAACCTTCTTTGATGATGTAGTGCATCATCATGTTCAGTAGCGCCACGTTGGTGCCGGGCTTCAGTTGCAAGTGATGTTGCGCGTACTTGGCCAAGTGGATGCGACGTGGATCGATCACGATCAGCGTCTTGCCCTTCATGGCCTGCTGCTTGATCTTGGCGCCGGTCACAGGGTGTGCATCGGTGGGATTCGCACCGATCACCATCATGGTATCGGTATCGTTGAGGTCGTCGATGCTATTGGTGGCCGCACCCGTTCCGTAGGTGTGTTGCATGCCAAGGGCAGTAGGGCTGTGGCATACACGCGCGCAGCAATCGATGTTGTTGGTGCCGATCACCGCCCGCATGAATTTCTGCATGAGGTAGTTCTCCTCATTCGGACAACGCGCACTGCTGATCCCCGCGATGCTGTCCGGACCGTGGTCGGTCTTCAACTGCGTGAGCTTGTTGGTGATGAAGTCGTACGCTTCGTCCCAAGTCGCTGGCACGAACTTGCCATCCTTCTTCAGGAGCGGCGTGCGGATGCGGTCCGGGTGGTCGTAAAAGCTGAAGGCATAACGGCCCTTCAAGCAGGTATGTCCTTGGTTCGATTCGGCATCGTAGGGCGCAGTGATCGCCACGACCTTCTCGTCCTTCACGCGAACATCCAAGTTACAACCCACGCCGCAGTAAGTACACACGGTGCGCACGATGCGGTCGGCCTCGGTCTCCTTGCTACGGAACACATCAGTGATGGCGCTCGTCGGGCAAGCTTGCGCACAAGCACCGCAACTCACACAATCACTGTCGTTGAAACTCTCTCCGGTGCCCTTCGCGATCCAACTACCAAAGCCGCGACCGGCCATGGTCAGCACCATTTCACCTTGCACTTCATCGCAGGCGCGCACACAACGGTAACAGTTGATGCAGCTGTCGAGGTTGCTCACCATGTAGGGGTGCGTAGTGTCACTCACGAACGCACGGTCGGGACCGGCGGCATCCAGAGGTAGTGCTCCTTTCGGGTAACGAACGCTATCGATATCAAAGCCAATGTTCTGTACCACGTTGTACAATTCATTTGCACCGTGGTTTTCTGTCTTCAGTTGCTCGGTCGGGTAGTTCGTGAGCACCAATTCCACGATGTTCTTGCGCAGCCGTTTCATGCGCTCGCTGTGCGTGGTGATGTACTGGCCGTTGGCGACCGGCGTGTGGCAACTGGCCATCACTTTCGTTGGGCCGTCCCCCGCCAATGCCACTTCCACGCTACACACACGGCAACTACCAAAAGGCTCCAAATTAGGTGCATCGCAGAGCGTAGGAACGGGATCCGGACCCATGTTGCGGCGCAATAGATCGAGGATGGTCTCCCCTTCAATGATCGGCGTTTCCTTTCCGTTGATGTAGGCCACCTTGGTATCAGTCTTCGTGGCGTTCGAAGATGCAGGCGCTGTGCTGGTCTTGGCAGTGGGTGCTGTAGGCGAGTTAGCCTTTGAAGTGGGTGTCGAGTTCATGGGTAAGTACGAAGATAATGAACGGTGAAGGCTTCCACCTAGGCCGCCCCAGTGACCACCCGTTGCACAGCCCGATCATGCGCTTCTACAGGCAGGCTATCTACCACTTGAAATGGGAAGCAGACCGCCACTGTCATGGCCTTCGAGTGTTGTGGCAGGAAGGTGTCGTAGTAGCCAGCACCGTAGCCAAGTCGATCACCCTTTGCAGTGAACGCGAGGCCGGGAACAAGGATCATGTCGAAGGTGCCGGTGTATGGTTCATCGCCTGCCGGATGGCGTGTGCCGAAGACGCCTGGTACTAGATGTTGCTGGCCGGTGTAGCTGTAGTTTTCCAATACGCGACCTTTCAAGGTCTTCGGGGCGTAGACTTCGATGCCATTCTTCACAGCACGATCCAACAGCGGGAAGAGTTCCACTTCCGAACCCATCGGCAGAAAGCTATGCAACACTTTCACGTTGCGTTCTTTCATCAACGTTTCGAGCTCGGTGATGATGCGCTCGCTCAGTGCTGCGCGCTCGGCAGGGTTACTGGCATCGCGCTGGGCGATCATGCGTTGGCGGATGGCTTTCTTTTCCGATGCTATCATTATGTATCAAGTACCGCAGATCACAGAGCGTTCAAGGATCGTAATTCAATACATCACTATGGAAATAAACGAAACGATTGTCGACCTCTCCGATACCCTCCACGAACCAACGGTCTGTTGGCTGGATGTGCCATGCTTTGCGCGAGGTACTACCGATGGACCATTGCTCCATGGAATCAATGGTATAGATCGTACTCGAATAATAGTTCCAACTACTTCTGGGCACAGTATCACCCAACTCCAAACTGTAATCGTACACGATCATTTCATATGGAAGAACACCATAAGGAGCAATCGTCTGGTAACCTACACTATAAACCCGTTTGGCCAGCGTGTCTTGGCGGAAGAATCCACTGACTGATGTCGACCATGTTACGCTGCCTCCGCTGGTACTGGGGTTGTTACCGTTGGTCAATTCCCAATATGCTCGCCTACGCCTTACTTCTGAACGTTGATAGACTTTTGGAGTTGAAGGTCCAACTGTTCCAGAAAAGTCGGTGACAGTGTATGTATTGATAGTGGTATCGCCACCAATGGTTCGCCAAGTTGAGTCAAGCGTGTAGGTATCTGGCCACATTGGAGAAGGCGATACGGCATAAGACGCAGTGTAAGTATGCCATTCCGCCGTATGATGGTATAAATGTGCAGGCCAATCAGAATCTGATTGCAAAACAGTTGGCTCTATGTGTTCCAAGTCCTTCTTGCAAGATGAACCTGCAAGTATTGCAAGAATTGCTATGCACCAAAACGATCCTTTGATCAATTTTGAGCCAAGACAATTGAATGCAGCTGACATCTATGGTCGGCTTTGGGGTTCTGAGACCTTGAAATACGCCTTCAACTCATCATCAAAATACTGCAGCGCATTCTTAATACCAAGCGGCAATCCACCACCCAGGGCGCATAGACTTCCGATCTCCATGGTCTCCAATAGGTCGTTGAAGAGTGCGCGGTTGATGGTGTTTCCGTTCGCTTGCGCTTGATGCAATAACTCCTCTCCGCGTTTGCTACCGATACGACAAGGGAAACATTTTCCGCAGCTTTCCACTGCCGTGAATTGGAAGAGGTGCTCGAGGTATTCCACCATCGGGAAATCCTCTGGAATGCTCAACACGCTGGCATGACCGAGTAGGAAACCTTCCTTCTGGAAGCTTTCGAAGTCGATACCGAGTGCATCGATCTTACTCAGGGGAACGATGCCGCCAAGTGGCCCGCCGATGTGCAGTGCTTTCACTTTCTTTTTAAAGCCTTGGCCGAGTTCGTCGATCACTTTCCGCAAAGGTGTGCCACACTCCACTTCGTACAAACCGGGTCTATTGAACGCGCTATCGAGGCTCACTAATTTACTGCCGTTACTTTTCTCGGTACCGATCTTTGTGAAGGCTGCACCTCCGTTCTGGATCACCCAAGGAACACATGCTAGCGTCTCCACATTGTTCACCAATGTTGGTCGGTTGAAGAGCCCTTGTTGTGCAGGGTAGGGTGGACGTGTACGCACTTCGCCACGCTTGCCTTCGATGCTGTTCAGTAGGGCGGTTTCTTCGCCACACACATATGCGCCAGCGGCCATGATCACCTTGAAACGGTAGTTGAAACCACTGCCTTTAATGTCTTTTCCGATCCAGCCTTTCGCTTCGATATCCTTCACGGCTTGCTTTACGATCGCAACGGCTTCGGGGTACTCGGCACGGATGTACAAAACACCCGTATCGGCACCGGCGCAGTAACCTGCGATCATCATTCCGAGCAGCACTAAATGAGGGCGTTGTTCCAATAAATAGCGATCGCTGAAAGCTGCCGGATCACCTTCATCCGCATTACACACAATGTACTTTCGGGGCGTGCCGTTCCCGGTTCTATCCTCTGCATCGCGACATGCTTGTAGCTTGAATCCCATCGGGAAACCTGCACCACCACGACCGCGGATCGTAGCGACGGTGATCTCGTTTAGAATATCCTTCGGATCGGCTTTCAACACACGTTCCCACAATACGTAGAACGCATCAAGCGCGGGCATCGGGGCCGTGAGTATCGGCTGTTCCATGGAAGTGTCCACGTGGTGTTTTCCGCTTTGCGGAGACGAAGTGCCCTTCACTAAAGCATCGATGTGTTCGATCGCATCGCCACTGTAATTCCGTCCGCCGACGTTGAACGCGCTGTTCTCGTGGCAGCGTCCGAGGCAACACATGTGCCCGATCTCCTCAGCTTTGAAATGACGCTTCAGTTCACGACTTACGCGATCCTGTGTTCCGGCCACCAAGCATGTACTGCCGTTGCACACGTATGCTTTGATGTCCTTGTTGTCGCGCTTCAGGAAATCATAGAATGAACTGGTGCCGTAAGTAACGGCTTCACCCACCAGGAAATCCTGTGCGACCTCCGTTAACATTTGACCGGATGGCGAACCATGGCCGGAATTAGCAACTTGTTGCAGCCGTTCCCATAAGGAGTCGTCCAACTCCTTTCCGTCCCGGCCGCTGAGTGATGTAATGTTCTTGGACATGCGGTTCCGAAGATACTAAGCGGGATCGGCTTTCGCGATAAGAGTCATAAGGGTCGACTATTCAACAGGGTGAAGTTCAGTTGTTTTCGGTTTTGCATTCGGATCGAAAACACATTATATTTACGTTTGGATCACAGACCGGTTCTCGTAGTTATTGTGATCATCACGTTCAAAAAAAAACCTCTCCCATGAAAACTGTTATCAAGGTCCTCGTGATCCTGGTTCTCGCGATCGTGTTGATCGCGCTCCTTGGTGTCACCTACATCACCCAAGCACTTCCAGGCATCGACGCACCATCTGACCTGAAGGTGGAAGTAACGCCCGAACGAGTAGAACGTGGCGCTTATCTGGCGAATAGTGTGTGCGTTTGTATGGACTGTCACAGTCAGCGTGATTGGAACGCGTTCGCGGCACCACCCATACTTGGTACCGCAGGCGCAGGTGGCGATAAGTTCGATCGCACGATGCAGTTCCCCGGCGAGTTCTACGCGAAGAACATCACGCCATTCACCATGAAGAATTGGAGCGATGGCGAGATATACCGTGCGATCACCAGCGGTGTGAGCAAGGATGGGCACCCCTTCTTTCCGGTGATGCCGTATATGAATTACAACAAGTTGGCAACCGAGGATGTGTATAGCATCATCGCCTACTTGCGTTCCCTCGATCCGATCGAGACGAAACCCTATCCTGAAAGTGTGATCGATCTCCCCGTGAATTTGATCATGCGCACTGTACCAGAACCTCCCCATCCAATGGCGCGGCCCGCAATGACCGATCCGAATTATGGGGAGTACGTCACGAATGCGGCTGCATGCATTGAGTGCCACACGCACACCGAAAAAGGCAAGAAGATCGGAGAGCCGCTCGCGGGTGGCTTTGAGTTCCAATTCCCGAATGGCAGTATTGTACGTTCGGCGAATATCACCCCAAGTGAAGATGGTGGTATCGGTAAATGGTCGAAAGAGCAATTCATCCAACGCTTCAAACTTTATCAGGATAGTGCATACGTTGTTCCGGCTGTCAACTGGGAGCGCGGAGACATGCAAACACCCATGCCGTGGATGATGTATGCCTCCATGACAACGGAGGACCTTGGCGCGATCTACGATTACTTGCGAACGATCAAGCCGGTCGCCAGTGTGATCGAGAAGTGGACACCGCCGGGATCGTAGTTATACCATTTGGAAATAGAGATTCGTCCGAAGATGCGAACCTGACTGCCGAAGGCACGTGTTAATTTATGACCAGGCGATTCAAAAAATAGTTGCATAGCCATAGCTACGGAACTATTTTTTGAAGAAGCATGGGCGGAAAAGAGCGAGCAGGTTGGATGGGTCTCTATTTCCAAATGGCATTAAAGGTCTTCAGCGTCGATATCCTTATCGCGCTTGCGTTGCGCCTTTCGCTTTTTGTTAGGCACCATCTTTTCACGGAAACGGCCGTCCAGTGCACCTTGTTCCTTCTGCTCTTTACGCACCGCGCCCTTCTCGATCTTGAGCAGCTCTTTCTTGCTGATATGAGTTTTCTTCTTAGCCATTATCGGGATACAGTACAAAGATCGCAGGACGAAGGAAAGAAAGAGTGCTATACCAACGAGTCTCTGGACCGATCCGCGATCACCCGAAGCCTGGTCATTACAGTCCGGGTGAATGCTAGGAATCAGGCATCAGCAATCCGGAATCAGAAATTACCTCAAACAACTGTACATATAAACATCCAGCAGCTCCCCTTTGCTTGTGCGGAAATCGCGGCGCAATAATCCTTCACGTTGGAACCCACAGTTCTCCACTACTTTGATGCTCCCAATATTCTCCGGAGAGATCCTGGCATATACTTTCTCCACGCCGAGGTTGGTGAAAGCATGATCCACGGCCCACATTACACCCAAGCTCGTAGCACCACGTTTCTCGAAGATCGAATTGATGAAATAGGCTATCTCACATTTCGGAATGCTCCAATCGAACTCCTTGAGGAACACTGCACCGATCGGATCGCTTCCTTCATAATCGCGCAGCAGGAAACAGAACAGTTCGCGCTTGTCGCTGAGCGCTAATATCTCCTTGATATACCGACGCGTATGTCGCGGATCGGAACAACGCGAACACGTAACAGGGAAGTAGGTCGATAACCGTGCCCGTTCCTTATCCACTAGTCGGAAAAGGCCTTCGTGATCATCCTTTCGGATCGGTTCTATGATCACTGAATCGTTCACTGTTCGTCACTTCTTCTCAGGGCAGCTGCACGCATTGCTTCAGCCTTAGGTCGGCCAAGATACCGCTCAACACCGGAGTGTGCGAGATAGATCAATGGAGTAGCTAACACTGCTATCACCAGTTTGTAACAGTATGCCGTGAGCACCAATGCTGTACATAATTGGAACGACCATCCTTTGAATGCGAAGAATGCAACGTAGGTCACCACAACGCTATCGATCAATTGGCTTATGATCGTGCTGCCGGTTGCACGCAACCAGATCCGTTTGTCGCCGGTAACGCGTTTGATGCTTCTGAACACCCACGCGTCCAATAGCTGACCAACGACGAATGCGGTCAACGATCCCACGATGATGTTCATACCCTGCCCGAAGATCGCCGTGAAGGCGGCCTGCATGTCCGGGACTCCTTGTTCAACGCTGGTGCCGATCCAGAAATCGGCAGGTGCAATATGTATAGCGAAATAAAGAACAAGAAAAGCGAATGCGATAAGTGCAGTAGTGAGCAATGTCAGAAAACGGACACCACGGACACCATAATAGTCGTTGATCACATCGGTCATGATGAAGACGATCGGCCATGGCAGCACACCAACACTTAGTGCAAAGCTCAAGTGGGGTTGACCAAGTAAAGTGAAGTCCGCTTTCGAAAGACCAAATACAGTTTCGAGCTGGAACAATTTCACACCGATCATCTCGGCCATGATCGCATTTACCACGAAGAAGCCACCGAGGATCAGGTAAAGTCGCGTGGCTTTATCGGAAAGGATTGAGTGGATCATGCGGTCACAAGATCGCCAACTTGTATCACTTTCCCTGACAGGCAAATAGCATTCATGCCGAATTCCAGTTTCACAGCACCTTCCGGGGTTACACGTTTCCGATACGTGGCCAAGGTCCGCAACGGTTCATTCGCACGCCTTCCGGTCCGCTGGTCCGTGGTAGTGATCACGCAACGTGCACAGCGTTTCACCAGTTCGAAACGTGTTTCACCGATCCGGATAGTGCTCCAATCATCTTCTTGAAATGGCTCGCCGCCTTCTAACACCAAATTAGGTCTGAAGCGCTCCATCGGGATCACGGATGCGGAACCATCAATTTGTATCCGTTGGTTAAGATCATCCAACGAGACCTGTGAAATGATCAAGAAGGGAAAACCATCGCTTAGCGATGTTTGGCCAATTGCAAAATTCGGGTCGGTCGGCCGTACAGTGCTATCGGGCATGTATACCAAGCGTATTCCAGGAAGCGACCGTTCGTTGAACCAATCATTGATTTCCTGCGGTGCGAGCAAAGCATCCACCGCATCGTTCCAAATGGTAGCACGTAGTGTTTCACCATGATCCAACCCCCAAGGAATTATCAGCTCATCACTGTTCCGGATATCCACCACACGCATTCCATCGGTGGTCGGGGAAACGTGCAAGCAAGCCAATTCTCCATGTTCCCGTTGGGATAGGAATCGACCATTGGGGTCGATCAACATCCATCGTCTATCGTGTTCGAGTCCGCGCGGTGTCACTTGAGCGCGTTCAACGGAATAGCCACCAAGTGATTTGATCGGATAGATATGGATCGATGCCAACGCTAATGTCATGGCCTTACTACGCGTTCCAGGATCACGGACCCATTGATGCGGAGGGTCAGGAAGTAAACGCCGGGAACATCGGGTAACTGAAGGGCAATGCCATTCGCAATGGGTGTCTTTTGCACAAATACCGATCGGCCATCCGCGGCATATAGGCCGATCAATTCAATGCGATCACCCTTGGTCGCCTCAACGCGAACGATGCCGTTCACAGCCGGGTTCGGGAATAATGAAATGTGATCGGTCATATGTTCATTTATCCCCACCGGACCCACGGAAAGTGAATCCATGGCAACGAATGACGGCGTCCCGTCGCTTGCATCCAACAGGTCACGAAAACTATCGATCTCCGTGCTGTTATGGCTGAACATCTCGTCGTTCCACGCAGGTGGTACGGGTTGGAAATAGATCGTGGCGAAAGCACGCAATGCCGAAGTATTTCCGTTCAGCGCAACATGATAGTCAACGCGATCCGTACCACTTCCATCCATACCGTTGCTATCGTAGTTGAAGTCGTCGTCCAGCAATGCAGCACCGGCGATCAACGTGGTATCGTAACTTGGATGTGCCATAGAAAAGCCAACAGGTACGAGCCTGTTATCCTTGATCGGTGTTTTTGCACGTTCAAGAACGGTGGTCGGGTTACCGAACACATCGCCCATGACCATTTCGTAGATCTGCACTTGATCCGTCCGGTTGATCATATCATAATGTGGTTCGTAACCGGCATCATGTCCTTCAACTTCGTAGCTGCTATCCGTTCTGCCACTTTTGAAAACGGTATCACCTTCAGCGTTGAGTACTATGAACTCGATGAAGGCTCGGCGCGATGGAAAACCACTCGGGAAGCGATGTCCAGCGCGGTTCTCCAAGTGAAGTGAATAGAAGATGCTGTCGGAAGTGCGGCCGATCAAGCTTAGTTGAACGTTCAGGGTCCGGTCCTGCAACATACGTTTTGTGCGCTCGATCGTACTATCGAATTGCACTTCCGTCGCACGCAGGTCAAGTGCTTCCCGATTGGCTTTCAACAACTCCAACATATGCACGTTCGCTCCCGCGAAATGGTGTTTTCCGAAGGGTGTCTGTGGGTTCAGGAAAGCATATTCGGCAGCAAGGATGATAGGGTCATTGATGCGTGGCATGTGGCAGGTATTACACTGCGTTCCGTTCACACTATGAATGCTGTTCTTCCATTCATGGTAGGTCGCTTGCTCAACGAATTGGTCACCCGTGATGTTACCATCAAGATCCAACGTCTCCGTGATCAAGGTATGGCATCCCGCACATACCTCGCTGTTCACGATGTGTTCACCATAGCCCGGTGTGAAATCAACGAAGAACTCCATGATCGCAGGGTTTATCTGGTCATCGAAATACGGTCCGTAAACATGCGCAGGATGGAATTCGAGATCGCCGCTGAAAACATGTCCGGATTCGTCCGGCGATTGCATATGACAACTTAAGCAGCCAACGCCATCATTTCCCAATTTGCTTGTATCCAACATCGCCATGTTGAATGGTGCATGACCAAGCAATCGTTCTTCATGCATGCCCAACGGCGCATGGCAGCTGAGGCATTTATTTTCGATCCCCCCTTGGTGCCCTGGATTCACTAGCACTTCATGGCTCACTTTCGCTTTGAAGAAGGGGTCACGCGCGCTGTTGGCCATCATGGTGCTACGCCAGTCGTCGACAAGGTTCACATCCGTGCCTTGTGCATCGACACTGGCAAGCCCTTGTACGTCATGCCCATGGCAGCCTTTACATCGTCCGCTTGTTGTGAAGTACGTGCCGACCACCCATTCCAACGTATCGTTAGCGCGATCGAACCGAGCCAGATCCATACGACTGTGTGGACCCAGAACGGGCCGCGTGGCTTCGGTCCAAGCTGCGAACAACAGGACAATCGCAACAAGTGAAGCGATCAATGCGATTGACCGAAATCGTGATGGCGGAGACGATACCATGGTTGTAAAGGTAGACGCGCAGTGGAAAATGCACTAACTGTGGAGGTGTTTGCCGGTTGCACGGATCCGAAGAAGGGCATTCAGGAACTCAAGCGGTCCAATATCCCCATACCAATACTATGACACTCAGAATGGCCAATACCAGCATAGTTAATTCTCCACGGTCCCGGATGCGTTCTCCCATTGTAATGATCCTATGACGAAGTGGGAGCGTTATTGTCACAAGGATCGTAACGGATGTTCGTTGTTGATGAGTAACTACGCGGAGGTCGTTCAACACTTGCCACGCGAATTACTTTCGTCCCCGATGTTGGAAATAACCCAGAACATTTCGCGTTCCGAACAAGTCGGTATTGAACCGTTTCGCAATGCGTTCAAAGCACTACCAACAGCTTTCCGGTTATGCTCCGCTGCGGTCTTTTCTTATTTCCTGGTCTCTCTGAACGCCCAGGCCCAGGCCGTACAACCTTTCGTGGACCATTGGGATGCGAAAAAGACCATCAAGAAGAGTGAAGGGCTGTTCGTGAGTGGTCGTGAATGGGGTGAATGGAAGTTCTATGACCCGGACGGCAAGCTCATGGAGATGGCCGAATTCAAAAGCGGCGAACGCGACGGGCATGTTAAGATCTACTACCCGAACGGCGTTGTGGAACACGATGGCTGGTTCAAGCGCGGTGTGTTGGATAGTGTTCGTACAAGTCGATATCGGAGTGGCGACATTATGGAACAAGGTCATTACCGTAATGGAAACAAGATAGGTGCTTGGTCCTACTTCTATCCGGATAGCATGCCCATGCTGCGTGAAGCCTGGCAGGATACATTGATGTTGGTCACCGATGCGTGGGATAGTAGCGGTGTTCAGACAATAAAGGAAGGCAGTGGCATTTTGCGGAATTATTATGGGAGCGGCAGTATCCAAGAGGAAAGTACCTATACCTACGGTGTAAGGAGTGGTCCATTCGCAGAGTACTATCCCGCTGGAAATCCACGTGCGAAAGGCGCGTATCAAAGCGGTGTAAAACACGGTACATGGGAATATTGGTTCAGCAATGGCGATAAAGAAAAGCTGGACACGTATGATAATGGCAAACTTAATGGTCCCTACACATTATGGCACCGGAGTGGAGAGGTCAATGCTGCCGGTTCCTTTAAAGCAGGAGTTAAGGATGGGCTTTGGCAGTGGTATGATCCCACGGGCAAAAAGGAAATGGAAGGCCCGTTCACCAATGGTCTACGCCAAGGTACATGGCGATATTGGTATCCGAATGGCCAATTGAGCAGCACCGGAGGTTTCGAAGCGGATAAGGAACATGGGGATTGGGTCTATTACTACGAAGGCGGCGAACTATGGAAGAAGGGAACGTATAAGAATGGTGTGAAAGACGGAGTATGGTCAACTCGATTCGAGAGTGGTCAGCTTTTGCAAGAAGGACCATACTCAGATGGAGAAGAGAACGGCCAATGGACCAGCTGGTTCGAGACCGGACAAGTACAGACCAAGGGAACATTCAAGTCCGGCAAGCTGGATGGCATGTGGTTCGGTTGGTTCCCTGATGGCGAGCCTGATTACGAAGGCACTTACAAAGATGATCTTAAACATGGCCCATGGAAGCTCTACCATGAAAGCCCGCCGGGCAAAGCTGTAGGTGGGCGCATTAAGGAGCAAGGCAGCTACGCCGATGGCAAGAGATCTGGTGTATGGATTACGTTCAACATCAACGGACTCACCATCAGTGAAGGTCAGTACATGACTGGTACCCCCAACGGAAACTGGGTTTATTTCGATGATGCCGGTGTGAAAATGCGCGAACAAAGCTTCCAGAATGGTGATCCGAACGGCGCCTGCAAGGTCTATGATCAGCGCGGAAGCGTCATACAGGAAATGAACTACAGGAATGGTCGCCTGCATGGCACCATGACGTTCTATGGAAATGATGGTAAGCCCACCAAGACTACGGAGTTCGAGGATGGTGCCGTGAAAAAAGCCCCGCCACCGCCAACGGATAAGCCACGCGGTGGTGGTGTGCCTGGTGGGCGCTGAAATACGCGCATTCCATCACCACCTGCTGCAATCGGCCATATTCCGTGGTTGGTAACTGAACCACTGAACTTTCCCCTGATCGTATAACAATTGCCAACAAAACCTTACATTTGCACCGTCAGCGGCGAAGAAGAGGAAGAGGGGAAAGCCCCTCTTTTTTGTTCCTTAGCCGCACTGGGAGCGTTAATGATCACGGCAGCACACGTGCAGAACATCGTCGAAAAACACCTTGCGGATACAGCGCACTTTTTAGTTGCGGTAGAACTGCGAGCGGGTGATAAGTGCGTTGTGGAGGTCGATAATGACAACGCCATAACACTGGAGGAACTAGTTCGGCTGAATAAAGCGGTTCGCGAGGACCTGGGTGAGGCTGCTGACGATCTTGAACTGCAATTCTCCAGTCCGGGTATGGGTCGCCCCTTCAAGGTGGCGCGTCAATACCAGAAACACATTGGCCGTTTGGTGGATCTGGACCTTATCGATGGCCGCACGTTATGTGGCCTATTAGTGGGATACAACGACACCGAAATGGCCATACGCATAGAACACCCAAGCAAAGTAAAAGGTCGGTTACCCAAAATGGATACTGACACAACCACGTTTCCCTTTTCGGAGATACGTGCAACAAAAGCAACAATAAAGTTCAATTGAACGGACAATGAGTACTGTTAACCTTATCGAGAGCTTCAGCGAGTTCAAGGATATCAAGAACATCGATCGTGTTACCATGATGGGTATTCTGGAAGATGTGTTCCGTGGTGTGGTGAAACGCCGTTTCGGCGAAGAGGCCAACGTGGATATTATCGTGAACCCGGACAAGGGTGATCTTGAGATCTTCCTCAACAGGATCATTGTAGAGGACGGAATGAGCGAAGATGATGATCTGGAGATCGAATTGGCTGAAGCCCGCAAGATCGATGCGGATTTTGAGATCGGCGAAGAAGTGAGCCAAGAGATCAAGATCAACGATTTCGGTCGCCGGAACATCCTTAGCCTCAAACAGAACTTGCAAGGTCGTTTGATGGAGTTGGAGAAAGACCACCTCTACAACAAGTACAAGGAGCGCGTAGGTGAGATCGTTACCGGTGAGGTCTACCAGATCTGGAAACGCGAAACATTGATCCTGGATGATGAAGGCAACGAGTTGATCTTGCCGAAGGACCAGCAGATCAAAACCGATTTCTTCAAGAAAGGAGATAGCGTACGTGCTGTACTGTGGAAAGTGGATATGCGCAACAACAGCCCGGTCGTGATCCTAAGCCGCACTGCGCCGGAATTCTTAGAGAAGTTGTTCGAGCAGGAAGTTCCAGAGGTTGCTGATGGTTTGATCACCATCAAGCGCATTGTGCGTGAACCCGGCGAGCGTGCTAAAGTGGCTGTAGAAAGCTACGATGACCGGATTGATCCAGTTGGTGCATGTGTGGGTATGAAAGGTAGCCGCATTCACGGCATCGTGCGTGAGTTGCGGAATGAGAACATCGATGTGATCAACTTCACGGCAAATGATGAATTATTGATCCAACGTGCATTGAGTCCTGCGAAAGTGGGCAACATCAAGTTGGATCTGGTGAATAAGCGCGCAGAGGTCTACATGAAGCCAGACCAAGTAGCATTGGCGATCGGAAAAGGTGGGCACAATATCAAATTGGCAGGTAAGCTGTCCGGTTTCGATATTGACGTTTACCGTGAAACGGATGAAGTGACGGACGATGTGAGTTTGGACGAGTTCGGCGATGAGATCGAACCATGGATAATTGCGGTATTGAAAGGAATAGGATGTGACACCGCACGATCGGTATTGGACATTCCATCGGACGAATTGGCAAGACGTACCGATCTGGAGGACGAGACCGTGAACGAGGTGATCCGCATTTTGCGCGACGAGTTGGAGCCGTAGTAGGGGCGCATGATCGTACGGCTACTGCGGTGAAGAACCAATAGTATACCGGTTTAAGGACCGGTAGTGAATACCCGGATGTCCAGCACACATTCGGTCGGTGAAAGTGACGTGAGATGTAAACGTCATTTGGAATGAAGTTGATGCCCGCATCAACAATGAATAAGGACGGTGAACCCATCGCCCTAATAGGAAGGCCAATAGCAGGTACTGCATGAGTGAAGCGACGGAAAAGGCGATACGATTAAGCAAGGTGACCAGGGAGTTCAACCTAGGGCTACACACCGTGGTGGAATTCCTGGAAGGGAAAGGTCACACTGTGGAAAGCAATCCCAACACCAAGATCCCAGGAGAACTTTATAGCTTGCTGCAAAGCGAGTTCGGTAAAGACAAGGAGATCAAGCAGAAAAGCCAAGAGGTGGTTCAACAGCGTCAAGAGCGCGAGTCCATTTCGTTGGTGGATGCACCACCAAGCCCTGCGGTAAAAGCGCGGGATGAAGAGGTGGTCATCATCCACAACATGCGGGAAACGGAGGCCAGTGCGGCGCCAGCTCCGGTGCCAGAAACCATAAAGGCCAAAGTGGAAAAGGCCGGTGTTAAGGTGGTAAGTAAGATCGACCTTGACAAAAAGACACCTGCGAAACCAGTAGAACCCAAAGCCGAGAAGCCTAAAGCCAAAGCAGTTTCGAACGAAGAGCCTGCCAAAGCCGAGGAAACTCAAGCAGTTCAGGCTGAACCAGTTACGCCTTCGACAGAAAAGCCCGCCGAAGTGGTCCTACCACCAGTGCCAACAGTGAGCGCACCAATTGAGCCGGAGACAATTCGCGTGAACGTGGCAAAACTTGCGGGTCTTAAAACACTAGGCAAGATAGAGCTACCGAAAGAGCGCGAACGCAAACCCACCGAGAAACAAGAGCGTGGTCGCCGCAAACGCATTGTAAAACCCGGTCCGGTCAATATCGATCGTGCCGTTCAACAGGCACAAAGGCCAGCAGCAGCGGTTAAGCCTGGTGAAATGGATGAGAATGCCGTAAAACGCAAGGTGAGCGAAACGTTGGCTCGCCTGACCGGGTCCGGAAAGAGCCGTGGGTCCAAGATGCGTAAGGGCAAACGCGACCAACGCTTTGTTCGTTTCGAAGAAGAGGCAGCAGCAAAGGAATTGGCCGGGAAGACATTGAAGGTAACGGAGTTCGTTACGGCGAGTGAGTTGGCCAGCATGATGAGCGTACCGGTCACGGACATCATCAAGGCCTGTTTCACGTTGGGCATGATGGTAAGTATCAACCAACGTTTGGATGCTGAGACATTGTCAGTGATAGCGGATGAATACGGGTTCAAGGTAGAATTCGTCGGTGCTGATGTTCAGCATGACATGCAGGTGGAGGAGGACGACCCGGAACGCGTAGTGGAGCGCCCGCCGATCGTTACCGTAATGGGTCATGTTGACCATGGTAAAACATCGTTGCTGGACCATATCCGCAAAGCCAACGTTATCGCAGGTGAAGCAGGTGGTATTACCCAGCACATTGGTGCGTATAGCGTAGAATTGGAAAGTGGAAAGCGCATAACGTTCCTTGATACACCGGGCCACGAAGCATTTACCGCAATGCGTGCACGCGGTGCACAAGTAACCGACATTGCGATCATCGTAATTGCTGCGGATGATAGTGTGATGCCACAAACACGTGAGGCCATTAACCACGCGCAAGCTGCTGGCGTACCGATGGTTTTCGCGTTCAACAAGATCGATAAGGAAGGAGCGAACGCCGAGAAGATCCGCGAAGAACTATCGCAGATGAACATCCTGGTGGAAGAGTGGGGTGGAAAGTTCCAGACCCAAGAGATAAGTGCCAAGAAAGGAATCGGTATAGACCAGCTCTTGGAAAAAGTACTGCTGGAGGCTGAGATCCTTGATCGTAAGGCCGATCCAGGAAAGCGCGCGATCGGCGTGGTGATCGAAAGCACGTTGGAGCAAGGCCGCGGTTACGTCACCACGTTATTGGTGAATGGTGGAACATTGCGTAAGAGCGATGTGATCCTTGCAGGTCAGCACAGCGGTCGAGTACGGAACATGTACAATGAGCGTGGGCAGCAAGTGGATGAAGCTACACCTGGCACACCTGTTAGTATTCTTGGTTTGGATGGAGCGCCGAATGCGGGTGATACATTCCAGGTATTCGAGGATGATCGCGACGCGCGCCAGATCGCTACACGCCGTCAGCAATTGCAGCGCGAGCAGGGCATTCGTACGCATAAGCACATTACGTTGGATGAGATCGGGCGTCGTTTGGCGATCGGTGATTTCAAGGAATTGAACATCATCGTGAAAGGTGACGTGGATGGTTCCGTGGAAGCGCTCACCGATTCGTTGTTGAAGCTCACCACAGAGAGCATCAAGGTCAACGTGATCCACCGTGCCGTAGGTCCTATTGCGGAGAGTGATGTATTGCTTGCAAGTGCATCAAATGCCATCATCATCGGTTTCCAAGTTCGCCCGACACCGGGTGCACGGAAATTGGCCGAGAACGAGGAGATCGACATCCGCCTGTATTCCATCATCTACGCAGCCATCGAAGAGATCAAGCAAGCCATGGAAGGCATGCTCGCTCCGAAGGAGGTAGAGAAGATCGTTGGTACGGCTGAGGTTCGCGATACATTCCGCATCAGCAAAGTGGGTACCGTTGCCGGTTGTTACGTTCTGGATGGAAAGATCGTTCGCAATAACAAAGTGCGCTTGATCCGGGACGGCATCGTGGTATATACCGGCGAGCTTAGCGACCTCAAACGATTCAAGGACGATGCCAAGGAGGTTACGCACGGTTACGAGTGTGGCCTGAGCATCAAGAACTTCAACGACATCAAAGTAGGCGACAACGTAGAGTCCTTCGAAATGACGGAAGTGAAGCGGACATTGGACGATAAATAGAACGCGTGGTCCAGCCCGCGTTGTATAGCGGGAAACACATAGAAAAAGCCCGGCGTTTAGTCGGGCTTTTGCATGTTCAAGATCGTGCTCATAACCGCGGCATCTCCACCTCGTCCGGAACAACGAAGCAACCGGGGTATGCGGTGCGCAGTTCATGCAGCATTTTCTCAGCCTCGAGCCGTGTTCTGTAATCGCCAACGCGAAGCTTGAAATTTGGCGCTAGCCAGCTCAAATAGGCAGGTGTCTCCGGGTGCTTTTGTAGAAAACCACGTTTCATGTTCTCGGCGGCTGCACGTTCGCCTAAGAATATCTGAACGCGGTATCCACGGAGTGGATGTTTCCGATCCGCATAATCGACCATCAACTTCTCAATGGCCGGTGAGGTCAAGTACGAGACCTTTCCCGGTCTCATCGGCAAAACGGCATGTACGGTATCAATAGAGGGAGTATCGTTATCAAGTATGATCTGCCCTGGTGAGTATGGTTCGAATAACCGAGCAGGTTCGTCATCGTCCTGTGCAAGAGCAGGGATCACCGAGCAGAGAAAAAGGACGAAATGCAGAATGGAACGCATGCGGAACATGTGGCCAAAAGTATGCCGAACACGTTCATGTGAACCAATGATCCCGGATAAATCCAAGGGTCCACAATTCGTTGTGCATTGAACGTTAGCGAACAGTGGTGATCATGCTCAACCACATGATCCATAATGGGTTTCGGCAAAGATCACTATTTAGAATCACTCTAAATAGTGACAACCCCGTTACAAGTAGCACAAAGCATAGCGGTCCTTTCAGTTGGGCGTTTACTTTTGCGCCCGGATGAAAAATGTGGTCATCCCCCTCAATTTGCTCTGAATGCCGCGTGTAGCAAGGATCTCGAAATATTCCATCAAACTCCTAGTCGCCACTTTCGCTTTCTTCTTGGCTTTCGGCATGTCTTCGGTACACGCCCAAGGAGCCGATGCGGCCACCTATGCCGCCGGGGAAAAGCTCTTCAAAGGCAACTGCGCAAGTTGCCATAAGCCGGATAAGGATATGACCGGCCCGGCGTTGAAGGGTGCTGTTGAGCGCTGGGATGGCAAAGGTGATATCTACGAGTGGGTAAGGAACAGTTCGGCCTTTTTGAAGACCGGTAACGCTTACGCGACTGAACTATTCGCAAAGTGGAATAAGAGTCCAATGACGGCCAACGCCGTTACCAATGAAGAGATCGATGCAATATTGTACTACGCTGACAACTACGCACCTCCGGCTCCACCTCCTCCTCCTCCTGGAACGGAGACGGCATCAACGGATGAAGGTGCTGGCAGTGCTTGGACCTGGTTGGTCGTCATTGCCTTGTTGCTTGCCATTGTTGCAGCATCATTGGGTGGTGTAAAACGCAGTTTGGACAATGCTGTTCGCGAAGCGGAGGGTCGCCCAGCATTGGCTGATCTTACGCGTTGGCAGCGCTTAAAAGGATGGGCTTGGAAGAATAAAGCCTTTGCTACGGTGATCGTATTATTCTTTGTGGTCTGGGGCTTCTTGGCCTTATGGGATGCGGCTTTCAACATCAGCGTTTATGGTGGTGAGGAAGTAGCACATTACAAGCCGGAGCAACCCATCGCATTCGACCACACCCTTCATGCAGGTAAGGATAATTTGGCGATCAATTGCCAGTATTGCCATAGCAGTGCAAGCAAGAGCAAGCATGCAGGCATACCAAGCACCAACGTGTGTATGAACTGCCACAAATCAGTGGATACGGGGAAAAAGACCGGAACCACGGAGATCGCGAAGATCTATGCGGCCATCGGTTGGGACCCTGCAACGCAGACCTACTCCGGAAAAGAGGAGCCGATCCGTTGGGTAAAGGTGCATAACCTTCCTGATCACGTTTATTTCAATCACCAACAGCATGTGGTCGTTGGCCAATTGGAATGTCAAGAGTGCCATGGTCCTGTGGATACTGAGATGGATGTTGTTGAGCAATGGTCGCCACTTACCATGGGTTGGTGCATCGATTGCCACGGTACGAAGGAAGTTAAAATGGCCGGCAACGGTTATTACGATGAGGTAATGGCACGATTGGAAGAAACCGATATGGGTCACGAACAATTGAAGGAATACCTCAAGGACGATAAGATCACTGTTAAGGAACTTGGTGGCTGGGAATGCGCCAAGTGCCACTACTAAGAGCCGCATGTCGAGCACGAAGCGATATTGGATGGATCAAGGGGACCTCACGCAGGACTCTGAAATGATCAAGGGCCGTGAGAACGAGTTCCCTCAGGATCTGGCCATTGACCAGGTACTGAGCGATCCGAATTTCTCGGGCGCTAGCACGGGCCGCCGTGATTTTCTGAAGTTCTTGGGCTTCGGTATCGGAGCAGCTACACTAGCTGCTTGCGAAACACCGGTGATCAAGAGCATTCCTTATGTGAACAAACCAGAAGAGATCACACCCGGTGTGGCCAACTGGTATGCAAGTACATTCTATGATGGTGAAGATTTCGCCAGCATTCTCGTAAAGACCCGTGAGGGACGCCCGATCTTCGTGAAGGGCAACCCGCGTATGGGCATCAACCGCAATCCGGATCTGGCGGTCGGTAGCGTAAATGCACGGATCAACTCCAGTGTATTGGAGTTGTACGATAGCATGCGCTTGAAACGTCCTGCAGTGCGCGGTGGTGATGGCGGTTGGAGCCTAACTTCCTGGAGCGATGCTGACAAAGCGGTCGGTGCCAAATTGAATGAGGTCTCCGCAGCAGGTAAGCGCATCGTTGTGCTTTCCGATACGGTGATCAGCCCAAGTACGAAGGGTGCAGTAGCGAAATTGAAGGAACGTTTCCCAACAGTTGAGCACATCCAGTACGATACGATCAGCTATTGCGGTGTTACTAACGCGAATCTGAAAAGCTTCGGAAAGCGCGTAATGCCGAGCTACGATCTCACCAAAGCAGACGTTATCGTAAGTGTAGGTGCGGATTTCTTGAGTAGCTGGGGTAGCACCACGGAGAATACGTGGCAATACGGTAGTCGTCGCGATCCGAACGGTGCAATGAACAAGCACTTCCAGTTCGAAGCACGTATGAGTATTACCGGTGCCAATGCCGATGTTCGTCATGCGTTGAAAGTGAGTGAATTGCCGTTGGCTGTGATCAGCTTGCATGATCAGATCGCGAAGAGCACAGGCGGAGTGGCCATTGGAGGTAGCACTGCCGATCTGGATGCCGTTACAGCAAAAGCAGCAAAAGCCTTGGCAGCAGCAGGTGGTCGTAGCGTGGTGCTTTGTGGGATCAACAACGAAGATGTGCAGACAGTGGTCAACAGCATCAACATGATGTTGGGCAACTACGGGAATACCATCGACCTAATCAACCACACCTATTTCAACCAAGGTGATGACGCCGCCGTTGCACAATTGGTAAAGGACATGAACGCGGGTACCGTTGGTGCTGTGTTGATCACTGGAGTTAATCCGGCTTACACCTTCCCGAACACTGCTGACTTCAAGTCCGCTGTTGCAAAGACATTCGCGGTGAGTTTCAGTGGTTACGCCGATGAGACGGCAAGCCTTTGCAATTATATCTGTCCGGATAATCATTACTTGGAATCCTGGAACGATCACCTTCCTAAACCAGGACATTACACCTTGGTACAGCCTACCATCAGTCCATTGTTCGAAACACGGCAGTGGCAAGAAAGTCTCTTGCGTTGGAGCGGTATCAGCGGTAGTTACCACGATCTCATTAAAGAGAACTGGAACGCTGCTTTGGCTGGAGTTTCCGGTCTGTTCGAGGATACGTGGAACATGGCCTTGGGCAATGGTGGCTACGATGCCTCTGGTCCAGCCGATGAGGTGATCACCTATTCCGGAAGTGCTTCCGCAGCGGCTGCGGCAGTAAAACAGGCATCATCGGGTGGAGGTGAATGGGAACTTCAATTGTATACCACTGAAGCATTGGGTAATGGTCAGCATGCCAACAATCCATGGTTGCAGGAAATGCCCGATCCACTCACCAAGATCACATGGGATAACTATGTGTGCATGAGCTTTGTGGATGTGGAGCGCATGGGCTTGAACACCTATTTGGGAGAGCAAGCGCCAGCAAGTCTGGTTACCGTTAAAGCAGGAGAGTACGAGGTTACCTTGCCAGTTGTACCGTCACCGGGTCAGAAGGTCGGCACCATTGCAATTGCATTGGGTTATGGTCGTGGGGCGAATGGCGAACGTGTTGGTCGCGCTGCTTGTGTAACGGATGAGAATGATGTGTTGCGTCCTGTAGGTCGCAATGCATATCCGTTCACGACCATGAACGGAACTGTTGGTTACGAGAACTTGAACGTTAGCGTAACACCTACGGGAGAAACGTATCCAGTTGCTATCACACAGACGCACCTCACCGCAATGGACCGTCACAGCATTGTGAAGGAAACATCATTGGGTGTATTCAAAAGCGGCGACGTCCGAGCTTTCAATCACCCCCACGAATTGGTGGTGCATGAAGATGTGAACGGCGATGGTGTGATCAACAGCAGCGACAAGAAGTCGGTTGCGGAATTCGATCTGTGGCAAGAACACCCTGTAGAAGGCGTTGGCCACCGCTGGGGCCTGAGCATTGACCTGAACAGTTGCATTGGTTGTGGTGCGTGTATCACAGCGTGCAACGTGGAGAACAATATCTCAGTTGTTGGTAAGGACGAAGTTCGTCGCAGCCGCGAGATGCATTGGTTGCGTTTGGATCGCTATTACAGCTCCGACATGACCAAGGAGCGGGCCAAGAAAGAAGACATTGGTAAGATCAGCATGTACCTCGATATGGAGGTGCCGAGCGAGAACCCGAAGGTCGTATTCATGCCGGTGATGTGCCAGCATTGCAACCATGCACCATGCGAAACGGTTTGTCCGGTAGCAGCTACAACGCATAGCAACGAAGGCCTCAACATGATGGCTTACAACCGTTGCATCGGTACGCGTTACTGTGCGAACAACTGCCCATACAAAGTGCGTCGCTTCAACTGGTTCAACTATGTGAGCGATAAGTTCGCTGAAGTGAATCCGGCATACAGCGATCTAGGACGTATGGTATTGAACCCGGACGTAGTAGTACGCGGCCGTGGTGTTATCGAGAAGTGTAGCATGTGTGTACAGAGCATCCAAGCAGGCAAGTTGGAAGCGAAAAAGTCTGGCCGTGCAGTGATCGATGGCGAAATTCAAACAGCATGTTCAGCAAGTTGCGGAACCGGAGCCATCGTATTCGGAGATCTGAACGATAAGAAGAGTACTGTACTGGCCAAAGCGAGCAGTACCCGCAGCTACCACATGTTGGAGGAAATTGGAGTAAAACCCAACGTGAATTACCTCGTGAAGGTGCGTAACGTAGAAGAAGAAGCAACGGCCCACCACGGCTAAGCAATACGAAAAGCAGAAATGCATTCAGAAGCAGCGATCCGCCAACCACTTATCCTAGGTCACAAGACCTACCACGATATTACGCAGGATATCGTAGGCCCTATTGAGGCGAAAGCGCCACGGGGGTGGTACGTGCTTATTTCCATTGCGGCACTTATCGCCTTGTATGGCGTGGGCTGCATTGTGTACTTGCTGAGCAAGGGTATTGGTACTTGGGGCTTGAACAAAACCGTTGATTGGGCATGGGATATCACCAACTTCGTTTGGTGGGTCGGTATTGGTCACGCGGGGACGTTGATCAGTGCAGTGCTTTTGTTGTTCCGTCAGAAATGGCGGATGGCAGTGAACCGATCTGCCGAAGCCATGACGATCTTTGCCGTTATCATGGCGGCTCTGTTCCCGATGTTGCACATGGGGCGCATTTGGTTGGCCTATTGGGTATTTCCACTTCCTAACCAGTTTGGATCACTTTGGGTGAACTTCAACAGCCCGTTGCTTTGGGACGTATTTGCCATCAGTACCTATTTCAGTGTTTCGCTCGTTTTCTGGTACATCGGTCTTATCCCTGACTTTGCGACCATTCGCGATAAGGTCACCAAGCCGGGCATGAAGAAGATGTACAGCATCCTCAGTTTTGGTTGGACGGGTAATGCGAAAGCATGGACCCGTTTCGAGGAGGTCAGCTTGGTGTTAGCAGGTATCGCCACACCGCTTGTATTCTCGGTACACTCCGTGGTGAGCATGGACTTCGCGACCTCGATAATCCCCGGATGGCACACCACCATCTTCCCGCCATATTTCGTTAGTGGGGCGGTATTCAGCGGATTCGCCATGGTACAAACACTCTTGCTTGTAATGCGCAAGGTGATGCACCTGGAAGCATACATCACGCGTAAGCATATCGAGTATATGAACATCGTGATCATCGTTACGGGATCCATTGTGGGTGTGGCTTACATCACTGAGCTTTTCATGAGCTGGTATAGCGGTGTGGAATACGAGAGCTATGCATTCATTAACCGTGCAACCGGAAAATACTGGTGGGCATATTGGGCCATGATGACCTGCAACGTGGTAAGCCCACAGGTATTCTGGTTCAAAGGTCTTCGCACTAATCTGGCATTCACGTTCTTCATGAGCATCATTGTCAATATCGGTATGTGGTTCGAACGTTTCGTGATCATCGTAACCAGTTTGCACCGCGATTATCTGCCAAGTAGCTGGAATATGTTCCACCCCACTTGGGTCGATGCCGGCGTATTTTTGGGAACCATCGGAATTTTCTTCACTTGCTATTTGCTCTTCGCCCGCTACTTCCCTGTACTGGCGCTGAACGAGGTGAAATCCATTTTGAAGATCAGCGGTGAGAGCTATAAGAAAGACGCTACAAACCATCAACACGACTAATGGCGGATTCGGTCATATACGCGGTCTACGAAGATCCAGAACAGCTTAAGGACGGAGCACGCAAGCTCGTATCCAACGGTGTTAAGGTGAAGGACGTATTCTCGCCTTTCCCGGTGCATGGTATCGATCCTATAATCGGGGTTACGAGAACTCGCTTGGCGATCGCTTCGTTCATGTTTGGTCTCACTGGTCTTGCTTTGGCGATCCTGGGTATCACCTATTTCATGATCTGGGATTGGCCGATGAACATTGGTGGTAAACCGAACATGACGCTCTACCAGAACATCCCTGCATTCGTGCCGGTCATGTTCGAATTCACGGTCCTGTGTGCTGCCCACGGTATGGTCATTACCTATTTGATCCGCAATAAGACATTGCCCGGTATGCCCGCCCGCAACCCGGATCCACGCTCTACGGACGATAAGTTCATCATCGAAGTACGCACCGCTGATAACCATGGACATAGTTCCGATGCAATTACCAGCATGCTACGTAGCACCCCGGTGTTCGAGATCAACGAACGCCAGTACTGAACCATGAGCAACGCGAAGCAAACATTGAAGACCGTGGGCACCCTACTAGGTGTTGTGGGATTGATGGCCTCCTGCGGTGGTGATACACAAAGCCCCGGGATAGAGTACATGCCGGATATGTACCGCAGCCCCGCAGTTGAAGCCTATGTTGACTACGGTCAGGACCCGTATTGGTTCAGCAATGAATTAGCGGTGGAGCAACGTATGCGTCCAAGTGCACGGAAACCGGTACCTGGTACCATCGCATTTACGGAGGATGCAAGTAAGGCAGTTTACAACTTGCCCTATGCGTATCCGAATACGATGGAGGGCTATGAGGCAGCCGGTGTGAGTTTGCACAGCCCGATCTCAATGACGGAAGCATCAGTTGAACAAGGAAAAGCGATCTATGAGATCATGTGTTCCCAATGCCATGGAGTGAAAGGCATGGGTGATGGGGCCGTGATCGAAGTAGGCGGACATCCACCACCACTGGCTTATAGTGGACCCTTGAAGGAATTGCCGGAAGGAAAGATGTTCCACACCTTAACGTATGGGAAAGGTGCAATGGGTAGCCACGCATCTCAGCTCAACAAAGAAGAGCGGTGGACTGTCATCCAATATGTTAAATACTTACAGGCCGGAGGTAAAATGCCATCAGCCTTACCAGTTATAGTATCCGATACGGTTATCGCAGTGGTAGCTAATTGATAAAGGAACAGCGATGAACTTCACCTTCAGCAAACGGGCACGCACCCTAAGCATGGCAGCAATAGTGCTGGGCGTGGTGACCATGCTAATCGGCTTCTTCTACGCCAAGGGCGATCACCATGCGGCGGAGAGTTTGGGCCAGCGCGGATGGAGCAGCTTGCTCGTAAACAGCTTCTTCTTCCTGGGGATCAGCCTAGGTGCGTTATTCTTTTACGCATTGGGCTACGCAACGGAAACAGCGTGGACGGTCATGGTCAAGCGTGTATACGAAGGGATCTACGGTTACTTGCCGATCGGTGCCATCACACTGTGTGTTGTTCTGGTTGCTGCATCCTTGCACCTGAACCATGTTTACCATTGGATGGATGACACGCTTTACAGTGAATACATGGTCGGCGAGGGGCATGATGCGACCTACACCGATGATGGAACAGTTGTTGGCGCCGTTGCCAACCCGAATTACGATGTGATCATTGCAGGCAAGAGGCCGTATTTGAACCTACCGTTCTTCTGGATCCGCACGTTGGTGTACTTGGGAACATTCTTGATCTTCGCTCGATGGTTCCGCAAACAGAGTCTGGAAATGGATCAGCTTAGTGGTGAGACGTTGGTTAAGCGCCATTTGTTGAACTACCGCCGCAGTGCCGTATTCCTGGTCTGTTTCGCTGTATTCAGTAGTATGCTGTCGTGGGACTGGATCATGAGCATTGATACGCACTGGTTCAGCACACTCTTCGGGTGGTACACGTTCTCTGGCATGTGGGTAAGCTCCATGATCACCGCCGTTATCATCGTGCTTTATTTGAAGCGTAAAGGCTATCTACCACAAGTGAACAACAGCCACATCCAGGACATGGGTAAATGGGTGTTCGCGTGCAGTTTCTTATGGAGCTACTTGTATTTCAGTCAATTCATGTTGATCTGGTACAGTAATATTCCAGAGGAAGTGACCTACTTCCAAGAGCGGATCATTGCGCACCCGTGGTTGATGTGGGGTACATTCTTCATTAATTTTGCATTGCCAATGGTGTTGTTAATGAGTCGGGATGCCAAACGCAACCCGAAATTCTTGATCGGTGTAGGTGCGATAATTCTGATCGGGCACTGGTTGGATACGGTCATGATGGTCATGCCGGGTGCTTTGGGACATGATTTCCACGGTCTCGGATTGCTGGAGATCGGAATGTTCGTGGCATTCTTGGGTATGTTCATGTTCGTTGTGCTGAGTAACTTGACCAAGGCACCACTCACACCGGTGAACCATCCTTATAAAGATGAAAGTATTCATCACCAGATCTGATAGTTGAACGATGACGAAGTTGTTGATACTTTTCGTGGTTGTAGTGGGCGTGCTGGCCATCGCTCAGTTGGCCCGTGTATATGAGCTTACAGCGCGGTTGAGCGGCAAGCGCGAAGAGGACATTTCACCTGCCGATAATCGCATGAACGCGATGTTGATGTGGGCGTTCTGTATCGCTTACTTCATATTCTTTGCGTGGCTTACTTGGGCGTACTGGGATGAAATGTTGCCCTTGGCCGCAAGTGAACACGGTGTAGAGACCGATTGGTTGATGAATTTCAACTGGTTGATCCTTTTGGTGGCATTCGTTCCTACGAATGTGTTGCTGTTCTACTTTGCAGGAAAGTACAAGTACGATAAGAACCGAAGAGCTTTCTGGCAGCCACACAACAACACGTTGGAGTTGATCTGGACCGTTGTTCCGGCCGCTGTTCTTGCGGTATTAATAATTTATGGATTGAACACTTGGCATAAGATCACGTCGGTAGCTGGTCCCGATGCGTTGCGAGTAGAACTTTACGCCAAACAATTCGATTGGACTGCGCGCTACCCGGGTGAGGACGGCGTACTTGGTGCAAGTGATTTCCGCTTGATCAATGGCGATAATCCGTTGGGTATTGTTACTCCGGAAAGTGTTGCAAAGCGGATGGGTGAATTGGGTGTTGAGATCGCGGAGATCGACAGCACCTTGGCACATGCGATATTACCTGATGAAAAGCGCCACGAACTGGAAAAGGGCTTGGAGTTGAAACAACGCATCATGGCCCGCATTGTGAATCTGAAGGTCGTAATGGAACAGGACCTGAAGACCATGGGTAAAGAGAGTATCTATAATCATGGTGCGGATGACATCGTAACAAAGGACTTCTATTTACCGGTGCACAAGGAAGTTGAGCTTTTGATCCGCTCACGTGACGTGATCCACAGTGTCTATATCCCCCATTTGCGTGCTCAGATGAACGCGGTCCCGGGCATGACGACCTCGATCAAAATGACGCCGACCATTACTAGTGACAGTATGCGCACGCACGTAATGAAGGATGAGGAATTTGAATTCATATTGTTGTGCAATAAGATCTGTGGTGCAAGCCATTACAACATGCAAATGCCGTTGATGGTGACCGAGGCCGGTGAATACGATGCTTGGCTGAAGGAATCCAGGAAGAAACCATTCCAAGGAGTTGTTGAGGATGCACCCGTGCTTCCTGCAGTAACTACCGATACAACGCAAGTGATCGTACCAGTAGCGGCACCGGTGGTAGCCGCAACACATTGAACCGAATTTAGGACCTGAATATCATGGGGGCCACTGCACATACCGACGGAAACGCTCACGCAGCGCATCATCATCACGAGGAAAGCTTCGTGTCGAAGTATTTTTTCTCTCAGGATCATAAAATGATCAGCAAGCAGTTCCTGGTAACTGCGATCATTATGGCGTGGGTAGCGGTGATCATGTCCTTGATCTTCCGGTTACAATTGGCATGGCCTGAAGAAGGGTTCGCGTTCTCGAACTTTTTCTTGGGCGACAAGTGGGCACCTGGCGGCGTGCTCAACCCGAATATGTATCTCGCGCTTGTCACGATCCACGGCACCATCATGGTGTTCTTCGTGCTCACAGGTGGCCTTTCCGGCACGTTCGCGAACCTCTTGATCCCCTTGCAGATCGGTGCACGTGATATGGCCTCCGGCTTTATCAACATGCTGAGCTATTGGTTCTTCTTCACGAGCAGTGTTATCATGTTGTCATCGCTCTTTGTTGAAGGTGGCCCTGCTTCTGGAGGATGGACCATTTACCCACCTTTGAGTGCGTTGCCGCAAGCCATGCCCGGTTCTGGAACTGGTATGACGCTCTGGTTGGTGAGCATGGCATTGTTCATCGCAAGTTCCTTGATGGGAGGTTTGAATTACGTTGTTACGATCTTGAACCTTCGTACCAAGGGTATGCGGATGACGCGAATGCCACTGACCATGTGGGCGATCCTGCTGACTGCGGTGGTGGGTATTCTTAGTTTTCCGGTTCTCTTAAGTGCCGCGTTGTTGCTCTTATTGGATCGTTCCTTGGGTACCAGTTTCTACTTGAGTGATATTCACATTGCAGGTGAAGCGTTGGACAATATGGGCGGTAGTCCGATCCTGTTCCAGCACTTGTTCTGGTTCCTTGGTCACCCTGAGGTGTATATCGTATTGTTACCGGCTTTGGGTATTACCTCGGAGATCATCTCCACCAATGCGCGCAAACCGATCTTCGGTTATCGGGCCATGATCGGTTCCATCTGTGCCATCGGCTTCCTTAGCTTCTTGGTATGGGGTCACCACATGTTCATCACTGGTATGAATCCGTTCTTGGGCAGTGTTTTCGTGTTCACCACGTTGTTGATCGCCATACCCTCCGCCGTGAAAGTGTTCAACTACATCACCACATTGTGGCGAGGCAATATCATTTTCACGCCGGCGATGTTGTTCAGCATTGGTCTTGTTGCCACGTTCATAGCAGGTGGTCTTACGGGCATCATCCTTGCCGATAGCGCGTTGGACATCAATGTGCACGACACCTATTTCGTGGTAGCTCACTTCCATATTGTGATGGGCATGAGCGCGATCTTCGGAATGTTCGCGGGTATCTACCATTGGTTCCCGAAAATGTATGGTAAGATGATGAACACCAAAATGGGCTATGTGCACTTCTGGATTACGTTCATTTGCGCATTCGGTGTGTTCTTCCCGATGCACTTCATTGGATTGGCTGGCGCTCCACGTCGCTACTATAGTTACAGCGAGTTCCGCATGTTCGATGGGGTTGTGGACCTGAACGTACTGATCACTATTTTCGCCATCATAGGTGCACTAGCTCAGGTTGTATTCACCTTCAATTTCTTCTACAGCATTTTCCGCGGCCCTAAGACCGTTCCGAATCCATGGAAGAGCAACACATTGGAGTGGACTACACCTGTGGAGCACATGCATGGCAACTGGCCTGGTCCTTTGCCGGTAGTTCATCGTTGGCCTTATGATTACAGTAAGCCAGGCAAAGCCGAGGATTGGGTAAGCCAGATCACACCATTGGAACCCGGCGAAGAGGAACATTGACCACAGGTCAATATTCCGCGCAGGGGCGAACCATGGTTCGCCCAGAACGATGGTCACATCATTGTTCGCTCGGATCAAATGATCGATCAATTGCGTGATACGCACTCGATGGTTGATCGAAAGTGAGTTCAACATTACAGCGCATCAGAAATGTCCGCACCTTTGGGTGCGGACATTTTGCATTTATGCGCTACATCATCGCTATTCTGGTCCTTGCTAGTGCTCCGAACATCAAGGCGCAGTTGTTGGATAGCATCGGGCTTTTCCTGAAAGAGGAACCGCGGATTGTGGTAAAGGCTGATATACGTGGTTCCTTCATCAGTAACCGGAACGTGCGCATTGTTGGGTTCAAGATTGGCTACGAATATGCTCATAGGTTCCAATATGGCGTTGGTTACAGTTTCCTGTTCACACCTGTTCAGCAGCTAAGAGAAGTGCCAGGACAAGGCTTGATCGACACGCGGCTGCGCATAGGATACATAGCGGGATACGTTGATTATGCATTCTATCAACGTCGCAACTGGGACGTGCGTATTCCGGTGCAGTTAGGTTTTGGATCCGGGTCGGTGATCTACAAGGAAACGGATGGTCGTAAACGGAAATTGCTCAGAACAGGGCTTATCATTTATGAACCCGCAATGACCGTACACTACAAATTCCTGAAGTATTTTGCCATAGGAGGCGGCATCGGATTCCGACTAGCAATCCGGACACATGATAGCTTGGACGAACAGATCACCGCTCCTGTCTATATGTTCGGATTGAAGGTTTACTTCGGAGATATCTGGCGCTCAATTCAAAGCGCTGAATGATCCCATTTCACACAGCACGAACGATCAAATGAACACCGTATTACCTTCGCCCCATGTCCGACGGTTTCGACGTACGCGATGAACAACGCGCCAGTTCTGATAAGGAGCTGGAGCAAACCCTGCGTCCTCGACAATTCGGCGAATTCGCAGGCCAGAAAGCCGTTACGGACAATCTGAAGATCTTTGTACAGGCCGCCAAACAGCGCGACGAAGCATTGGATCACGTGTTATTGCATGGGCCACCTGGATTGGGTAAGACCACGTTGGCCAACATCATAGCGCAAGAAATGGGCGTTGGCTTCCGCGTGACCAGCGGACCCGTTCTGGATAAACCAGCGGACCTCGCAGGGTTGCTCACGAACCTGGAACCGCATGATGTGCTGTTCATCGATGAGATCCACCGTCTCACACCGGTGATCGAGGAGTATCTCTACAGCGCGATGGAGGATTATCGCATTGATCTGGTCATCGATGCTGGCCCCAATGCACGTACTGTTCAGATCGCGTTGAATCCGTTCACGTTAGTAGGAGCAACAACACGTAGCGGCCTGCTCACGGCGCCATTGCGTGCTCGCTTCGGAATAAATAGCCGGTTGGATTATTATGATTCGACCACACTGAAGGGGATCATTAAACGTAGTGCCGGTTTGTTGAACGTGCCAATTGTGGATGCAGCCGCCGATGAGATCGCGCATAGAAGTCGCGGAACACCGCGTATTGCGAATGCATTGTTGCGTCGCGTTCGTGATTTCGCCCAGATCCAAGGCGATGGAACCATTGATCTGAAGATCGCACAATTCGCATTGAAGGCCTTGAACGTGGATGCGCACGGCTTGGATGAAATGGATAACCGCATTCTGCTCGCGATCATCGATAAATTCTCAGGTGGACCGGTAGGCTTGAATACCGTGGCCACGGCTGTTGGGGAGGAAGCAGGAACGATCGAGGAGGTATACGAACCATTCTTGATCATGGAGGGCTATCTAATGCGCACGCCGCGTGGCAGGCTCGCAACGGAGCGAGCATACAAGCATTTGGGTAAAGCGCCAGTTGCGAAGTCGGGTAGTTTGTTCGAGTAGAAATTTCCGAATTCCCTAGTGTTGCCGAGCCTTTCGCCTTGTGATCGGCTGGATCAGCCCGCAATTCATCTACGGGTCGGGATCCAGAACTATACCTACTTCCGGGTATTTTGGGAGCGAGGTCTTCCGTCTACATTTGTTCTACCCGACCAATGGAAACTATCTCCATGCTCCTCGTTGATGATCAATCCATCATTCTGGATGGCTTGGAATCCTTGTTGGAACATCATCCGCATATCAATGTTGTCGGGCGTGCTGCGAATGGGATAGAAGCCGTGGAGAAGAGCAAGGAACTGCATCCGGATGTCGTGTTGATGGACATCAGTATGCCGGAAATGGACGGGATCGAAGCCACACGTGCTTTATTGAAATGTTGTAAGAACAGCAAAGTGCTCATTTTGAGCATGTACAATAACAAGGAGTTCGTGAACGAATTGTTGGCCGCTGGCGCAAGTGGCTACGTATTGAAGAATGTTGGTAAAGATGAATTGATGGTGGCGATCCAGTCCGTTCACGACGGCTACCGGTATCTGGCCAAGGACGTGGAACAAATGCTGGAACAAGTGGACCAGTACAAGGACCGCACTGGCGAAATAAGCTACGTATCGCTTTCCAAACGGGAGAAAGAGGTCCTGTTGCGCGTATGTGCTGGCCGTTCCAGTTCAGAGATCGCGGAAGACCTGTTCATCAGTCAGCAGACCGTGGAAACTCACCGAAAGAACATCATGCACAAACTCGATATCCACAACACCGCAGGCATGGTCAAGTACGCCATGGAACGGGGCTGGGGCAATGGCATGTCAACAAACGGAGATCAACTAAAACCAAAACGAAAATGACCTGGAATATAAAGACCATTACACCGAAGAAAGTCGGCATGGAATACACCGCGATCGTTACGCGTGATAAGAATTATCTATTGGCCGATGACCTTACCGCTACAGGGGATATGAATACACGGAAGCTGAAGTACGTACTTGGAGGTACACAGGAAGAACAGGACACTTGGCGCTTGGGGCTTATTTACACGGGCAAAGGGCCACGAGTGATCACAGTACAGGTAGTGGATGAGGCGGGTCGCGTCCTTGAAGAAGAAAAGCCAACAGTAGCGGACTCGCACGGAGGAGGCCCGGGCTCGGACAAGATCATCAAGATCCAGGTGGTCCAAGTGGTTAAAAAGACACGCAAAGTGAAACTTTGAGCAATGCACAACTTGAAAGCGATCAAGTCGTGTCACCCGTTGCCACATCCTTGGGTTCTCTTGATCGCGGGTCTGCTGGCAAGTTCAGTACACGGACAAACTTTGAGTCCGCAACCGCGCAAATGCTCGAACGAAGCCAACTTGCGACCACGAACGGATAAGCTGTGCGCCAGTTTGATCCCGAAGGAGGGTATTGTCTGGTACACAGAAACGCAAGGAGCGTGTTACTGCCCTTGCTTGGAGTTGAAGGATCAAACACCCGCAGAGATCGAACAATTACGGAAGGCACGTGCAATGCAACAGGATCGGCAGCTCCGTGATTTCGCCAAGGAACGGGATGGGAAGCCGGTATATGCTATGCCTTTCGCACACTCCTTGGACTACGAAAATTCGGAGAACGGTCCAGTACTTGGATCGGAAACCTGTGCAGGTGCGGTCCTGGAGATCCCCGATACTTGTCCTGCGGACTTGGAACTTGCCGCAGCTGTAGAAAAAGTGGTATGCAGCGAACTCTTCAGCCATGATGCATTGAAAGCGCTCAGCATTACTGGCGTTTCGATCAGCGCAGGGTGTACGTCGCGTCTTCCACAGATCGGTGGTATTCCGGATCTCGTTGGCACAGAAGCATCAGGACCCTTAGCTACTATCTATATCCCATCCACTTTTTATCGGGATCCAGCGGTACGCGAAGAATTCATGGTCTTTATGGTCCTGCACGAATTAGGCCATGTCTTCGGCGAAAAGGAAGTAGGAAAGGCCGCAGCTTGTGAGGTACAGGCCGACGCATGGGCAAGCGATGAGGGATTGAGGTTAGTGTATCCGGGTGCTGCTATCGGGCCGGTGATCGATGCAGTTCAATTGCAAATGGATGCGTATTATCACCGGGTCTATCCCTCGGAAGTTGCTGAGCTGGCCTGTGTGAACGGTGATGAGATTTGTTGGGATTATCCGGCATTGGCATGCCGTAGCGGGTTGATCCGCGAAATACTGGAACCTGAAGTGGTAACGGATCTTGGAGAGACCGTATCTCGGTATCTGGGCGAACGCACTGAAGGGTGTTGGTCGCCATCATTCTCAATTGTGGGCGCGGTGGAGTCTCCGATCTGCGATCCTGACTGCGGCGAGGAGGATCCTCCGCCTGCCGAAGAGGAGACGTCCGTATTCGTAATGGATGAACTTATGGAACGGATCGAATCTCATGGAAAGCTCCTATCTCAAGCTAGATTATCGGCGATCGAACTGGGAGAGGAGATCTGTTTGCGACACCCGGAAGCTTGCACCATGTCGCCCGCTATTCCAGTTCATATCAAGCGTCACATTGTTCGGCTGGAGAACAGAATGAAGAAGTTGAACGTGGATCTGATCAAGTTCAATAAGGATGTAGAACCCGATGCTGGTCATCGACCTTGAACCATGCGATCGATCTATGTTTTCGTCCTGTTCACCATTGTTTTTGGTTTACATTATCAGGTTTATGCTGTTGAGCAGAGCGCATCATACGCCGCATTCAGGAAGGCATTCAATAATGAAGGACCGGATGAATTCTTTGTGCTATCCAGGAAGCTGAATGGCTCCAAGGAAGTAGCGGATAGGCGGTTGGGTCTACTGTGTTTAGGTACGGCCCACTATCGAGCGGATAGCATGGTACGTGCACTGATCATACTGGATTCGTTGGAACACACATTGCCGACCGGTGAAAGCCAACTTCGATCCGTGGGCTTCCTGGTTCAGGCCATGGTCTTCAAAAAGTTGAAGAACAATGCGAAAGCGTTTCTGGCCATAGAAAGATCCTTGGCATTGCTTGATACCACTGTTTACCTGCCGGAGTATGTTGATCTGTTGATCGTTCGAGGGGAGATACAACGCATGGCCTTGAATTATGACATGGCCTTGGCAGACCTGCTTCAAGCGGAAAAACTGGCAGATAGCATCGGATATGTGTATGGCCGCTTGATGGCACAGAACGATCAGGCGAATATTTTCTATGATCAGGACCGGATGGATGAAGCTTGGAATGCGTACCTGCAATGTTCCCGCGAGGCAGCAGTTCTGGGTTATTCCCGGTTGGCGAATAGTGCCTATTCGAACTTGGGTGCGGTGGCCTATATGACCGATAGATACCAGGAAGCCATTGCGATCTACGACTCGGCGTATCACACTATGAAAAAGACCAATGCGTACTTAGCAACTGACCTGCTCACCTTTTCCGCATCGGCCCATTCTGCAATAGGCCATGTGAAAGAAGCTGATCGGCTGTATCGGGACGCAATTTTCCAGAAACAGGTCTTAGGTGATTCCGCAGGCATCGCCAAGGTCCACCAGATGTGGAGCAAGTCCTTGTGGAGTTCTGGACGGAAAAAAGAAGCAGTGGTCATGTTGGAAAAGGCAGGGGCCTCCGCTAAGCGCATGGGCTTGGCCGAGTTGGAAAAGCAAGTGCGTTCGCGATTGGGCAAATGGTATTTCGAATTGGAGAACCCCAAAGAGGCTTATTTGAACGTTGCACGATACAGCTTGCTTCAAGATTCCTTGAGGGCCATTCTTTTCAGCCGTAACATGAGCGAGTTGGAAGTGATGCACGGTACGGAGCGCAAGGAACGCACCATCGCCATGCAAAAAGTAGAATTGGAAAAAGAGCGCGAGGTGAAACGAAGGAAGGGTCTACAACGTGATATTCTGCTCGGTGTTTGCGCCGCGCTGGTGGTCATTCTGGCCTTGTTCTACCGCAACATAATGCACCGGAAACGGTTGGCGCAACAAGAGAAAGTGATGCACGACCAACGGATCCACGAATTATTGAAGGAGCAGGAGATCGGTGCCCTGAATGCCATGATGGAGGGGCAGGAAAAGGAAAGGCAGCGGATCGCTAAGGACCTCCATGATCGATTAGGATCCATGCTCAGTGCGATCAAATTGCAGTTCGGTGCGCTGGAGAACCGGTTGTCGTTGATGCAAGGCGAACAACAGCAGCAATACCAAAAAGTCCATGACCTATTGGATCATGCCGTGGGCGAAGTGAGGCAAGTGAGCCACGATATGCTTTCCGGTGCGCTAACGGAATTCGGTTTACGCGGGGCCTTGACCGATCTGCGTAATGCGATCGAGGTAAAAGGTGAATTCGATGTGGAACTGGTCATGTTCGGCCTTGAAAAGGGATTGCCCCGGGCCATGGAGATCGCGGCTTTCCGAGTGTTGCAGGAGCTAGTGGGTAATTGTATGAAACATGCCAAGGCCTCAGAGATCAGCATGACCATTACACGCACCGACACGGCGTTGAATATCGTAGTTACGGACAACGGAAAGGGTTTCGATACCGATAAACCGTCCTCTGGCATGGGCATGCGCAGCATACGCGAACGAGCCGCCAGCATGGGTGGCACCGTATCCGTTGATTCCAGACCAGGCAAAGGCACTACGGTGATCGTTGAACTGCCGCTAGCATAAAGCCTATTCGCAATGGAGCATGCGCATGGAGAGCGTGTAATTCAGGCTATCTCGCAATGCGAGACGGTATTTCTGAATTGAAGTGCTTTAGTACGTCCATATTTTTTTGATCAGATCTTCGGCGCACGGCGTAATGTTCGGGATCACCTGGGAACATACCTTGGCCGAATGCCTGACACCACCGTACATGCCAGATCGATCAAGGCCAAAGCGGAAGAGCTTGGCTTTTTGGCCTGTGGCATTTCGCGAGCCGAGTTCTTGGAGGATGAAGCCCCGCGTTTAGAGCAATGGCTGCGCCAAGGAAAACACGGCAACATGGATTACATGGCCAACCACTTCGACATGCGGTTGGACCCACGTTTGATCGTTCCTGGAGCTAAGAGCGTGATCAGCTTAGCATACAACTACCATACACCATTGAAGCAAGAAGACCCCGAAGTCCCAAAACTGAGCACCTACGCCTTCGGACGCGATTACCACAAAGTCGTGAAACAACGGTTGAAGCCCTTGATGGAATACATCAAGCTACAATTCGGCGATGTGGCCATGCGCTCATTCGTGGATAGTGCGCCAGTGCTGGAGAAAGCGTGGGCAAAGCGCTCCGGATTAGGTTGGGTAGGCAAACACACGAACGTGATCCGGCAAGGGGTAGGGTCGTACTTTTTCTTGTGTGAGATCATCGTCGATCTGGACCTGGCTCCGGATGCACCTGTAACGGACCATTGTGGCACATGCACACGCTGCATTGATGCTTGCCCAACCGATGCGATCACACCCTACGGAGTGGATGGTTCACGTTGTATCAGCTACCTGACGATCGAGCTGAAGGACGCTATCCCGACCGAATTCGCGGGGAAAATGGAGAACAGGGTTTTCGGCTGCGATATTTGCCAACAGGTATGCCCATGGAACCGGTTCAGTACGCCCCACAAAGAGCCTCAGTTCACACCCAAGCCAGAACTAATGGCCATGAGTGCCGATGAATGGCACGGCATGACCGAGGTCGTTTTCGATCGACTCTTTGAAGGTAGTCCGGTAAAACGCACGAAGTTCAACGGGTTGCGGCGCAATTTGGACTTTCTGATCAATAAGAAGTAGGCGTTCGAAAACTTTATGAGCCGATCAGGTGCGCATCGTGGTCTGGAAAACTTCCAGGATCACATCCTTGTACATGTGGCCGAATGTTGCAAGACACCAAGCCTTAAGTACAATATCATCGTGTTTATTGACCCAGCGCCGCGCTTTGATCAATTCCTTTCGGAATAAACGTCTGTCGAAGCTAACCTTTTCTAGGATCTGCTTACTGAGATCCATCATCTTTCTGCCTTGGTCCATCATCACGTTCTTAATTAGCGATCATGAAGGTACAATACGAGGAGTAGAGAGATCTATAATTTTTCACAAAATTTTTCAACATCCGACTTCTGTGCCGGACAGTGCATAACGACGGTTTGCGCCGATCAGTATGCCTGTTGAAATAAATGAGACCATAACAGCCTGAACGGCTCAAAGTATGACCCCGGACCGATGTCGGTCTGACTCGTTCTCGACCATGAAGGGATCAATAGGTGACCCTCCACATCAGGCAATACGGGTCGGAATTACTCCATGAATTTCTTCTCTGCAACCTGCATCACCTCGTAGTTATCCGTGCGGGATACGAATGCAACCAATGCACAATTATTCGGCTCAAGTACATTTGAGGATAGCTGGTATGTATAGGTGCGCGTGATCGTGTCGCCAGCAAGGGCACTACCGCTGATCACTCCTTCACCCCACGTACCATTCAGGTTATCGCGAAGCACATGGCGATGATCGTAGTCAGGTACATCCGGAGGTGAGACATCACTGTCCGTTTGCCAATCGATGACATGGTCCTCGGTCAAGAAGACCGTAAGGAAATGGTCGCCGTTCACCGGGTTCAGCACTATGGTCTTTATTGTGGTCTCCACCGTATTCGTTGCTGCGTTGAAGCTGAAGTCAGCGAATTGAACATCCATGTCTGCCGGTTCCCCAATGATCTCAGCAACATCAGAGGACCAAGCTCCTTCACTTTGTAACAGAAAATTCCCGAACTCCTTGCGACTGATCAAGCCGGCGGGCTGAAATGCCACATCGAATTGCAGCGAATAGGCGTTACCTGCCGGGGTGCGGAAATCGGTGAGATAAGAAGTTTGTGGAGGAAAATGTGGAGCGGCAAAATTATTGACATGAACACCTACAAGGATCAGTTCATCCTGATAGATATCATGCAGCGCCTGAGCAACTGCTGCAGCGCCAGGGCAGTTGTTGCAGGTATGCCCCGTATAGTCTTCCAGAAGCACACGGCGCGTAACGGTGCCAGAGGTATCCGGTCCACCGACACCGGCAGTCCCTGGAGGTATGGGTTCGTCAACGATATCACATGCTGTAAAAGCTAAGGACACGGTAAGCGCTGTAAGTAGTTGGAATGTTCTCATGGCGATCAGAAGGTACTTGTAACAGATAGTGTTAGGCCGTTTGCGGCGGGTACTTGTCGGCAAACACCGCCAACACAGAAGATACCAGCACGTTGCCGTCCGTAGTTCATTTGAAAGCGATTTCCTCCGCGGATATAACCAACTGAGCCGATCGGATAGTGAATACGTTCCGGTTCAACTTCGGTCTTGCCATCTTTCAGGAAAGTTTCGCTGGTCGTAACATAATTGTATTGGTCCATGACCGCAATGAACCAGTGTGGGCTAAAGGTGAGCTCAGCTAAAGCGGTTGCCCAATTACCCTGATCCTGTTTGCTACTTAAGTGTTGCAACTCAAAGCGGAGTGAGGTCCGCTTACTGAAATTATGCAATCCCTCTAACACGAATATGTCCGTGTACACCTTCTGTTTTCCGGGCTTGCCCTGAATAATGTCGATATCATACGTAATGTTCAACCAGGTAAGGGCCAACGTCCATGTGGAACTGAGCTTCTTGCGTAATTCTATGTTGAAGTCCTGGAAATACATTCGCTTGCTGGGCGAGAAGAAATTGGCACTGTACCCGAAATGACGGGTCGTATCATCCGCCAAGCCCAAATGCACGGTATCGATACCATATGCTACCGAGTAATTAACGGCCAGCTTGGTTCCATATTTCCCACCTAATTTACTTCCTTTCTTGATCATATAGAACACTTCACCTTGTGCAGAAACTTCACCATTTGGCTGGGTTGCATAAGGATAAAGCGTGGCCGGCAGGTTATAGGTGTGCTGTTTGGTAAGTGGCGGCAGGAAATTGATGTTCAGATCGAAAGGGGTCGGTGCGCTTCGGTCGCTTTGGTAGAACATATTATCAAAGTAATGCGCACCTGCGCTAATGCCTAGACCTTTGACGCTGTAGGTGGCATTCGCCATAAGCGCCTGTCCGGGTTTGTAGATGAAATCGTTCTTGCCGTTCGGGTCGTTGAACTTATAAGCGTATTCGGTGTAGAAGTTCCATTTCGGGCGAGTATAGTTCAAGCGAACAGCATAGGATGCCACGTTCTCCGGTAGCACCAGAAGCGGATCCCGATCCTCTTGATACTTGCTTACGAAGCTGCCACCAATGATCAGATTGCCCTTCGCATGCCATGCGCTATCAAGCAGTTCCGCAATGCTGAATTCCGCGTCTAAACCACGCACAACACCTGGTCCCTTGGTGAACCCGTTATCGAATGCCGCGCGCTGCCCGCCTACAAAGCCTTTAAGGTATACCCCGCGAAACGGATGGTACTTCAAGCGCACGCCATCCATTGCATTATCCACGCCGAGGTAGCGTTCCTCATAACTTCTGAAGATAAGTCCTTGCCCGAATTGCTCAAAGAAGTTACCAACGGTGACCTCCAGATCGCTCACCGTGAACTTGGCATACCGATAACCAAGTCCGGAACCCTTGTAGGCCTGTCCTGCTGGGTAACCGGCAAGTGAAGGGTTATAGCTCTCGAACCGCGCCCCTACTTCAAAATTGCCATGCGTTGCAATGATGTTGCCCCATGCATTGTTCCCTAATCGTTGCGGTGGAACAATGGCGCCAATAGCGCTATCCACATTGTAGTACTGTACATCCGTACTGAAATTTCCGTGGATCTGGGTCCGGTCCTGTGCATGAACGGTTACCGAACAAATTAGAACAGCGAAGAGGGTCAGTGAACGGAAAAAGCGATAATGGCAAGGCTTCATAGGAATTCTCTAAACGTTCTTGTTGGTTGCGGTAAAGGTATGGCCCGTAGAAATTCGGTTACACGCTGCAAGAACGAGAATTCCTTTCGTTCAACGGAATATTTTTGAACCCTATCGCGCATCAAACTTGGACCGCAACAAGGACCTCAGGACCATTGTTCGATGATATAATGGAACGTTGAACACCGAATACGGAACAGAACATGTCGGTTCTACTGTAAAACAAAAAAAGTCCGGTCCAAAAAATGGAGCCGGACTTTTTCAATAATGGTGAGCGTAATTTGCTCGAAGGCAGGTGGATCTATTTCTTGCCTTTCATTTCGAGCACCTTACTGTACAATTCATTTTCGTCGCCCGGCTCATAGTTATTGTGCTGGTAAACAATGTTTCCGCTACCGTCAACAAGAAAGGTATGTGGAATATTATTCACGTTCAATGCACGTTTGAAATCACCGTTGGGGTCCAGATAAACCTCGTATTCCCATGCCTGGCCGTTGATATAGGGCGCAACGCGTGCCATGCTTCGGGCATCATCAATGGAAATAGCGATCAGTTTAACGCCGGTCTCCGCTTGCCAATCATCGTATACTTCAGCGATCGCCGCCAATTCACGTTTGCAGGGCGCACACCACGTAGCCCAGAAATTGATGATCATTGGCTTGCCATCATTACTGAAGGTCTTCGTATCCACTTTTTTCCCCGCTAGGTCCTGTAGGTTTACGGAAGGAACTTTCCCTTGTGCCAAGGCGGTAAGGGAAAATGTAAAAAGGGCAATTGCGGCAAGAATGTTTTTCATGGGTTGGTCCGGGTGCTGGGTTGATCGATATTTTCGGTAGATGGCAAAGACTGCGCCAAAGATCGATGGTGCGTGATCGTCCTCGATCACATTGAGTTGTAGATCTGAGGGGGTCCGAAAGTATATCCGGAGCATAGTTAAGAACATCATGAAGGAACAAAGGCTTGGAGTCCTATCGGTTCGAGTGAATGTTATCTAAGCGTTAAAACCTCACGATCCGCATTAGTTGAGCCGTACATTTGCATGGAGTTCACCCAAGTGAATTGGATCAGCAACAAAATTGAAAATATGAAACAACTCTTTACGCTTTCCTTACTCGTTTTCTTCACCGCACAAATGAACGCGCAGGTGACTTTGATCGATGGATCCGGAGCAATTGTAAATAATGAAGTTGTGGTCTACTTAGGTTCCGTGGATCCTTCTGTCATAGATTCGGTCTCGGTGTTCGAAGTGGATATTGAAGTACACGTAGCGGGTGAGGACAAGACATTGAATGTTCGGCGTTACGAGTTGAATGTACAGATGGGAACGGAGAATTATTTCTGTTGGGGAGTGTGTTACAATGCACGATACGCTGGTGTTAGTCCGGTGTGGGAGTCACTTCCACAACATGCAGTTACCGTTCTGGCGGATTCTAGTGCCAGCAATTTCCATGCGTATCACAAACCCCGTAACATTGTTGGAGTCAATGTGTATCGTTACGTCTGGTTCGATGTGAACAACCCTACGGATAGTGTTTGGTGCGATATTGAGTTCCGGTCCGGAATTGTTGGAATAAATGAAGAAACAGAGGTGGTTCGAAGCATGCAGGTTTTTCCGAACCCATCTTTGGGCAGCGATGTTGCATTCAAGATCGAGCTTAATGGTTCGGTAACGAACACTTCACTTGTTATCTACAACATGGTTGGTGAGCGTCTGAAGACAATACGGATCAATGGAGCCCAAGGAAGGTATGTTCTACCGACCACGGACCTTTCTTCCGGGATCTACTTTGCTACCTTGGAGCGCAATGGAACCTCGCTTCGCAGTCAGCGGTTCGTGGTAACTCACTGACCGTTCGTCAAAAGAGCCTTTAATTCAGAAGCCAGCTTGGGCATGCCTAAGCTGGCTTTTTCGTTCCTATAGCTAACCCCTTGTCGTTGAACGGATACGGAATTGGGGTCAATAACGTGGACCTTGCAAGCCGGTGATGCATAATGGATCAGCCCAGCCGCCGGGTATACGTTCAGAGAGGTTCCTATAACGACCAATACATCGGCCTGTTCCACAAGTTCAGCAGCGATCGGGATCATCGGCACTTCCTCACCGAACCAGACGATGTGTGGTCTTAGTTGGGATCCCATGGGGCAAAGAGCACCGAACGGAATAGAATCACCTTCGATCGGAACAATGTAATTGGTATCCACACTGCTCCGTGCTAAAAGGATCTCGCCATGCAGATGAAGTACATGAGAACTACCGGCACGCTCATGGAGGTCATCGATGTTCTGCGTGATGATGTCAACGTGGAAATCGTTCTCCAGTTGAGCAATGGACAGGTGTGCCGCATTGGGTTCCGCAGCGATCACCTGTTTGCGTCGTGCATCATAGAATCGAAGCACCAAAGCAGGGTCCTTTGCGAATGCCTGTGGTGTTGCAACATCCTCTATTCGGTATTCCTCCCAGAGTCCATCACTATTACGGAATGTGCGTAGCCCACTCTCGGCACTAATTCCCGCTCCACTGAGCACCGAGATCCGTTTTTTGTGCATGGTGCCAAGTTAATGTAACCCCGGATTTAAATTTTAGCTCCGTCCATTCAATACATTCCGTTATTTTCGTGCCCTTTCCAAGGAATTTACACCGAGCGCATAAGGCGAATTTTACCCCCTGTAATAGGTACTTAATTTTTGTGGGGACAGGATGATCGATAGCCTGAACGGTGAACTATTGGAAAAAGCGCAGGATCACGTCGTGATCGACTGCCATGGCGTTGGCTATCTCGTTCATGTGCCCGCATCCACGTTAGCTGCTTTGGAGAAAGGCGTTAAGCAACGTCTTCATGTCCATTATTCCGTTTCAGTGGATGTTCGGTCCGGATCCAGTGAACATCGGTTGTTCGGTTTTGCACATCGGGATGAACGTCAATTATTCCGTCGATTGATCGATGTCCAGGGTGTTAGTGCGACCATCGGCATGACCATTCTTGGTGGCCTTTCTGCGGCGGATATACATACTGCTATCCTTACCGGTAATGAGGCAGCATTCAAACATATCAAGGGCATTGGACCAAAATTAGCACAGCGTATCATCCAAGAGCTTCAAGGGAAATTGGCCAATGTGGCGTTGCCGACCGGCGGTGTTGTTCGATCCGGAGGCAATACCTTGCACACCGAAGCGTTATCGGCACTGATCTCTTTAGGGTTGGACCGCATGAAAGCTGAACGTGCATTACAGACCGTGCTCAAGAATACAAAGGGTGATACGCCCACAGTTGAGGAATTGATCAAGCTTACCCTGAAGAATCTTTGAGTGTTGGTTAATACGATGAACTTGCGGAGAACCGCCAATAGGACGTTGGTATTAGTAGCAAAATTGCTACTGGTCCTGGTGCTGTATTGCTTCAGTTCAGAGGGGCATGCTCGCGATCTTTTCATGACCGTGATGGTCCTCCAAGTGGACTCCCCGGAAGTTGAGTTGCCGTGGCCGATATCGGACCCACTGGCACCGGGAGAACCTCCAGGTGGTGGTATCAATTTGGAGGATCCGGAGAACATTACGGAAGAAGTGGTCTACGATCCCATTACCGGACAATACGTTGTAAGGAGCATGGTCGGGGGCGGCGATGGTTTCAACTATAGACCACCAATGAGCATGTCATTGGAAGAGTACTTGAACTACGACATGGAACGCAGTATGGACAATTACTGGCTGGACCGCGTGGAACAGGATAGTGAAAGTGCTCAGAAATCCTTGTTGCCGAATATCAATATCAAGGGAAAGGCATTCGACAGGATCTTCGGTGGTAATACGATCTCCATAAAACCACGCGGATCTGCCGAGGTCATCTTCGGTCTCAACATCAGCAAGACAGAGAATCCTCGTATCCCTGTTAATCAGCGAAGGATAACCACGTTCAATTTCGATCAGCGTATCCAGCTCAACCTGGTGGGTAATATTGGAGATAAGCTCAAGATAAATACCAACTATAACACGCAGGCCACATTCGATTTCGAGAATCAGGTGAAGTTGGATTATACCGGTTATGAGGATGAGATCATCCAGAAGATCGAAGCGGGTAACGTTAGCTTGCCTTTGCAAGGCACATTGATCACCGGCAGCCAGAGTTTGTTCGGGTTGAAAGCGCAACTGCGGTTCGGTCGACTTACTGCCACAGGTATCTTCAGTCAGGAAAAAGGGCAACGGCGCAGTGTGCAAACACAAGGTGGAGCACAGACAACGAACTTCGATATCAAGGCCGATGAGTATGAAGGCAACAAGCACTATTTCCTGAGCCATTATTTCCGTGGGCAGTATGAACAGGCCATGCGGACCTTGCCTACTGTTAACAGTGGGGTGCAGATCACGCGGATAGAAGTCTGGGTGACCAATACACGGCAGGATTTTCAACAGAACAGGAATATCGTAGCGTTCACCGATCTGGGTGAAGATGCTACCCAAGCATCGATGGACAATGGTCGGTTCAGTGTTGATCTACCACCGGGTCTGGTCATGGATGGTCCTGGAATTGAAGCGAGCAACGCTCAGAACTCTCTTTACGCGACCGTGAGTGGCAATGCCGGTATCCGAAGTTTCGTGAATGCTTCTGCCGCATTACAGGGCTTAGGTCTTGTTGCTGCACGCCATTTCGAAAAAGTTGAAAGTGCCCGTTTGCTCATGCCATCGGAGTTCAACATGAACGAACGCCTTGGTTTCATTTCGTTGAACCAATCACTCAATAATGACGAAGTATTGGCGGTTGCTTATCAATACACCTTTCAAGGACAGACATTTCAGGTAGGTGAGTTCAGTACCGATGGCATTAGCCCACCGGAAGCCCTCATGTTGAGGTTGCTCAAAGCCACGATCACCAACCCGCGCATTCCGCTATGGGACCTGATGATGAAGAACGTTTATTCATTGGGCGCCTTCCAAGTGAACCGCGACAATTTCCGATTGGATCTCATTTACAACAACCCTACCACTGGTGTCGACATCAATTATATTCCACGTGCACCGTTGGATCAGATCCCGTTGCTACAAGCGGTAGGTATGGACCGGCTCGATCCGAACAACGCACCCAACCCGGACGGGTGGTTTGATTTTGTGGATGGCGCAGCTACAACAGGTGGAACGATCCAATCACAGAACGGTCGGATCTATTTCCCTGTGCTGGAACCATTCGGAAGTTATCTGGATAAGCAATTGATCGGTCCCGACCCCAACGCTCCTATTCAACCTTTAGAGATCAGGCAAACGATCGTATTCCAACCGTTGTATGACAGTACCAAGGTAGCGGCAGGAAACCTGCCGGCATTGAATCGCTTCAAACTGAAAGGCAGCTATCGATCGGCCAGTAGTGATGTGATCAGTTTGAACAGTGTGAACATTCCACAGGGTTCCGTTACGGTTACAGCAGGTGGTGTCCGTTTGGTGGAGAACCAGGACTATACCGTTGATTACAACTTGGGTCGCGTACGTATTCTGAACCAAGGTATTTTGGAAAGTGGCACGCCGGTCGATGTGGCATTGGAAAGCAACTCGTTGTTCAGCATACAGACCAAGACCTTGTTGGGTGCTCGTTTGGACTATAAGGTAAACAAGGACTTAACGATCGGCGGTACCGTTATGAACCTGTATGAGCGTCCATTGACACAGAAAGTGAACGTTGGTGATGAGCCGATCAGCAACACGGTCTTCGGGTTGGATGCGAATTGGAACACGAAGTCGCAGTTCATCACCACTTTAGTGGACAAGCTGCCGTTCTATGCCACGAAGGAAGAGAGCAGCATTTCAGCATCGGTGGAAGGGGCCTATCTATTACCCGGTCATAGCAAGGCGATCGGAGCATCGGGTACCAGTTATATCGATGACTTCGAAGGTAGCGTTAGCACCATTGACCTCAGAACACAAAGCCTATGGTTCCACAGCGCAATTCCACAAGGGCTGCCTGATGTTTTTCTGAACGGGGATCTCGTCGATGATCCATCAAGTGGATTCCGCAGGGCGCAGATCGCATGGTATGTGATCGATCCGTTGTTCTTCCGCAACAACAACCTTACACCGCCGAATATCAACTCCACTATACAAAGCGATAATAGAATGCGGCAGGTATTGGAGCAGGAGGTATTCCCCAACAGGCAATTGCCAGCGGGTACACCGGCGAACATACCGGTGTTGGACCTCAGTTATTATCCGGACGAACGTGGACCGTATAACTACACTACGAACTTGACCGCGGATGGAGAGTTGTTCCAGCCGGAGGAGAACTGGGCTGCCATTACCCGCCGGATAACCACCACCGATTTCGAGACGAGCAACATTGAGACGATCCAGTTCTGGGTAATGGACCCATTCTATAACGCCAGCAACAGTGCAGGAGAACCGGCCACGAACGTGAATTCGCAGAACAGTACCGGTGGTGACCTCTATATCGACCTGGGCAACTTGAGCGAAGATGTACTGAGGGATGGCCGTAAGTCGTTCGAGAATGGTCTTCCGAAGAACCTCACGGACCTTGCTCAGGAGACCGACGAGACCGCATGGGGAGTAGTTCCGACCACGCAAAGTGTAGTCAATGCGTTTGCGATCGTAGAGAGCAACAGCAATAAATACCAGGACGTCGGATTGGATGGGCTTGCAAGCACTCAATTGGATCTGGCAGGACGCAGCGAGAGTACATTCTTCTCGAGTTACATCAACTCAATAGGTACGGTGGTTACCAATACAGGCGCACGGAACCAGATCCAGAACGACCCTTCCAATGACGACTATCGGTTCTTCAGAGGAAACGACTACGACAATAGTGGCGCAGATATTTTGCAACGCTATAAGCGGTTCAATGCACCGGAAGGGAACTCGGTAACGGATGAGGATTCTCCGGAGGATTACCCAACGCAACAGACCACGCTACCTTCTACGGAAGACATCAACCAAGATCAGAACCTAACGGAGAGCGAGAGTTACTTTCACTACAAGGTGAGCATGCGTCCACAGGATATGGTGGTCGGTCAGAATTTCATTACCGACCGGATCCTGGCAACAGCGAACACTCCCGAAGGACCTAAACAAGTGTATTGGTACCAGTTCAAGGTTCCGGTGCGGCAGCCTGTGGAAGTTGTGAATGGCATTCAGGATTTCCGGAGCATTCGCTTCATGCGTTTAGCGGTCAAGGGATGGGCACAGCCTGTGACATTGCGTTTCGCCCGGTTGGAATTCATTCGTGGGGAATGGCGCAAATATCAATTCAGTTTGGAAGCACCCGGTGAGGTCCCACCTGGAGGTGATCCTGATCCAACGACGTTTACAGTTGCTGCTGTTAACGTGGAAGAGAACGGTAACCGCACACCGATCAACTATGTATTGCCTCCGGATATCAATAAGGAAGTGGATGTAAGCAGCGCCAACTTGCGGAACTTGAATGAGCAATCGCTTCAGTTGAAAGTATGTAACCTGCGCGATGGTGATTCGCGTGCTGCTTTCCGCAATGTCTCGTTCGATATCCGCAGTTACAAGAAACTACGGATGTATATCCATGCTGAGTCCAGTGATCCCGCTGATCTTTTGGAGTTCGGTGATGCGAGTGTCTTTGTTCGCTTCGGCAACGATTATGACCAGAATTATTATGAGTACGAGGTCCCGTTGGAGCCGTCTGAATTCTACAACAGGGATCCATACAGTGTATGGCCGGAGAAGAACAACATGATCATCGAATTCGCCAAATTGAACGACCTTAAGATCCAACGCGATCAAGGTGGTGTGGCGCGGAATATCCGCTATGCTGGAAACGATGGTGACCGGAGGGTCTTTGTAAAGGGAAACCCGAATCTGAGCCAGATGAGCACGATCATGATCGGTGTTCGCAATCCACAAAAGAACGGTGATGAGGAGAATCCTTGGCGCGCGGATGATGGATTACCGCAGTGCATGGAAGTGTGGGTGAATGAATTGCGATTGACCGATTTCGATCAAAGCGGAGGCGGAGCAGCAATTGCGCGCGTGAATGCACAGTTGGCGGATCTTGGTTCGATCAGCGTTGCGGGTAACTACAGCACACCGTTCTGGGGCAGCATTGATAAGCGGGTCAGTGAGCGTCAGCGCGAGACGAAGTATGGCGTAGATGTTTCCGCCAATTTGGAGATGGGAAAATTCCTTCCTGAATCCACAGGGATCAAAGTGCCGCTCTATGTTGGGTTCTCTGAACAGGTCAGTCTGCCACAGTTCGATCCGCTTAATCCTGATATTGAGTTCAATGATGCCACGCGCACACTCACGCGTGAAGAACGAAAGGAACGGTTGAAGCAATCACGGACCTATACGCGACGGCGAAGCATCAACCTAACGAACGTACGCAAGGAACGTGGCCAAGGGAAGCCGGAACACTTCTACGATGTGGAGAACCTGAACGCGAGCTATTCCTATTCGGATCAAGAATACTTCGACGTTAATACGGCCTACGAGAATACGCGGACCTATCGCGGCTCCTTGGGTTATGTTCACAATCCGAAGCCACGTCCGATAGAACCGTTCAAGTCGTTCATAGGGAAAAGCAAATGGCTGAAGCCGATCAAAGAGTTCAATGTCAACCTAGGATTCAAGCAGGTCTCTTTACGTACACAGGTCGATCGCATGTATTTGGAACGGTTGGTGAGGCCGAATCCGGACATTGAGACGTTGGCACCAAAACCGACGTACAACAAGAACTTCAATTGGGGAAGTCAGTATGGTTTCAGGTATGAATTGACACGAGCGCTCAAGGTCGATTTCAATGCGAACAACCTTGCCTTCATCGGTGAAACACCAGGGCGCGTGAACAGTAAGATAAAGGACGAATACGCGCTATGGAAGGACAGTGTGTTGAGTAGCGTAGGCAATTTCGGAGAGGTAACGCGCTACGATCATGTCATCAGTGCCAACTACACCTTACCATTGGACAAACTACCGTTGACCGATTGGATGACCGCCAACACTTCATACACCGCAGGGTACCAATGGGACAGAGCGCCATTGACACAGGATACACTTGGCGCAACGATCCAGAACTCACAGAACATCGCCGTGAACGGACAATTCAATTTCGTGAACCTCTACAATAAGTTCAAGTTCCTGAAGAAGATCAACGATAAAAGTCGAGGTAGAAGCGGAAAGACAACACGGTCTTCAGCTGCGAAACCCACGGACAAGGATTCCATACCGGATAAGGAGCCGATCAAGATCGATCCCCTTGAAGGATTGGCGCGGATACTGATGGTCATCCGGAACGGAACAGTTACGTACAGTCAGAATTCGGGTATACTTCTTCCAGGTTATGATCGACGGACCAACGCCTTCGGAATGGATGACTTCAGTGCGCCTGGGTTCGGGTTCATTGCAGGGCAACAGAACCATGATCTGAACGGTAATGTTGCACGGGATTTCGCGACAACGGCAGCTAGTAGAGGGTGGCTTGTACAAACGCCTTCGATCTTCAGTCCATATACGAACACACGTACCGAGACCATCAACGCAAGACTCTCATTGGAACCCTTCCGTGGTTTCCGTATTGAACTCAGTGCGAACCGTACGATCGCCGAGAATAGATCCTCATTCTTCCGCTGGAATGCACAGGAGCAGGCCTATGTGAATGACAGCCCGCGGGAGTACGGAAATTACAGCGTGAGTATGCTTACGTGGCGCACGGCATTTTCTGCGGACAATGAGAATTTCGTCAATCAAGTATTCCAGGACGTATTGAACAATAGGCCGATCATCAGTGCCCGTTTGGGTGTGAATAATGTCAATTCGGTATTGGAGCCGGACAGTGGATTCTATTCGGGTTATGGATCGACCAACCAGGATGTGGTCATTCCCGCTTTCCTTGCAGCATATACGGGACGTAGTGCGGACAATGTGAAGTTGAATCCATTCAAGCAAACACCTGCACCGAATTGGGACATCACTTATGATGGATTGACGAAGATCCCTGCGATCGGAAGAATGTTCCGCACATTGACAATGAAGAACAGTTACCGCAGCAACTTCAGCATAGCGAACTACCAGACCAACCTCTTGTTCGTACCTGGTAGCGCAGAGGTTGATGCTGCCGGAAATTTCATACCGGAGCGGCAGATCTCGGTGGTCACGGTGCAAGAGGTCATGCGTCCGTTGATCGGATTCGACGCCACATTGCAGAACAGCTTGCTATTGAAATTCGAATACAATCGCGATCGCAACCTCAGTTTGAGCTTGACCAATTATCAGATCACCGAGGTTCGCGGTAAGGAATATGTGGTCGGAACCGGATATCGGTTCAAGAACGTGAAGCTTCCGATCAAGATCGGTGGTAATGACCCCAAGAGTGATGTGAACTTACGTGTGGATCTGAGCTTACGCGATAACTTTACGGTGATCCGGAAAATGGAGGAACGGCAGAATACCGTCACCGCCGGGCAGAACATCCTAAGCATTAAATGCTCCATAGATTACACCTTGAGCCAGCGGTTGAATATTAGAGCATTCTACGAGCGTGTAGTGAACAAACCCGTGATCTCAACCTCTTTCCCATCAGCCAATACGAACGTGGGTATCAGTCTACGCTTTACTTTGGCGGAGTAATGGACGAACGATCAACAGAACTTGAAAGATGAATATTCCACAAGACCTACAGTACACGAAGGATCATGAATGGGTCCGCGTAGAAGGAGACGAAGTCGTAATTGGTATAACGGATTTTGCCCAAAGTGAATTGGGCGACATCGTTTTCGTGGATATTGGCTCAGAGGGCCAAGAGCTGGCACATGAAGCCGTATTCGGTACGGTGGAGGCGGTTAAGACCGTGAGCGACCTGTTCATGCCAGTTAGCGGAACAGTGAGTTCAGTGAATCTCGATCTTGCTGATGACCCCGCTTCCGTGAACAAGGACCCGTATGGTAAAGGCTGGATGATCCGTGTAAAGCTTAAGGATAAAGGTGAGCTTGCCGGATTGATGACCGCTGAAGCATACGGTGCACTGGTGGGTTGATCCACAATGGCGCCACGCGCGGTCTGGCCTCCTTTGCTCTGGTCGCTGGTGATCCTGTTCCTATGTCTATTACCGGGCAGTAAATTGCCGGAGTGGGAATGGTTCGCATTGTTCGATCTGGACAAATTGGTCCATGCCGGAATGTTCTTTGTTCAAGCCTTGTTGCTCGCTAGAGTGTTCAATGCGCGACAAACTCCGGAACGATGGGTGCTCTGGTCCGTTCTACTGAGCGTGACCTTCGGTTTGGCAACTGAGTTTTTGCAAGGGATGGAAGCGCTTGGTCGCAGAACCGACCTCAACGATATGATAGCAAATACGATCGGAGCGTTGGTTGCAGGGTGGTACGCTGCACGCCGAGTGAACAGCGGTAAAAGCGTTGTTCCGTTCTTGCCCGCTCACTGATCTCGTTTGCATCGGCTACCTTTGAACATCGTCATGGCAACCACAACACCAACTCGCCGCGCAATGCCCGATCCACGCACAACACCAACGGTGGATCAAGTCGGCATTGAAGAACGCGTAGCGCGGATCAAAACGCGTAGCATCAAGAAAGAGACCAAAGTGCAAGGCATGAAGCTCGCACTTAGCATGATCGATCTTACCACATTGGAAGGAGCGGACACGCCAAGGAAAGTGCAACAACTTGCTTACAAGGCGATGCACTTGCATGATTCGTTGCCCGGACTTCCGACATGTGCTGCAGTATGTGTGTATCCCACCTTGGTGAAGGTTGCGAAGAAAGCGTTGGGCGATAGCGGGGTATTGGTAGCCTCCGTTTCTACCGCATTCCCAAGTGGTCAAGCACCCAAGTCAGTAAAGATCGCGGATACCAAGTTCGCCGTGAGCGAAGGTGCGGATGAGATCGATATGGTCATTAGCCGCGGTCATTTCCACAGTGGTGACTACAATTTTGTGTTCGATGAAATAGCAGCCATCAAAGAAGCATGTGGCAAAGCGCGATTGAAAGTTATTCTTGAGACAGGCGAATTGGGTACGTATGATAAAGTGCGTTTGGCCAGTGATATCGCCATTGCAGCGGGAGCTGATTTCATCAAGACCAGTACGGGTAAGATCAGCCCAGCGGCCACAATGCCGGTTACGTTGGTGATGCTACATGCTATCCGCGATCACTACCTTAAGACAGGTGTAATGATCGCCATGAAGCCTGCAGGTGGCATCCGTAAGAGCAAAGAAGCACTGCACTATCTAATGATGGTGAAAGAAGAACTAGGGCCGGAATGGTTAAGCAAACACTGGTTCCGGTTCGGTGCAAGCAGTTTGGCCAATGACATCCTCATGCAATTGCAGAAAGAGGAGACCGGCCGCTACCAAAGTGCTGATTACTTCAGTAACGATTGAGCATTGAATGGCCGTTGTTCCGCAGGCCCATCTTGCCGGTCGAAGATGGCAGTATGTGGATGTACTTCGTGGCATTGCTGTGATACTGGTGATATTGCACCACCACGCAGCGGGCGGCATCATTGGCGAGTATGGATGGCTGGGCGTTGACCTGTTCTTCGTCCTTAGCGGTTTCCTGGTATCCGGATTGATCTTTGACGAATACCGGAGAACGAATGGCTTTGCGGGAGTAAGATTCCTGATACGCCGAGGCTTTAAGATCTATCCTTCATTTTACGCGTTGATCATAGTTTCCGCGCTTTTGATGGAGGTCATTGGCAGTCGTGATCCACTAATGAATTACATCGCCGAGCTGTTCTTCTTCCAGAACTATCACGCTGGCTTGTGGAGCCACACATGGTCATTGGCGGTTGAGGAACACTTCTATTTGCTACTTGTGTTCGCCGCAGTGGTATTGATGGCGCTACCATCCCGCATAAAATGGCGGGGCATGATCGTGTTGAGTGCGTTGCTTTTCCTATTCTTTCTTGCACTTCGCATCTATACGTACCAAACCATTCCATATCATGTTACCACACATTTCATTCCTTCACACCTAAGGATGGATTCATTGTTGGGGGGTGTTCTTTTGTCTGCTTGGCACCGGTTCAGGCCCGTAAGTTTCAAAGCTCTCTTCGGCCGCAATTCTATTGTGTTGATCGCATGTATGGCCTTATTCCTTGCACCGGTCCTCTTCTTTCGTTTTGGTTCCACCGTGATGGGTACCATTGGTTTGTCCGGCGCATTTCTAGCTGGAGCCATCGCGGTAGGCATGGCTGTTTCCAGAACCCCGCTGCCGGAGACAAGTGGTATTCAACGATACATCATCAGTCCGCTGGCATGGGTTGGTGGTATTTCCTACAATACCTACCTATGGCATTTGCTTGTGCTATTGGTCGTGGAAAAAGTGATGGTCAAGTTCAGCCTCGGAGGTAGTATCCTTGAACTCATGTTCTTCGCAGCGGGTTCATTTCTGGTCGGCTCCATCGTTACGCGTTTCATCGAGATCCCTTTTTTGCGCATGCGCGAGAAGTGGTACCCAAAACAAAGCCGATCGGTCAAGTGAGATCGGGGTCAGTTTGCGCTGCGTTGGAAAATGCTTGATCGCTATCGGTCGGAACGGACCAATTTCCTTGAGCAACGAATATCTTGCGCCGTATGATCATCGATATCCATACGCATCTGAATAACTATCACGAAGATCATGTGGTCTCTATAGACGAATGCCTCGATAAGCTTACGGCTGCAATGACTCAGAACAACGTGGACTATTCGCTGGTGCTCACTTCGTATAAAGTCAACGAACATCGACCGAGTACGAAAGCTGTGGTGGATGCTGTTCAGGGTAGAAAGAACATCGGTGTAATTGCTGGGATCAGTTACTTGCATTACGACCACCATGACCTCAGTGAGATCGCGAACTACTTGGAAAAGGGACTGGTAAAAGGGTTGAAACTTTATCCCGGTTACGAACCATTCTATCCGAACGATACACGTTTGAAAGTGGTCTACGACATGGCTGTGGAATACGATGTGCCCGTCATGTTCCATAGCGGTGATACGTATTCGCCAACAGGCCGGGTGAAATATTCGCACCCGTTACAGATCGATGACCTAGCTGTCGACTTCCCCACAATGAAGATCGTGATCTGTCACGTCGGCAATCCGTGGATAAAGGACTGCATGGAAGTGGTGTACAAGAACGACAATGTGTATGCCGACTTCTCCGGTCTGGTGTTGGGCGATTTCTCGGATAAGTTCGAGAAGTTCATGAAGAGCGAATTGGAGAACATGATCACCTACGCCGGCAATCCGCGTTACTTGTTATACGGAACCGATTGGCCCATCTCCAATATGGGATCCTACTTGAAGTTCATTGCGCAATTGGACCTACCGGATGATCGAAAGGAAATGATCTTGTGGAAGAACGCTGCTGAATTATTCAAGATCGATGTGAGTGTGTTGAGATGATCTCTTATTGCCGACCAAGGCAGTCGCGACCTTGTGATCGGGCCAAGTTGGTCACCGTAGCACTCGGATCGCTTTGCGCACCTTTTGCACCGACCATGTGTTGCTCAATTAGATCAGAATGCACAGAAATAGGTCATTGCGTCCTTGGCCTGGGCCGAGCCCAGTTCAGCACTTCTGCGCATATCCTCGCAACCGCGAATAGCATCGTAACGCATATGGAATGCGAGGCCTCTGTTGAATAGCGCATTCTGATGATCATGGTCGAGTGAAAGGGCCCTATCAAAACACTCGATGGCATCTACGAATTCACTGAACAACATGTGGAGGTTGCCTTTCATGTTCCACGTATCCGGGTCGTCTGGGGCCATTACCACGCTCCTATCAGCATCTTCGAACGCCCCAGCATGATCACCTAAATGTTTACGCACGAATGCCCGATTGTATTGCGCTTCCAAGTAGTCAGGTGCAAGTTCCAAGGCCTTGTCGTAGTCTGCTTGGGCACCTGTAAGGTCGCCATCACGTTTTCGGGAAAGTGCTCGTTGGAAGAATATGTGTGGCTTATCAGTGCCGATCATCAGGGCTTTATCCATATCGGACTTCGCGGCAATCGTATTGCCTAAATGCCCATGTACTAGGCCGCGGTTGTACCAGGCAATGTCGAACGTACTATCCAATTTTATTGCTAGGTCAAATGAGGCCAATGCATCATTCCAACGTGCAGCTCTCATGAGGGCCACACCTCGCAGGTCATGCACCAATGCGAGTTTTGGGCTAAGGGACACGGTCAGGTCCAGAAGTTCCAATGCGCGGATCTGGTCGTTCATTTGAAGGTAAGCAGTGCTCTTTTTCAATAAGAGCATTACGTCATCCGGGCTGTGTTCGAGCAACGTGTCGATCTCGCTTATGGCTTTGTCAACGGCGCCGATCGCCAACCAGGTATCTATACGACTTTCCCGTAAAATATCATCGTAAGGTTGCATGGAAACGGCCATATTGATGTCATCCTCAGCGCCTTTTATATCATTCGCAAGTATCTTCACTTTGGCTCGGCGATCATAGATATAAGCGCTATATGGATTGAGTGCTAAGGCCTGGTCCATGTCCCCTAGAGCCTGTAAATTCTGGCCCAAACGGCTCAACAGGGTTGCGCGTTTCATATACGTGTCAGCGAAGGTTATATCCATCTTAATGGCATTGGTGTAGGCAAGAAGCGCTTGTTCGCTGTTCCCCAAGCGCAGCAGATTGTCACCAAGTTGAATGGCATGGATAGCGTCAAGACGGTTATTGACCTGGGCATTCACGTGGATCACTGGTATCAGTAACGCCGCGAAGAAGAAGGAGCGCTGGAGAAGTTCGGTGTACTTCATCCTTCACACTTTTGCAGTTTGTTCCAAGAGCACTTGTTGTGCATGTGGATCCATGCTGACCACGGGTACTGCATGCATACGCACAAGGTCTTCACCTAATAAAGCATAGGCCTCGCTTTCCAGTTCCCGATAGAGCAGCGCTTTACTCATGCCTTGGAGCAGAAGTTGGCGGTTGCGTTCAATTGCACCTCCTGCCCAAGTAAGCTCTTCATGATCCGTGTCTATTGTAGGAAAGAGCAACAAGTGTTTCTCCATTAAGTGGCCTGCGAGTTTCTCAGCAGCCTCTTCGGTGCGTGTTTGAAATGTTATATGGATCATGGCTGTGTTGTGTTATTCGTCCAAGCGTTCCAAAGCGTTCCTGCGTCGTGGTCCAACGCGAAATAGGCTTTGCGCAATTTGGCTTCGAAGGCCACTTGCTTCAAGCGCGATTCGATCAATGGGACTTCGCGTCCGTTCACAATGAAAAGCGAACTTTCACCTACTTCGAATCGTTGGGTTTCAGCATTTAAAAGACGCGCATAATTCGTCACCATGTCTGCTCCGAGGTCGGTCTGTTGGCGGTAAGTAGCAATGTCGTTCCGGCGTTCAAGTATCTTGTTCCGGATCACTGCCTGATCGCGTTCCAAGCTAAGCTCAGCATCCGTGAGCCGCAATTTGGCAAGCGTGAGTTCTCCGCGTTCTCTGCGCAAGAGCAATGGCATTTGGAACCCGACTCCTAATTGATGTCCATCGCCAAGTAAGGTAGTACCTGGCTCATTGCTTAACGCACCGCCGTTGCCCAACCAATTGTATTTCAGGTCCAGTTGCGGTTTTAGGAATTCAGCGCGGAGGCGTCGATCCACTTCTATCTGATCGATGCGTGCTTGTGATCGTTGTAACATTGGATGTATTTCGATAGCGCGCGCAATACTGCTGTCCGCAAGGGTGAATACGATCGGTGATGCGAGGTCGCTGATCACTGGTGTTATACCTGGTTGTAACTCTAAGGGGCGTTGCGCATCATCCCACAAATGGTTGCTCAATCGGAGGCCGGCGTTCAGATGGTCAAGTTGCGCTTGTTGTTTTCGCATTAAGCGGTCTTGAACTTGTAAATAGGCCTCAAGTGTATCAATGGCAGGCCGATCCCCTCCTCTAAAGCTACCACGTACCTGATCGAAGCGCCTGCTTGCCAGGACCACGGCAGTATCACTGATGCGTAGTTGCTCATAAGTAGCAACCCAATCCGTGTGATCGCCTAAAGCCGTTAGCAACAACTGGTTCAGCATTTCTTGCCGTTCGCCTTCTGTTCCACGTTGGTATGCTTGTGCCTTGCGCAAGGTTGCGCGGCGTTGGTCCATGAACAATCCCTGACCGATCGGTACTTCAACTCCAGCTTTGATAAGCCCATTGTCCGGGGTAGTGCCTTGCGGGTTCAAGTAGAAACCATCCGTATTCTGGAAACCACCAACAAGGTCCACTCCGAACCAAGTAGGCACTTTGAGTCCAGCGTCCATTATCTCGAAGTACTCGAATCCATCGAATCGTTTCTCAGCGTAACTGGCAGTTGCCATTGGGTCAAAACCACCACGGGCACTGCGTACGGTAGCTTCCCCTAGACCAGTGCGCAAGGTTGCTTGGCGTGCAATAGGATGGTTCTTCAACACCAGCTTCACGAATGTTTCCCTGGTGAGCGTTCCGCCGTCCGCTGGCGTTTGAGCATGCGAAGCACAGCCAAGAAGCAAAATTCCGATGAGTAGCGTTGTTTTCATTTTTCTTTCGTCGGCATCGTGCTCACGGCTTCGATCCCTGTATAAAGATCCGGAGGAAAACCATTGACCTGTCGCCACAGTTCATACCATATCGGCACATCGCTCATCAATGCGAATCCAACTGCGGCTCCACCAACGCGCAAGGCACTGGGCCATTCCTCGTCGTCTTTATCCGGGCCGACCAGAATGCGGTATTTACCATTCGGGCTGATGAAATTGTCGATGGCAACGACTTCCCCGCCGAAGGTCCCATAGCTTGTGTTCGGCCAACCACTGAAAACGATGCTCGGCCATCCATCGAAGAAGAACCGCACCTTCTGCCCTTTGTTGATCAACGGCATATCCATGGGTCTTACATAGAGTTCCACGGCAAGCTCGAATCGTGCAGGCATTACGCTCACGAGCGGATCTCCTTCCTTGACCGTTTCACCCAAACCGGTAACGATTGCTCTTGTGATGTATCCCTGCTGAGGAGCTGTCACATAATAATTACCGGCTCGCACGGTGTAGTTGGCGAGGTCCACTTGCATTTTGCTCACTTCGCCTTCGGTGGTGTAGAATTGGCTCATGCTGGCGAACTTTTCGCTTTCGGCTTTACTCAGTTTGTCGCGGTAGTCATTGCGGATGCTGTTCACCTCAAGCTGAGCGTTCAGGAATTCGTTGCGCGCATTGAGCAATTGGTTCTGGGCGTCGATCAGTGTTGCATTGGCTCGTTGCTGGGTAACTTGGCGACGTTCCAATTCCACTTTGCTCACGAGACCTTCCTTGAATTGTTGTTCGCCTCTTGCATATTGATCATCCGCCACTCTGATCTCCGTTCTCGCAGCCACCACGCGGATACTATCGCTTTGGATCTTCAGCTTCGCTTGTATGATCTTGTTCTCTGCCTGTTCCAGTTTGATCCGCAGCCCACCTGTAAGTGCATCGATCTGTGAGTCCAAGGAACGAACCTTCTCGTCATAGCTCTTCGCGGTCAATTCCTTCGCGGTGATCTGCTGTTGTGTACGGTCCAAGAGCATGGGATCGAAGTATTCGGCCTTTACCTCGCTCAGTCGAAGTATCGTATCGCCTTTATTCACGAGTTGTCCTTCGCGCACGAACCACTCCTCGAGCCTTCCGGGAATAATGGCATGCACGGTCTGTGGCCGCTGATCCGGTGAAAGGCTAGTGAGCGTTCCGAGTGCACGGATATTCTGTGTCCAAGGAAGGAACATGCCAATGATCGTAATGACGCAAATGGCGATAACCCATTTCGCGAACAATTCATTCGCCTTGGCAACACCGATGGTCCGGAACGAACCGAATGTGTTGCTGTCAAGTTTTGGTAAGGGGTTTTGTGGGCTAAGGTCCAGCATAGCTCAAGAGGTTTTGATCTGACCATTGTGCATGTGGATCACTTGATCACATCTTCCATGTACCCACGGATCATTACTCACGATCACCAGCGTCCAAGGCCGAGCGGAATCGGTGATCCACCCGAGCAACTGCTCGCGCTCGGTTTTTTCCCAATCAAGCATGCTATCATCAAGCAATAACATGCGTGGCTTGCCAACGATCCCGCGGGTAAGAGCAATACGTGTTACCAAACTTCTTGGCAGACGCCCGCCTTCTGCTTGGATCTGGGTGAGAAGTCCACTAGGCAGAGTGGCCAAATGGTTGAACAATCCAGTGGTCTTAGCAGCCTCCATTACATCCGTTTCGGTGATCCATTTGCGGCCAACGACAATGTTCTCCATCACGGTCCCTATGAATACATTCTCATCGCTGAGGTAGGTGCCGATCATCGATCGCACATGCGGCAGGTCCAGACTGGTCAAGGGTTGTCCGTCGAACGAAACCGTGCCTTGTGTAGGCAGCACACCTGCGCTTAGGATCCGCAAAAGGGAGGTCTTGCCGGATCCGTTCGAGCCACTGAGACAGATCTTCTCACCTGCCGCGAAGTGCAAGTTTATGTTCTCGAGTACGGCATGATGGTTCCATTCGGATCGCAGACCGAGGTCAGTTGTCCGCACCTCAAGACCTTGATCGGTATCATGCTCCAGTACGGTCAATCCACCGGAACGTTCCAGTTCAATGTCCGTGACCTGGCCGATCTTTTCGATCGCGGTAAGCACATCATACACCCGGTCCACACTTAGGATGATCTTCTCCACAGCATTGATGAGCAGGAGTATCACGATCTCTGCCGCAACGAATTGTCCCAGATTCATTTGTTCATTGATCACAAGAGCACCACCTAGCGCAAGCAAGCTCAACGTGATAACGACCTTGAATCCGACCATTGCCCCGTATTGGCCGAGTAGTATCTTGAAGTGTGCCTTTCGTGCCTTCACATAGTCGTCGACCAACGCATCTGTACGCTCGATCGGCATATTCGTTTTACCAAGCATCTTGAAAGTGGATTGCTTCCTGCCGATCTCTTCCAACCAATAGGCCACTTTGTATTTTGCGGTGCTTTCATCCATGCTGGTGGCAAGACCACGATGCCCCGTAATGCGGAAGATCAACCACATCAATAGGACCAATAGAAAGCCGAAGGCGATGAAAAAGGGATGATAGATCGCTAGCAGGATGAGTGACAATGCGATCTGCAACAGCCCCATGGGTACATCCATTAGGAGTTTGGCAAGTCCTTTCTGGATCGTCATTGTGTCAAAGAATCGGTTCACAAGTTCCGGAAGATATCGCCCACCTGCTGCTTCGTGCGAAATGCGGGGCAGTCTATAAGCGAACTCCAGTGCGCTTCGAGCGAAGAGGCGTTGCTGAAAATTCTCGACAAGTGCAAGCTGCATTACTTGCAATCCTCCAGTGAATCCCACACCGATCGTAACGAAAGCGATCAGCACTCCCCAACTCGTTGCAACTTGGCCACCACTGATCAAATTGATGATGGCCTGCACGCCGAGCGGAAGGCTCAGACCGATGGCTCCGCCCACAGCTGCGTAAAGGTAGATGTGGCCGATCTCGCGCTTGTCTACGCGCAACAACCGTGTCAAACGCTTCCAGGGGGTTATGGGGTCGATCATCGTGGGTGCAAATATAGTAAAACAATGATATGATAAAGTAATACTATATTTGTCCGCTATGGTACACTATCAACTTGCTCCTGACACGTCGCTCCACTTACGAGACCCTGCAGCATCGGCAGTAGGGGGGCGGATCCTCTCAGAAGGACTCGCACTGATGAATGAGCTCGGTCTCGAGGCCTTCACCTTTCGTAAGCTCGCAGACCGCGCAGAATGCACCGAAGCTACCATTTACAATTACTTCACGAACAAACAACGATTACTTCAGTATTATTTCCAGTTGTATTGGATGTGGCTGGATACGCATTGTCAGCAAGAGGGTCACACGCTGACCGACCCTTGGGCGCGAGTGCAAGGTGATATTCATGCACTATGTGGCATATGGTCGAAGGATGCCTTGGCGGCTCAGCTCGATCCTGTCGCATTGCGCGATCTGGTATTGGTGGAAGGATCTAAATCATTCATGCACAGGAACGTGGATGAGGATAATAAGCTCAAGCTGTTCCAGCCATACAAGGATCTCTGTTCACATCTCGCCAAGGAGCTCAAAGCATGTGATCGATCGTGCAAGCACCCCCGTACTTTCGCTACTACGCTTATTGAAATGGCGCATTCCTTGGAGTTCGCGATGGACCATCTTCCGGCATTGACGGAATTGAGCGGTGCTGGCGACCGAAGGAAACTGGCCGGATTCCTGATCGGGTTGACTTCGGTTTATTTGGCGATACCCGCCGCTACTGGGAAGAAGAAGTGAGCATAGACCGCTGCGACCCCCTCGATCACATGGCGATCAAGAAGGAGTCTTCATCACAAGTGAGCTTAAGTAAAAACGGCGCGGCACCGCGTTACCGCCATCGCGGGTCTGAGCCATGTCCGTGGTGTAGGATCTCGAGTGATCATGGATCGCGATGAATGCGTTGAACCAGAATAGCTGATCCATCCTTTAATTAGTAAAGCCGCGCAGCACATGCGGTCTTCCGACCGGCACATCTAGCAAGGCACTTCACTCAGTGGACTTAAGCGGAAGGTCCTGCGCCGTTATACCTAGAGGTATACCATACATGTTTGCTCTCCAAGAACACTAGCTCCTTGACATTGTTCCGGATCGTCAACCAAAGTTCTATTGCGCGCCGTCAGCCTTTGCCGGTGCTTTGCAACAACGAACCCAACCTGATCACCCACACTATGAAAACAAATTACCTCCATCCTGTTCTGGTCTCCGCAGTTCTGATCGTAGGAGTAACCCGAATAAAAGCGCAGCTGCCCACTCTGGATCCCGTGTTCGCCGGGAGCGGCGTGCTGGACGTGCCGATAATAGGCTCACTTCACGATTGCTGGGCGGCGAATCTATTGGCTCTTCAGGATGGCAGTTATTTGGGTATCAGCGAGGTCACATTGAGCGTCCCCGAAGGCTACAGCGGGCAAGGCGTGCTCGTGAAGTTTGACCAATGTGGGACTTTTGATCCAGACTTTGGAACGGCCGGCGTCTCGCAGCTTGCAGGTGCCGCTGATTGGAGGGTGCTGCCTGAGAAGGGAGTGGAACTGGCCAATGGATCGTTCCTGCTTGCAGGGACAACGAACCAGGGTTTCGGGGCTGTGAGCACGAACCGCCACACCGCTATACGCGTATTGCCCAATGGTACGCTCGATGCAGCCTATGGAATGGACGGGTTCATCCGCCATAGCTCTTCTGATGGAGTGGCGTCCAGCTACGGCATGGACCTGATCGCTCTTCCCACCGGAGGGTATGTGGCTGCTGCTGTCCAAAGCGGGAACAGCAACGGCGGTTCGAGGGCTTTGTCCTTGTTCGGCTACCAAGCAACTGGCGACCCGGACGCTGCGTTCGGCACTGATGGAGTTGTGCACGTGCCGAAATCCGAGTTCGCCTATCGTGCAACAACACACTTGACCAGCAGTTCGACGATCCTTGTGGCCTACGGTCGCCGCTTCGTCAATACGATCCGCATCGAACTTAGTGCCTTCACGCTCGCGGGCGAACCGTCCACAACGTTTGGTAGCAACGGCGTGGTGGACGATACCACCGCATTTTCCGGGGTCAACGGTTACTTTGAGGACTTCGCTGCCGTATTGGACGATCAGGACCGGTTGACCGTGATGGGTACGCTCGACCAGGACAACATCATGTTGATCCGCTTCCTGCCCAGTGGCGCGCGGGATCTCACGTTCGGTGTGAATGGCCGCTTACTGGTGCCGCACTTAGGAACGAATCTTCCGCCATTGCCCTCGCGCTTGAAGATCCTCGCAGACGGAAACATACTGGGCATTGTGCATGCTGGCACTTCCGGCAATGTCCCTGGCACGCAATGGTTCCTGCTCAACGAGAGTAACATCCTCGCTAACGACGATCAACCCTGGGTATCCCTTGGATTCAAGAAAGCGAGTGACGCAATCGAGATCGAGGAGGGCCGCTGGCTGGTCCTTTCGGGTGCACAATTCCCGGCGGGCATGGCGGTCAGGCGCTTCTCCATGGATCCGGTGGCCTTGCCTAGCATCAGCGCGTCGGGCTCATCGTTGATCACAGCGGGCAGTGGTCCTGGATTCCAGTGGTATCTCGATGGCAGCGAGATCACAGGTGCCACGACCAACTCATTCGAGCCACTGTCGAACGGCAGCTACACCGTTGAAATGACCGATGCATTGGGCTGTTCAGCGATATCCGCGCCGTTCGAATTGCTCAATGTTGGCGTGCCGACTACTGACCCCACGCAGTCCATTTCATTAACAGGACCGGATGCCTACGGCATGCTTACAATTCGCAGCGACGACTCTGTGCCTTACGAACTGTTCGACGCGCGTGGCCTCCTGCTGAAGACCGGTACCATTACCGCTGGCTATGACCAGATCAGTACTATTGGACTTGCCTCAGGGTCCTATACGTTCGTGTTGAGATCTCCGAATGGCCGCAAGGTGTTCCGGTTCTTCGCGAAGTGAGCCTTTCCAAGATCCTGCCTTGAGGGCGCCCGGAAGTGTGGCATCGCACATTTCCGGGCGCCTTCGTTCTGTGGAATACAGGACTACCTTTACGACCCATGGCAACCAAAATGAAACCCCTCGATTGGCAACTCGCTCCGGCACCGGAAAGCAAAGATCACTTCAAACTGAAGGAGCAGTACGAACTGTTCATTGGTGGCAAATGGGTGAAGCCCAAGAGTGGTAAATACTTCGACACCATCAACCCGGCCAACGAGCAAAAGCTCGCGCGTATTGCCGAAGCCAACGAAGCCGATGTGGATGCTGCAGTAAAAGCAGCACGCAAGGCGTACGAAGGACCATGGGGTAAAATGCCGGCCAGCGAACGTGCCAAATACATTTACAGGATCGCGCGGCTACTGCAGGAAAAGGCAAGACACTTCGCCGTTGTTGAGACGATGGATGGAGGCAAGGCCATCCGCGAAAGTCGCGACATTGACGTGCCATTAGCAGCAGCACACTTCTTCTACAACGCCGGTTGGGCCGATAAGATCAAGTATGCATTTCCGGGCAAGAACCCTACGCCACTGGGTGTCGCTGGGCAAGTGATCCCGTGGAATTTCCCCTTGCTCATGGCCAGCTGGAAACTCGCCCCCGCATTGGCTTGCGGCAACACGGTCGTTTTGAAACCAGCCGAAACAACACCGCTCACCGCATTGCTTCTTGCTGAATTGATCCAAGAAGTCGAACTACCCGAAGGTGTGGTGAACATCGTTACCGGAGCGGGTGCAACAGGTGCCGCCGTAGTGAACCATCCCGATGTGAACAAAGTGGCATTCACGGGAAGCACGGGAGTTGGCAAACTGATCCAACGTTCAACAGCCGGAACAGGGAAGAAACTCACACTCGAACTCGGCGGAAAAGCAGCCAACATCATCTTCGCCGATGCCGCCATTGATCAAGCAGTGGAAGGAATCATCAACGGGATCTACTTCAACCAAGGTCACGTGTGTTGCGCTGGGTCCCGCTTGTACGTTGAGGAAAGCGTACATGATGAAGTGGTGCGCAAACTGAAGCACCGCATGAAGAGCCTGGTCGTTGGTGATCCGCTCGACAAGAACACGGACATCGGTGCCATCAACAGTAAAGAGCAGCTCAACACCATCAACAAGTACCTGAAGATCGGTGTGGAAGATGGTGGTGAAATGTATCAAGCACCCTGCGACCTACCGAGCAAAGGCTACTGGTGCCGCCCGACATTGTTCCTCAATGTTTCGCAAAGCGCACGCATCGCACAAGAGGAGATCTTCGGCCCGGTACTCGCCATCCAAACATTCCGCACGGTGGATGAGGTCATCCAAAAAGCCAACAACACCCCCTACGGCCTAAGCGCCGGCGTGTGGACGGACAAAGGCTCCAAGATCTTCAACCTCACCACCAAGCTCCGCGCGGGCGTCATCTGGGCCAACACCTTCAACAAGTTCGATCCTACTTCACCATTCGGTGGGTACAAGGAAAGCGGGTATGGAAGGGAAGGCGGAGTGCATGGGCTGGGGGCGTACTTGAATTTGAATTGAGGCATGTTTGGCGCGAGTGACATATTGAAGATTTGGGCGTGCCCCGGGTCAAATGCAGCCGGGTCGCGCTTTCCACTGCAAGCACGCACACGTCGTTCCTCCTTTCTGCTTCAATCGCTCACGCGGAATACGCTCTGCACCAGCTCGCCACCTTGCACCTAGGCAATGGGACAGACCATTGACGTAGAGAATCGCAATGAAGACTTTCGTGCCATTCATGACCTCATAGAACGCTTGGAGTTTGGTATTCGCGCAGTCTGCGTGATGTATGACGAACACTCCAACGACAAGCAATCCCATGACAACATATTTCGGCACAAGGAGAATATCTACTATAGGCTGTCATCAGCCCGTATCTCATATCGGGCACTCTTGAGGGAGATTGGAGAAGGTGAACGATGGCTTCTAGAATCGAGCAAGGGCAATGCAAGGGAATTTGACAAATTCGTGATGGGCAATCCGTTCTTCGATAGAATTGAACGGGATGTCTCTGGGCACTTTGACAATTTGGTGTTCCAGTTGGCATCTGCCTTCGACTATATGGCTCATGTGATTTGCTACATCTGTCAACGCAACAAGAGCAAGACACTATACTGGATGAAACTCGCACGATCAGCGAGAGGAGAGGGAAATGAGATTGCTCAGCTTGCAATCAAGGACGTCGTTGATCAAGTTGACAAGAGCTTTGTTGGGAGGCTCTATGATTATCGCTCGCGATTATCTCACCATGAACGGGACAAACATCGTTTTGAGGCTCTAGTAGCTCTCTCCCCCCTGCACTTTAGGGTTACGATAAAGCCATCGCAGGTTTCGTTCAACCACTTCAAGAGCATTTATGAAGGCGATGAGAACTGCAAGCAATGCACGCTGGCCTACATGTCCTCTTGGTTGATCAGAACGTCCATCGCAAAGCTTGATCTCTTGCTCGATGCACTCGTTCCTGAAATCGTCAAAAATTCAGTTGTTCGACAAAACATAGATGTTCCAAAGGGTGGGAAATCCTTTGTAGTGATGATGTATGACAAGAATACCAATTCGGCCCAGCTAACCTCTCGGCATATGTGGCATAGATATAAGCAAGGCCATACTAACTAACTAGCACACACGCTGGTGCGAATCTGCGATTCGTGCCTTCTGATTTTAGGTTTGGTCACGATAAAATTCCAAATTAGATTGCTTGCATGGACCCGGTAATGCTTTCGGTGATTGGGCTAGTCCTCACGGTCCTTACAATAGTACTTGGAGTAGGGCAATACCGAGAGGCGCGAAGGTCCCGGCGCCTGACGGAGCAAACGCGGACAGACGTCCAGTCATACCCGCCTTCAGCATTGGTTGATAATTCACAGCGAATTACCACCAATCAGCTAACGGGTCTTCAGGGTCCAGACCTTTCTCAAGTGTGGGTCTATGCACCACATCCGCTCGAAACACTACCTGGTCCTATGCATGTCGCGCTTCGCAGCCGCGTTTTTGGGAATCTGAAAGCTGGGATTGAGTACGTCTACTTCGTGGAGTCGCCCGAAGGAATTGAACGAATACTTACTCTACTTAAACGAATGAACACTGAAGGAGGTGGAAGCGCTAACACGATGGAAGAGTTGAAGGCCAGAACGATGGTCGTAGTGCTTTCGGCTGACGATTTTCTTACGCACTACACAGTGCACTTCAAGCAGAATGGAGAATTCAGGGTCTTCCAGAGCGTAGTTGACCCAAGTCGTAATGACAACATGGAAGCATTGTCAAGCATTGCAGCTGAACAGTTCCGTCGCGTCATGGAGCGGAAAATTGAGGCGCGCAAGGAGGAGATGGTGGAAGGAATGCGTGTGCGAAGAGTCAGAAGGCGCTCCGCAGCAGTGAGCAAGAAAGACATTAATGGATAGCACAAGGATCTTCCGCACACTTCTGGCATTCACTAGCAATACGGTCCTCGAACTATCCCGCCTTCAAAGCCCAACGACCTTGTAGGTATTGAAGCTGATCGGATGGGAAGTCCGCCGGGCGTTGGGTAGTTGCACCATTGCGTTATGCGTTCGTTGCGCACAATGCGTCCTGACGCATCACCAAGTTCTTTGCATCGATGGCGAACGTTTTAAGGAGTCTTCGCTATACTTGTGTGAACAAAAGAGCTACAACATGTCATACGTAGATGGATTCGTGATCCCTGTTGCAAAGAGCAAGGTGGCCGCGTACAAGAAGATGGCCCTCATGGGCAGGAAGGCCTGGATGAAGCATGGCGCACTACAGTACTTTGAGTGCGTAGGCGATGATCTGAAAGCGATGCCGGGATGCGGCGATTTCAAGAAGCTCGCGAAGCTGAAGAGCACAGAGACGATGCTCTTCTCGTTCATCATTTTCAAGTCAAAAGCCCATCGCAATGCGGTGAACAAGAAAGTGTTGGCCGAAATGATGAAGGTGAAAATGCCCAAGGACATGCCCTTTGATCTGAAGAACATGGCTTATGGCGGTTTCAAGACCATCGTTGAAGGCTGAGGTGAGTTTTGATGCTCCCATGGAAGCGCGAACACTAGATCACGGATCTTGACCGGAGCTGTTCAGCCGATCGCATCCCCGAACTTGCCTGCCTTCAAAAACCCAACGCCCTATTAGCTATATAATTCGATGCCGGATGGGAATTCTCTCGTACTATTAAGTTTCAATACGCATGGGTTTATCTTGGTCAACTTTGATCATCAATGAAGAAAGCAACAGATAACACCTGAGTCTTCCGAATGACCTTCGCCAGCGTCTACCCGCACTACGTCACCAAGGTGGAGAAGAAAGGGCACACGAAAGAGGAATTGCATACCGTCATCCACTGGCTTACCGGCTACACGGAGAAGGGTCTGCAACACGTACTCGACAATAAGGTCGACTTCGAGACTTTCTTTTCGGAAGCACCACGAATGAATTCGAATGTGTCCAAGATCACTGGTGTGATCTGCGGCTACCGTGTTGAAGAAATCGAGGATTCGCTGATGCAGCAAATACGTTACCTCGACAAGCTGGTGGATGAGCTGGCCAGGGGTAAGAAAATGGAATCGATCTTGAGGAAGTAGAATGGAGTTATGAGGTTCGTCCATATGCTACAGTTCAAGCTGAAGGTTCTTGTACTGGAGTACCTTCATTCCACCGAGAATTCAGATATTCGTGGGAATTTTAGTTGATATGCGTTTACCTTCCTTGTTGCTGATCTTCGGTCTGTCCTCCGCAAGTGCTCAAACTTTGATACCCACATTGTTGACACCGCTCAACATAGCGCTTAACGAAACGAGCGGTATGTTGGTGATCAACGGACATGTTTGGACCCAGCTGGATAGCGGAAATCCGTCCGAGCTGTACGAGGTGGACATTACCACGGGGGATGTGCTACGAACAGTAACGGTCTCCAACGCGAACAACATCGATTGGGAAGAGATCACGACCGATGAGAACTGGGTGTACGTTGGCGACTTCGGGAACAATTCTGGATCTCGGACGAACTTGCGCATATACCGCTTCCCGATCGCCGAACTTTCCGATCCAGCTACCACCGAGGTGGTAGTGGATACCATTGCGTTCTCGTATGCGGACCAGATCGATTTCACGCCAGCGAGCAATGCGACCAACTGGGATTGCGAGGCGTTGCTCGCCATGGACGACAGCCTTTTTCTCTTCACCAAGAATTGGGAGAACAACGAGTGTTACTTGTACAGCATGTCGGCCGAGCCGGGCGTGCATTCCGCACAACGTCGTGACGAGCTGGACACGCAAGGCATGGTGACCGGTGCAAGCATCGATGCGAGCGGGGGCGTTTTACTCTGCGGTTACACCTCAATTCTGTCCCCATTCATTTGGCAGCTCTATGGATATCCCGGTCATGAGTTCTTCAATGGCGGTGCCGATCGTCGCCAAGTGCAGCTCTTGTTCGGGCAGGTGGAAGGAATTACCTGGAGCGGCCCCGGTACAGCGTATTTTACCAACGAACAAAATTCATTCAGTGACGCTCGGTTTTGGATGCTCGGTCTTGATGTGATCACCGACGTGGCATCCACAAATCCTGGTGAGAGCATGGTCGTAGCCTTTGATCCGTGGAACGATCTCATCACGCTAAGGGTAGAACAGTCCGGTATCATGCGGATCTTCGATGCGCGTGGGCAAGTAGTAATTGAGGAACACGTGCAAGTAGGAGCCAATACCGTGAGTACGGCGTCGCTTGTCGCTGGCATTTACATCGTGAACACGAACACCAGTGCCGGACCGGTCAGGGTTGCGGTCATGCGTTAACGCACGTATCGTAACGAATGAACTCATTTTCTGGAATTAAAACTTCATACCGGATCAGTTCACTGCTCTCCGTGCTGTGTGGATCACTGTTCTGTAAAACGCGGCCTGAGATCCAGACCTGCGCTGCGATCAAGGACCTATCAGGCTCGCAGGAAGTAGGTCTGTGCGCTGTCAACCAATGTTCTATTGCTACAGGACCCCTTGGCACAATATGTTTGTGATCCAGCAGACCATGCCATGAAGCACTTACTACTCCTTTTCCTGTTCCTACTAGCGGTTCCTGACATGAGTGCACAGCAGGATCATGATGCCACTATCATAGCTTATCGAGGTTTGCGCTTTGCTTGTGGTGATTCCGTGACGCCCGTTCTGCGCATCAAGAACGTAGGTTCGCAAAGCATGGGAACCTGCGTGGTAGAGACGTGGAAGAACGGCCTTGTCGTGAACTCTTTTAACTGGCTACTGGATGTGCCTGCTTTGACCAACGAGGAGCGCCAACCCGCCATGCCCATCTTGGCCGCCACTGATGGGGATATGCTCGAGTTCCATATTATCTCGGTGAACGGTGTGCCGGACGAGGACAGCACCGGCAATGTTTCCAGCTTCACTGTTGGAATGACTCCCACCTCATGTGAACTACAGACGGTGGAGGTGGAGGTGCTGACCGATGCACAGCCCGGCGAAACCGCGTGGGCGATCCGCGATGAACTCGGACAGGTGTTAGCGCAAGGTGGGCCGTATGCAAACGCATCGAGTACAGAAACACAATGGCTGAGCTTACCTGCCAATGTGTGCTTCGGCTTGGAATTGACGGATGCCGGTGGCGATGGCATCACCGGTGGCCATTTGATCGTACGCTGCAATGGGAGCGAAGTGATCCAGATAGAAGGTTCCACATTCACGCACGAGGCCTACGAAGGCTTGCATTCGGGTACGGTGCTCGGTGTGTCGGAAGTGCAGTCGCAACTCTCATTGCAATTGTTTCCGGTTCCCGCACATGATCAGGTTGAAGTGCGCTGGTCTGCGCCGCTTTCTCCCGATCAGTTGCACGTGGTTGATGCTGCCGGGCGCACAGTACTGGAGATGGGATTGGCCGGTTCTGCACATCAGACCTCCTTGGACCTACATGAATTGGTACCGGGGTTCTACACCGTCCTACTCCGCTCGCAAAATGGTGTGGTCGTAGAACAACTGCTCGTGAATTAGGCTGCTTCAGCCTTCGGATACGAAGAACATTTCCAAGGTGCCTTTACCCTTCGCTTCCACCCGGCCGCGAGCGGTGTAATGGAACGGGTCGGTGGATCGTTCTCGTAAGAGGGTCAACGTTGCCCCACTGATGTTCACTTTTCCTACTTCGCCGCTACTTTCCATGCGGCTGGCCGTGTTCACGGTGTCGCCCCAGATGTCGTATTGGAACTTTCGGCTACCAACGATGCCAGCCACCACCGGGCCGCTGTGGCATCCCACGCGCATCCGGAAGGCGGGCAGGCCCAAGGCGGTGCGTTCACGATAACGCTCTTCCATGAAGCGTTGCATTGCTAGCGCTGCATGCACAGTATCCGCCGCCGAGTCCTTCCGGGCTTCGGGCACACCGCCCGCGGCCATGTACGCATCGCCGATGGTTTTGATCTTCTCCACCTGATGTTCCGCGACGATGGTATCGAAGGCTCTGAAGCATGTATCCAGCTCTGCAACAAGATCAGCTGGAGAGAGCTGCTCGCTGATCTCGGTAAAACCTTTGAGATCGGTGAACAGCACGGTGACCTCATCCAGATGACGTGCTTCGGCGCGACCCGTTGCCTTCAATTCTGCAGCCACCTCCTGGGGTAGAATATTGTGCAGAAGTTCATCGCTGCGCTCTTTTTCACGCGTGATGGCACTACGCGAACGGCGCGTGTAACGCAGTCGATTCCATAGCGCGCCTGCTAGTAGTATTAAGATGGCCGCGCCCAAGAGAAGCAAGTTGCGTCGTCGTTCCTCACGGCCCAATTCCTTGTTGTGTGAAAGTTCCACAGCGAAACGCGCCCGTTCTGCCACCAAGCTGTCCGCCATCTGCTGCTGTTGGAATTGCCTGAGAAGGTCCAAGCGTAGCACTTCCTTGGCGTTATTGCGTTGATCAAGTGAATCGCTCACGGCCATGAACTGCTTCTGTGCGCGGAAAGCGCTCGCCAGATCTCCGAGTTGCTCGTAGGCATGCATCAGGCATTCGCTGCACTCCTTGCGCTGCAGGTCAAGATCCAGCTCCCGTGCGATGCGTAAGCCCTGTTCGCAAGCGATTCGAGCTGCTTTGGCATTGCCTTGTCGGAGAAGTAAGGTACCTCGGTAATAGAGGTTGCGTGCAAGCTGCCGACTGCTGTTGATATCGGTGAACAAAGTAAATGCGGAATCGAGAGCGGCATAGGCCTCTGGAGCCCGTCCAAGCTCGCCATATGCGCGGCCCATGTTGTTGAAGGCCATGCCGGTTTCCAGCGTGCGTCCCATGCCGCGGTAAAGAGCAAGGCTTTGGCTGAATTCCTCCAGCGCCAAAGTGCGGTCACCCCGATCCAAATGCGTGGCGCCCAAGTTCATCAGTGCTTGTGCGCGGCCCTTCGCATTGTTCTCTTTGGCATACAAGGCGGCGCTGCGTTCGTAGTTCTCCAAGGCCTCGTCCAGATCGTGGAGCTCGGTGTGAACGTTGCCGATATTGTTATAGGTACCTGCCAGCCCTTCGTCATTGCCGAGTTGCGTATCGATACTTAAGCTCTTCTGTAATTGTGTAAGGGCTTTAGGCAGATCTCCTAGGTTTCGATACACGTTACTGAGGTTGCTGTATGCGTTCGCTTCGCGCTTCAGGTCGCCCAATTCATGGGCAATGGCAAGGCATTGCTGCAGGTGCTTCAAGGCAACTGGGTAGTCGCTCTTCATGCTGCTGCCAACAGCCAAGGTGGTGTGCGCCTCGTAACGTGCTCGGTCATCTCCGATACCATCCGCTAGGTCCAATTGTTTTTGCGCAAGCACCATACCGCTGTCCGGTTGCAGGAAGACGGCCCGCCAAGCAAGGACCTGCAGTGCTTTGAGCCGGGCGCTATCCGGAAGTTCGAGGGTATTCCATACTCGCCAAAGCGAATCTTCCTGGGCAGAAGCAGCGCTGGTAACGAAATTCAATATCACTAAGATCAGGAGGATCCGTCCACGTTGCCTCATGCACGATCAAGGTTGATCGGTGAAGTCCTGCTTGTTGTTATCCGTGCCCAACTGCGGGTCAGTGAGCATGGCAAGGAGATACTGTTCGGTCTATTAAGCATTGGTCGGCTGCTGAAGAAAGCCGCTCACCATGCGAACATACAGCCAATACTGAAGTCCACGGTCATTACGAAGTTCTGGCATTCAGCAAATGATCGCGATGAACGGCCTGCCATTCTATACTCAACTATGGCGAATGTGCCACAGTAATACACTTCAACACACTGTCGTAACTTCGCCTACGAAATTGAATTTCCATGGCCAAGACCGCAACAAAGTCTACTATCACTTCAGCCAAGACCGATAAGCCTTCCGGGAACGGCCATGCTACCAATGGCATTTCCACGACACCGGATCGACTACCAGTGATGAAGACCTACAAGATCTACATCGGTGGAAAATTTCCTCGGACGGAAAGCGGGCGTTATTATCAACCACAAGGCGAAGATGGAGAACCGTTGGCCAACGTGTGTCGAAGTAGTCGTAAGGATGTGCGCGAAAGTGTGATCGCTGCGCGCGGAGCAGTTGGTGGTTGGGCCGGACGCAGTGCATTCAATCGCGGGCAGATCCTCTATCGCATCGGTGAAATGTTGGAGGGGCGCAGTGTACAATTCGTGCATGAGATCATGCTCCACGGAGCCACCAAAAAGCAAGCGGAAGCCGAGGTTACTACAGCGATAGACCGATGGATCTACTATGCAGGTTGGTGCGATAAGTACCAAGCGATATTCAGCAGCGTGAACCCGACGAACAGCGCCCACTTCAACTTCAGTGTATACGAACCAACAGGTGTAGTTGGCGTAATGGCGCCAAGTACCAGTGGCCTTATCGGCTTGGTAAGCACGGTTGCTCCGATCATCACAGGCGGTAACACTTGCATTGTAGTTGCGAGCGAAGAACACCCATTGCCCGCAGTGACCTTCGCTGAAGTTCTTGCTACTAGCGACCTGCCCGGTGGTGTTGTGAATCTGCTTACTGGTCTTCGGAGCGAGTTGTTGAAGCCGCTCGTTTCGCACATGGATGTTAACGCTGTTGTATGCGATCAACCTACTAAGGAAGAGCGCATGTTATTGGATACCGAAAGTACGAGCAACATGAAACGCGTCGTAGTTCCAAAGGTGAAGGATTGGATGAAAGCAGATGCCGAGAACCCATATATGATCCTCGATACTCAGGAAGTTAAGACAACTTGGCACCCGATCGAAGTTGGGCAGGGTGGTGGTGGTGGATATTGAGGACGGTTAATGTCATGTGCGTGGATATCCTACGACCAATTGCAGATCCCACAAAATTTCAGTGGGTTACATACCTTCGCTTTAACAACAGCATCATGCCACACAACCAGCGCATACTTGTTCTCAGCATCGTTCTTGGTACATTCCAACTCGGAGCAGCCGCTCAGAAAGAATGCCCACTCACGCATGGCAATTGTCCGTTATCCAGTGAATCACCTGAATTCGGAAGGCAGGAGATCGGGTTCAATGCTGTAAGTTGGATCAATGCAGAACTAGGCACTAAAGGGCCGAAAGGGGGCGACTGGAGCTACGGCAATGGATTCATGTATAAGGCACATTGCAACAAAGGCGCACTGCGAATGGGACTCGATGTATTCCGTTCCAAGGATCAAGAAGGGACCCGGTTGGCAGGAGTGGACGTTCCTGTAGCAAGTGATTTTTACAAGTCAGTGAACATGACAGCGGTAGAAGCGCGTTTAGGACTGGAGCGAAGCTTGTGTAGTTCGCGATTACAGCCTTTCGTAGGTATGGACTTTTCTTACCGCCGGATCCAGCAAAAAGGGATTTACGTGAATTACGCAGGTCCGATGATCGAACCTGTCTCAGCTGATATCAACACCGTTACAAAACAGGTTCTGGCATCACCGTTGTTCGGCATCCGTTTCCATGCCACCACGCATTTCTCCATATCCGGAGAGGGTAGTTATGCGATCGGAATTGGCAGAACACGCGACAATGTGAAAGCAGAACAAGGGAAGTGTGAATTCGTGAATTTCGCCAACCCGCTACGGACGTTATCCGTCAACTATCATTTCTGATAGCGACCCCATTGGGCTATTTTTCGATCTGCGCGATAAAGTGTGCGCCACCGCGCATGTATTCCACTTGAACGGGTGAACCGAGTTTCTTCAATTCTGCCAATGGCTCCATGTCCGGGTCGCCAACCACGGTTCGTTCCATGAAAGATCGGATCAACGGCATTGCTGGTCCGGCCCATGGACGGACCATCGCGGGTATTTGTGCATCAAGAACCACCAGTCGTCCCCCAGGTTCCAACAAATCCCAAATGTGCCGCAACACACGATGAGGTTCTCCGAAACTTGTCAATGAGTAAGGGAAGTAGATCGCGTTGAACGACTGTTCGTTGGTGTAATTGAATATGTTGGCATGGATCAGCTCTGTATTGTTGAGCTGAAGTTCTGTCTTTTTTGCATAGGCTCTTCTAAGCATTTTCTCGGAGAGATCGATACCGACCACCGCCCCTTTCGGCCCGACCAAGGTTGAAAGTTCGCACAGTTCGGGGAAACTCCCACATCCAACTGTAAGAACCCGGTCGTCCGGCCCTAGGCCCAGCTTTCCAATAGCTCGGGTCCGCGCTGAACGTGGCACAATGAACAATCGCTCGAACAACCAGTACGATCTGGCGATCCGATCGAACCGAGCTTCGACCCATTTTGGATCCGATCGGGGTTGCGGAGTTGTTATCGGCATCCGAGTGGAACAAAAGTATAGTGTTCACATTAGGGTTTGGTCCAGGCCATTATCACATTCTCCCTAGGATCTTCATTGTGAAAGGCATGTTTTTAATATTCAACCAAAAGGTTGAATATATTTGTACCCAATGACGGATCACGGAACCATTGATAGGACGCTCTTAGCACTTGCGGATCCAACGCGCCGTGCGATCCTGGAACGCTTATCAATGGGCGAGGCACGTGTGACAGAGCTAGCACAACCCTTTCGATTGTCGCTGAATGCCGTGAGCAAGCACATCCTCGTACTTGAGCGCGCCAAACTGGTCAAGCGTCGCAGGAAAGGACGCGACCATTTTCTAAGTTATCGGTCCGCACCCTTGGATTCTGCGGCGCAATGGATGGAGGAGACGCGGATGTTCTGGGGCGGTCGCTTGGATGCTTTGGAACAACTCCTTCGAACCGAGGATGCCACTAAAGAATGAAATTCAACTAACGAACAACAACGAAGATGAACAAGTACGGAACCATCATAGCGCCGAATACCATCCGCTTCGAGCGCTTATTACCTGGGCCTATCGAGCGCGTATGGGCCTACCTTACCGAGTCGGAAAAACGTACCAAATGGCTGGCCAGTGGAAACATGGATCTGCGTGTTGGCGGTGAAGTTGACCTGTTCTGGTTGCACAGCACCTTGGATGCTGCACCCAGTGAGACGCCTGAGAAATATGCACAGGGACACAGAATGGCAGCTAAGATCACACGTTGCGAACCACCCAATGTGCTCGGGTTTACATGGGGTGCTCGTGCGGAGGCACTCTCCGAAGTGGTATTCGAATTAACTGAAAAAGGCAATGAAGTGCTCTTGGTACTCACGCACCACCGACTACCGGATCACAAGGACCTGCTCAGTATTTCAGGTGGCTGGCATACACATTTGGATATTCTGGTCGAACATATGCACAACCGGATCGCTCCAGCGTTCTGGCCAAAGCATGAAATTTTGAATGCCCGATACCATGAGCGGTTGGGCAAAGTGTGAGTCTATCGCAATAGAACCTCATGGAAATGGTCCATTTGTCCGATCTTGAGAAAGTGCTGATCTGTATTGGCACTGTTCTTACCGCGACCGATCTGCCCAACGCACGCAACCCTGCTTACGTCCTGACCATCGACTTTGGCCCTTACGGTATTAAGCGGAGCAGTGCGCAGATTACGAGGAACTACAACAAAGAGGACCTCATTGAGTTGCAGGTGATGGCAGTAATGAACTTCCCGGAAAAGCAGGTAGGGAGCGTGATGTCGCAGTGTTTGGTGACCGGTTTTCCGGATGAGAATGGTCACATTGTCGTTGCCACAGTAGAACGAAAGGTGCCCAATGGTACGGTTATCCGCTAACACGTGTTGAAAACCAATAGGACAATAAACCTGCGATCCAGTTACCTTGCATGACATAACTAACCTCAAAACTCCAAAGAATATGGCAGCTGAAGTAGAAGGCTATTGCGTAAAGTGCAAAGCAAAACGGATGATGAAAGATCCGAAAGAGAACATTATGGCCAACGGGCGTCGTGCCATGAAGGGCACGTGCACCAAGTGCGGCACAGGCATGTTCAAGATCATGGGCAAGGCCTGATCGAACAGCATTCTTGGATCTGCTGTAGGTCCATAAGAGCTTCCCGGTAGTCTTGGTTCTGCGTAAGTGGACCATAGGCTGCCGGGTTTTTCGTTGATACAGAACATTAAAGTGATCGACCGGTTCCACGGACCCCGTGCAGTTCAGGCTTTATGTTGGAACCCGATAACGCATCCGGTGCCACATAGCGCAGTGATGGAAAGCCCGTTGAACAATTTTTGTTTGCCATGTTCTACACACAATTCGGTTTTGACATCTGCCCGTTACCGGAGTTTCGCTACGGACATGCCCGGTTAACTTTGGCCATTGCATGCAAGCCGGATCCGAACTACTACCACATCTGAACGCCGCTATAAGCGCCGCGTTCAAAGCTGGAGAAGAAATTTTGGAAGTTTATTCCAGACCTGTTGAAGTAACGTTGAAGGATGATCGCTCACCGCTCACCGAAGCGGACCTGCGTGCACATGCGGCCATAGTGAAGGTGCTAACGGAAACAGGCTACCCGGTTCTGAGCGAAGAAGGCAGAACATTGACGGTGAATGAACGCCAGAAATGGGATCGTTACTGGTTGGTGGATCCCCTGGATGGCACAAAGGAGTTCATAAAACGAAACGGTGAGTTCACCATCAATATCGCATTGATGGAACGCGACGATCAGCCGGCCGGTCCGCTCGGAACAAGTTCCCCGATCCTAGGTGTGTTGTATGTACCTGTTACGGATGTGCTCTATTTTTCATGGGCAGGTGGCGGTGCATACAAGCACGAGCAAGCAGCAACCTTTTCCGTTACCAACGCGTATGAACGTGCCGCTATGTCGCATAGATTGCCATTGATTCAGAAGACGACGAACTACACAATTGTCGCCAGCCGCTCCCATCAAAGTCCGGAGACGGCCGCATTCATTGCCAAAAAGGAAGAAGAGCATGGCACCGTGGAGTTAACGGCCATGGGCAGTGCGTTGAAGATCTGTTTGGTAGCAGAAGGCAAGGCCGATGTGTATCCGCGGTATGCACCCACCATGGAGTGGGATACTGCTGCCGGACATGCCATTGCGAACGAAGCAGGAAAAGAATTGATCGATGTGACCACGGACGGTCCAATGAGATACAACAAGAACGAATTGGTGAACAATTGGTTCATCGTACAATAAGCACACATGAGCACCAAACGGAAGACAACAAAGACTCGCACGACCGTAACTAAAGTTGCCGCTGCGAAGAAGCCCACTGCGAAAGTGGTGACGAAGAAAGCGACAGAGGCTAAGAAACCGGTGGCTGCACCCAAGAAGCGCAAAGTAGCGTTGATCACTGGTGTTACCGGGCAGGACGGAGCGTACTTAAGCGAACTATTGCTGAACAAAGGATACGAAGTTCACGGTGTTAAGCGCCGTAGCTCCTTGTTCAATACCGATCGTATCGACCACTTATATCATGACATGCATGAGAAAGGCCGTCCGTTCCATTTGCATTATGGTGACCTCACCGACAGTGTCAATTGCCTCAGGTTGGTCAAGGAGATCCAGCCGGATGAGATCTATAATCTGGCGGCAATGAGCCATGTTGCGGTGAGCTTTGAAATGCCGGAGTACACGGCCAATGCGGACGGTATTGGAACATTGCGTTTTCTGGAAGCCATCCGCATCCTCGGTATGGAAAAGAAGACCCGTTTCTATCAGGCAAGCACCAGTGAACTGTACGGTGGTGTACTGCCGAGAGCGCAGAACGAGGAAACACCCTTCTATCCGAAAAGTCCTTACGGCGTGGCCAAACTTTATGGGTTCTGGATCACCAAGAATTACCGCGAGAGCTATAATATGTTCGCATGTAATGGGATCCTCTTCAACCATGAAAGTCCATTACGCGGAGAGACCTTCGTAACACGTAAGATCACCCGCGCGGTAGCGAAGATCAGTTTAGGATTACAGGATGCATTGTATCTTGGAAATATCGATTCGAAGCGGGATTGGGGCCACGCAAAGGACTACGTAGAAGGAATGTGGTTGATGTTACAGGCCAAGAAGGCCGACGACTTTGTTCTCGCTACCGGAAAGACCTACACCGTACGTCATTTCATCGAACTCGCTTTTGCCCAGACCGGGGTGAAGTTGGAATGGAAAGGTAAAGGTGCGAAGGAGAAGGGCTGCGATAAGAAAACAGGCAAGGTACTTGTTGCCATTGACCCGCGCTACTACCGTCCAGCAGAGGTGGATCATTTGGAGGGGGATCCTTCCAAAGCAAGGCGCGTTCTTGGATGGAAACACAAATACGACCTCAAGGCATTGGTTTCCGAAATGGTTCAAAGTGATATCGAATTGTTCAAGCGGGATGTCTATCTGAAGAAAGGCGGGCATACCATTTTGCACGAACAGGAATGACGGCAACCGGCAATCGTTCTGGAGGGGCGCATCATGATGCGCCCGGAAGCGCGTCATGATGCGCCCAGAAGTGGAATTTGTTCCGACCGAATGGTGACCAAGTTATGCCCACAATGGGGCATGATGCCTGTATCGCTCTAAATAATAAACAATGAATAAGACAGACAAGATCTACATAGCCGGCCATCGTGGAATGGTGGGAAGTGCATTGGTGCGTAAGCTTACTGCTGAAGGGCATACGAACTTAGTGTATCGGACAAGCAAGGAATTGGACCTCACCAACCAGCAGGCCGTTCGCGATTTCTTCGCAAAGGAGAAACCAGCTTACGTAATTCTCGCGGCGGCAAAAGTTGGTGGTATCCATGCGAATAACGTGTATCGCGCGCAGTTCCTGTATGAGAATTTGATGATCGAGAGTAACATCATCCATTCCAGTCATGAGAACGATGTGAAGAAACTGTTGTTCCTGGGAAGCTCCTGTATCTATCCCAAAATGGCTCCACAGCCGTTGAAGGAAGAGAGCTTGATGACTGGCTTATTGGAGCAGACCAATGAGCCGTATGCCATTGCCAAGATCGCAGGGATCAAATTGGCGGAAAGCTACCGGAGGCAGTATGACCGCAACTACATCAGCGCCATGCCGACGAACCTCTATGGCCCGAATGATAATTACGACCTGAACAACAGTCACGTATTACCCGCTCTGATCCGCAAGTTCCACACCGCCAAGATCACCAATGCCGTGAGTGTTGAAGTTTGGGGCACGGGTTCGCCGATGCGTGAATTCCTTCATGTGGATGACCTTGCGGATGCGTGTTATTTCTTGCTCCTTAACTACAACGATGAGTTGTTCGTGAACATTGGAACTGGCGAGGATCTAACGATCAAAGCACTAGCGGAGATGATCAAGGATATCGTTGGGTATGAAGGTGAGCTCAAGTGGAATACGGATAAACCCGACGGCACCCCACGTAAATTGATGGATGTCGGTAAGCTGCACAAGCTTGGCTGGAAACACAAGATCGACCTACGCGATGGCATAACTTCTGTTTACGCTGAATTTACGAAAAGTGAGCTGGCCAAAGCATAGAACACATTTCCACAGAATTGAACGCCCGGCATATGTCGGGCGTTCTTCTTTTTACAGCTATGCTGCAGAGTGCTCCTTACGCTCAACTGGCGTGTGTATCGCATGAAGAACTTCCGCCCTACATTGCAGGCCCATACGCGAATTTCCAGTGAACCCCATCCGCATAGTTGTCGTTCTAGTGTTCTGCTGGGGATGTTCTACCGCGTCCGCACAACAGAACGTGGTGATCCTACAGAACGACTATAGCGAAACCATTGAACGCGTTGCGACAAAAATTGAGAGCCGGGCCATCTCAGGACTGAAACCAATGCTCGAGTCGCGCTTGGACCTTAGTGGAACACTTGGATACATTAAGGACACCACGAAGTACTACTATGGTCTGACCGAGAAGCTGTACCGTGATCACTTCCTTGATGTGCATGAAGGCGATGCAAGGCTTACGATCGACCCGCTTTTTGCATTCGAGGTCGGATTTGATCCGGGCGACGCGACGCTATACTCCGACACGAATAAATACTACCAGAATACACGTGGTTTCAGGATCACGGCGGATCTTGGTCCGAAGGTTTCGTTCCAAACAATGTTCCATGAAACGCAAACCATCCTTCCACAATACCTCTTTTTGGATACACGTATTGATGGCACATTAAGTGGCCAAGCGCGCGTAAAATTCGTTGGAGGTGCCAAGATGGACTACGGTTTTTCTCAAGCCAACGTTTCTTACTCACCAGCGAAATGGTTCAATGTCCAGCTCGGGCATGGTAAACACTTCGTAGGTCACGGTTATCGGTCAGTGTTACTTAGTGATAACGCATTGCCTGCTCCGTATTATGAGTTCAGTTTTATTAGTCCGAATAAGCGCTGGCAATACACCACTTGGCATACCAAGTTGCAACATGGCGTAGGACTTGCGGATCGCTTACTGACCGGCGCATCCAGTGAGTCGTTGTTTTCATGGATGCGTGCACGATTCCATCACCTTGGGGTCAACTTGGGCAGAGTGGAAATTGGCCTTTTCGAAAGCACGATCTTTCGCAATATCGACAACAATGGGGTTAGACCATTTGATCCGTTGGAATTGAACCCGGTGATCGGCGTGAACGTTTTATCCAACGGGTTCCATGGTCCTTATAAAAGTCTCGTAGGTGCTGACCTGAAGGTAAAACTGTTTGACAAAGGATATGTCTATGGTCAATTTGCGACGGATGATCCGGAGCGCCAGCGTTATGCTTGGCAGGCTGGCGTCCGCATGTTCGACCTTGGCATAAAGCACTTGAACGTTCAATTGGAATATAATTCCGTACAACCCTTTATGTACATGGCGGATCCTGTGCAATTGAACTATGTCCACAGTGGTTTGGCCATGGCACACCCAATGGGAGCCTATTTCAGTGAGGCTGTCGCGATCATTGATAAGACCTTCGCGGATCGGTTACGTTTGCAGGCTAAATTCAATCTTGCATTGTACCATCCGGATACTACATCAATGGAGAATCGTGGTAGCAATTTGAATCGACCGGATAGCGGTGCCTCAACGACGGCTGGTCCGGAACAACAGCTTCTTTTCATGGATGTTAATGCTTCTTATTTATTCAATCCAAAGACGAATTTGCGTTTTGCGGTAGGTGTTCGCAGAAGAGATCTTCAGGATACTTCGGATAACGTTCAAAGCACCTATGTTTACGTGGTCCTTGGTACATCGATCTTTAACCGGTATTACGACTTTTGATCACGTGAAGGAGCACGGTTACATAATCCTATTGGGCTTTCTTACATCATTCTTCGTGGTGTTGTTCACTATGCCATCCTTGATCAAGGTGGCACGTATGAAGCATTTGGTCGATGAGCCATCCGAAGCGCGGAAATTGCACCAGCGCAGTGTGCCTACCATTGGTGGTATCATCATCTTCGCGGCGATCATCTTCTCATATTCCTTATGGTTTCCAAAAGGCGCCATGTTGGGTATGCCGGACGCGGACTATAAAATGCTCTACAAGGCCATGGGTTTGGCCTATACGGATTTCAAATTTCTTTTGGCATCCATGGTGTTGCTGTTCTTCATTGGCGTAAAGGATGATATCATAGGGTTCTCACCGGTCAAGAAATTGGTGGGCCACATGGTAGTAGGGTATATCCTCGTGGTCATGGCAGACATTCGGATCAAGGATATGCATGGGCTGTTCGGCGTGTACGAATTACCTATTACGCTGAGCATTGCGTTCTCGTTCTTCGTATATATCGTTCTAGTGAATGCCTTCAACCTGATCGATGGTGTAGATGGTCTTGCGGGTGGAATAGGTCTGATAGCGGCGATAAGCTTCGGTTGGTGGCTCTATATGGCTGGTGATGTTGCCATGGCGTTGCTAGCATTCGTCCTTGCCGGTTCACTGGTCGGTTTCCTGGTGTTCAATAGTCATCCGGCCCGGATATTCATGGGTGATAGTGGGTCGTTGATGATCGGCGCGATCCTCGCCGTTCTCGCCATTCGGGTCATCGATCATGATACATCGCGTTTGCCGGTCTATTTGCAGCAGATACCAACGCCGATCTTTGCAATGGCCGTGCTTGCTTATCCGTTGGTGGATACGTTGCGTGTATTCGTTGTGCGCGCGGCAAGTGGAGTCTCACCATTTACTGCGGATCGCAATCATATACACCATCGATTGCTTGATCTGGGTTTTGGACACAGAGGAACTACTTTCGGTCTGTATGGCTATGCGTGCGTCATTATTGCGTTGAGCTTTGTAACACGTAAGTGGCACCCCAATATCGGGTTAATGGTTTTGGGGATCTCGGCGGTCGTATTGGCCATGCTCCCTTTCGTATGGCCCAAGCGCGAACGAAAATGAGAAGCGTTCTTCTTTTTTTCTGTCTTGTTCTTTTCGGGAGCGGAGCACTTGCTCAAGCGGGCTGGTTGCCGTTGAGCCGTGATGTTGAGATGCCCTATGCGACAGCACAACAAGCGTACCGGTCAAATGAACATACCGCTATTCGTCCTTACCGCAGAAAGGATATTTCGTTGCTCAAGGGGGCTGATACACTTCGTCCTGAAGCTGCATTGAACGTGTTGGATAAATGGGCTGGTGCGACCGATGGTCGAAAATTTCGCTGGGGTCCGTTGGTGGATGCCAACGGAGGCTACGACACCGGTGCGGAGGGAGCGGCGATTTATCGCGGCGGTGGTGGATTTTGGACGGACTATAATGTGAATGACAAGCTCACATTCCATCTGGATGGCCAGGCATGGAGTGAACGCTATGCGAATTATGTGGATACACTGATACGGGCAACACAAGTTACCCCGGGCGAAGGATATGCATATGGGTCGAAGCCGAACTATGCGCATTATGACTGGAATGGGTATGTGAGCTGGGACGCGAGTAAGTACTTCAATTTCACATTTGGGAAGGGTAAGAATTCCTTTGGTGAAGGATATCGATCGTTGTTCCTTTCAGATGAAGCATACAGCTACCCGTACCTGAAGATCACTACAAGCGTTTGGCACGTGAAGTATGTGAACCTCTTCACCATGATGAGTGATATTCGGGGTGCGAATGGTGTTGCGAGCGATTACCGCAAGAAGTACGCGAGCATGCATTATCTGTCATACAACGTTACCCCCCGTATCAATTTCGCAGTATTCGAAGGGATCGTGTTCAGTGCTGGGGACAGTCTGTATCCACGCGGATTTGATATGAATTATGTCAACCCCGTCCTGTTCTATCGCCCAACGGAATACAATATTGGATCACCGGACAACGCCCTATTGGGTGTCGCTATCAATGTGAAGGCGGGCAAGCACGTGCTGGTCTATTCACAGATGATGCTGGATGAAATGTTATTCTTCCGAGTGCGGGAAGGAAGAGGTTGGTATGCGAACAAACAGGCTTTACAGCTTGGTATTGTTGCAAGAGATGTCTTCAAGGTGAAGGGCCTTACGCTTCGTGTGGAATGGAATTACATACGCCCCTTCATCTATACACATTCGGATACGCGGCAGAACTATGCGCAATTCGGCCAACCCCTTGCGCACCCGTATGGTAGTAATTCAAACGAGTTCATTTTGCAGGCCGATCTTCTGAAAGGGCGGATGCGTTACAGCGTTCATACGAGCTACGCGATCCTTGGAATGGATACAGGAGCGTATAGCTACGGCAACAACATATTCCGACCAGAGAACGAGCGGCCCTTGAATGATGAGGGCAAGCCGGATGACTTTGGTTACTACATGGGGGCTGTTGCGGACATGGGCCTGTTCCATGGAGAGATCCGGGCCGGGTACCTCTTGGACCCCGCTACAGCTACCCGATTGGAGGCGTCTGCTTTGATCCGGTCGGCATCTTCCACACTTGGTACGAACACAATGGATCTTGTTTTTCGTTTGGGTGTGGTCTGTTACTTCCGTGATAGACATGTGGAGCAACAGGTCCGCTATAAGTTGCCATAGTTCGTTTTTGGCCTCATCGCTCCGCAGGTCGTTGAGCATCAGGGGGATTCGAGGTGGAAGAAAAAACAATGTAGCGAAGTGCTCCAATTCCAACTCAATGGATACTTTTGCGGCTTCTAAACCCCCTGTGCAGGATATGCCATAATGGGGTTCGATCTTGGAAAGGTCCACTGCATACACCGCTACAGCGACACCGATCGCGAAATTCCGTGAGGTAGCGGTTCTATTCAAGCTACGGCTTGCATCGTTGGTCGTAGTAAGTGCGGTTCTTGGTTATTTGATCGGTATTCCGGTTGGCTCGTTCTCCTGGATGGGCATTCTGGGCTTGGCCATATCCGGCACATTATTGACGGGAGCCAGCAATGCACTGAACCAAGTGCTGGAGATCAAAGAGGACGGGTTAATGGACCGAACGCAAAAACGACCGTTGGTGCAAGGTACATTGAGCACTGCCGAAGCTATAGCTGCAGCATTGATAGCGGGTGGCTTGGCCACCTTCATGTTATGGTTCCAATTCGGGCCGCTCACTGGGATACTTGCCTTCCTTTCAATGTTCATGTACGTGGCATTGTATACCCCGTTGAAGAAGCACTCTTCATGGGCTGTCTTCGTGGGAGCCTTTCCCGGTGCATTCCCGCCGATGCTGGGCTATGTTGCGGCTACCGGACATTTCGATCTTATTGCCGGTCTGTTGTTCGCTATGCAATTCATTTGGCAGTTCCCTCATTTTTGGGCTATTGCGTGGGTATTGAATGATGATTATGCCAAAGCGGGTTATCGTCTACTGCCTAGTGCTGCTGGAAGAGATCGGCGCAGTGCCTTCTTGATCCTACTGTACACGCTTTTTGTTATCCCCGTAGGGATGTTGCCTTGGGTCTATGATGTAGTAGGACCATTTGCACTATGGACCAGTATTCTTCTGGGTCTCGTTATGATAGTACCGGCGTTCAAATTGTTCCGTACGCATGACAAGGCGGACGCGCGTAAATTGATGTTCGCGAGCTTTCTCTACCTCCCGATCGTACAGATCGCTTATGTTCTTGATAGGTTATGACAACGATCGCATTCAGCCCGGAACAGGAGTCCCAACGTGCCACCCAGAGCAGGCGAATGATCACTTTTTTGATCGTTTTCGCGATCGTGATGTTCTTTGCTGGCCTTACCAGTGCCTACGTAGTAAGCCGAGGTAGTGCGGAATTTTGGGTCAACTTCAACCTCCCAACTGCATTTTGGTTCAGCACAGTATTCATTGTCGGCGGTAGTCTCACAGTGCATGCGGCGCTTATGTCGGCAAAAGCCGGCAAACAAAACCTTGTTTCGCAGTTGCTCATGGTAACATTAGCGCTAGGGATCGGATTCAGTTACTATCAGTTCAAAGGGTGGAGCCAATTGGCTGCTATGGGAAACGTATTGAGCTTCAGCAATGTGCTGCAACCCAAAGGCGAATACGGCACGGATTACACGGTAATGGCGAACAATTCGCCGTTAGTAAAACAGGGCGAAGAATATTTCAGCCAGGATGATGTCACCTTCAGTACCCCATTGAATTCGGATATGGCCGAGCAGGTAAACGGGGCCAGTCAATATTTCTACATCCTTACAGGCACGCACTTTGCGCATGCTGCGTTCGGATTGATCAGTTTGGTGGTAATGTTAATAATGGCATTACAGAAGCGGTATACCCCGCAGAACCACGTGGGCCTTTGGGCTGGCGCGGTTTATTGGCACTTTCTTGGTGGCCTTTGGGTTTATCTTCTTTTGTTCTTGCAGTTTGTTCACTAACATTGCCACCGGAAATACCTACCAATGGCCGGAGACGCAAGTAAAGTCCTGAGTAACGACGTCCTCTGGGGAGGAGGACGCTCCCCGTTCAGCATCAGCTACGGGAAGATGATGATGTGGTTCTTCCTTGTTTCGGACGCGCTTACCTTCTCAGGTCTGCTCGTTGCCTACGGGTTTACGCGACACAGTACCACCGAGGCCTGGCCGATCGGTGAAGAGGTGTTCCGCGCCTTACCATTCTTGAACGGTAATTTTCCGCTCATCTATGTGGCGTTGATGACGGCCATACTGATCTTCAGTTCCGTTACCATGGTGCTTGCCGTTGAGGCAGGTCACCGCATGGATAAGAAGGGCGTGATCAAATGGTTATTCCTTACGGTCATCGGTGGTGCGTTCTTCGTTGGCAGCCAAGCATGGGAATGGAGCCACTTCATCCACGGCGGTGGCGGTTATATCACAACGACCACTGGCGCGAAGTATTGGGTACACAACGATGCGCACGATACACATGACCCTACGGCCCATGACAGCTTCCATTTAGTGCCAGCCGCCGCAGGTCATTACTTGATCGCAGAGGAAGGCGCACACCACTTGGACAAAGCAGCGAGCATGAAGATCTGGGATGATCGCGTTGCGTATATTGACGGTGCGAACATGGATCGCAACGAATATGGTCCAACCCAATACGCCAACTTCTTTTTCTTCATTACCGGATTCCACGGGTTCCACGTATTCAGCGGTGTTATCATCAATTTGATCGTACTGATCATGGTGATCAAGGGTGTTTTCCATCGCCGTGGCCATTATGAAATGGTCGAGAAGGCTGGTCTTTACTGGCACTTCGTGGACCTTGTTTGGGTATTCGTGTTCACCTTCTTCTATCTACTCTGATCAACCATGGAGCGCGACGATATTATTGAATACAGCCTTGACTCCCATCATAGCGAAGAGGTCGGCCGCAAAATGCGCCGGACCATCTGGATGGTTACGGCGCTTCTGGCAGTGATCACAACCGTTGAGGTTGCATTGGGTGCCTACTGGAAAGAGTGGATGCCCCACAGTTGGAATATGGTGAAATGGACATTCGTGGTACTCACATTGGTAAAGGCCACATATATTGTAATGACGTTCATGCACTTGGGTGATGAGCGCCGTAACATCCGCGCGATCATCTTGTTGCCATACGGTCTTTTCATCCTGTATCTGCTGTTCGTTGCGATATGGGAAGCGAACTACTTACGTTGGCTTTGGGAAATGTTCCTCTGACCTGCCTTGAGCGATCGAACACCATCTTCCCGTAGGACCAAGGTCCTTGTGCTCGGTGGCTTTGCAGCGTTCATACTAAGTCTTTTCCTGTTCTTTTCACCCATGTTGGGTCTGGTGAAGCATAACTTCATCCACCTGCCCTATTTCGGCCCCAAAGAGACCGTGCTTGTGGAGAAAGAAGGAAAGATGGTGGTTGATACCATCTACGCGACGATACCACCATTCACGTTCACGGATCAATTCGGAAAGCCCTTCTCCCAGCAGCAGACCGATGGGAAGATCGTGGTGGTCGATTTTTTCTTCACGCGGTGTACGACCATCTGCCCCAAGATGAGCACCCACATGCAGCAATTACAGTTCAAACTGGATGACGACGCCTTTGACGACGTGCTATTTTTGAGCCATTCCGTGGATCCCGAATATGACACACCAGAGGTATTGCGTGCATATTCCAAAAAGCTCGAAGCGGATACCGCACGTTGGAAATTCCTGACCGGAGCAAAAGCAGATCTTTATCTACAAGGTTCAGAAGGGTATTATCTCGCTGCCAAAGAAGATGTGATGGCGCCGGATGGTTTCCTGCATTCCGAGCAATTCGTGCTTGTGGACAAGGACAAGCACATCCGCGGATATTACGACGGTACCGACCAGGAGGCCATGAATAATTTGGCTGGCGACATCAAGATGTTGTTGAAGGAGGAAAAGATCAAGAACGCCGCTGCAACCAAGGCGGAGCGCGCCAAGCGCTAGTCAACAATGGCGAACAAACCATATCCTTCACGAACGATCTCAGTTGCAGAGGGCATTGCTAAACGCTGGATCTGGATCGTTTCGACCATCGTATTTCTTGCAGTTGTGATCTTGAACAGGGTGCAGATACCATCGTCCGGCAACTGGGACGTGCATGTATTCGCAAAAGTGAACGCCGTGATCAATAGCATGGTAAGCGTCTTGCTTTTGGTCGGGCTGTTCAGCGCGCGGTCCGGCAAGTGGAACGTGCATCGCAAGGTGATGATGACCGCCTTGGTCCTATCGATCGTTTTCCTGACCTCCTACATCCTGCATCACCTGTTCGCAGGCGAAACAAAATTCGGCGGTGAAGGGGCAATACGCATTGTGTATTACGTGATATTGGCTACACACATCATATTGGCATCCGCTTCGTTGCCATTCATTCTGCTTACGGCATATCGCTCACTCTCCGCGCAATGGCCGGCGCATCGAAAGCTAGCACGCAAGGTTTGGCCGGTCTGGTTCTATGTAAGCGTTACAGGCGTTGTCGTGTATTTCCTGATCAGCCCGTACTATTGATCGGCCGCTACAGTTGCAATTGGCTTTACACCATGGATCAGTTCGATCGATCCAGCGCGTTTTGAGATGGGGATACCACGACTGGTACATGACTCCGGCCGCTGCGGGGGGCAATCCTGTAGATCCTGCAATCCTGTCAAAAGATCTCGTCCCGTGCGGCTCTGCTCCCGATCCTGCTCTCACATCAAGTTAGCTAAGACGTGATAGCGCTTGCCATCGCAATGTTAGAAATTTAAAGAATGTATATTTGATCTCCCATGATCACCAGGTCAATTCTCTTTGTTGTCGTCGCGATATTCATCCTCATGCCGGATTTTGCTTTAGCACAGGGCTGTTCCATGTGCAAGGCAGTGGTTGAGAATGGTGTCAGTGGTTCCGGACCAGGCACCATTGGCCACGGCCTCAATATGGGAATTCTGTATCTGATGGCTGTTCCCTATTTGTTGCTCTTCTTGTTGTTCCGCAAACGCATTGTAGCGTTCTTCAAGGAATTCGCAGGAGCACAAGGTTGAAAATAGGATCAGCGCACTAGCTTCCCAGCGGATCTCTGGCCATCCAATGGTTGATTTTGCAGTTCGAGGGAAGTCGCGGTTTCAAAGTTCTCAATTCTGAATTCTTCATTCCCGAAGGGTTAGCGCCACTTCAATAATATTCACGGCAAGATCCTCCGCGGATCCCACTTTTCCTTTGAAACAAGAAGGATAACGGCGTACGGTCGGCAGGTCCTCCAACCACGTGAACTCTTCATTGGTGCAGACCACGGCAAGGTCACTAACGCTCTTCCATAATTCGCGGAACTGCTGCACGGACCATTGGTTGCAATGAGCTGGGTCGATCTCTTCAAGCGAGTTTTTCCTTAAGTACCCGTTCATCACCTCCAACGGAAAAAGGAACTGGCAGTACGGAACCGGAATGCGATCATAAGCATGCAACCCTTTTGCTGAAGCATACAACGGCCCGAATCGTAGGATCACATGTCCTCCGGGTTTTGTAACGCGAAGAGCTTCACGAAGTACGATTTCCGGGTGTTCAAAATGTTCAAAGGCATTGAATGAGTAGACCACGTCAAAGAATCCATCCGCGAAGGACATAGCGCTTGCATCCATCGCAGCGAATTGCACACCAGCATGCCGAGCACGTGCATCAAAACCACTGTCGGTAAGGTCTACACCCCAACACGATCTGCCTTGTCGTTGCAGCGCTGCTGCGGTCATGCCATCGAAGCACGCGAGGTCCAGGAACGTTTGCGCAGGTTTGCCGTTCAATTTGTTCAGCACGAATTCCGCACGCTGTTGCCCCCGCTCTTCAACAGCATTTTCGTCGTATCCATAAGGTGTAGGAAATGTGAACTCAATACACAACTGCTCTAATTCATCGGCAGAAAGCCATTCCGGTGAAGTAGGAGCCGTGTCAAGAACGAGCTGGAGATCGGTAATTGCCCGACCCTCCTTGCGTCCGCGCCAATTGCGGATGATCCCAAGAACCGGGTCAGGGACAAGGTTCCGTAAGAACGTCTTAGCGTCGGTGGCCATTCACGAGGGGAAGGTAGTAGATCGACAGGATCCCTATTACGGGACGCAGGGCTATCGGTTCTCCAACGCTCCTCCTTACCTAGGGAATACTAATTGTGAATTTGTTCAGCCGCAAAGGAGTCATCTTAGAGTTCCTGCTTCAGCGCGGGTCATTTAGGCATTTGATTACTCAGTATCTGTGTCCATCAGTGTCATTCCGGGCTACGACCCGGAACATCTGTGGTTCCTTTTTCTTGCTACATGCGCGGGTCGGTGACCCAATAACCCTTTGCAAGATAGCAGTGGTTGATTTTAATTCGAGATCGGCCTACTTTGCCGCCCGGATCGGACAGGTGTACTCTCACAAGGGCCTGCTTATCATGCATAAGCGATGATGCATGTGGTCCTGGAAAAACAACAGATCAGATGGCGAAATTGAATTATTTGAATGTTGGTTGCGGAAACAAAACGCACACCGATTGGGTCAATATCGATATGGCCTCGAACTCACCTGATGTGATCGTTGCGAACATTTTGAAAGGGATGCCATTCCCGGACAATACGTTCGATGTGGTGTACCACTCTCAGGTCCTGGAGCATTTTCCAAAAGAGCGAGCACATGCATTCATTAAGGAATGTTGTCGGGTATTGAAACCGAACGGGATCATTCGTGTAGTGGTTCCGGATCTGGAGAACATTGTGGACGAGTACAAGAACTACCTCAATAAATGTTTGGAATCACCGAGCGAGATGAACGAAGCCAATTACGATTGGATGATGCTCGAGATCTACGATCAGACGGTCAGGAATCAAACAGGTGGCAATATGGTGGAGTTCCTCCGGCAACCGAAAATGATCAACGAGGATTTCGTAATTGGTAGAACGGGATTCGTTGGCAATGATATCCGGTCCAGCTATTTAAGCGGAGGTGGCGGAAGGTCGGTCTCGGACACGTTGAAAAAAGCATTTTCTTCCATGTTCATGTTCAAGAAGGCCGTGAATTTCGGAGTAAGCAAGCTGCGTCAAAAACTGAACCCCTTCCGATCCACGAATTCAAAGGTCGGTGCATTCCGGATGGGCGGTGAGGTTCACCTGTGGATGTATGACCGGTTCTCGCTGGCACGGCTGCTCAAGGAATGTGGCTTCGAGAACGTTTCCATAGTGAGCCCCACCGAGAGCAGAATACCAAAATGGAGCGATTATGAATTGGATGTAAAAGGCGGGTTTGTCCACGATCCGACATCCTTATTCGCAGAAGCGGTAAAGAAGTAGTTCCGTACAACTCTGCACGCTGTATACCGTTTCGCCATGTTGATCTCCAAACTGTCATCCCACACTTCGACGCTTGGACCGAAGTGCATTCCATCCATTCACCATGTCATTCCGGGCAACGACCCGGAAAACTCATCACAATTCACCTTGCCACAACCAACCGAACCACTTGTGCGTAGTTCCCTAAGCCACCCATAAAGACCCGCGCCACATAAACCCCTTCTGGCTCGCCGCCAAGGTCTACGCTGGTACCGAAGGTTTTCAACACTTCGCTGCCAAAAGCATCGTACACTATAATGCGTTTGGGTTGTTTTAGGTTGAAGGTGAATAGGGCTGCTGAGGGGTTGGAGGAAGGACGAATTGCATGCAAATTATCTTCCTCAACAATGTCCGTTACGGTGAAGCAACTTCCCTGTTGTCCGGCCAACTGGCCGTACATGATGGTATTATTAAGGCTCATGCAGCTAAGTGAGTTGTAGCCCGATACTGATCCGCATCCGCACGTAGATACTAAACCTCCGCTACCGCCTATACCTTGAACCCAGAAGTCCACAGCTGGTGGCCCCATTATTAACGTAGATATGCCAATTTGCCTATGAGCGCTGCCTGCTATGAACAGTGTATCCACAGAGCTAACGATCATATCAAACAAGCCAGAAACAGCAAACCCATTTACATAAACATCGAAAATAGTGTCACCAACAATAACGTCAAAATCATAAAGCAAGTGTGTTTCATTATCTGTTGTGTGGTAAAACACTTGTCCATTACCATTGTCCCGTATAGCACCGTAGTACGTATTAGATGGGTGGAACCTGAGTTTTCCGAATTCTTGACCATCAATTAACGTATCGTTATCATATTGCAAATACAAATCGTATGAAGCTACTTGGTTTGGACCTTCGAAAGAGCCAATAGTCCATTTTGCAGATGAATCAGGAAAGGCATCAAACTGTGAGAGTAAAGAGCAAGGAATCGAACTTAACACAAGCGATATTGATAAATTAATAGGTATTTGATTCCTCATTGCACTTGGACGTTGCAATTGAATACATGACCAGAGCTATTAATGACGCGAACAAAATAGCTGCCTGGTATGTCTGGCATCTGAACCATCCAGTTATTGGAAGAGTGGCTCACAGTTCTGATTGCCAATTGTTCACCCAGAATATTGAAAATGTGCACGGTCACAATCGTATTATTGTCATCTAAAAGTTCAATATTGACTTGACCATTGCTTGTTGGGTTAGGATAAATCCATATGGTCTTATCGGTTGGTAGGTTAGACCTCGAATTTGTGCGCTCCGGATTATTAGTTAGTATTAAGTTGTTCTTAAAACTGTTGCCAGATTCGCTACAAGGATGAATAAACGCATGGAAGTGCGAACCGCCCACTGCACTAAAACCCGGTTGAAGATGTATCTCATTTCCTGCGCGGTATGAGATATTATGATTGTCTGGCACAATGGCAATAGAAGTTACGACGTTCTGCACCTCCAAAAACAAATCACCTGTATAAGTTCCCGATTCAGCAGCGTCTATCAATCCAGGACAATATAGGTCGTGCTCCCATACCCCTCTACCAGGGAGGGAAGCACGAATTTTATTGGCAACATAGTTAATGTCTAGGTCACGTATCGAGATATGTGGCAAATCCGGACCGAACAACACCCACCCAGTCCCATCATTTTGGTAGTCAACATTCGTGTAAAAAACACCCACGTCGGTGCCAAAGTAGATGCCGCCATTACTTCCACGCTCCAAACAAATTTGTCCTCCTCCAGCGCTTGGAAGGCTCGTTGATCCGGTTCCTGTAAGATCAGTCTGATATCCGGGAGTGCCAGGTGCTAGGTTATAATCCATTCGATAGAGCATCTCGGTACCACTGGCTGATGGTGTATATCCGAGCGAAGAACTAAATCCATAATACACTACATTGGGGTCATGGTTGTCAACTACAACATCCCCGATCCAAAGATTATAGTTTTTTTCAATCAACTGACCTGCGTTATCAGGGTCAGGGTCTGGGATTAAAGGTAGAGGCATAACTTCCCAGCTATTCAAAACTGAAGATGCACCAGCACGTGCTATAGTAGTTCGCAAGATACGCTGTCCGGAGTGCGAAGGTGCCGGAAAATAGAGTTGAGCGTTCACATAAAGATATTCTGGATTAGTGGGTGCAATATGAAGTCGAAAAAGACCAACAGGAATGCCAAAAAATGAAGGTAAATCAAACACGGTTTCAAACGAGTTGCCGTTATCAATTGTTCTTTTGATTTTACTATGAGAAAGTACATAGAAGATATTTGGTTGTTTTGGGTCCATTACATTGTGTGTATCCCATGCGGTTGGAATTCCACTGACTCCAATTTCAGATACACCATAATCAATACTGCGTTTGAACCAATAATTTGCTTGGCTGTGCCAATAAATATTGCTACCCTGAACAGGGTCAATCATAGGGTGCTGCCCGTCAAATCCGCCTAATTGCCACCAATTCGGCTGCCAATTTGGCCCAAAGTTACCGTCCGAAAGAATGCTGCCATCATGGTATAATCCTATTGCGATACGTCCTGGCTCAGAATAGGAATTTGATGTGCCGAAACAATCTGCGACACCAAGGCCTTTTCCTTGAAAATCCCAATTCACGCCTCCATCCGTTGATCTATTGATACTGCCATGGTTGGCCATCCAAATCTCGTCGGCATGTCCGGGTCTTTCTACAAAATCCTCAACATCGACATGGTATTGCTCGTGGTTTGGGCTACTAGAGTAGTAACTCGTAATGCTTCCATTGTCGTACGTGAAATAATGGTCTTCATTGGTTAAATACACCTTATTTTCATCTACACGGCTTACTCCGAATCCATGGCCGTCACCGTACCACGTTCTGAAACCGGAATGTAGAAGCCATCTCAAAAATAACTTTTGAGAATTATCATTACGCAAGCCAACTGCACCATGCCTAAGAAGAGGTCTGCATGGTATTCATACCGAACGAATGTACGGCGCGAGTTAAACAACCACGCGAACAACCTTTCGACCTTCCAGCGGCGTTTGTAGCGCCGTAATTCCCGTCCATCTTGATGCACTTGTCGTTTTCTGTTACTCCTGTGCGGACATACCAGTTGGATTCCGCGTTTCTTCAATGTGCGTCTTAGTTTGTCACTGTCGTACGCCCTGTCGGCGATCACACGTTTGGGCTTTATGGCACACGAACGGATCGTCCTATCGGCTAGCTTTACTTCATGGGTGCTGGCGCTAAAGGCCCGTACGGTGAGAGGAATACCAACAGCGTCTGTGACTGCCATGATCTTGGTGCCTTTCCCTTTCTTAGTAGGTCCAACACAAGCCCCCCTTTTTTGGCACTTGCGAAGGTGCCATCGATAAAGCATTCGGTAATGTCGATCTTCCCTCGATCGCGTAGATCTGATGCAAGAGCATGCAGCAGTTTATCCCAAGAACCGCTCTTGCACCAGTGTTTGTGGTACCGATGGCAAGTCTGGTATGGCGGGTATCTGCCAGGTAGATCGCCCATGGTGCACCGGTCCGGCATATCCACAAGATCCCGTTAAGCACCGCACGTGGATCTTGTCTGGGCCTGCCACGTGTTTCGCTCTTATGAAAAATACTTGTAAGCGGTTTTTCCAACACTTCCCATTGCTTGTCGCTGATGTCCATCGCTTTTCTTAGCGAAGTACATTGCGCCAAAGAAGAAGATCAACTGGAACATTAAAAAGTTGATCAAAGCCCAGTGTTCATAGATAACTTAGGCAATGCTTATTTTTGAGATTCCTTCTAGTAAAGAGCCCAATCCAGTAATGGTATTAGTGTATTTAAATAAATTATCATTATAAAGGCTGCCTGTTCCTGGAGCGTCAAAATTGTCTAGTTGAACCCATAGAGCGTTATTGTTTGCTGGGCTAACCTCCAATGTAATCAACTCGTACATATTATCTGTCTCCTCATATGTTTCCCAATCGTCTGTTGGTATATTAGGCACCGGTGTCCAATTTTGGCCACCATTAACCGATTGCAAAACGGTCCAAAAATTAACAAAATGTTCAGGGTCGTTGGGGTCTGGACCATGAAATTTTACAGATATATATATATGTTGGCTATTGCCAGGTTCCATTTCCAAATCTTCAATATGTTGCGAATTATCGAAATCGTATATACCGTAAATTGGGTCTGTTGGATTCGGGAGGACAATTTTAGTCCATAGCGGGTCATCTCCATTCGCATCTAGTGTACGGTACAAACCTTTTGTCGTGGCGGCATAAAGCACATTTGGGTCGCTGCCATCGGTATGTAGCTTTTTAATCATTGCCCAGAAGTCAAAGTCACTTTCGTCAGCTATTTGCTCCCATTCCTGATCCGTGGGGTCGTAACGATGTATACCGCCTAATCGACCTAGCCAATTAGAGTTGGCGGCGAAAATCACATCACACGTTCCTACTTTGAAAACGGCATGTCTACAGCCACTGTAGGGCCATGAATCACTTCCCGCATTGCTCCATTGTGACATTGTGCTTATATCTCTATAAAACAAGCCACCTGAAGCAGAACCACACAGGGCTATATTTCCTCCTGCATCTGCATCACAAAAACTAATAAAATGGATTGGTCCAATACCAGCCTCGGAGTTTTGATTACCTGGGCTAATAATCGGATGGCCACTATTGGGCTTATCGATTGGACCAATTTCATGCCAAGAATCCAGATTGCTTTTTGGAAGGAGTTGTTTCGCTTCTAGAGCCTGATAGGATGCTTTTTTGGCGATTTCGAAATCCTCGATAGTCTTACCGGGCGGTATTCTTGTTGACCAATACTCCTCCCAACGTTTGAAGTTGGAGTATTTCCCACCCTCCCCAAAAACTTCAGAATTCGTAGGATCACTTATTAAAAGATTTTCATAAAAACATTTTAGTTCACTTCTAACTTCGAAAAAATCTCTTTCTGCACAATCCACATCAAATTGCCCAACACAAAATCGTGGGGCAAAAAGCAATAAAGCTCCTAGCGTTCTCATGATGCTTAGGGCTTTACAAGTTGTTCAACATCCCCCAACCGCTTCTCCATCAAGCCCAACCGTTCCTCCAACTGCAATATATAGATGGCTTGTTCCTCAACCACCCGCAACAGATCCGTCTGCATTTTACCCACTTCCAGACCACCTTTTGCAGCAACCTCTGCAGCGCTCGGTATTCCGGGCAGGTGTTTTTCTTTGAATAGGAATTCACGTAGTTCGGCAAGTGGCATCAGGTCGTATTCTGATTCGAATACATAATCCGGCCATGCACCTAGTTTCACGAGCACATCGCGGCAAACAATGCCATTTTCTACAAAGAGCGTATAGTCTACTATAGGGCCGTTTGGTGGGCCGGTTCCAATTCCCACTTTACCATCAGCAGTAATTACCATGCGGTTCACATTGTTGGTCATAAAGTGGAGTGGGGCATCATTGGTTGAGCCGAGTACATGTCCCGGTCTAACATGGTTTCCACACATCAACCATGGCCAACTGGCACCAATTGGGCAGCCTGGCTTAGGTTCCTGAATGTATGTTAGATAGTCGTTACTGCCTATCTTCATAATTGCACCGGTCGAGTCCGCCATGAGCAAGCTATACCCGGAATCAAAACTTAGCGATTTCGACCGCAGTGTACCGTCAGCCCCTATACGCAAGCGTTCACGCTCGTTGGTCCTGAAAGAGAGATCCGTGCTATCTAGTGTTCCAATATATTGGCTATTAGGATCGGTATCAATATTGCCTCCCATTTTCCAGTCGTCACTATCAGGCTGTTTCAGAAATATAGGTTCCGACTTCTGTATGCATCCATTTGCATCGGTAACTTTTACATTGTAATTTTGTGCCCCTAGTCCCGAGCGGTTCTGCGTGGTTACACCGTCACCCCAAGCATACGTGTAGGATGGCACCCCTTCTGTAACTGTTACCTCAATGCTGCCGTTGTAACACTGGTTGCAACTGATATTGGTGCCCTCTGGATACCGGTATGGTACCGCTAGTACTTTCAGCGCCTCAGGTTCGGTCAATGTGATCGAAGCATCTGCGGTAAGCAAGTTGGCATCGAGCACTGTTACCTGATAGTATCCTGCGGGAATTGACAGCAGATCCTCTATCGTATCCCTGGAAGTCCAATGAAATGTATATGGTGCGGTACCTCCAGTTACAGTTAGATCAATGGAACCGCTCTTTCCCCCGAAACATCGAATGTTGTATCCATTGTAGTCGCTTGGCGTAAGCGTAAGGGTCAATTGTGCTTGGGCGTGCAGGTTGCCGGAAGAATACAGGCAGGCAAGTACCATGATCGGGAGCAGCAGCGCATGCACGGTTCGGTCAAGCCGAAATGCGAATGCTAAGCTGCGAGGTGCGAGGTGCGAGGTGCGAGGTGCGAGGTGCAAGGTGCGAGGTGCGAGGTGCGAGGTGCGATCGACATGGAAAAGGATGTATTAGACGGTGAAGGTGCAAGATCAATTCGCTATTTGCAAATTTTGGCAAGAATTTTTGGTTGGGGTTTCAAGAATTTTTGTATGCAACCAGATCAACCAGTTTCTGTTCTTTGCTTTGCAGAATAATTTTCGGCCAATTACTTGGATGACGAATATTTTTTTGGCTTGTCAAGGGTGGTATGTGGAATGTTTCTGGCACATACCATACCATCAAGTCCGAGAGGCCTGATCTTCTAATTTACTGATCTGCGTTGATCATGCCTTTCAGCGTCATCCCGCAGAAGTAAAACGCGGGAGCGTTCCAAACTCTTCGACCAAGCAGGCGTTCCACTTTCTGATCGTCCGATGTTCTGATCCGTGCTGATCATAACCATCATAAAGATCAGCGCCTGCCTGCGGTAGGCAGGTTCCCTCTTCGACCAAGCAGGCGTTCAATTTTCTAATTTTCTGATCATCTGATCCTACCATCCTCCCATTCTCTGCCACTAGGACTTCGAGCTTCGCAATTAGGACTTCGAGCGGAGCCGAGAAGCCCTACCTTTGCCCCCTCGTTCTTTTCGTTTCGCTTATCAAGAAAGGCAGAGGGTTTTGGCCCGATGAAGCCTTGGCAACCATTCGTAGCAATGCGTTTAAGGTGCCAATTCCAATCCCGCAATACCGCAGAATATGCGCGTAGGGAACAGATGAGCCGTGATCAAGAAGAACCAGCGCTAAGCGTTGTGAACCTTGTCCGGACATCCGGATGGGGTTTTTTTATGCGATGACGGGGCAGAATAGAACGAGATATGACATGAAGAACATCGAAGAACTTGCTCAAGAACGCATCCTTATTCTGGATGGCGCCATGGGCACCATGATACAGCGACTGGGACTTACCGAACAGGATTTCCATCCGCCGGGTATGGAAAAGCACGAGATCCTCTTGCAAGGCAACAACGAACTGCTCTCGCTTTCAAAACCGGATGCCATCCGCAAGATCCACGAAGAATACTTGGAGGCCGGTGCCGACATCGTGGAGACCAATACGTTCAGCGCTACCACCATTGCACAAGCAGAGCACAAGTGCGAACATCTGGTTCGCGAGTTGAACATCCGATCGGCGCAACTGGCCAGAGAAGCGTGTGCGAAATATTCTGCGTTGGATCCAAATAGACCGCGTTTCGTAGCAGGTGCCATCGGTCCAATGAACAAGACCGCATCCTTGAGCCCGGATGTGAATGATCCTGGTTTCAGAGCTGTAACGTTCGATCAATTGGTAACAGCGTACAGCGAGCAAGTGGATGCGTTGTTGGAAGGCGGCGTTGATCTATTGTTGGTGGAGACCATCTTCGACACACTCAATGCAAAAGCTGCATTCTATGCGATAGAGGAGGTCTTCGAAAAGCGCAACCATCGCATTCCCATCATGTGCAGCGTAACCATCACCGATGCGAGCGGCAGAACATTGAGCGGCCAAACGATCGATGCGTTCATGATCAGCATGGCACATGTGAAGCTTTTCAGCATGGGATTGAATTGCGCGTTGGGTGCGGCCCAGATGCGACCCTATTTGGAAGCGATCGCTGAGCAGGCCAACTGCCGCGTAAGTGTTTATCCGAATGCCGGCCTGCCCGATCAAATGGGTGAGTACCGCGAAAGCCCGGAAGTTACAGCGAAGCTTGTTGGGGAGTTCATGTCAGAAGGCTGGTTGAACATAATTGGTGGCTGCTGCGGCACCACGCCACCGCACATTGCGGCACTAGCGGAAGAAGCCAAAAAGCACAAACCAAGGCAGACTCCAGCATTCGCATAAAGCGCATCGGTTCATTTCATTTTCTGATCGTCTAATTTTCTGATCGTCTGATCAAAATGTCCATCCCAACCTACTCCGGCTTAGAGCCGCTCCGCATTTTCAAGGAAAGCAACTTCGTCAACATCGGCGAGCGCACGAACGTTACCGGTAGTGCCGCTTTCCGCAAACTGATCAAAGCTGGCGACTACGACAAAGCCGTCGAAGTGGCACGTCAGCAAGTTGAGAACGGAGCGCAAGTGATCGACGTGAACATGGATGAGGGCCTGATCGATGGCGTGCAGGCCATGACAAAATTGCTCAACTTGATCGCTGCCGAACCGGACATTGCACGTGTTCCGGTGATGGTGGACAGCAGCAAGTTCAGCGTGATCGAAGCCGGATTGAAATGCCTGCAGGGCAAGGGCATCGCGAACAGTATCAGTCTGAAGGAAGGGGAGGAGGAGTTCCTACGTCAAGCCAAGATCGTTCGTCGGCTGGGTGCGGCCGTTGTTGTAATGTGTTTTGATGAACAAGGTCAGGCGGATAATTTCGAACGCAGGATCCAGATCGCGCAACGCGTGTATGATCTGCTCACGAAAACCGCTGGCTTCCCACCGCACGACATCATCATCGATCCGAACATTCTAACAGTAGCGACGGGTATGAGCGAACACGATCGCTATGCCATCGAATACATCGAAGCGGTGAAATGGATCAAGAAGAATCTGCCCGGTGTATTGGTGAGCGGTGGTGTGAGTAACGTGAGTTTCAGTTTCCGAGGGAATGAACCTGTTCGCGAAGCGATACACACGGCATTTCTGTACCACGCCATTCAGGCAGGAATGGACATGGGCATTGTGAACGCGGGCCAGATCGGTGTATATGATGACATTCCGAAAGACCTGTTGGAACATGTGGAGGATGTATTGCTAGCGCGCAGGCCCGATGCCACGGAGCGCATGGTGACCTTTGCGGAGCGTTTCACCGCAGCGCCCACTGCAGAAGTGATCGCACAGCAGGCCGCTTGGCGAGAGGGTGATGTAACGGAACGCTTGAAACATGCATTGGTACATGGTATTACGGAGTACATTGAGATCGATACGGAAGAAGCGCGACTTGCATTGGAAGATCCAGTAAAAGTGATCGAAGGTCCGTTGATGGCCGGAATGAACGTGGTAGGTGATCTCTTCGGAGCCGGAAAAATGTTCCTTCCACAAGTGGTGAAAAGTGCGCGTGTAATGAAGCGTGCCGTCGCTTATTTGGAACCCTTCCTTCAGGCCAAGAAAGATAAGGATGCACTTGCTCCAAAACCAGAAGGCATTATACTGGGAACACGCAAGGAAGGTGCAAGAAAGGTTCTGCTTGCGACAGTGAAGGGCGACGTACATGACATTGGCAAGAACATCGTGGGGGTGATCCTCGCATGCAACGGTTGGCAGGTCATCGACCTCGGTGTGATGGTGCAGAGTGCCACGATCCTGAAAGCCGCGAAGGAGATGCAAGTGGACATCATCGGGTTGAGTGGATTGATCACACCATCATTGGATGAAATGGTGCATGTGGCCAAAGAGATGGAGCGTGAAAAATTCACCATCCCACTCTTGATCGGCGGTGCAACAACAAGCCGCGTGCATACTGCTGTGCGTATTGAACCGCACTACAGCCAACCCGTAGTGCATGTCATCGATGCGAGCAGATCCGTCCCTGCCGTGAGTAAACTGTTCAGCGAGAATGAGCGGGATATTTACCTGAAGGATATTAAAGCAGAGTACGCCCAGGTGCGCACCCATTACGAGAACAGCCAACGCGCTAAGGAATATATACCGATCGCAGAAGCGCGTGAAAAGAAATTCGCGATCGACTGGACCGCTGAACCACCGGTGTTGGCCAAGAGCACCGGGGTATTCCAATTCAAGAATTTCCCGATCGAACAGTTGGTACCCTATATCGATTGGACACCATTCTTCATGGCTTGGGAGCTTGCGGGTAAGTTCCCGAAGATCCTGGAAGATGAAGTTGTTGGGGAGCACGCCACGAAACTGTATGCTGATGCGCGTGCCATGTTGGATCGCATTATTAAGGAGAAGTGGTTGCAAGCCAATGGAGTTGCCGCGATCTGGTACGCTAATTCCGTAAATGACGACGATGTGGAGCTCTACGCTGATGCATCACGCCAAAAGGTCGTCGGTCGTTTCCAGACCATGCGTCAACAAAGCAAAAAAGCACCGGGTGTGCCGTACATCGCTTTGGCTGACTTCGTTGCTCCGAAAGATGTGGCTCCGGATATGATGGGTGGCTTTGCGGTTACCACGGGCCATGGCGTTGATGAACACGTAAAACGATTTGAGGAGAACCATGATGATTACAATGCGATCCTTCTGAAAGCATTGGCCGATCGTTTAGCGGAAGCGTTCGCTGAGAAGCTCCATGAAACCGTGCGCAAAGAGATCTGGGGATACGCACAGAAAGAGCAGCTCAGTAATGATGAGCTGATCAAGGAAAAGTATGCTGGGATCCGGCCGGCACCGGGCTATCCAGCTTGTCCGGACCATACTGAAAAGCCCGAACTGTTCCGGTTGTTGGATGCAGAGAGACATACGGGCATAAAGCTCACCGAGGGCTTGGCCATGTGGCCTACGGCAGCAGTAAGTGGATTCTATTTCGCACATCCACAGAGCAAGTATTTCGGCGTGGGCAAAGTGTCTGCGGATCAAATAGCGGATATGGCCGCCAGAAAAGGAAAGGATAAGGAATGGATGGAGCGGTGGCTGGGTAGCAATCTGGCATACGGATAGCACTTGGCCCGGAAGGTGAAACCCAGGGCATTGTTTTACGTATCAACGCCTTGTGAGAACATTACGCCTAACCCTCTTCTTGGCACTAACGCTTCTGATAACAACGGTAAATGCTCAAGTGCGACCGTTCACACAGGAGAATGGTGATTGCACGGGTGCGATCTACATTCCGGACTCATTCTACGTGAATGATCAGGCGGTCCGTGGTTTTGGCAATGTACTGGAGATCAAGGAGAATCCATTCGAGGATAAGCAATGGTTCGAGCGGGAACACCATACGACTTGGTACAAATTCAGAGTGCCGGTGGCATGTAACCTCACCTTCGATATCATACCTAAGGACATCCGCGATGATATCGATTTTCTGGTATTCGAAGGAGCCATTCCCGGTATCTGCGATAAGGTCATCAATAAACAAGTGGTACCCCTGCGATCCAACATTTCCCGTAACGATACCACTATCAGGTCCATGTGCGGGTTGAGTAAGAGCGCAACAGAAAATTACGTACGTAGCGGCCTTGGCTCCAGCTACAGCAATTCCATGAAGACCGAGGCCGGTCAGCTATTCTATTTAGTGGTGGACCAAAGTGAGCGTCCCAGAGCTGGCTATACGATCCGGTTCCACTATGACCCACCACCACCACCTCCGGAACCAGAAGTAGATGAAAAGAAAAAGCAGGCATTGGAGATCCATGTCATAAGCGCGGTCAATCGCGAGCCGCTCATGGCGAAGATCACGATCGATGGTCTTAAGTTCGATGAAGTGGTAGAGGCCAAAGGGCGATCCAGCTACAGCTTTGAACTGGATTTCTACCGCAGTCTGAAGATCGGTTGCGCGCGTAAAGGGTATATGTTCAGTACCGTTAGGGTGAAAGGCAACAATGAGCCGATCAATCGGGTAGAGATCAAGCTGGTTCCCATCGCTCCTGGTGAGCAAGTGATCCTGGACGATATCAATTTCGTTGGTAATGAATCCAAGGTGGTACGAAGTGCAGAAGCCTCGCTTGTCCTTTTAGCGCGTTTCATGCAAGAGAATCCCACTGTGAAGATAGAGATCCAAGGCCATGTTAACGGGCCAACATTCAAGAATAAGAAGGAATTCATTGAGCTCAGTACCTCGCGTGCTCAAGCCATATTCAACTATCTCTTAGTGAATGATATAGAACCCGATCGCATGACATACTTGGGTTATGGGAACTCCGCAATGATCTATCCGGAGCCGACCAACAAGGAACAAAGCGAGGCCAATCGGCGTGTTGAAGTGAAGATCACGGGGATGTGATCTCCGCCCGCACCGTTCTGCCACCGTTCATCATATGGGCTTGGTATGCCGGGAACTCCCCGGTATTTTTGTTCGCTCCGGTAGCTAACTGAATGAACACCTTGCCGATGCGATCACTATCAACCTTTCTACTTTTCTTGGTTTGTACCAGCATGCACGCCCAGCAGGCATGGACGCTTCAAGAATGCGTGCAACGCGCAGAGGAGCGCAACTTGGCGATCCTTAACGCCCGGCTGGACATGGATATCGCCGGCAAGAATCAAACACGTGCAAAATGGAACCTGCTACCGGACCTCAATGGAGGTGCTACGCATGGATACAATTACGGCCGGGTTATCGATCGCTTCACCAACACGTTCGCTACCGACGAAGTCCGTACGAACAATTTCTACCTCAGCAGCAATGTGGACCTTTTCCAAGGGTTCAGTAAACAGAACTCCATCAAGCAGGCGGGCATCGATGTAGAGGCTGCCACCAAGGGCATGGAAGCGTCCATGAATGATGTGCGCTTGACCGTTGTGCAAGCGTTCTTGGATGTACTTGGGTTGCGCGAACGGATCAGTGCCGCTGAAACACAAGTGGAAAACACCAAATTGCAGATCAGTCGAACGGATGCTTTGGTTGAAGGGGGGCGTGTAGCACGCGCGGAACTATTGACCTTACAGTCTCAACTGGCTCAGGAGGAATACACCGCGACTGATCTGCACAGCCAACATGATCAACGTCTATTTGCATTGGGTCGCGGTATGCAATTGGAGCCTGCGGAATTACGCACTTTTGATATTGTTGCACCAACACTGAACGATGCGGACATTGTAGCACCCGCGCTCAGTACGGATCAGATCCTGGACAATGTGATCAGGACGAACCCCGCTTACGCACAAGCAGAACTACAGGTGAAAAGTGCTGAGAAGTCGGTGGCCATTGCAAAGGCCGGGATTATTCCATCACTCTCTTTCAATGGTTCGCTCGGTTCAGGATTCAGTGGAAGGAATGTTCAGCAAGTGGGTGATGTTGTGGTGAACGACCCTGTTCCGATCGGCGCAACGGCAAGTGGCGAAACGGTCTTTGCGCCGGATTATTCGATCAATACGGCGCTCGTTCCGTTCGGAAAGCAGCTCGATCAGAATTTCAACCAGTCGATCGGTTTCCAGTTGAACATTCCGATCTTCAATAATATGCGGAACAAGTATCAGATCGATCAGGCCAAGGTGCAACATGAGAAAGCGCGTAACTACACCCTGCAAGTTCGGAACGACCTGCAAGGCAATGTGTTGGATGCCTTGGTGATGCAGCGCTCGGCGTACAAGCAATACCTAGCGGCCAACAAAGCCGTGGAAGCAGGCACGTTGGCGTTGCAATACGCGCAGGACCGTTTCGACCAAGGCGTGATCACCTCCATTGAACTAAGTACTTCCAAGACCACGTTGAACCGTTCTACCGCCGATCTGATCCGCGCGAAATACCAATACCTGATGGCCACGAAATACCTGGACATCCTGCAAGGCGTACCCGTTACTTTGTGATCGTGGCATTGATCCTTGCAATAGAAACGGCAACCAAATTGTGCAGCGTAGCTGTTGCGCGTGCTGGCAAGTTGCTGGCCATCCGCGAGAGCGACCCAACGACCAATGCACATGCCGAAAAGTTGAACGTCTTCATCGAAGAGGTCATACGTGAGGCTGGTTGCGCGTTGCAGGAATTGGATGCGGTTGCCGTTGGTATTGGTCCGGGTTCGTACACTGGTCTGCGCATTGGTCTGTCTGCTGCAAAAGGCATGTGTTACGCCTTGGATATTCCTGTGATCGGTCTCAGTACGTTGAGCACCTTGGCCCAGGGTGCATTGGAGCATGCATCGGAGCGCAATGCAGAATTATGGCCCATGGTGGATGCACGAAGAATGGAAGTTTTCTCACAACCGTATTCAGCGGAACTGGAGCCACAGCAACCCGCCGCCCCGCTGATCCTTGATCAGGATTGGGCACAACAACCAGCAGCGCGCATGGTCTTCGGCGATGGTGCGGACAAAGCTGCCGAGCTTTGGAACGGCAACGAGAATATCACCTTTTTACGGGGAATGACGCCAAGTGCCAAGTACATGTTCACAGCAGCGGAAAAGCGATACACTGCAGAAGCATTCGATGACCTCGCTTACCTGGTGCCGGATTATGGTAAGGCTGCCAATGTGGGTATGGCAAAGAAGGCGTAAGAAGCTACCTTCTTGTTGGAATGAAAAACATCTGCGACAAGGAAAGCGACAGCGAATTGACCAAAGGGCAATTCGCCCATCCAGGCAGCCCAAAACCAACAACCAACAACGCGTTACCTCCTCTCCGTCACATACTTCACAATATGGATCTGACCTGTCTCCATGTCCTTGGCTATGCGTGCACTTAGCGTCATGCTCCCTTCTTCATAGAGGTATTCGGCAAGTTCTTTTTGCACGTCGTCTTTCCAAAGGATCGCTTGCAATAGGTTGCCAACGTTGTCATACGTGAACGTATGTTTTGTGGAATGCAACCAACCGATATCAGGCTGCTCAAGTCGTTCGGCGAGCCGTCCTTTGTCGTCGTATTTGAATGTGATGCGTGCTCGTTTGTTGCTCATCAGATACACGTCTTCAATGGTGCGCAGATAGCCGTGTGAGTCCTTAACTATTAGCTGTTCGCGGTAGGGGAGGTCCAAGTTGTTCAGGAATAGCTTCTTCGTTAGTGAATCGCTCTGCACTTCGTACCGGAAGCGCTCGTCACTGATCACGGTCACTTCACCGGGGATCACGTTGTACCGATCTGTGCCAAGGTTCTCAATGCGTGAATAGGTTTCGCGCTCCGGCTTACCGTTATCATCGTAGTCGATCGTGTAGGTATAATGTCCTCCAAGGTCGTTGCGTAAGCGCTGCGTTATGCGATCAGCCTCATCGTAGATGTACTTTACGGAAGCTGTGTCACGGCCACTTCCAGGATGTCCGAATGCATTATTGCTATACACGGTGCGCCCTTTCCCATCGAACCGATAATAGTATGAACTGCCGTTGGGGCGCATGGGTTCATTTGAACGCTTCACCATTTTATTGCCCACGATGGAAGTAATGCTATTGCTTTTGATGAAGGCCGGGTTGAACTCAATGGTATGTGTATCGTCATCGACCGGTAGAACGATCAAGGCCTGTGCGGAAATGGAAGAAAGTCCAAGTGCGCAAATGATAAAAAGGATCGATTGTTTCACTGTATTTGTTTCAAAGCGTTTTCAACTGTCTCCACCGGTAATTTGCACGACTTGTCGAAGCACACATAGATCATGGTGGCATCCACCGTCTTCCCTTCCAATAACGGAAGAGAGCTTGCCGTAGTGCTACCCATGAACTGTCTATTGGGCAAATAGTGTTCCATGAATTGCACGCGCATTGCAACGGCATTCGGTCCGGTAACGGCGATCTCCGGATAAGCGAACACATGTGCCAATAATAGCTGTGCCCAATTGCTATGTCCGCTTGGGTGAGCGGCCATGCGTTGTGTCATGGTATGCAGTAAGCTGCTACTGATCGTGGAATACTGTTCATTATCGAAGAGTTGGCCCAGTTGGAACAGGCCTTTCGCCATGCTGCTGTTGGAAGCGGGTATCACATTGTCGTGCAGCTCACTCGGGCGTGCGATCAGCGCGGGATCGAGGTCACTGGTGAAGTGGAAGGTGCCTGTCTTGGCATCATGGAAGTGTGCGATCGAATAGTCGGCAAGTGATCGCGCCTCATTCAACCACCGTTCATCGAACGTGATACTGTACAATGCGGTCAACGCTTCGATCATGAACGAATAGTCCTCCAAGTAGCCATTGATGCTCGCTTTGCCGTCTTTGTATAAATGCCAGAGTCCACCATCGGGCCGCTTGCATTTTTTCAGGAACAGGTCCATGGTTCCAGTAGCACGCTCCAAGTATGCTTTTGTACCAAGTACTTCATAGGCATCGCAATAGCCTTTGATCATCATCGCGTTCCATGAGGTCAGCGATTTGTCATCCAACCCCGGGCGGATCCGTTTACTACGTGCTTCAAGAAGTGTCGTGTTGATCTTGTCGATGCGCTGGCGCAGTTCATTGACCGGGATCCCGAATTTCTCTGCGAATTCAACGTCACCTTGCTGCCTTAGGAGAATGTATCGGCCGTGCTCCCAACGTCCTGCGGCATCCACGTTGTAGTACGCAGCGGCAAGATCGTATTCAGCACCAAGGACCGTTTGCAGTTCGTCTTTTTCCCAGACATAGAAAAGACCTTCTTCACCTTCGCTATCGGCATCCAAGGCACTGTAGAAAGCACCCTCGGCAGAGGTCATTTCGCGTGCAATGAATTCCAATGTGTGTTCAATCGTTTCTTTGTAAAGCGGCTCCTTGAATGCTTGATAGGCCTGACTGTACAACGAGACAAGCTGTGCATTGTCGTAGAGCATTTTTTCAAAGTGCGGTGCTTTCCAGATCGCATCTGTACTGTAGCGCGCAAAGCCTCCACCTACTTGGTCGTTGATCCCACCAAATGCCATTTTATCCAAAGTCATTTGCACGTAGTCCAAGAGTTCCTTATCGTTGATCAACGTGCCATAACGGAGTAGGAATTCATAGTTGTTCGGGATCGGGAATTTCGGCGCTTTGTCAGGTCCGCCGTTCTCCAGGTCGAAGGTTGGTGACCAGGCATCCACCATTTCTTGAAGTACTTGCTTATCGAATTCGCCCTTCATCTCAACCGGTTCCACAACGCTTTGAGCAGCAATACCATTTTTGAGGCGTTCGGCATATTCAATAACGTGGTCCGGTTCCTTGGTCCATTTGTCATTCAGCTCCACTAGGATCTTGGACCATTGATCGGCCGGGAAGTACGTACCACCAAAGACAGGTCTTCCATCGGCCAGTGCAAAACAATTCAGGGGCCATCCGCCACGGCCTGTCATGAGCTGTACTGCACTCATGTAGACTTGATCCACATCGGGCCGTTCCTCGCGATCCACTTTTATACAAACGAACCGTTCGTTCATTATTGTGGCAACGCTATCGTTCTCGAAGCTCTCGCGTTCCATGACGTGGCACCAATGGCAACTGCTGTATCCAATGCTGATAAGCATCAATTTATTCTCTGCACGAGCTTTGGCAAAGGCCTCCTCACCCCATGGATACCAATCCACTGGATTATGGGCGTGCTGCAACAGGTACGGGCTGCTTTCGTTGATCAGGCGGTTGGTATGTGTGTGCATGGTATCTTGGTTCGCCGTTTCCGTAGGAGTTCCATGCTGAGCACAAGCTGCTAGAGAGAATAAGCTGGCAAAAGCACTCGCTTTCACGACTATGGAACGTAACATGGGTAAGCAAAGGAACAACATGCTAAGCAGGGCGTCCCGGTCAGTGCCGTCGACGCATCAACACACCAACGTGCATGGCGTGCGGGAACAGACCTGGCCAGGAACAGCAATGGGCATCGGTCTTTTCATTGGCATGTTCAGTTTATTCACCGTTGCTCCTTGGACGTTGATCGATGTGCCGTTACTATTCAGGGTGTTTCTGGTGATGTGTTTTGCTGGTAACCTACTGCCTTACTTACGCTCTGGATTATGGCTTGGCATGGAACGGCTGGAATGGTTCCTCTTCAATTTATTGGCGGTTGGGCCGATCGGGACAAGCGTGTTGTTGTGGGCCAACTTCTTTGTTCATGGAACACCGATCGTTACAACACATGATGTGGGAATTGTGGATACAAATGGAACGCTGATCACCTACAATTTCAAGGACAATTACCTGGAAGGTTTTCCCTTTGCACGCAGCACTTACAAGGATCTGGTCGGTCCGGTGGGGAGAACGATCGAAATAACTGAAGCTCAAGGCCTATTTGGATATCCGGTTGTTCTTAAAAAGGAAGTTATCTTATGAAATTCCTGATTCCTGTATCACTGCCGTCCGGAACAATCCTAGCTCGGCAGATTGACGTTCTGGAAGACCTGGTTTTGTTGAACTGGTCTGCTGGACACTAAAGTTAGGGTGGTCCGAAGTTAAAAAACGTAAGTTGTTGAGTTGGTGGCGATCCGAAAAGTGTAGGATCATCAGGGCTCAGCAACAATTCCTTTAGATCCACATAACGCATTAAATGCAATCGCACTAGGCCCACCATCGTTGAATATGCTGGCTGGATCTTGAAGGAGAATAATTTGCGCTTGATCGTTACCAATAGATCCGCGATCAAGGCGCACCAGATCTGGATCCGGATCGCGTTCTCATTGTCACCTAGGAAGTCGGTAAACTTCAGGTTCTGCTTGAGACGCTTGAATAGTATCTCAATTTGCCACCGCTGTTTATAGGCTTGGGCTACGTTCACCGGTCCCATTTTACCCATGTTGGTAATGAATTGCAAGGTGCGTTTGAAGGTCTGGTCGTAGTAGGTTATCAAGCGCAACAGTATAGGGTTGAGTTCGCCTTCGTGGCCCAGCAGAACCCATTGGTCTTTGAGTACTCCAGCCTTCTTGGCGCTTGCGCTTACCGTGCGATCGCGAAGTATTTGCACCGTGCTTCGCAGGTTTAGGCGCGTAACAAAATGCACCCCGGTCTTACCCCAGTGCCTATACAAAGGGTAGTTCATGTACGCCTTGTCGAACACCAATATGGTTCCCTTGGCCATGTTCTTGAACTCAGGCATGAACTGCTTGTCGTTGGTGGCCGCTTTGGTAATCCGAATCAGAGATGGCACTTCTTCAGTAAGGTGCATACCCATGTGGACCTTCACCCCCCCCCTTGCGTTTTCCGTCGGCAGGAGTGCGCCCACAAGCCTTCATGATCTCTTTGAAAAGTGTAATTGTGGTTGAGTCTACCAAGAACAAATTACGTAGCCAACGTTCGTTCTTTGGCAAACTGCTGTCCGATAAATAGTGTCTATATCGGCGGTATATGTCCGCAAAAACCCTAGCGAACAACTCTGGTGGCCGCTTCTTATTCGCATCGCTTACGGTGCTGCGTTTGGGCAGGTGAGTAAACCCCAAGTGTTTCAGACCTTCGCTATAACCCGCTAAACCACTGGTGAGTTCGCGAAGCCCTGAAGTTCTTTGCAACACGGCAAAAATCATAGACCCCATCAAGGTCCATGTATTGAGCTTCTTTACAGCGAAGTCTGCACCGGTTTCAACTACCGCATTATGGAAGTCTTTTCGGTTGATAAGCGATAACAGCTGTCCGTAAACCGGAGTTCCAGCCTTTGCCTTAATTTTGCCCATGGTACCATTAATTATGGAAAGGGATCCGCGACGCAATCAGGGGTCCCTTTCCTATTTTAGCAGTGCAAAATTATCCGGTCCGTTCTATTGTTCCGGACGGCAGTGATTCCTGATTCCTGATTCCCGGCACTTATGTATTTCTGCTGAGCTTGTCTTTGGGTTGTTCAGATTTTCTCTACGGTTCGATCAGGTCGTATTCCTTCTGCCGTCCAACGAAGAATACGGCAAGATCCAACCTCCCGAAGATCGAATATTTGGTCAGCAAGTATCTCTGGGAATCAGGAATTAGGAATCCGCAATACGACCGTCGAGCGTTATTTCCCTTTCAGATCGATCATCTCGGTCTCCTCGAATGGGAACTTTTTACGAAAGAAAGGGCCTAGACCACCGGTCACCGTGCCTTTCAGTTTCAACTCTCCTTTGCCGGAAATTGCCGTAGAAATAAGCGCAGCTAGAACGTTTCCGCCGCCACCATCGAAACTAGCGTGAAGTGGAATGATATAGACCTCCGAGCTGCGCGCAGCGAGAACAACTTGGCGATCCAGGTGCGCTTTGCCGAGATACAGGTTGTTCAGGAAAACGTCCACATCAGGGTCCTTCACGTTGATTGAATAGGAGTTTGGATTTTCCAGTGCTACCGTTGCGGTCACCTCCATTCCCGCTTTATCGAACTTACCCACTTGAATGTCCTGTACACCTTTGAATACCACCTCTTTGTAGCTGCAATTGCTAAGTAACAACACGAGGAGTAGAAGGCAAGAACTCTTAGCAAACAAGCGCGACATGCATTCTCCACATGGTACGTACATCGTAAAACGCTTCGATCTAGGAAGCACTGGTAGCGAAATGATGGAAGAACCGAGGAATGGACCGGATGCCTTGGAAGTAATTGAACACGCCGTACTTCTCGTTGGGACTGTGGATGTTATCGCTATCCAGTCCAAAACCGAAGAGAACGGTCTTCAATCCTAATTCCTCCTCGAAGAGTGCAACGATCGGGATACTTCCACCACCGCGAGTAGGGATCGGTTTTTTACCGAATGTCTCTTCCATGGCCTTGCTTGCCGCGAGGTATGCAGGGCTATCGATGGGCGTAACGGCCGCTTCACCACCGTGGTGCGGTGTTACGACCACTTTCACACCGGGAGGTGCGATCTTGGTGAAATGGTCCTGGAACAATTTGGTGATGGCTTCACTTTTCTGGTTTGGCACCAAGCGCATGCTGATCTTGGCAAATGCCTTGCTCGGCAAAACCGTTTTGGCACCCTCGCCGATGTACCCGCCCCAAATACCGTTCACATCCAATGTAGGTCGTATGCTACTGCGTTCTTCTGAAGAGTAGCCCTTTTCACCCCGGACAGCATCGATCTCAAGGTCCTTCATGTATGCCTTTTCATCGAAAGGCGCTTCTGCCAATGCCGCGCGTTCTGCCGCGCTCAATTCCTTCACAGCGTCATAGAATCCAGGAATGGCGATCTTCCGATCCTTGTCATGAAGGCTGGATATCATATCACACAGCGCATTGATCGGATTGCTGACCGCACCGCCGTAAACTCCGCTGTGCAGATCTCGGTTGGGACCTGTGACCGCTACTTCCACATAACTCAAACCACGTAGACCCGTATTGATGCTGGGTACATCATTCGCGATCATGGCCGTGTCGCTGATAAGGACCACATCGGCCTTAAGGCGCTCTTTGTTCTCCTTCACGAAAATGCTCAGGTTTGTACTTCCCACCTCCTCTTCACCTTCTATCATTACCTTCACGTTACACGGTAGACCGCCATTTTTCATCATGGTCTCGATCGCTTTCACGTGCATGTAGAACTGGCCTTTGTCATCGGCGCTACCACGTGCGTAGATCATTTTGTCCTTTATCACCGGTTCGAACGGGCCACTGGTCCAGAGTTCAAGCGGGTCAGCGGGCTGCACGTCATAATGACCATAGACCAGGACCGTTGGTTTAGAAGGGTCAACCGTTATCTCGCCATAGACGATCGGGTGGCCTTTGGTAGGACAGACCTCAACCTTGTCCAACCCAGCCTCCACCATGCGTTTCTTTACTTCCTCAGCGCATTGGGCAACATCCGCTTTGTACTTAGGGTCTGCGCTCACGCTAGGTATGCGCAGGAGGTCCAGTAATTCGTTGAGGAAACGTTCTTCGTTTGCTTTAATGTAGGAGTCGATGGCTTGCACGGCACTGGGGTTTTTGATGGAGCACAAAGATAGGAGCGCATGATTTTGTAGCCGCAGCCGATCTCTGGGCAACCTTTTTTAATGGATCCGGGTCTCTTAGTTCAACCGGAAATCGTAATTTTCCTCACTCTAGAAGACCCTCGCATAATGTATAAGTCGCTCACATCCGTCGCAATTACCTTTTTATTTGCTTTTCAGGTCAATGGCCAATTAGTAGTTGATGGTACGCCCTCACCGACACAGTTGATCCAAGATGTCCTTTTAGGTGGTGGAGTTACTGCCAGCAATATCACCTACGCTGGTGATGCTGCTGCTCGAGCATCGTTCACGGCATCCGGAAGTAACTTGGGCTTGGATGCGGGTGTGATCTTGAGTACCGGAACGGCAACTGACGCAGCAGGATCAGGAATTGATTTTGCCTCAGGTGGTAGTGGTACAGCTGGTGACCAGGACCTGGAGGACCTTTCTGGTCAGATCATCAGTGATGCTGCGATCCTGGAATTTGATTTTATCCCAACAGGTGACACATTGCGCTTCAGGTATGTATTCGGGTCCGAAGAATATCCGGAATATGTGTGTGACATATTCAATGATGCGTTCGGATTCTTTTTGAGCGGTCCGGGTATCAATGGTCCGTTCTCGAATAATGCGAAGAATATCGCCCTGATCCCGAGTACGACCGTTCCGATCACGATCAATACCGTGAACTCAGGCTCCCCCGGTGGTTTCAATGATGCAACAACATGCGCTTCGGCAGATCCGAACTGGGTGAACAACAGCATTTACTACGTCGATAATGGAACCGGTACAACAGTGGTCTACGATGGTTTTACTACGGTTCTGACTGCCTTTTCGCTTGTGGAATGTGGCCAGTTATATCACATCAAGTTGGCTATTGGTGACGGTGGGGATAGCAGTTTTGATTCGGCCGTATTCTTGGAAGCAGGCAGTTTCACCAGTGCGGGTGAAGTAACTGCAACACTTACCGGTGGTACAGGGTTGAATGGTACTGATCTGGTAGAAGGTTGCGGACCTTGGGATTTCGTGTTCACCCGTGTCGGTGAACTGGATCAGGATGTGACCATAGACCTTGCTGTATCAGGTACATCTACTGCGGGTGTGGATTACATGCCGTTGTTCCCAACACAGATCAATTTCCCCGCGAACGTGGATCAAGTAACGATCTCCATAGATGCATCATTGGACATGGATGGTGATGAAACGTTGATCATGGATGTGGAACAGCTGCTTCAATGTGCTAATGTGGTCGTACAAAGCCAATTCATTTTCAACATTGTTAGCCATCCGGAACTGGATGTACAATTGACCGATGTGAACAGCGTTTGCAACCAACAGAATACACTAACACCAACGGTTACTGGTGGCACGGGGGTGTATAGCTATCTTTGGAATACGGGTGAAACAACGGCATCCATCAACGTTACACCCGGTGTTACTACTTCGTATGATGTTACCGTATCCGAAGCCTGTGGTGTGGACCCAGTTACCGAGACCGTTACGGTTACGCTACCTATTTACGACCCATTGGATATTGATGTAAGCCCGGCCACGGAGATCGTTTGCCTTGAGGACGGCGACATCAGTGTGCTTAGCGCGACAGGAGGTGATGGTGATTTCACCTACGAATGGACTGCTAATGGTGCCGTTGTTGGTGCAACAGCGACCATTCAGGTGCCAGGCGGACCGCCTCAATGGTACTTCGTAACGGTATCAGAGGGTTGCGGAACTTCCACAATGGATAGTGTGCTTGTGAGTGCTGTTGTAAATGAGCCGATCGTGATCACTACCTCTCCGGACCTTACCGTGCTCTGCGCGGGTGATACCGCGTTGCTCCAGGTGATCGATATCACTGGAGGTGGAGGGATCTATACGCTTATTTGGGAAGACCCGAATGGTGTTCAGTTGAGCACCGCTTATGACTTGACGGTTGGCGTACCTGCTGATCAAACATATACAATCACGGCAACGGACCAATGCGAAACGGAGGGTACTGCAACAGTTTCCACAAGCATTCCTCAGTATGCACCATTGCAGCTTACCATGCCTGCGGACATGCGACTCTGTGCAGGAGATAGCGTTGCATTGGTACCGTCGATCAGTGGCGCATCTGGCTATTACTACATCACTTGGGCAGACCTGGATATTACCGATCCGGTTTTCACGGTAATGCCGAATGAACAAACGGTGTATACCATGACCGTAAGGGATGAATGTGGAGAAGAGCTGACGGACAACGTGACAATAGAAGTAGAGCACGTACAGATCGATATCGTTACAACGAATCATGGCCAAGATGATTGGCATGTTGAAGCGGCAACAGTGCCATACGCGCAAACATGGGTCTGGGATATGGGAGATGGTACGCGATCCAGAGGGTTTGAAGCCTTCCATAGTTACATGGATCTGGACGAGCACATGGTTACGTTGGAGATCACGACCCCGAATGGATGTGCCGCCACTGATTCAGTCCTTCTCCGTCCACCAGGGCACATTTATTTCGCTAATGCATTCACCCCCGATGGTGATGGGATCAATGATATCTGGGGTCCAAAAGGGCATTACATTGAACAATTCGAATTGACGATCTTTGATCGCTGGGGTTCACAGGTCTTCAGTACAAAGGAGATGGATATTACTTGGGATGGCACCATAAATGGAGGTGGAAAAGCACCTACAGGTGTCTACGTATATAAATACCGCGCTGAAGGCCACCTGTTCCCTAGCACGGAAGGCTATGGGCATGTAACTTTGTTGGCCGGTAGTCAGAACTAAATCAACTTATAGTGAACAACACACGGATCGGGATCTTCGCAATATTGGCACTCAGTGGCAGTATAGCATTCGGGCAACTATCGGTAACTACGAATGTTACACCGGCATCACTTGTTCAGGATATTTTGGTTGGTAGTTGTGTGTCGGTGAGCAACATCACCTACAACGGATCGGCAACACCAGCGGCGTCCAGCATTGAACGCGGTTCGTTCACCGCGATCGGGACCAACCTTGGTATTACGAATGGGGTCATTCTCGCAACCGGGAACGCTGGTAATGCAGGAGGAGCATCCACCAACTTTGAGTCATCCAGCACAGGGACCGGTAGTGATGCTGATCTCGCAACATTGTCCGGTGTAACGATCGCGGATGTCTCAATTCTGGAATTCGATTTCGTGCCGAACGGAGATTCGATCTCGTTCCGATTTGTTTTTGCATCTGAGGAGTATCCGGAATACGTGTGCGGTACGGTGAATGATGCGTTCGGGTTCTTCTTGAGCGGTCCTGGAATTGCGGGACCTTTTGCCAATAATGCCATCAACATCGCTGTAGTTCCAGGTACCAGCGTTCCGATTACCATCAACACCGTAAATGCTGGAGTTTCAGGAACGAATGGGACTGCCTCGAACTGCACCCTGGCCGACCCCAATTGGCAGAGCAACAATATCTATTACGTGGATAATACCACAGGGGCCGATGTGGTCTACGATGCGTTTACAACCGTGCTAACAGCGCGTGCTTCCGTGCAATGCGCGCAGACCTACCATATCAAATTAGCGATAGGTGATGGAGGAGATTCCGTGTTTGATTCTGCTGTATTCCTTGAGGGTGGTAGCTTCAGCAGTGTGCCATTCATCCCATCCCTTTCCGCAGGTCCATCCATTGTCGGGAACACCATCTACGAAAGTTGTCTGCCGTTGTCGATCGATTTTTTACGGACATCCTGCGATCTGACCGTTACCGAGACGGTGAATATAAGCTATGCTGGTTCTGCCATGAATGGTACTGACATTGCACCAGCATTGCCGACGCAGATCGTATTCGCACCCGGTGATTCCATTATCTCATTTCCGTTCAACGCCCCCGTGGATCCAGATGGAATTGAAGACCTCATTCTCACATTGCAGACCATTGATTGCAATGGTGATTCCGCATCGAATGTGTTTACCTTTCAATTGGATGAACTGCCACCACTTCAATTGAATGGGGCGAATGCGAACATTGCATGTGGGGATAGTACGTTGTTCACACCACAGGTAAGTGGTGGTTTCGGACAGTACACTTACGCATGGAGCACGGGTGAAACAACGCCAACGCTCATGGTGTCACCAACATCCAATACAACGATCCAACTAACGGTAACGGACCTCTGTGCAGCGACGATCAGCAATACCTATCAAGTCAACCTGACACCGGCCCCTCCGTTGAACATGAGCATTTTAGGTGAGAGTGACCTAGTGGAAGGCTGTGAGATCGGTACGGTGAACATTATTCGACCACCGGGATCCCAAGGAGCTTTGACCGTGCAGATCGCCGGTACCGGGACCGCTACGAACAATAACGATTACACGTTGCCAAGCATTTGGGTAATTCCGGATGGTGTGTTGAACAATCAAATGACCGTTCCGGTGAACGATGATGCGTTGGTAGAAGGTAACGAGACCATCGTGATAACAGGTTCGTATACCAACGCCTGCGCTCAGACGGTTTCTGCTTCGGTTACTTTCATGATCCTGGACGTTGACCCATTGGTGGTGATTACAAATGATATCCAAGCTGAGTGCAGTGGCGATTCTGCTATTATCGCTGCGAGTGCGAGCGGAGGTTCCGGACCATACACTTATGCGTGGTCCAATAATGATGTAGGTCCTTCCATTTACGTTCCATTGTTGATCGATGGGACATATACGGTCATTGTTACGGACGTATGTGGACGTATAGGATCTGAGGCTGCTCTTGTAACGATCGATTGCCTAGTGATCATTCCGAATGTGTTCTCACCGAACAACGATGGCTACAACGATCGTTGGGAGATAGAAGGTCTGGGTTCGCGTAACACGGTCAAGGTATTCAACCGCTGGGGAAATGTCGTTCTTGATGCCAAGAACTATCGGAACAATTGGGCTGCTTCCGATGTGCCTGACGGAACGTATTTCTATGAAGTGTTAATGGACAATAAGCCAGATCCATACACCGGATACTTAACCATACTTCGGAAATACTAGAATTGCATTAAGATCAATGAAGAACCCGTCATTTCGGCGGGTTTTTCTATGCCCATTAGTTCCAGGATCGTTGGTGCCACATCCGCGAGTACACCGCTCTTCAATTCCTTGATCCGCTTGTCCAGAACGAAGACGGGAACCGGGTTGGTACTGTGCGCGGTATTGGGCGTTCCATCGGCGTTGAGCGCTTTGTCAGCATTGCCGTGATCTGCAATGATCACATAGGAATAACCATGTTCCTGTCCAGCATTCACCACCCGCTCGGCACATCGGTCCGTGGTTTCAACGGCCTTCACAATGGCATTGAAAACTCCGGTGTGACCGACCATGTCCGGATTAGCGAAATTCAGTGCAACGAAGTCCACTTCCCCTTTTTTCAGTTGCTCGCATATGGCCGTTGTGATCCCTTCCGCTGACATTTCAGGTTGTAGGTCATAAGTCGCAACTTTCGGGCTTGGTATCATGATCCGGTCCTCCCCCTCGAATGGCTTTTCCCTACCACCGCTGAAGAAGAAAGTAACGTGTGGATATTTTTCCGTTTCAGCGATGCGGATCTGTTTTTTTCCCGCTTTCTCGATCACTTCTCCCAAGGTCATCTGCAGATCATCCTTCCGGAACAATACCTGAACGTTCTTGAATGTTCGATCATACTCCGTCATGGTAACGAAGTGCAGGGACAGTGGCGTCATGCCATACTCTGGATAGGCTTGTTGCGTGAGCGCTTGTGTGATCTCACGGCACCGATCCGTTCTGAAATTGAAACAGATGACCACATCATTCGGCCGAATGGTCGCGAGTGGCTCTCCATCATCACTTACTATGACATGAGGCAGAATGAATTCATCTGTTTTCCCATCTGCATAGCTATCTGAGAATGCGGTCAATGGGTCTTTCATGACAAGCCCTTTCCCATGCACCAATAGTTCGTATGCCTCTGCTACTCGTTCCCACCTTTTGTCGCGATCCATGGCATAATACCGTCCGACCACACTGGCCACCTTAGCTCCGGTTCCATCTATCGCATTCAGGAATTGCTCCATGTAGCGCTTTCCACTTCGTGGATCCGCATCACGTCCATCCGTGAACGCATGCACAAAGATCTCCTTCACGCCAGATTCATGTGCCATGTGGCAAAGTGCTTCTGCGTGTGTGCGCATTGAATGTACACCTCCATCACTCAAAAGCCCGATCAGGTGAAGGCGTTTTCCAGGCTCGGCTGCATGTGCAAAAGCCTCGACCAACACAGGCGATCTCTTCAATGTATCTTCGGCGATGGCTTTGTTAACGCGCATAAGGTCCTGATAAACGATGCGGCCTGCACCAATGTTCAAATGTCCTACTTCACTATTGCCCATTTGGCCTTCGGGCAGCCCAACATTAACGCCATCGGTCAAGAGGGTCGAATGGGCTGTAGATCCATACAAGCTATCAATGAAGGGAGTATGGGCTTGCGCGATCGCATCCGTATGATCTCCGGCTCCAAGACCCCATCCATCCAATACGATCAATACTACTTTCTGGTCTGTCATCAACGATTCGGAAATGAGGCCGTAAAGATAGCCCCCTGAGGTTCGCGTTTTCTTACGTGAACGGAACCCCCAAGTTGACCGGTGAGCCGTTGAACGATGTAAAGTCCCAGGCCGGTTCCCTTACTGCTTCGGGTCTCTTCATTGCCGCTTCGGTAGAATTTGGTGAAGACAAGTTCTCGTTCAGCCTCCGATATTCCGGGACCCTCGTCGGCAACGGTGAGCCGCCAACCCTCCTGCCCACGGATCACTTCCAACGTTATTGTAGTTCCATCAGGAGCGTATTTTGCTGCATTCTCGATCAAATTATCCGCAATGCTGCGGATGGCTTGTGCATCCGACTTGACGATATGTTCTGGTGGGCCAAGCAGGATCATCTCGTGCTTGGGCGCGAACTGCACGCGTGCACGTTCGATGACGGAACGCAACAACTTCATGACATCCACAGGGACATGCTCCAAGGTCAGAATGCCTTCGTCCGCGCGAGTGGCCAGGAGAACCTTATCCGTAAGCAGCGATAAGCGATCCGCTTCCACTATCGCTTGGGTACGCAACAGATCACGTTGATCAGCATTCAGCTCACTACGTGCAAGGGTCTGTAGTTGTAATTTGATGGCTGCGATCGGAGTGCGTAGTTCATGCGTCACGGCCATTAGGAAATTCCGTTGCGTACGTGCCAACGCGAGGTCGCGTTTTATTGCGTTGAACGTTAGCGCGAGCACAGCGAAAAGGATCAATAGGAAAACGAGGCCTTCTCCCACTACCATGCGCAGTCCACGGTATGTATCCATGTGATCACCGGGGCTACCTCCCAGTGCTTTCACAACGGCTGCCAGATGTGCCACTTCACTGTCCTTTCTCAGCAAAAGAACTCCCCACCAAGTGAATTGCAACACGATATAGACGGCCAATGCTCCGAAAAGCAACATGGTCCGGCGGTGCGAGCGGTCCGTCATGATGTGCAAAAGTAGATCCTCTGACAGCGGCACGCTGTGAAATGCTTACGGAAACTTGTGGGTGATCTTTTGGTCGAACATGGCTTGATCCCTCCGTTCGGTCAAGGCAAAGCGAGGGTCCATATACGAAGCCCGATCTCTAAAAGTTAATGAATACCCAGTAGTGGGTATTTGAGCGAACCTGTGGCAATGTCCATCGTATATTGGCATCTTGGAATGGATCCGGACGCAGCGAAAGCTTATATTCTTTCTAGGCTCAAGAACGAGTTGGACCCCAAGTGGACCTACCATAGTTTGGAGCACACCTTGGATGTTTATGCCAGCGTTATTGGCATTGCCGAACAAGAGGGCGTCGAAGGTCAGGACCTGGTCCTGTTGAAGATCGCAGCACTCTATCATGATGCCGGATTCATTGTGGCGGATCATGACCATGAGGAGCGCAGTTGCGGGATCGTCCGAAAAGAACTGCCTCGGTTCGGGTTCAATTCAGAGCAGATCGAACGGATCTGTGGCATGATACTCTCCACAAAAATTCCGCAGGTACCCAAATGTGAATTGTGCGGAATACTCTGCGATGCCGATATGGATTATTTGGGGCGGTCGGATTTCAAGATCATTGGTGATATGTTGTTCCAAGAGCTATGCGATCAGGGCACGGTAGGCACCAGGAGGGAGTGGAATGAACTTCAAGTGCGTTTCTTGGAGCACCATCATTATTTCACGCCCACCAATAAGGCGTTGCGAGAACCGAAGAAGCAAGAGCATTTGAGTGCTTTGCGTTCGTGGTTGGCCAACGAGCAGTAGTGGGGACCAATGATGCCATGGAGCGAAAAAGCCCCCACAACTTATGTGGAGGGCTTTTACTTTCAGTGGTGCCTCCCGGATTTGAACCGGGGACACATGGATTTTCAATCCATTGCTCTACCAACTGAGCTAAGGCACCATTACCTTGTGCGCGGTGCAAAAACACCTTTTCTGTGAACAAGGGCCGCAAATATATGGAAGTAGTCGATCCGTGATGATGAGAAGTTTGGATCTTGTAATGGATGTGGGTAATTCCCGCACGAAATTGGCGCTATTTGCTGAGAACAGGCTTCTGCGGATGATCCATGCAGAGAATGGCGATACGGATGCGGTTAAGGCCTTACTAGGAGGTGATCGACCTACTGGAATTGTTGTTGGAACTACCGCTGCGGACAATGAGCACTACGCGGAACAATTAGCCAATATCGCACCGTTACTGATCGTTAAAGGAGATACACCTACGCCCTTGAAGAGCAATTACGGTACACCATTGACTTTGGGCGCGGATAGGCTCGCAAACGCTGTTGGCTGTTTATCGCGATTTCCCGGAAGACCGGTCTTAGCCGTAGATCTTGGAACTTGCATCACCTATGATGTAGTGGAAAAAGATGGAAGCTACTCAGGTGGCGCGATCAGTCCAGGATTGCAAATGCGAGCGATGGCGATGAATGCCTACAGTGCAAGGCTACCTCGTGTAGATCCGGGTCCGCAGCCATCACCTCTCGGAATATCAACGGATTCATCCTTGGAAGCCGGAATACATTATGGTATTTTAGGTGAATTGAAAGAATTCATTGCGGCATATGGGCAAGAACGACCCGGAATTGCCGTTACCCTGACCGGCGGTGATGCACCAAGGTTCGTCAGCGCCTTGAAAAGTGGCATCTTTGCGCTCCCTTTTCTTACCCTTGAAGGACTATATGCGATCCTTATACATAACCGCACTCTGCACGATAGCTCTGTTAACGCTGTGCGCTAGCAAAGTGAATGCCCAAGGGCAGCAGGGCAGCGGTTCACCCTATTCGGCCTACGGGTTCGGTGATCTATTCAACAACACGCAGATCACCCAAAGTCTTATGGGTGTTTCCGGCATCGGTGCATCGGACCTGTTCAGTGTGGCTTCCGTTAATCCAGCTTCATACGTTGGCATTGCTCGACCTGTATTCGAAGCCGGCGGGGTTGGTCGGTTCATCACGTATGAGCTTGACGGTGTTACCGGTAAAGGGCAACGTACGGACCTGTTGGGTCTTTCCATAGGTGTTCCATTTGCCAAGAACAAATGGGGTTTCGCACTCGGTGTAGCGCCATTCAGCAATGTGGGCTACCAGATCAATAATTACGATACGTTGATCGCTACTGGAGGTAGGGTCAGATATGAATACAGTGGAAGTGGTGGGTTGAACAAGGCGTTCTTGGGCCTTTCTCGTGTGCTATGGCAAACGAATGACAGCATGGAACGTGGTAAGAAACTTTCCTTCGGCGCGAATATCAATTACCTCTTCGGTACTGTTGAAGAAGCGCGTAAGGCCTATTATCCGACGAACGGAAACTTTTATAATAGTCAGGTCACCTCGTCCTTGGTCGTTCGCGCTCCAACGGTGAACCTTGGGTTCCAGTTCACGGGTGATCTGGTTCAAAAGGAGCGGGTGGCTGTTTCCTTTGCGGAGCGCCGTTTGGAACTTTTGGCCAAGGATGAACGGCTCCAGCAGAAGTGGATCAATGAGGGAAAGGACCCCGATAAATATAAGCACATCACCATCGATAATCGCCAGGCGGAAGCCCTTCGCTATCGTATTGGAATTGCATCGGAACTGCCTGCAAACCTAACCGCAAAGCATTCTGGTCTGGGCAGTTCGTTCGTAACCGGCACCGGTGGGGACTTTACTGTTGACACCACTTTTTTTACGCAAGGCACACGCGGAACGATCGGCATTCCTGCTTCGTACAGCGCTGGGTTCAGCATCTATAACAATCGTTGGAAGGGTGTGGTAGAGTATCGTTTGCGCGATTGGAGCACCATGGATGTTGATGTTGATGGATATACATCGCAAGGAGCATTGGGTACACAGTCAATTTATGCAGTAGGTGGAAGTTTACATCCTACGTTGAACCCCAATGCCTCTTTTTGGTTGCGCAACACCTACCGGCTTGGGCTACGCTATACCGATGATTACCTAATTGTGGATGGAACACAACTACGCGAAATGGCAGCGACCGGAGGCGTCTCGATCCCATTGGGTAAATTCAGTTGGAGCCGGGTCAATATTGGAGTGGAATACGGCCAACGGAACGATGCGGCCAATGCGCTTCTTCAAGAACGGTTCACCACTATCCAAGTAGGTATTTCAATTATTCCGGAAGCATGGGACCAATGGTTCAAAAAGCGCCGGATCGATTGACGTTCATTGGTGCCATTGGCCTGTTCGGGTTACTGGCCATGGTGAGCTGTAAGAACGATCTGGATAATGTTGCAGCGGTGGAGTTACCACTTGCTTCTCCGGACCGGGTAACATTCGAAGCGGAGTATTTCTTCACTGATAGTGGGCGAGTACGGAATCGATTGCGCGCTGGAAAGATCGAAGAATTCGCGGTAGAGCCAAAGCATACTGAGCTCAGCGATGGTCTTGAATTGGTTTTTTTCGATAGTGTAGGTAACCCGGGTAGTACACTTACTGCGCGGCGCGGCACCATACTTCCCAAGCAGCAACGTATGGAGGTTTTTGAGCAAGTGGTATTCGTCAATGCCAAAGGGGAGCGCTTAGAGACCGAACAGCTCAGTTGGCATCAGGACAGCGCCATGGTACGCACCGATAAGGCGGTAAGGGTACAACGAGGGTTGAATGTTGTTCATGGTCAAGGGCTGGAGGCTGTTGAAGACTTTAGTCGGTACACGATCAAAAAAGTGACCGGCACACTACATTTGGGCGAGGGTGATACCTTGTCGACCGATGCGGAAGATCAATAGGTTCATGGAACATTTCTGGTTGGCTGTTGCGATAGGCACGGCCTTAGCGGCGATCTGGGTGCTCATTGCCGATGGATTCGATGCAGGAAAGCAATGGTTGGTATTTCCAGGGATCGCACTGGCCATGTTCGTTTTTCGCAGAATGACCCGCAAAAAGCTGGAGGCGTTGGATGACAAAGCCCGTTGATGGTCATCTGTGGACGGCTGCTCACCGATCGATCAGCTCATCCATACCCCAAAGGTCTTCTTGATAGAACTCCGCCTTTTGCAAATTACCCCGATCTTCAACATATCTTATACCTAATACCACGGACCGATCCTCTCCACTGACCTCATCTTGATCATTGTGTCCATCGCAATATCCGCCCTTTGTTCGGGGTTGGAAGTTGCTTTGGTCGGCAGTAGTAAGCTGTATCTGGAGCTGGAGCGCAAGCGCGGCGCGATCTGGGCCCGGGTGCTGGGCGACATGCTGCAGCGCCCGTCGCGGGTCGTAGGTACGTTGCTCGTTGGCAATGCCGTGGCATTCGTTCTCTATGGCGTGGTGTTTACGAGTGTTATGGGCCAAATGCTGCCAATATTGAACCAAGGAGCGGCGTTTGAATTGGTGGTCCGGGTAGTGATCGGCACGGTCGTAGTACTCATTCTTGGAGAGTTCTTGCCCAAACTGCTATTCCGGATGGACCCGGATAGGGCACTCAGCCTCTTTGCGATCCCCTTGCGCGTGATCTACACCGTCTTTTGGCTGCCAATGATGGTAGTGACCTCAATGGGGGAAGGGATCTTAAGAGTCTTCGGGGTGCGCGGTACTTCAGGTCAGGAGGCATTTGGACGTGTGGACCTGGATGAATTCCTGAATGACATCAGCAATGTCCCCAAGGGCGATGAATCATTGGATGCGGAGGTTGAGTATTTTCGTAATACATTGGAATTGAGCAAGATAAAGGTGCGTGACCTAATGGTTCCGCGTGCAGAGATCGAGGCCATACAGGTGGATGAGAGCGTTCAGACCCTCCAAAGCCGGTTCGCTGAGAACGGGATGAGCAAAATGCTTGTGTACAAGGAGAGTATCGACAAGATCCTCGGTTATGTGCATGGATATGAATTGTTCCGACGTCCGAAGAGCATTCAGGCAATTGTACGTCCTGTGAATTTCATCCCTGGGACCATGCCGGCGGATGAGGCGCTGCAATTGTTCATTAAGCAACGCTCCCACGTAGCTGTTGTGGTAGACGAATATGGCGGTACGGCGGGTATAATCACCATGGAGGATGTGGTGGAGACGATCGTTGGCGATATTGATGATGAGCACGATACGGGTAATGAAGAGGTCGAAGAACGCCTCGGACCCAACGAATTCCTGCTGAGCGCTCGCGCAGAGGTGGAACACTTGGTGGAAAAGTATCGGTTGGCCATTCCCCAGCGCGATGATTATGAAACACTTGCAGGGTTTATCCTTCACAGTACGGGAGATCTGCCTGAACAAGGCCAGGTGATCGATCTACCACCTTTTCGCATGACCATTGCCCAAGTCGTGCATAGTCGAATAGACCTTGTTCGGTTGGAGGTGCTGGACCCCGAGACCGGGTTCATAAGCGATTGACCACGGACACGTTATATTGAGCATAGGTAGGGCTCATCGGAAGGTTGGAGTCAGCAAACTCCTGCAAGTGGGTCTACTCTCCTATATTTGCACCCCTATTCAAAAAAGGCAAATGGCTATAATTGGTAAGATCCGCGAGCGTAGCGGCCTATTGTTGGTGCTTGTTGGTGGTGCGTTGGTGTTGTTCGTTGTTGGAGAATTCATCTCGGGTAGTGGGCGTGGTGGCCAAGATCAAGCACTTGGTGTGGTAGGCGGCGAAGAGATCCCGCGTATTGCATTCGAGAATCGCGTATCGGATGAAGTGGAAAGCTATCGCAACGATTTTGGACAAACGGTCAATGCGCAGATGACCGATCAAGTGCGTAACAGCGTATGGCAGGAAATGGTGAAGGAAAAAGTGATGCTTCCACAGGTTGAAGCAGCTGGTTTTTCTCTTACCAAGAGCGAGTATGATGATATCCGTTTCGGGAATAACATCCTTTCGGATTTTAGGAACCAGCCGAATTTCCAAGGAGAAGATGGTCAATTGGATCCAGAGAAGCTGAAGACCTACTTCAATAATGTGCAGCTTAATGCACCTGTTTACCATGAGATCCAAGCTCGCCGTATCCGTGAGAACCGCCTGTATTCAAAGTACACAACTCTGGTAAAGAAGAGCATCTTCGTGAACCGTGCACAAGCAAAGGATGAATACGAAGCCAAGCTTACGAAAGCGACCTTCAACTTTGTGGCAAAGCGGTACGATAGTGAGCCTGATAGCATTTATGCTGTTTCCGAACAGGAATTGAGCCGTTACTATGGACAGCACAAGAACGATGTGAAGTATGTGCAGAAACCATCACGGAAATTCGAATACGTAACATTCCCAGTGGTTGCTACGGAAGCAGATCGCCAAGAGATCCGTTCAGAAATGATGGAACTGCGTGTGGAGTTCAAGAATGCAGAGAATGATTCGAACTTCGTTGTTGGAAACAGCGATAGTCGTGCGTACAACGTTGTTGCCTATACGGAAGGAACAGCCGATGCGCTCAATGATTCGCTGATCGTGAATGCAGCGGTAGGGGAAGTGGTTGGCCCGTATGTGGATGGTGAAGTGATGAAGCTGGTGAAAGTGAAAGAACTAGCGGATATCCCGGAAGCACGTGTACGACACATTCTGTTGAGTACACAGCAAGGAAAGACCGAAGATGAGCAAAAGCAACGTGCAGATAGCATGCTTGCAGTTGTCCGCAAGGATCGTAGCAAATTCGAGGCTTTGGTCACCAAGTTCAGCGATGATCCGGGAAGTACCAGCACCGGTGGTGTTTACGAATGGTTCGGTAAAGAGAAAATGGTACCCGAGTTCACTGCTGCAAGTTTCGACGAGAAAGTAGGGGCGATCACCATCGCAAAGACCACCTATGGATTTCACATTGTGGAGGTCCTGGACAAACGCGATCGCAAAGAGCGCAGGGTCGTTGCATTGGAACGTCAGCTAAAGGCATCTCCTGCCACGTTCAAGGAAGTCTATAAGAAAGCCAACGAATTCAGTTTGCGCAATAAGACAGCGGAAGCGTTCAAAGCAGCTGCGGATACTACAGGGTTGGTGATCACACCGGTTGAGGAGCTACGTTCGGATATGCGTACTGTACCTGGACTTCAACAGTCGAACAGCGTTATCACATGGGCCAATCGTGCGAAACTTGGCGAAGTGAGCGAACCGATGGATGCAGGTGATAATTATGTTGTTGGCATCATGACCGGTATTCGTGAAGAAGGCGTTCCTCAATTGGAAGATGTGCGTGAAGTATTCACTGCCGCAGTCATTAAAGAAAAGAAAGCCGCAGCGTTGAAAGCGAAAATGGCCGGTACGACCGACATCAATGCATTGGCATCCACGATGGGAGTTACCGTGCAGAACGCAACGGACGTATTGCTGAACAGCAACAACCTTCCAGGAGGATTCACGGAGACTAAGGTTATAGGACAGATCTTTGCGTTGCAGCCTGGCCAGACCAGCGTGCCGTTGGAGGGAGACAATGCGGTGTACGTTGTGAGCATGACCAAAGTTGATCCTGCTGGCGAAACCGGTGATCTTGCCGCGGACCGCGAAGGACTCCTACAAAAAATTAGTGGACGCGCGGAGAACGGAGTGTTCAACGCCTTACGCGAAGCAGTTGGTGTAACCGACGATCGCAGCAAGTTCTATTGATACCGATCTTCTTAATGATCTTTGAACGCCGGGCTTTTTGCCCGGCGTTCTGCTTTCCGGATGCATTTCACACCGGCACAATATCATGCGGAGGCTAACCAATGCCCCAGGAAAACATCAGTGACCCTGTATTGTCCTGCTTCTTGATGGACCAACTCCTTATCGAGCAACACGCTAAGACTCTGCCGCACGGTGCTGATCGCGCTTAGCTGATGCTTGATGATGAATTCCATTGATCCCGGCGTTTCTACGGAACCTTCCTTTGCCACTGCGCTCAGCAGTGCAGCTTGGTTAGGACTGAGCAAGCGTGCTAAGGTCATGTATTCAGGGGCGCGTTCCTTGAGAATGCTCTCCTGAATACCTGCCAGATCCATAGCGGTGTAGGTGCTTAAACCCATTGCGTAAAGCCGGTTGAACAGGTATTGCACGTAATAGGTGTGGTTACGGCACCACGCAAGCCCATCGTGGACCAATTGGATAGCGATCTTGCGTTTTCCTTGCTTGAAATGGGTGAGGATGAATGCCACGTATGCTTCGTTCGGGATCGGACCCAAGTGCAAGGGTTCGGTCGCTTGGAAGAATGGGCGTTTCCCTTCGGTAAAAATGGCTTGCATCATGCGCCTGTCACTACCGGAGAAGATGAACTGGACATTGCGCAGTTTTTGAACGTGTTCGCGCAACAAAGCCTCGGTGTTCTGTTCCGGGTATTGCGTTACTTGCTGGAATTCGTCCAAGGCGATCACAACAGGTTTACGCCGTTGTTCCAAGTAGTTGAACAGTTCGTTCAAGGCCATGGTCTGTTTAAGGCTGGGCCGCGCGGATACTCCCAATTCCGGAAGACCGGTGAGCGGGTCGAAGTTGAGGCTGAACTCCAAGGACCGCATGGCGTGGGATACTTCCTTCAACAATGCGCTTGTCGGTTTGCCGACTTGCCGCAAAGCTTCCTGTACGATAAGGAGTACCATGCCGGCCTGGTCGGTGGTGCGGTACAGGTCCACGAACACGGGAGTGAACTTCCGTTGGGCTGCGAAGAAATGCCGGATCAGCGCCGTCTTACCCATCCGCCGTAGCGAAATGATGGTCACGTTACGCTGATTGGCCATGGCCTCCCGAAGGAAGGCAAGTTCAGTTACCCGGTCGCAGAAGGTCTCTGGACCGGCATAGCCTTGTAACAGGAACGGGTTGATGGTGGATGCCATTCAACAAATGTACATAATTTATAACACATAATTTATAACACACAATTTATGTGCCCGCTGCGGAGGCACTGCTCGCCGGTATTTACGGGTCTGCCACGTAGTGTGGACTACAAAGTCCACTAAGGCTTTAGTAAGAAATGAAATGAATTGAAGATCGCGCAAGTAGTAGCCTACTGCTTCACCCAGCGCTCGGTTAAGCTTGTGCCGTCCTTGCCAGCATACCGCACCGCATATAAGCCCGGTGCCCAAACGCTAACATCCAGCTGCAGAACTGGCGAACGCACAGGTGCAGTGTGTACCAACCGACCATCCATATCCAGTACTTCTAAAGTGCCGTTGGGTGCAAGGTTCGCAAATTGAAGCACTAGCAGATCACTGCCCGGGTTGGGTTGCAACACCAATCGGCCAGAAGTAAGACGTTGCTCCTCCACCCCCACATTCACCTGCTTCAACCGTATGATCATGGTCTGGTCCGGGTGGTTCTGGTAGCCATCATCAAAGCCATGAAAAAAACCGTAGGCATACAACATTCCATCCGGTCCCATTTCAAAATCACGCATGCCTAACGCTATTATGCCAGGATTTGGACCAATGATCGTATCGCAATTTGTTCCAGGAAAATATTCGGGTAGGACATTCCCGGAGGTGTCAATTGCACAAACACCACCCACCCATTCTTCGTTGAGCGTTGCGAAGGAGCCGCCAAGCAGGATCGTAGCTGAGTCCAACGTATACATCCCCTGCACAACACCTAACGATAGGCTGTTGGAGAATAACCTAAAACGGAGGTCGTAATTAAAAGTAGGGTCTATGCTGCCATCGGGCATAAGGCGCACCAAGCCTAGTGTATCATTCGGGATATCAGGCGTGTGGAACCAACCGCTTGCCAGAATGCGGCCATCGTTGTAGAAATAGTAATCCGTTGCTGACCCGAAATCGATGTTCGTGTGAAAGGTAGTATCCAATGCACCATCGGGAAGAACACGGAAAATACGACCTACAGGTTGGCCATCGAACATGCCTTGCACACCGGATAACAGAAATTTACCGTCTGGTGATGCTACGATCCGTAGAGCAACTCCATTTTGGCACTGCCGATGCTGGAACGTAGTATCCAAATTACCTAATGTGTCATAGCGCGTAAGACAAAAGTTTCCACCGATCAAGGAAGTGTCTACTGTGCTGTATAGATCGCGCCCGCCGGTCACCAACACCTTATCGTCCGGCAAGACCACGAATTGCCCCCCATCAACCGGGTAATAAAACGGAGAGCTGATCGCGAATGAGTTGTCAGGAAGTCCGGTTTGGAACATTCGAAATACGGATTGTCCAATTCCAATATAATACCGATCCGACCAAGGAACGACCCCCCCCCCCCTGAGAAGCATTCTATCAAGTTTCCAGAATAGTCAATTTTAGCGGAACCGCAAGGGGTAAAAACTGTTGAGAATTTCAGTAGGCCCGAGATCAGTATGTAGTCGTCGTAGAATTCGATGTCCGTTATTGACCGGTATTGGAGGTTCGTGCGGAACGTTGTATCTACAACCCACGCTTGTTGCGCATGGCACAAAAAGCTGCAAAAGGACAATACTGCAAATAGGATGTTGCGTTTCATTACCTCAAATTGGTCAGCCGTTCGGCATCCAGCCGCACGAGAATTCCAAGTAAGATAGTGAATGCGATCATACTACTACCGCCGTAGCTGAAGAAGGGTAGGGGAATGCCTATCACCGGTGCAAGGCCAATGGTCATGCCCACGTTGATCATGATGTGCAGGAAGAAGATGCTGGCCACGCAATAGGCATAGATCCGTGTGAACCGAGATCGTTGCCGGTCGCTGATCTGGATGATGCGCAGGATCAGAACGGTGAAAAGTATCACCACGAATGAAGTGCCGAGAAAGCCCCATTCTTCACCTACCGTGCAAAAAATAAAGTCCGTGCTTTGCATGGGTACGTACTTGAACTTGGTCAACGTTCCTTCCAGGTATCCTTTGCCAGCGAAGCCTCCACTACCGATCGCTGTCTGGCTTTGCTTTACGTTGTACCCCAATCCCTGCGGGTCTTCCATTTGCCCGATCATCACCAGGATACGATCTTTTTGGTGGCTTGCAAGAACATGTTCGAACGCATAATCCACACCACCGATGAATACGAACGAAGCCAAGGCACCGATAACGATGTAGCTATACATCCGTTTGGCCTCACGTTTCAAGATGAACCTGCGCACGAACAACCAAGCAACGATCGCGAACACGGCGATCACGATCATCAGAAAATACTGTCCGGTCAAAACCCGGTCGGTGAAGGGCAGGTCGAAGGTCGATTCCTTGAGGATCAACGCAAGCACCGACATGAACGCTGCAAGAATACCGAGGAGGAGAACGTTACCGGATAGCCCTTCGCGATACAGAACAAGAATGAACGCGCCGGAAACCAATGCGGTTCCGGTATCGGGTTGCAACATGATCAGTGCGACAGGTGATAGGATGATGATCGCACTGATCAGTCGCGAGCGTGTATCCACCAGGGCCTTCAGTCCGCTGAGGTAGCGAGAGAGTGCAAGTGCCGTTGCGAATTTCGCGAACTCCGCAGGTTGTATTCCGAAGGAACCTACACCGAACCAAGCGCGCGCTCCGTTCACTTCTTTCCCGAATATAAGTACTGCTACTAGCAGCACCAATACGCCACCGTAGATCCCGTAAGCCATGGTGCGGATAAGGTCGCCGCGCACCATGAGTATGATGGCTCCCAGCGTAAGGCTCACGCCCATCCACACGGCCTGCTTGCCATATTCTTTTGATTGATCGAAGATGCTGGCGTGTTCTGGATCGTAAGCTGCGGCGTAGATATTGGCCCATCCCATGAACATCAAGAGGATGTACATGATCAGGATCGGTCGATCGAAATTTGCGGCTACGTTCTCCGGGCCTCGTATCATTTACGTTTGGGCTTTTTCACGTAGGTAGCTTCTTTGGATATCAGGTCGGCCTCTTCCATCTTCTTTACCACTTCCGGCCGGGTAATGGTATCGGTAAGGTATTGTTCCATCAACAAGCTTGCGATGGGAGCGGCCCATGTGCCACCGAAACCGGAGTTCTCCACGTAGACGGCGATCGCGATCTTTGGATCTTCCATGGGTGCGAATGCGATGAATACAGCATGATCCTGACCGTGTGGATTCTCTGCCGTTCCAGTCTTTCCACAAACGGTAATGCCATCGATGCGGGCCCTGCGTGCCGTACCACCGGCTTCGTTCACCACCCGTCGCATGCCTTCCTGGATATGATCGAACCATTGTGCATGCACATCCACATAGTGCTTATCACGGTACTGGGTCTGTACACTATCCGGGTCTCCAATTGCACGCACCACGTGCGGGTCGTAATACCATCCTTTATTTGCGAAGATGGCTGCGAGGTTGGCCATTTGTAAGGGTGCAACAAGCACTTCTCCTTGACCAATGCTAACGGAATAGATCGTACTGAACGCCCATCGTGCCTCACCATATTTTCGGTCATAATACGCAGGACCGGGAATGTTGCCACCCTTTACGGACGGTAGATCGATCGCCGGTCGTGAACCTAGGCCGAAGGAGCGCATCCGTTTTTCCCATTCCGCGAGGCCCAGTGCTGCGTCCTTGAACCGGTTGTTCGGGTTTTCGCCACGCTCCACTATCCGTTTGAATACCTGATGGAAATACGGGTTACAGGACATTTGGATCGCTTGTCGGATGTCACCGGCACTGGGGTGATTGTGGCAACCAACCAATGATTTATTGCACGGGAATCCGGTTTCCGTGGTGATCACGCCCTCATCCAAAGCGATCAATGCTTGTGCGATCTTGAATATGGAACCCGGCGGATATTGCGCCTGTAATGCGCGATCGAAAAGTGGTTTGATCGGGTCGCGTTGCAACACACCGTAGTTGGTGTTCCGCACACGGCCCACGAGTAATTCTGGATCATAGGAAGGGCTACTGACCAAACAAAGCACTTCTCCGGTCTTCGGGTCCAGCGCTACTATGCTACCTTTCTTGTTCACCATGAGCTTTTCGCCCAGAAGCTGCATATCCAGATCGATCCCGGTGTAGAGGTCGGAACCTTCAACGGCAAGCGTGTCGTATGCCCCGCCCTTGAATGAACCCTTCATGTTATTGTGTACATCCATCAGCACATAGCTCACACCACGTTTTCCGCGTAAAGACGGTTCGTAGAAGGATTCGAGACCACCTACACCGATCACGTCACCGCTTTTATAGTACGGATCCTCCTCAACTTTTCGGGCGTTCACTTCGCTCAAATAGCCGAGCAAATGTGCTGCGGCATGTGGTGGGTAGGTGCGCAGCGTTCTACTTTGCCCGTAGAAGCCAGGGTATTTGTGCAGGTGAACACTGATCGCGGCGAATTGATCGGCAGGGATCTGCTTCTCCATAACACTGGGCTTGTATTTGGAGTATTTCGTGGCTTCTGCCAACCGGAGACGGAGATCATCAACGGGAACTCCGATCATTGCACAGAAAGCAAGCGTATCGAATGGTTTGACCTCTTTCGGTACCACCATCAGGTCGTAGACCGGCGTGTTCGCGACAAGTAGTTTTTCGTTCCGATCAAAGATCAATCCGCGCGACGGGAACACGGTCATCTTGCGTTCTGCCATGTTCGCTGCGGCAGCCTGCCATTTCCCATCGACCACTTGTATCCAGAACAAGCGAAGAATGAAAACGCAGCTGATGAACAGCACGCCTGCGATCAGAACATATTTGCGTGATTCGGTGTTCATCCTCGTTCACGGTCCTTGACCGACGTAAGGAACTGTGCTAACAAGACCAGTACAAGGGTGGTCAAAGCACTCAACAATGCCCTAAGAAATGTCCCGAAGAATAGGTCGAAACTATGGAGCTCGATAAGGAACAGCCAAAGATGATGCGCTAGCACGAGTAGGCTGCTATAGGTAAGGAACCACGTCAAGCCCATTCGGGAAGCGGTGGCGCGCATACCGTGTTCGTAGCCTTCACGTGGTGCGATCAGTTTCAATAAGGAGATCCGCAGATACATCATTACGATGCACGCACTGGTATGCATGCCGGGTGTACTATTGAAAAAGTCCATCGCAAGCCCCGTAACGGCACCGATCAGCAAACTCGCCCATCCGGGAAGTTCCAACGGGAGCATCAACAGGAATAGTACATAGAGATACGGTACGACATAACTATTGGCCAGGTCCAGCTGGTCCAGTACCAACACCTGCAAAAGGAGTAGCAGTACGAATCGGATGATATTTGCCAGGATGGTCGTGATCATGGCATGCTGTTGATCAATTGCAAAGAGTCACGCTCCAAACGCTGAAGGTCATCAACCACGTAAACGTATCCGCTTCGTGTCATATCCTCCGTTAGCTGTATGGTGATCTTGTGGTAATTAATGCCCGGTACATCAACTACGGTAAGCACGGTACCCACTGGGATGCCGGCAGGATAAATGCGATCACCGCCACGCGTCTCAACGGTGTCACCGGCTTGCACGCGTGCGTGTTTGGGGATGTCGATCACGGAGCTTGTTCGTGGATCATTCGTATCCCAATAGAGCAAGCCGTAATGACCGGTATTGCGCAATTGCACACTGGTCTTGATCTCCGGGCTTAGCACGCTGATCACCGATGCGAAGTGCGGACTTACATCATTCAATACACCAACGATCCCATTCGGTCCTATTACGCCCATGTCGTCGTGCAATCCGTCCTTGCTCCCTTTGTCCAACGTCAGGGTGTTGCTGGGTTTGTGCCATGTACTGTTCACCACTTTAGCTGGTACATAGCGATATTGTTGGCGATGGATCGTGTCATTGATCCGGACGAAGCGATTCTCAACGGAAGCATAGGAAGAACTCATCCGATTCCGGAAGTCAGCATTTTCTTCTGCTAGACGTCGATTCACTTCTTTGAGCCCTGTGTAATCCGTGATCTGTTTTCTCAGCGAATAGATACCCCCTACAACTGCATTGGAAGAGTTGATGGCGCGTGCTCTGTGGTGCGCGTTACCGCTATAGAGCAGCGTCAAGGAGAATCCGATCAGGACCAAGAACAATAGCGTGTCCCGAATGCGAAAGAGGAAACGGAATAGATCACGCATCTAGAACTGGTATGCGTAGGTGCGATGGGTTCATCGATCCTACTCACGCATCAGGAATTGGAATCGATCAATGTTCTTCAGTGCAATACCGGTTCCACGTGCCACAGCGCGCAGAGGGTCCTCACTAACATGTACCGGCAATTTGGTCTTAATGCTTATCCGTTTATCGAGGCCACGCAGCAAAGCGCCGCCACCTGCCAAGTAGATCCCGGTCTTATAAATGTCCGCGCTCAGTTCCGGTGGTGTTGCTTCTAACGCTGAAAGAATGGCCTCCTCGATCTTGCTGATACTTTTGTCGAGCGCCTGCGCGATCTCCGCGTACGTAACAGTGATCTCTTTCGGAATACCGGTCATCAGGTCGCGGCCACGCACCGCATAGTCAGGTGGAGGATTTTCCAGCTCGGTGGTAGCAGCACCAACTTCGATCTTGATCTGTTCAGCAGTGCGCTCACCCACAAGGATGTTGTGTTGGCGACGCATATACTCTTCAATATCCTGCGTGAATTCATCTCCGGCCACGCGGATATTCTTGTCACAAACAATACCCCCCAATGCAATCACGGCGATCTCACTCGTACCACCACCGATATCGATGATCATGTTACCCATCGGTTCCTCCACATCAATTCCGATACCGATCGCCGCAGCCATGGGTTCGTGGATCAGGTACACTTCTTTCGCGCCGGCATGCTCACTGCTATCCTTAACAGCGCGCTTTTCCACTTCGGTTATGCCACTGGGGATACAGATCACCATGCGCAGGTTCGGTGTGAACAATTGACGGCCTGGAGAGATCATCTTGATCATCCCTTTGATCATGTCCTCGGCGGCCTTGAAGTCGGCGATCACACCATCACGCAAGGGCCGGATGGTCTTGATGTTCTCGTGCGTTTTGCCATGCATCTGTTGGGCCTGCCTACCCACGGCGATCACTTTGCCCGTAGTGCGATCAATGGCAACAATGCTTGGTTCGTCCACGACCACTTTGTCATTGTGAATGATCAATGTGTTCGCGGTTCCAAGGTCTATCGCGATCTCCTGAGTAAAAAAATTGAACCAACCCATGTGCGGATGTTCAGTGTTTGAAATGACGGTTACCGGTAATGGCCATTGCCATTCCGTTGGAATTACAGAAATCGATACTGTCCTGATCACGGATGCTGCCACCCGGATGCACAACAGCGGTAATGCCGGCCTTATGTGATATCTCCACACAGTCCGGAAAAGGGAAAAAGGCGTCGCTTGCCATAACGGCACCCTGCAGATCAAATTTGAATTTTGAAGCTTTGGCTATGGCTTGCTCAAGTGCGTCCACGCGGCTGGTTTGTCCGGTGCCACTGGCGATCAGTTGGTCATTCTTGGCCAACACGATCGCATTGCTCTTGGTATGTTTCACCAACATATTAGCGAAGACCAGATCGTTCAACTCACTGGCTGATGGTGCTTTCGCCGTGGCAGTTTTCATGGATCCCGCACTGCTGATAACAGTGTCCGCATCTTCGGAAAGGATACCGTTCAAGGCGGTCCTTATTTTGGTCGTTGGGCGTTGGCTCGGCTTACGTTCAAGAATGATGCGGTTCTTCTTGCTTCGCAGGATTGCTAAGGCCTCCGTGGAAAAGCTCGGTGCAGCAATGATCTCGAAGAAGATGGTATCGATCGCTTTTGCGGTCTCCGCATCGATCTCTGTTGAAGAGATCAGCACGCCGCCGAATGCACTGACAGGGTCTCCGGCAAGCGCGGCATCCCATGCTTCCTTCACCGTTTTTCTTACGGCCGCGCCGCAGGCATTGTTGTGCTTCAGGATCGCGAATGGAACGCCCGGCAATGTGGCCAGGTCATCGATAAGCTCTACTGCGGCATCAAGATCAAGCAGGTTATTGTAGCTGAGCTCCTTGCCGTTCAATTGGTTGAACATTCCGTCCAGGTCACCGGTAAAGGTGCCTTTCTGATGTGGGTTCTCGCCGTAACGTAGCACGGTCGTTCGTGCACCAGAGAACCAGCCGTGGATCGCGGTATCGTATTTGGCAGTAATGCCAAAGGCTGCAGCAGCGAAGGTTTTGCGTTGCTGAAGGGTAGAGCTGCCTTTTTGATCGGTAAGGATCTTCAACAGCTCTGCGTAATGCGCTTGCGCTGGAACGATCAACACATCGGTGTGGTTCTTTGCTGCTGCGCGAATTAGACTGACCCCTCCGATATCGATCTTTTCAATGATCGCTTCATCGGTGCCACCTGAAGCTACGGTTTCCTCGAAGGGATAGAGGTCCACGATCACAAGATCCAAGGTCGGGATCTCGAACTCTTCCAGTTGGGCCACATCGCTTTGCATATCCCGTCGACCCAAGATCCCTCCGAAAACTTTCGGGTGCAGTGTCTTCACACGACCACCCAGAATGCTCGGGTAGGTGGTGAGGTCTTCTACGGGAGTGACCTTTACGCCTTGCTTTTCAATGAATTCCTGAGTGCCGCCAGTTGAATAGAGGTGCACGCCAAGCGCATCCAATGCACGCACGATAGGTTCAAGCCCATCTTTGTGGAACACCGAAATTAGAGCGCTTTGGATCCGTTTTTGCCCGTTCAACACTAGCTGCAGCAGGTCTGGTCCCGCTTACATAGCGCAAGTTTACTGCAATAAGTGGGCGTTCCCAGTGCCTTTTCGTGCGTGTTATCCGCAGGTTACCAACAATGGAAGTTGGGAAAGCAATGGCATCTGAAGTATGGAACCATAATTAGAATCGAAAGCCGATGCCCAAATGTATGTTCACCACATTGGTGCCGGACCGCTGTGTTCCGTAGCTGACCTCTCCACTGGGTGAAATTGAAATTGTGCTGGGGTCAACGTAGGTCACCTTGCCACCCGAAAGGCTTTCCACACGACCCTCAATGTAGAAGATCCGGGTAGGCATTACTTGAAGACCGACCGCCCAACCACGGCTGAATACGAAATTGCTGGCATCCCGTTGGTGCAGAAGGTCGTGGTCCATGCCATTCACTTCAATGCTGGTGGTTGTGGAAAAATGACGGAGGCCGATCAAGCCTTCAACATAAGGACTCACCTTCCCATTGAATGGTTTAAGGCGTGCCAAAGCGTGGTATCCGTGCACGTTACTAACTACTTCCATGGTGCCGGTAGTGGCATCCAGGAAGTCCTCACTCACAGGCACGGTGTTCGTTTCTCTTCCCATTCGGGCCCACGAAAAATCGCCACCGATATCAATGGGCAAGCGTCGCATGGGCACAGTAAGATTGGCGCTAAGGCCAAACATTTGTTGGCCCCAGGAATCATTGAATTCGCCTCGGGGAATGGCCACTTCCAAGCCACCACCAATGGTGACCGGTCGCTTGCTTAATTGGGCCGTTACAGACCCGGAGAGTAAAAGGCCAAGGATGAAAGTGGTGAAGATCTTCATGTTCAGAAATGATAACGTTGCTTACATTTCAAATGGTGTGCCAAGCGGTGGGAAATGCTATTGGTGCTTGTTATTGGTGGGTTCTGCCGTTCTTTACGGGCATAGAGAAAGGAATAAGGGTGTCGTGAAAGTTGTCTGTTCTTAGTTGTTGGTTCTGCTGTCCGTATAGCCAACACAACGCCCAAAAGTCAACTTGTCCATCAGAGATATGGGCAATCAACGATTCCCGCAAGTCATCCCCCGCTCAGACAGCTAAAACCAACAACCAACAACTAAACCCCCATCGACCCCTCAACCTGGATATCCTTTGGCCTGCTCGGCTTGTTCTTGGCCTCGTTCCTTGCAGCCACGGTATTGCCGTTCAGCTCGGAGGCGGTTCTCTTAGGAATGGCCGGACTAGGGTCATGGCCGATGTTTTCGTTGTGGTTGGTGGCCAGCTTGGGCAATTGGTTAGGTGGCCTTAGTAGCTATGGTCTAGGCCGTTTAGGAGATCTGGAACGCATCGCAAAATGGTTACGCGCGGATCCCGTTAAAGCAGAAGCATGGAGAACTCGCATAGAGCAATACGGTAGTTGGGCAGCCTTGCTGTGTTGGGCTCCTGTGATCGGTGATCCTATTGCCATTGCATTGGGTTTAGGTCGTGCGCGGTTCTGGCCTGTTGCGCTGTTGATGTTGATCGGTAAAGCAGCGCGGTATGCGGTGCTGCTGGGCCTGTTGAAGGTTTTATTCGCCGCGGGTTGAATGTAGAAAGGCCCCGTTTCCGGAGCCTTTCTTGTCAACATAAGTTGCAGACCTAACACTTGGCAACTGCTTGATATTGGTCAAAGCCCTACTGTCCAACCTGCCGTCCAATCGTTGCTGGCTTCCACGGCACCGCGGAAATTTACGCTATTGAACCAAGCATTTACAGTGGACGGATCAACCGCGTTGCTTGCATCAGTTCCAATGTAACCGTTCAACGTAGGACCGGATAATGATATGGATGGATCGGTCCCGATCGCACCAGCATTGTTGAAGTTGGTAACGTTGCTGAACAGATCGGTGTTCTTTACAGCGAGTGACCCATCAATTACGTATGCATCGCACTCGCTACCTACACGGATCGCTTGAGCAAAACCGGTGATGAGTCCGTTCCACAGTTTGCCTTTGGTTCCATGACGCAAACGCAATCCGTGGTTCGGTGAACCATCATCAGCACCTACTAAGGTGAAGTTACTGATCACAGGATCGCTGGTCGGTGTAACGTAGAAATCGGTTTCCCAATTATCACTTTCAATACCGTTGTCTCCTGTTGTAGCATCCTGATGAGCAACCCAGAACTGGCCCTTTCCGCGCCATCCGTGTGTCCAATCGAAACTATCATCGCTATTGCCTGTTGAAACAGCCCATTTCAAATTCACGGCACCACCGAAGAATTCGAAACCATCATCACTGCCTTTGTAGGCCTGAAGGTGTTCCAGCACCGTGCCGCTACCAACCGCGTTGAATGAAAAGCCGTTCAATTCATTATCCGTTCCAAGGATCTTACCCGCATATTCAACGCGCACATACTTCAATGTTCCGGAATTGTCCGAGTCATCCGTACCACCGTATGTGCCGGTTCCACCTTCACCTTCGGCAGTGCAATCCGCAGCGCTACAAATGTTGATCTGTCCGTAGCCATTGATGATCACACCTCCCCATGCACCACGGTCAGCTCCGCCGGTAATGGTTTTGATCGTGGTCATCACGATCGGTGCAGAAGCGGTTCCGATTGCATTGATGTTTCCACCGCGCAGGATGCTCAAGAATGGGGTAGTGGCATCATCCGCAGCAAAGATCCGCGTACCCTCCTGTATGGTAAGAGTCGTTCCATTCGCGACGAAAACGCCACCGGAGAGCAACCATTTCTTGTCATTCGTAAGTGTGCGGTCACTGCTGATCGATCCAGTAAGAACATAATAGGTCTCCCCGTTGATGGTTTGCGTTGGTTCGCCATTTAAAGGTGCGAATTCGCAGCAGCAATCCTTATCAGCATCCGGGTCATAGTTCAATGCGGCAGGGTCCATGCAACCTTCTTTCTTTTTACAAGAAGTAAGTGGTGCAATAGCGATGGATGCGATCAGCGCAAACACTGCCAGTTTCGAGTGTCTTCCGTTCAGGGAGGTCATGTTCAATAGGTTGTTTTTCATTTACGCCACAAAGGACCGACCGCATTCTTACCGCTTCATTCGCCCCGCATTACCATTCCGTTAAGTTGTGCATTCTCGATGTTATGTCAGCGTAATGCGTTCATCTTTTGCGCCGAAAAACGAATGGACCCGATCGCGAACAATTCGCAACAAGGGTCCATTCCTGAACAGCGTATCGAGCGGGTCCTACAAAATGCGGAATGCGATACCCGCTGAGATGTTCATCCCGGTGCGATACTCGTTCAAAAGCGAAGAGCCGTTCGGTGTTTCTTGCTCGATGCGTACCAATGGGTTCAGCACATTCCGGAAGTTGATATTCGCCTGCCAGCGTTTTCCAATGTCAACACGAGCGATCACGTTCAACATACCAACAGGGAGTTCATATTGATCACCGAGCCCATTCGCACCGGCCGAGAAAACCCTGCGCCCAAAGATGTTGTATGCAGCAGTAAGGGTACCTTTTACTTGTTTGCTTAGAGATACCTGATAGCTCAGGTCCGCGTTAAGAAGATAGGGCGATGCACCTTGCAACGGACGTGTAGTATTGGTGAGAACGACGGTTGCGCTCTCGCTGTTCGTTGGTGCATCGCCTATGGTCAAGCGGGACTGTAAGAATGTCGCATTGATGCCCACACTGAAGTTATTCCAGCAGGTGCTGTCCTTACCGAGAAGCGCACCGATGTTCTTGATCAGTTCCAACTCTACGCCAACAACTGTCGCAGACCCTGTGTTGCGGAATGATTGCAACTGTCCGCTAGCAGTTGCAAGCGCCACTTTTTCGATAGGGTCGATCAGTTGTTTGCCGAACACACCGATAGCGATCACTTCGCCACTGTTGGGGAAGATCTCGTAGCGCAGATCGGCGTTGTAATTCGTGCCATTCTTCAGATCCGGGTTACCAACGAATTTCGCACCTGCAAAAAATTCGGTGTATTCGAACGGTGCCATTTCGCGGAAGCCGGGACGCGAAATGGTCTTACTCGCATTCGCTCTGATCACGTGGGTGGTAATCAGGTCGAATTTTATCGCGGCGAAAGGCAATAGGTCCGTGGAGTTTATCCGAGCAATTCGGCGAGCTTGGTAGAACGAATCGCTCTGTTTGCGATAAACGATGAATTGTTCGCCGTCCTCCAAACGCGCACCGCCCATAAACTTTAATTTCTCCGGCACGATATCGAGTTCGGCAGATAGGTATGCAGCGTTGATATCCTGTTTTATCGTGTGTTCTGCTTCCGGTCCGGTAACATTGGCGATAGAGAAATTTCCCGCAGTATAATTGGCGTTGTCGAGGTATCTATCCGGCGAGTTCACATCGATACCATTCGGGTTGCTTGCGTTGATGCCGTTCAGGTCATAGGAAAATATAGCATATCCGAAGTTGCGCGATTTCCTTTTCAGTTGCGCTCCGGTGCGCAATGTTAGGATCGGAAGAACGCCCTTTTCTGTTTCTTTCTGGAGTAGTCGGTAGCTCAAGCCTGCACGCGCGCTGGTCTCTTTTTCCTCAAGTGCACTATACCTGCGGTGGTTCTCTAAACGGTCGATCGCGTTGAAGCGATAAGTCTCACCACCATTCTCGGGCGAATACAAGTAAACAAGTTGTTTTCGATCGGGTTCATTCGCATCGGCCTTTGACATGGATCCTGCCCAATCAACTTTCAAACGATCCGCATTTCCGAACACATGCTCCCCAGCTACTTGGTTGATCAACATGTAGTTCTGTCGAAAGGTCTCGCGTCTTGAAAGAACATGATCCTGGTAATCGAAATGTGTACCTCGGTTCTCTTGTACTTCATCCGAGGAAAGCTTCACCCATGTGCTGGTATATGAAATGGAATGGTGACGACCTAACTCCAATGAAAGCGATGCCAACGCGGAAGACTGCGTATTGAACTGCCAGCGCTTCTGGTCATAATCCAGCATGGGTTGGTTCAGTGTGTTGATCACTCGCACTTTTCCTTCTTGATAACGGTTCTCATTGCGGTAGTTGGCAGTGGCCAGGAAATTGAGTTTGATATCCTTTGCAAGTGAGAACGTAGTACCTCCATAGATCCCATAGTTCACATCGGGTCCTGCCTTGCGTGCTATTGGGTTGAAGTTCGGTTGGAATTTCAAACGTTCTCCGTTGATCACGGAGTTGGTACCGACAACCCCGGCAGGTATAGCACGGCTACCATCGTCCATGCCCCAATAGTCCTGTTTACCTCCGTTATAGGTCGTGAAATCCTTGAACGTGGTCTGCGTGTTCATGCCAGCACCCAGGCTTACTTGCAGGATGTTCTCGCCCGTTGCACGTTTGGTACGTATATCCACTGCGCCTCCGGAGAAGTCCCCGTAGAATTCTGGCGTGAATCCTTTGGTCACATTAATGCTTCCTACTACCTGTGTCGGAAAAATATCCAGCGGAGACACTTTCGTATCAGGATCAGGCGAAGGCAATGGCAACCCGTTCAAGTAGGCAGCGTTGTACCGATCACCTAATCCACGCACGACAAGATATTTTCCACCAACTGTACTTAGGCCAACAACCTTCTGTACTCCTTCGGCCACATCGGATGCACCCTTTTTCTTGAGCTCCTGTGCACCGATATTCTGGACCAGGTCCGTTGTCTCTTTACGTTCCATCAACAGCACGGATTCCTTTTCTCGGTCCACTTTTGCGACCACCTCGAACTCCTCCATTTGCAATCCGGCAGCAACCATTTCGACATTCACGGTTACTGAACCACCGGACACGAGCGTAACGTTCCGCTGAACGGACTCGAATCCGACGAAACTCACGGCTACCAAATGTTCACCTGGTTCTGCCTTGAAGAAATAGTTGCCATCGAGATCCGTACTTGCACCCGTAGTAGTGCCTTTGATCACAACACTTACGAATGGTAATGGCTCAATACGTCCACCTTCATTGGCGGTGATAATGCCACTGATCGTTCCTTGTTGTGCGTAAGTGAGAAAACAACTAAGAAGAATGTGGACCAACAGTAGAATTCGTTGCATGCAATGGCGATCGATCTAAGTGATCTTTATCGCATTGCAAAGGTCGAAATCGGGTGTTTCTTCACCCTTGATGCAGCGTTACGGTTGTGTTATGTGATCAACCTTCTTCTTTACCGGAGTGTTAACTTCTTCTTCCAGGAACCACCATTTCGGAGTGTCCTTTTTTGCGTTCCGTTCCTTCCACATATCCACGAGTTGCTCCTGCAATTTATCGGTGGCCTCATCCACTGAATCCACTACGTGTATGAAACTCAACTCTTCCTTTCCAATGGTTCCAGCTTCATACATGTATTCCAACTGCTTCAACGTATGGGCCCAATATTCCTTACCATAGAGGATCACAGGGAAGTTCTTCACCTTACCGGTCTGGATCAAGGTCACCACCTCAAAGAGTTCATCTATCGTACCTGCGCCACCGGGCATCACCACAAAACAGATACTGTATTTCAACAGCAGCACTTTGCGAACGAAGAAATGATCGAAAGAGAGTTCCACATCCAAATACGGATTCGCGTATTGCTCGTGAGGCAGAACAATGTTACACCCTACACTTGTTGCGCCAATGTCTCGTGCACCACGGTTCGCGGCTTCCATTATTCCGGGTCCACCACCGGTCATGACCGTGAAGCCAACTCGACCAACGCGTCGAGCAATTGACCGTGCCGCCTCGTAGTATTCATGATCCTCTTTGAATCGCGCACTGCCGAAGAACGTAACACAAGGCCCAACGAAATGAAGTTTTCGGAACCCATAAACGAACTGCTGCAGAATATGGAATACGGTCTTGGTCTCTTTCCAACGCGAGCGTGGTCCGCTTAAAAAGCTAAGATCAATACGGGTGCGGTCGATGTTATTCTGCGCCATTGCCGCGAAGGTAGATGGTGCGCGTTTATTCTACGTATTCTTGATCTTCGCATATACCGATGCAGCGCACTGATCCTTCATTCACGATTGGACTAACTGATCTACAATGAAGACCAAATGCTTTTCCGCCCACTCAAACAAATGGCACGGCTCAATCCAAAAGGAGTTCTTATCAGTTCGTGTCGATTACGACGCAAGAGGTCAAACAACGCGGTTGGAACACTTCCTCGTGCCTTACAAGAAGGAGGATGAAGTGCTAGGTATCATCGACCGATCACGAATAGCGCGGTGATGCCATATGTAATTGAAGCCGCTTGTCAGGGGCGCACGAAGCGGTGGACCGTACCTGATTCCGTTCGTAAAAGGAATGCACCAGCGCATAGGTGATCTACCGCGATGGCATTCGTGCGATTGAAAGTGACTACAACACGACCCTCCATATCGAACACCTGTCCGGATACTGGTTCCGATACACGCAGGAGCTGGTTCTCGTCATCTGACCAAACATGCAAACGCGATGCACCCTGTATTTCGGAAACCGGTGTACCTGTGCCACCGTTGAGCCTTGCCACTTTGTTCCGCGTAGAGCCATTATAGGCACTGAATTGGCCACCAACGATGAGTGAGCCATCAGCTTGAAGGGCCATGTCATACACCCCGGCGTCGATACCGAAAGATCCTGTCCCAGTGCTCCAATTCAGGTCCAATGATCCATCGGTGTTCACGCGTGCCACATCACGCGCCAGAAGTTCGTTATAGTCATAGAAGAATCCACCGAGCAGTATACGGCCATCCGGTTGCAGGGCCATGGCGAGTATACTTCCTGATGTACTCGCACCCACATTGAATGTAGGGTCGAGCGCTCCGGAATTTGTGACCCGAGCAAGGAAAGGCTGATCGGTTCCATTGTAGTCCGTGAATGATCCGCCGATCACCAACTTACCATCCACTTGGCGCACCATACAGTTGATACTTCCGAATTCCGCACCTGATCCCGGGTCGAAACTAGTGTCCAGTTCGCCATTGGAATTAAGCCTTGCGATGCTGTTGCGGTCCGTTCCATTATAGCTATTGAATGAACCGGCAATGGTGATACGACCATCGGACTCCAACGCGAAAGCGTAGATGTCGGTCACGATGCCAATACTTCCAAGACCGGTTCCCGGGTCGAAACTCGGGTCTTGAGCACCGTTCGAGTTCAAGCGCGTTATCCCGGTACGCGCTGTTCCGTCGAAGGATGTGAAGTTGCCACCAACAAGGATCTTTCCATCGGGTTGCACGGCGATCGTACTTACGATCCAGTCGGCACCTGCGCCCGGGTCGAAGGAATTATCCACCGTGCCGTTCGCGTTCAGGCGCGTGATCATACTATGTTCGGTGCCATTGAACGCTTCGAATTGGCCACCCAATAGGATCTTGCCGTCAGGTTGTACTGTGATGCAGAAAACAGCGAACACATCCGGGCCTGCGTTTGCATTGAAGCTAGCATCCAAACTGCCATCGGCATTGAGCCGTGCGATCCGGCGGTGTGCCTGACCACTCACTTCGGTGAAATCACCAGCGATCAGCACTTTGCCATCAGGTTGCACAGTGGTCACGAAGACGCGCGCGTTCGGTCCTTCACCTGGGTCGAATGTCGGATCTACAGAACCAGGTTGTGCCAGTAGGACGGAGGTTGGTAGCAACAGGCTTATGGCCAAGTAGAGGAAGGGTCGGATCATCATGTGACGTGGGAGTTTGAAACGGTGGTTCATTGTATCAGTGATCGAACTACTTCGTTGATCTATACTGGACAGAACGGCGAAGCATTGCACAAAGAAAAGTTGCACATGCAGCACGGTGCAATAGAACTTTAGTTATATACCGTTATGAAGTTTAGCCCTGTAGGATGTTGTATGCCCGTTGGGTAGTGCATCACGTGGCTCTATTCAGGAGCGATCAACCGAACGATTTCTATAGCCTTAACGTAGTTGCCCCAATGCGAGCTAAACGCTCTCCTTCACCCCAACAACTGATTCTAACGCCGCCTTCGCAACCTGCACATTCTTCACATCCTGTACACTGATCCGCAAAGTCCCGGCCTTCTCGTACACTTTGAAACGTCGTGGCTGCGACTGCACCGCGCGCAATACCGAGTGGAAGGTATCGCCAGCGAAGAATGGATGTTTCTGATCCGCGATGAAGGTGCCGATGAGCGTGCCTTTCTTCAGGACCATTTTCTCCAAGCCGATCTGTTGACCAAGCCAACGTAAGCGAATGGCTTCCATCAGTTCTTCCGCCTGCTGTGGTATCGGGCCGAAACGGTCGGTGACTTCCTTGGTGAATTTCGCCAGTTCCGTGGCGTCCTTGATGTCATCCAGCTTACGGTAGAGCGCAAGGCGTTCAGCGGTCTCGCTCACATAGCTTGCGGGGATCAGCATCGTAAGATCGGTCTCAATGATGCAGTCGTCGCTTTGATCACGCGTGGCACCGCGTGCAAGTTGCCTGTCTTCAAAGAGTTCCTTGAAGTGTTCATTCTTCAATTCCTTCACCGCTTCTTCCAGGATCTTGTGGTACGTTTCAAATCCGATATCATTTATGAATCCACTTTGCTCCGCACCCAACAGATCGCCTGCACCACGGATATCGAGATCTTTCATGGCGATGTGGATACCGCTACCGAGATCACTGAATTGTTCGATGGCTTGAAGTCGTTTGCGAGAAAGGTCAGGCAGTAAATGCATGCTAGGTGCGAGCAAGTAGCAGAATGCTTTTCGATTGCTTCGGCCAACGCGTCCGCGCAATTGGTGCAGATCGCTCAACCCGAAATTCTGGGCCTCATTCACGATGATCGTATTGGCGTTCGGGATATCCAATCCATTCTCGACAATGGTGGTACACACCAGAACATCGGTATTGCCTTCGATGAAATCCATCATCACTTGTTCGAGCTTATGCCCTTCCAATTGGCCATGCCCAACACCAACGCGCGCCCCCGGTACCAGCTTGCGGATCATCTCGGCAACGAACTCGATGTTCTTCACTTTGTCGTTGATGAAATACACTTGTCCACCGCGAGAAAGTTCGTAGTCCATCGCGCCTTTGATCACCACCTCATCATACGGATGCAGGTTCGTTTGCACTGGGTAGCGATCCGGAGGTGGTGTGCTGATGATGCTGAGATCACGCGCTCCCATTAAGCTGAATTGCAATGTTCGTGGGATCGGTGTTGCGGTCAGTGTCAGCGTATCAACTGTTGCGCGTAGGGTCTTCAATTTGTCCTTCACGTTCACGCCGAACTTCTGCTCTTCATCAATGATCAACAGGCCGAGGTCCTTGTAGATCACATCCTTGCTCACCAAGCGATGCGTACCGATCAGGATATCGATCTTTCCATCCTTCAGGTCGGCTAGGATCTGCTTTTGATCAGCAGCACTGCGGAAACGGTTTATGTAATCCACCCGCACCGGTAACCCTTTCATTCGCTCCTTGAACGATTTGGAGTGTTGAAGCGCAAGGATCGTTGTAGGCACAAGCACTGCAACTTGCTTACTGTCACACACCGATTTGAATGCAGCACGAATAGCGATCTCGGTCTTTCCGAAACCAACATCGCCACATACCAAACGATCCATTGGTGTGGCTTTTTCCATATCGCGTTTCACATCGATCGTCGCGGATTCTTGATCGGGTGTATCCTCGTAAATGAACGATGCTTCTAGTTCATGCTGGAGGTAATTATCCGGCTGGAACGCGAATCCAGGAACGCTCTTTCGTTTCGCATAGAGCTTGATCAAGTCGAATGCCAACGCCTTCACTTTCGCTTTGGTGCGTTCTTTCAGATTCTTCCATGCAGGACTGCCCAGCTTGCTCACATTTGGTGCCGCACCACCTTCATCACCGCTGAATTTGCTAACGCGATGTAAACTGTGTATGCCTACATACAGAATGTCATTATCGCGATACTTCAGGCGAATTGCTTCTTGCATGGATCCGCCGGCATCGATCGTTTCCAGTCCACTGAAGATACCCACGCCATGGTCGATATGCACCACGAGATCGCCGGGTTTCAACTGCGTCAATTCCTTCAATGTAAGCGCTTGTGAATTCTTGCGGAATCCTTCTTTCAAACGGAAGCGATGGTAGCGTTCAAAGATCTGATGGTCGGTGTACAACGCGATCTTCAGGGAATCATCAATGAACCCTTCATGCAGGTCAAGCACAAGTGGCGTGAAGGCCACTTCATGTTCCATGTCCTGAAATATGGAGAACAGCCTTTCGCTTTGTTTGGCATTGCTGCACGCGATGAGATTGGTGAAACCTGCGTTCTGTTTCAAATGAAGATCACCGCTCAATACCTTGAAATCCTTTGCAAAAGGCGGTTGTGGTTTTTGGGCGAATGAGATCCTGACAGCATCTTGTTTTGTCTCGCCCCACGTGACTTTTCTAAAACCCAACAGGCCTTTGACGAGCGCACTATCCGAAGCAACGAGTTGGGAAGGAGCTGCGTGTTTTTCCTTTTCAGTGAGTTTCGCATACGCCTCCTCCAAGCGTTTCATCCGGTGCGTTGCAGCATCACTGATCACCTTGGAGTTGTTATACCAGATCACAGCATCTTTCGGCAGTTGTGAAAAGAAAAGTTGTTGGTCGGCCGCATCCTCGTCCTGCAGATCAGGTACGATCACCGCTTGAGCCAGCCGCTCTACGCTCAATTGGTCCTGTGGGTCGAAGCGCCGAATACTTTCAACCGTATCACCGAATAACTCGATCCTATACGGGTTATCGTTCCCATAACTGAAGATGTCCACGATACCGCCGCGCACGCTGAATTGACCGGGCTCGTAAACGAAGTCCACCCGAACGAATCCAGTTGTATGCAGCCATTCTTCCAACGTCTCGATCGGCAACTCCTCTTTCCGCTGGATGGTCAGCGTGTTCTTCTGCATGGATTCCTGACCCACCACAAGCGGTACCATAGCATCTGCGTAGGTAACGATCAAAAGGTTCGATCCAGCGCTCACCGATGTGGGGTTCATCAACACTTCCAACACCTCTGTTCGGCTCACCCTTTCTCCGTCGTGGTGTCCTTCCGGATCATAGGGGGAACGCGATGGTGCTGGAAAGAATAAGAGCCTCACCCCCTGCCCCGTTCTCGACTCCGCTCGAACAGCGCCGGTGGAGAGGGGAGCGCGCAGCGCTTCCAGGTCGTTCATGAAATAGGCCGCATCTTCTTTGTCGTTCAGGACGAAAACATGCGTGCCAGCTACAAGCTCACTGATCGCATGTGCGGTAAGTGTTCGTCCACTTCCGAGCAGACCAACAAGGTCCACTCGGGCATGTGGCGATGAAAGTGCTTGTGCCGCATCCTTGCATCGCGCGTCGTTCGCGAATAGGTTGCGGAGTTCAGTAATAGTCGTCAGTTTCATGAAATCCAGAACGCCCAAAACCCAATGCCATGGATAAGGGGCATTGGGTTCGGATAGGGTGCAAAGCTACGGGTATACGCGTTCGCTCGTTGTTCGGGCATAGCTTTGCGATCCGAGAAGATCAAGGAATGAGCATGCGTATATTCATATCGATCGCTATGTTGATCGTGGCCCAGTTGATGCATGCGCAACAGTTGGACAGTGTGCATGTATTCCGGACTGTTCCAGGAGTAGTGTACACTTCTGCCACAGCGAATACACTGGCATGGCGCTTACACAATGAACATGCTGAACACCGGACCGTAAAGGGTTCTCAACTGACAAGCGCTACGGAAGCATTGACCAATTACAAGCCAGTACGCCACTTGCCCGGAAAACTGGAAGAGCTATCCCATTTGGCCATTGCATTCTCCAACGGGCGCCCGGTTGCTTTCGGAGTGACCGAGGATCTGGGGTTGATCATCAATTTCACAGCGCGTATGGAGTATCGGATATCCAGTATGTCCGAGCACATCCGCGTGCGTGCGTTGCTGGCGAAGATGCTATTGGAGATGTAAGCTTTTCAGCTTCGCGCAAAAGCGACCAAGGCTTGCATATTGCCGCGATCGGCTTCGCGCAAGGACGAGATATAGAGATCTCTTACATCTGGCATTTCAGTGAACCCACCCCATGAGAACGGTTCGCCATTCAGTCCTTTGATCATTAGGTCTGCGAACAGACGTGCGTGACGACCGTTGCCGTTACTAAAACAGTGAATGCATACCAATCTGTGTTTCAACCTGATCACAAGTTCATCAGGTGGATATGTATGATTCTCCACCCAATAGTGGGCATCGAGCAACAGTTGACGCAGGTCGGTGGGGATGCGGATCGGGTCTACGCCAATATTTTTTTCGGTCTTGCGGAACCGACCTGCCCAGATCCAAACTTCGTTGTACATCTGCAAATGCAGTTGTTTAACAAAGGCGTCGGTCAATAGGTCTATCAAATTAGGTTTTCGTTTGCCCAACCAGACTCTCGCACGCTGGATGTTCACTTGCTCGTGTTCGTCCAATTCAGCGCGCGTACTAATGATCGGAATACGTAGACCTGCGTATTCATCTGGATCCAATGGCGTTTCTCCACCTTCGAATTCCCAGATCAATCCCATAGTTGCTTGGGTAGATCTCGTTTTAGTTCTGCCGCTTGCTCCTCTATAGCGACCTTCAGTCGTTCATCGCTTACTGCTTGTCCTTCCAGTTTCATGGATTGGTTGGTGCGCAGAACAATTTCCTGAGCAAGTAATTGCGCTCGTCGTTCTATCAACGCGGTCAACGAACCATCTTTTGGGATCAGCGCATAGAATAGCTCCATGTCCATAGCGCTGGCTGTTTCGCGCAAACTGTTCAATGTTAGGGTACCCTCGATTTCGCGTTTTTCCACTTGGCTGATGTGCTGTTTGGTCACACCAAGATGATCGGCTAGTTGAACCAAGCTAATTCCAAGCCCGGAACGCAAACTTCGTAACCAGCCGTTCTGTGGTATCCCATGGGCTGTTGACAGGCGAAGCGCTTCATAGCGTCGGTCCATCTGGGAGATGAATAAGTTGCGTAAATTCTTCATGTCAATCTTAACATTGACAAATATACGTATAAGTAAACATATAAGTTTACAATAATGATGTAGATGTCAATTTATGAATTGACACTTAAGCAGGGAGTTGCTAAGAAACAAGACGAGATGACACGTCATTTGGACCGTCCCTTCACCATTCACCACAGACCATTCACAATACGGATCACTTAACCGCCTCTTTCACCATGTTCGAACTGCCAATGAAAAGCGGGCAGCGTTGGTGCAGTTCGGTCGGCTTCATGTCCATGATGCGGGTGGTGCCATCCGTAGCCATTCCACCTGCCTGTTCGGCGATGAAAGCGAGTGGATTCGCCTCGTACAACAAACGCAGTTTCCCTTTCGGCGATTTCGCAGTAGCGGGGTACATGTAAAGGCCACCTTTCAGAAGATTCCTGTGGAAATCGGCCACTAGGCTACCGATATAGCGAGCACTGAATTTCTTTTTCTTGCAGTCGTCGATATAGTTGCGCACACCATCGCTGAAGTCGAAGTAATTTCCTTCGTTCACGGAATAGATCGTGCCTTCCACAGGTGTGGTCATGTTCGGGTGGCTCAGGCAAAAGGTACCAATGCTTGGATCGAGCGTGAAGCCATTGACACCATGGCCGGTGGTATAGACCAACATAGTGCTACTGCCATAGATGATATAGCCTGCGGCTACCTGGGCGGTTCCGGGTTGCAGAAAGTCTTCCAAGGTTGCTTTTTGGCCCGTACTCACACGACGGTAAATGCTAAAAATGGTCCCAATGCTAACGTTCACATCGATGTTGCTGCTGCCATCCAGCGGATCCATGGTAACAACATACTTGCCGCCATTGTCGAAATGAACGACCTCATCATTTTCCTCGCTGGCGACACCGCAAACTTCTCCTTGGCTGCGGAGTAACCGGATAAAAAGATCGTTCGCATATACATCCAATTTTTGCTGTGCTTCTCCCTGAATGTTCTCGCTTCCTTGGGCACCAAGAATGTCCTCCGCGAGACCAGCTTTGTTCACTTCGCGATTCACCATTTTGCCAGCAAGTCGGAAGCTGGTGAGCAATTGGGTAAGTTCACCGGTAGCGTAGGTGAATTCATGCTGACGTTCAACAATGAATTCTGCAAGGGTCTTGATCTCTGACATGATAGGGTGCGAAGTTGCGCTACAAATATCGGATACATACGATCTTTGGGCACCTTTGGTTATCAAAGTATTGAACGAACAGCACGAATGCAAACGACGATCCGCCCCGCAGAATCTACTGATGTGCCCGCAATGCTCGCACTTGTTAAGGAGTTGGCGATCTTCGAAAAAGAGCCGGATGCGGTCACGATATCACTGGAAGAAATGATCGATGCGGGATTTGGTCCTGATCCGGTCTGGATCGGATGGGTGGCGGTGATGGAGAATGAAGTGGTGGGAATTGCCATCTGTTATGAACGGTATTCCACCTGGAAGGGCAGGCGATTGTATCTGGAGGATATCGTTGTAACGGAACACGCACGAGGCAAACGAATAGGAGAAAAGCTATTTCGGCAATGTGCCAAACATGCCGTGGAAAAGAATTATGCAGGAATGCTTTGGCAGGTATTGGACTGGAACACCGATGCGATCCGTTTCTATGAGCGGTTCGGTAGTACAATGGATCCGCAATGGTTCAATGGATCATTGGAATTGGATCAACTTAAAGAAATAGCGCAAGGATGAAGGTGTTCAAATTCGGCGGAGCCAGTGTGAAGGATGCACAAGGCGTGCGTAACGTAGCCAACGTATTACGTCAATTTCCGAGTGATGAGGTGGTCGTGGTGGTAAGCGCCATGGGCAAGACGACGAATGCATTGGAAAGGATCGTATGGGCGTGGAGAGATGGTCAGAACGTAAATGCAGCATTGGTTGCACTGCGCAGCACGCATTTAGCGATCCTGAATGAAGTTGTTCCGGAGTTCGAGGAAGCAGAAGTTTGGCTGAACGAGAGTTTCAGCGAACTGGAGGAATTGTTGAGCGGCTCACCAACGGGAAATGCTGACCAGGATTATGATCAGATCGTAAGCTATGGCGAGCTCTGGAGTACCATGATCATAAGTGCCTACCTGAGCGTAGCGCTGGAGCAGTGTTCCTGGATGGATGCACGTGAGCTTGTACGGACCGATGCAAAATATCGCGCAGCCCGTGTGGATTGGGAGATCAGTTCACTACTTATGCAAGAGAGTTTTGCATCCGGCGAAGGGCAAGAATCGATACGCTACCCGTTGGTGTTACAAGGCTTTATTGGATCAACTGAAGAAGGGTTCACTACAACGCTAGGGCGCGAAGGATCCGATTTCAGCGCGGCGATATTCGCGTATTTGCTGGATGCGGAAAGTGTCACGATCTGGAAGGATGTTCCCGGAATGTTCAATGCTGATCCGAACCGGTTTCCGGATACGAAGTTGTTATCACACATCAGCTATCACGAAGCGATCGAGTTGAGTTATTTCGGAGCAAGCGTTATTCATCCGCGCACGCTGCAACCCTTGCAGAAGAAGAACATCCCGTTGTACGTCCGGTCATTCGTGGACCTGAACGCTCCAGGCAGTATGATCGATCAACGCAGCGAAAAGGATTCGTTGATACCATCGTTCATTGTAAAGGGCGATCAGCTCCTGATCAGCATAACACCGCGGGATCTCAGCTTCATTGTTGAGGATAACCTGAGTGATATCTTCAGTCGGTTCGCTAAGGAGAATGTTCGGATCGATCTGATGCAGAATAGTGCAGTGGCGTTCAGTGTTGTGGTGGATGATACTGCGCGGAGCCGAACGCTGGTCGATAAGTTGAGTGTCGATTACCAAGTGCTTTATAACAGCGGTCTGGAGCTTATCACTGTTCGCCATTACGATGAGAGCACGTTGGATCAGCTGCTCAAAGAGAAGACCATATTGATCGAGCAACGCTCCCGCACAACGGCGCGATTCGTTGTGAAATAGTTCAATTCCGGTATTGGATCCGAATTAGATTTGGACCATGATCCGGAGTCCACGAAAGAGAGGTATTGGTAGTATCCTGGCCTTGGTCTTTGTATTTGGTTGCATTCCTGCTTTTGCACAGAATACAAAGGCAACGGCGGATAGTTTGAAAAGGGTCATCAGCGGATCTCGTGCGGCCATCCTACAAGCGGATAGTGCGCAGAACACTGAGCAGGCCATGGCGCTGCGCATTGAGCTGGCCAGGATCGTTCCTTCTGCTGATGCGATCAAATTACTCGAGAAAGCGGCTTCCACAGCGAGCAATTTGACGCTGGATGAACAAGAATTGGAGATACGTACCACGCTTGTAGAACAGTATCGGAGATCAGGTAGGACGTTGGATGCATTGAATGAAATGATCCGCATCCGCAGCTTAATGGAAGCGCTGAGCAAGGGGGGAGCGGAAGATGTTGAACGCGAACAACTTGTGGTACGTACCGAACATCGATCCACGGTTGATAGTTTGAATGCGATCGCTATCGCGGAGAGAACTGTTGCAGAACGAATAATTGCGCAGGTCGAAGAACGGGCGATCCGCTGGCAGTGGGTCGCGATCAGTCTTGGGGTCATGTGGGTGCTCACCTCGTTGTTCCTTTTCTACCGATCAGGTAAAGCACAGGAACGCTCCAAAGCAGGCATTGCGGAGTTAAGGACCGAGATCGCCACATTGAAAAGTATTTCTACAGTTGTTAGCCGCGAGGAACCAAAGCGTGAACGTGCCGCTCCCGTGGAGCAGAAGATCGAGACTGTGCCTGCCGAACAATTGGATGCCGTACTGGTCGCTATGTTCCGCAAGATGGCACCAGAACGTATAGCAGCATTGGATGAAGCAATGGTGCGCCAGGATCACGAAAAGGTGATGCGCGTCGTTCAGTCAATGCGGCCGCAAATGATGGGAATGGACCCGGAGCGATCAGCGCCCCTTTATGCAAAGCTCAAATCAACGGATGCAAAAGTTGATCCAGAAAATTGGACCGCTCTATTGAATGAATTCCGTTTCACTGTGGAAACACTATTTGCACGGATCGATCACTGACCTTCGTCAAGCAATTTGATCACACGATTGGGATAATCGGATATGATCCCATCCACACCCAGTGCGATCATGCGTTTGATGTCCTCTTTCTCGTTCACGGTCCACACGAGCAGGTCGATGCCACGTTCCCTTAGATCGTTCAATAATGTTTCTGTAACGAGGGCATATTGCGGGCTGTAATAATCAGGGACGAAGGAAAGGCGCGCCAGATTATTCTCGAGTCCATCAGCATTCTCCACAAGCAATGCTAGATCGAGGTCGGGCCGATCCGCATGCAGCGCTTCGAGGATCGCTACGTCGAAGCATTGTAGGATACATCGATCGGCAATATCCAAGGAGTCAACAGTTGCGATCACGTATTGGACATAGTCCACTGGATCTGGTTGGAAAATGCCATACCAAGTTGGGTCACTTTTGATCTCCAAGTTGTAACTGGGACTGGAGTTGCCGCTTAATAGAGCATGTTCATCACAGGTTTCAACAACCTCGCGCAATGTTGGTTTCGCACAGATGCGTTGGTCCTGATCGGGAAAACGTTCTTGCGGAATGGAACCGCAATCGTATTGCTGGATCTCCGTTACCGTCATGCGGTAGATGTTCAAGCTTTTCTCGTTCTCCACGGTTATGGAACCACCTTCTGGCATTAGGCAGATACCATGATCCATCCACGGTTCATGCGATACGATCAATTGACCATCTCCGCTGATGACGATATCCAATTCCAAATAGTCACAACCTGAATCCACGGCTTTAATGAATGCGGGAATGCTATTCTCAGGTAATAGACCACGAGCTCCGCGGTGGCCATGAACGTCGGGATGTAAGTTCTTATTCGGCATGCATGCGGAGCTTGTGGCCACGATACAGATCGCAGCGATCAGATCAATTCTGGCCATGAGGAAAGTGTTGGAGGATCTTCGAAGCCAGCACATCGGCGAGTTTGAATTTGCCTTCATGCGTTACCCCTGCGATATGAGGCGTGAGTAGAACGTTCGGATGAGCGATCAGTCGTTTTTGGGTTGCGGGATCCAAGGAAGGATCCAGACCATCGAGCTCGGCACCTTCGAACTCGAGCACATCCAAGCCAGCCGCTAGCACGCGGTGGTGGTCGATCGCATCCAACAATGCTTCCGTGTGAACAACAGGTCCGCGTGACGTATTGATCAGCCAGATCGGCTTTCCAAGGCGTAAGAAAAAGTCCTTATTCGCATAGTGATGCGTCTCATCTGTAAGAGGCAGGTGTAGGCTGATCACATCGCTCTGGCGAAGAACTTGCTCCAGACCACATTCTTCGATCCCGGCCTTACTGAACCCACTCTTGTATTTGTCGTAACCAAGTATGCGCACACCGAACCCGCGCAGTTTTTCGGCGAAGCTGGAACCCATTTGTCCGAAGCCGATGATACCGATCGTTTTATCACGAAGGTCCGTACCGCGCAATGCCTCACGCGGCCAATGTCCCTCTCGCACGGCATGATTTGCTGGCACAAGGGACTTCATCAATGCAAGGAGAAGCATAACGCAACTCTCACCAACTCCATCACGGTTCCCTTCCGGAGAATTCAGCACTAGGATATTCTTTTTAAGACAATGTGCCGTATCGATATTTTCTAGACCGGCACCTACGCGTCCAATGAATTTCAAATGAGGACTGTGGTCGATCCGATCGGCGTTCACCTTCTTACTACGAACAACAATGCCCTCTGTATTGTCAAGTATCCGTTCAATTTCACCTTGGGCCGCATTATCCGAATGCGTACACGTGTGACCTGCGGCTGTAAGCCGATCTGCCAGTATAGGATGCACGGTATCCAGGAATGCAATGCGCATGATCAGGTCAATACGTTGTACATGATGTGACCGAGCGTGAAGTAGGTGAATAAGCCGAAAATATCGTTCAAGGTGGTAACGAATGGACCCGTTGCCAACGCCGGATCAATATCCAATCGGTTCAATAAAAGTGGGATCAACGTTCCGAATAGAGAGGCCGTTATGATCACAGAGAATAATGCAATGCTCACTGTATAGCTCAATGCTTGGCTTTCTTGCAACGCAAAATTAACAGCGAAGATCAGTAGGCTACAGACCACAGCAGAGACGAATGCTACACGCAGTTCTCGCCATAGGCGAGAGAACAGATCTACGCCATCCATGGTGCCGCCGGCCAATCCTTGGACCACTATCGCTGAAGATTGCACACCGACATTTCCTGCCGTAGCAGCGATCAACGGCATGAAGAACGCCATGGTGGGATCGATCTTTAGTACGTCCTCATACTCGGCAATTATCTGTGATGATAAAAGACCGCCCGCAAGACCGATCAATAGCCATGGTAGGCGTGCACGGACCTGTACCATTGGACTGTCACTTGCGTCCACATCTTCACTGATACCACTGGCCAATTGATAATCCTCGGAGGCCTTTTCTTCCATCACGTCCATCACGTCATCGAACGTAATGCGGCCGATCAATTTTTGGTTCTCATCCACGACCGGCAGGACCACCGCATCGTATTTCTTCATCAGTTTCACCACGTCCTCAACATCGGTGTCGGCAGTAACGGCTTCAATATCCGGATCAATGATGTGTTTGATCAACGTGCGTGTACTCTCTGCGGAGAACAGGACATCCTTCAAAGGCAGAACACCAAGAAGACGATCATCTTTGTCCACTACATAAACCGTGTAAACATGCTCCACCTCCTGTGCTTGGCGGCGCATTTCCACGACGGCGCGTGCAACCGTCCAGTCTGCGCGTACCTGGATCATTTCCTTGCCCATCAATGCACCAGCGGTGCCTTCAGGGTAGGTCATGAGTTCCTGTAGGTCCTCACGCTGTTCGTCGTCATTGAGCAACGCAATTACCTCGCGTTGCTTTTCCTCGGATAGTTCGGACATAACGTCCGCCGCATCATCCGAATTGATGTGCTCAAGAACATCCTCCGCGATCTCACGACTGGTCAATGAGCTAAGCAGGCTCTCGCGGGTGTCTTCATCCAGTTCCAGCAGCACTTCCGCCGCCTTTTCACTTTCGAGCAAGCGGTACATGTACACAGCTTCGTCCAGATCCAAGCGATCGATCACTTGTGCAATGTCCGCTGAATGCAATTCGTTCAAAGCCTCCAGTACCACTGCATCCCGTCCGTCGGCCACATCATCTCTGATCTGGTCCAGGTATGCTTTGGTTAGTTCGAAGGACATTGTTCGGACGTACGGATCTTATTGAAGGAGCACGGGCACATTTGCGACCGGCGCGAAGCTACGAAGTAGGGGTATGCCGCAGAAAGGACGGAACGTGACCGTAAGTTGCTATTGGTCAAGCGCTCTTGCAGGCCAGCGTCAGTTCAATGAAATCATCAACGGAAAGCCGCTCTGCTCGTAGCATTTGGAATTTTTCGGGGATGGAATCGGTTAGTTCCGGAATTATGGTGGCGACCAGCTCGTGGTCACCACTCTGAATGGCTATCGTTGGTCAATTGCATGTGCCTGCGCTTGTGGTTTGGTAGTACAAGTTCGGCTAATATGCGTGGAAACGCTAGAGGGTTAGCTGATCAGCAAATTCATCGGCATCCAAAAGTATCATCGACGGTCATAGTCTTGACGCAAATTTCCATCGCAAAGAATTGTAAGTTTGAACATCTTTTAAGTTCGGTTCATGAAGCAATTTTTCTTTTACTTGGGATTGAGCTGCGTTATTATCTCTTGCCAGAATATAAATGACAAAGGCACAACAACGCAAGTTCCCGATTGCAAACCGCCGATTGAAGTATTGGATCGATTTCATCACAATGCCTACTTTCCAGATGACCCATCAATTGATTGCATTATTTTAGAGAATGTCAAAACGCATTTGAGCGGGGTTTTGAAAGATTATTCGAGCTACGAACCAGTGAGTTTTGCTGAATTTATAGGAAGCAGACCAGCCAAAGCAGATAGCTTATGGGTTGTATTACAAGAAAGCGGGTTCCCTTCTGACAGTGTAAAAATGGCGAAGTCGATTTTGAATTTGGACAGTTTGTACGAGGTTTTCCGAGGATACGAATATGTAGGTTACAGTGTTAAACACAAGCTACGAGCTAAAAATAGTTATGGTGCTCTCGAAATTGAAACGTACAAATTCAATTTAGATAAGAAATTAGAAGTAATTTCAATGGAAGATTCTCAGTATATCGAAGACTACTTTAACTAACAATCAGCGTATGGGCTAATATTGTTGAAAGAGGCTAATTTTGAAACTCAATTAGCTCCTTGCAAATAATGGGCGCTCCCCAAACGCATACTGGAATGGTTCAAACGCTCTTGCAGGCCAACGTCAGTTCAATGAAATCATCAACGGAAAGCCGCTCTGCTCGTAGCATTTGGAATTTTTCGGGGATGGAGTCCTTTAGTTCCGGAATCGGTTTGAGCGCATTGCTCAACGTTTTTCGCCGCTGATTGAAAGCCGTTTTTACCACACGGGTGAATAGTTTTTCGTCGCAAGGCAATTGGTCCACGGTATTCCGTTGCATGCGGATCACGGCACTTTGCACCTTGGGGGGTGGAATGAACTGCTCCGGCCCAACGGTCATGATCTCGTCAATATCATAGAACGCTTGCGCTAGCACGCTTGTGATCCCGTAGATCTTGCTACCCGGTTCCGCGCGCACACGATCGGCCACTTCCTTTTGGAACATGCCCACAACCTCCATGCAACGATCACGGTGTTCAAGTGCTTTGAAGATGATCTCCGTACTGATGTTGTATGGGAAATTGCCAATGATCGCGAATTTGTTCGGGAAGCATGCATTCAGGTCGAGGTGAAGGAAATCACCAATGATCAACCGGTTTCCGAGCTTGGGAAGAATGGTAGGCAGATGCGCGGCGGCTTCGTGATCCAATTCAATGCACCAAAGGTCAATGTCGTTCCGTGTGATCAAGTGCTTCGTGAGCGCACCCGTGCCGGGACCGATCTCGATCACATCGCGATAGCCATTGTGATGGGTCAGCGCCTCCGTTATGCGCAATGCAATGGAGTCGTCCTTCAGAAAGTGTTGTCCAAGCTGTTTTTTAGCACGTACCCCTTTCATAACGGATGCACTACTTCCAGCAGCGTACGGAATGCTGCGAACTTTCCATCATAGAATTTTTTGGTCTCCGCTTGCAGGCGTGGTGCATGATCGCGCTGATAGCTTTCGAAATGCGCCATATCCGCAACGGAATATTGAATGGCGTAGCTCGTTCCACCTTCATCATTCGCAAGCACGCGCATCATTCTGCTTTCAAGGAAAAGTCCGGTGGCCATTACTTCCGGTATGTGAACTTCCTTCATCCATTTCACCCATTGGGTCTCAACATCAAGATCAATGTTCACGGTCACGTTGTAGATGATCATTGCATCACTAGGTGTTTCTTTGTTTGAACCATGTTCAAGGGGTCAGTGAAGGTTTTTCCGGTGGCCCTTCCAGGTCATCTCCGCGCAATTTGCGGTACCGATCGCGTGCTTCCGGAACGAAAATGCTACCGGTCTGTTCAAAGAGCAAGCGCTCATAGAACCCCTTTGCTTTTTCAGGATCATTCAATTTATCCTCGAAAAGTTTACCCAGGTCCAAGAACGCATTGTCCACCAGAATATCCAGGGGATAGAATTCCAGCAGTTTTTCCAGGAACGTTCCGGCCTCCGCGTAGCGATGGCGCGCATAGGCTATCCTGTATCGTTCATAAAGCACATCGTCTCCCAAACTGTGCATAGGGTATTCGGCATCAAGCGAATCGAAAACGACCAATGCTTCGTCATACCGATGTTGGAAACGAAGCAATTCCGCACGCGCAAAAAAGCTGAGCGGAACACTGTTGCTATCCACACCAAGGTTATCCGTTATCCGGAGGCTGAGCTCCATGGCATCGTTCGCGATCAACTTGCTGGTACTTGCTTTGAGTACGTTCAATTGTCCTTGCGCCCAAAGGAAATCACCGGAATAGAAAGACACTTTAGCATTGCGTAATCGGGCTTCATGGCCGATCATATCGTACTTGTAGTCCAGGTCTACTTGCGAATAGAGGAGGGAAGCATCCCAGATCTCCCCCGCCAATAAATGAACGTCTCCCAGATCCAGTTTCAGCTGTGCTTGGGTCTTGGGATCCACGCCGGGAATGTTCAATCCTTCCGTCAACAGCGCAATTGCACCGGCGTGGTCATTCAGGTAGTAGGCTTTCAAATGTGCTTGATCACGCAACAGTTCAATGGTATTCCTGTTCAACCCGAGTTCAGTAAGCGTGTTGCCCATGCGCACATCCAGATCCTGCAGATCGGTCGGGACAGGCTCAGGTTGTTTCGTCAGCTGGTCATAGCGCACTTTGACGCCGCCGATCTTTGCTTGGAGGTAAAGGGCATCATTGCGGCCTAGGCTAAGCACGTATTCGTATGACTTCAGCGCTGTGGAGTAGTCCTTGTTCGCAAGCGCGATACGGGCAAGGTCCATCAGACGCATTCCGCCTTCATCGAAGCGTTTGTCCATGGCCTTGCTCTGTACGAAAGCTGCGGTAAGATCGTTCTGTTGTATGTACATCCAGATCAACAATTCCTGATATACAGTGCGCTGTGGATCACGTTGTATCCGACGCAACAATTCGGTGCGCAGTATGTTGGTCCGATCATCGGATACTTCGAAGTCCATATACCGCGAAAGTGAATTCTGTATTTGTTGGAGGTATGCCTCATTCACGGCGAGCATCTCCATGTAAGCGCTCACCATTTTTTGGACGTCGCCCATTGCCGCGTACAAATTGGCCATCTCATAGTAGAAGTTCTGACCATCACCCAATGACCGTTGTCCGCGTTCATAGGCTTGTAGCGCGAGATCATATTCGTTCGCACTGGTGAAGTAATTCGCCACTTGACGTACGCTCCCTTGTTGGTCCCCCATCATTCTTAGGGCCTTGTCGAATTCTTTCTCTGCCTTGGGGTCATCGCCCATTTTGCGAAAGATCAGGCCCATATCCACCGGATAACGTGGGTCATCCTTGTTGTGCTTCATCTGGTCCTTGACCAATTTCTGTGCACTCTCAAGATCATTCAGGCCAACATAGCTCTTGTACAATTGCTCGTAGTAGAATGTTGTGGGTTGCTTGCGGAACAGCTTTTCATAATACAGGATCGCCCGTTCATAGTCACCATTTTGGAAGTATTGAGCTGCCAATTGTTCATCTGCTCCGGGTTGCGCGTATGACCGTATCGGAGCAAGGACGATCAGGACCAGAGCTATGAAAAGGGCGCGGATCATTTTTGGTCTTTCAACGTTCTAAGGCGAAGCGGGTCGGTCGTGCTAAGTTCTTCCAACGTCCGTTTGATCGTGAAATGGTTGCTTGCGATCAAGGCTGTTGCGCGCTCGACAGAACTGGCCCGTTGGAGTTCCGCAGCGATCGCAGCATGGGCCGCTTCATTATCCATAGCACCGGAGTTAAGGTCATTTCGAAGATCCTCTAAACGTTGCTGCGTAGAAGAGATCTCACGTTGTAGATCCAGATGGTCGCGTTCCACATGTTCTGCTTCGCGAAGCACAAGATACTGGTTGGCCAATGCATCGGCCGTGGCGCGGTCCAGTGTATCCGTGAACAGTTCGCTGTAATTCTCAGCATGAACCTTCAATACCGAATCCGAGACCGCGTAAAGGTGTTGATCAAGCTGCATTAACGTGCTCAGCATTTTGTCCATTGTATAGCTTAAGCTGTCCACAGTGGTTAGTTGACCGGTATCTGCGGCCCTGCGGCAGCCACTTGTCAAGCCGCTCCATGCCAACGCAATAACTACAGCGAACAGTATGCCACGGTTCATCTAAGGATCATATCGAACCCGGTGTAGGGTTGCAACGCTTTAGGAATTCGAATGCCTTCGGGCGTTTGGTTGTTCTCCAGGATCGCGGCGACAATGCGGGCCAGCGCTAATGCACTTCCATTCAGTGTATGCGCCAGACGGTTCTTTTTGTCGGCACCCTTAATGCGTAGCTTCATACGATTGCTCTGGAAGGTCTCGAAATTGCTGATGGAACTCACCTCCAGCCACCGTTCTTGTGCCGCACTGTAGACCTCCATATCGTACGTAATGGCACTCGCAAATCCCATGTCGCCACCACAGAGTAGAAGCTGGCGGTAGGGGAGTTCCAATGCGCGAAGGAGGCCCTTCACATGTTCCACCATTCCTTCCAATGCAGCATAACTATTCTCGGGTTTTTCGATCCTTACGATCTCTACTTTGTCGAATTGGTGTACCCGGTTCAAGCCGCGCACATGGGCGCCATAGCTTCCTGCTTCGCGACGAAAGCAAGGCGTGTAACCCACCATGGTGATCGGCAATTGCGCTTCGTCCACGATCATATCGCGGTACAGGTTGGTAATAGGCACTTCCGCGGTGGGGATCAAATACAGGTCATCCACGGTTGCGTGGTACATCTGGCCTTCCTTGTCCGGCAACTGCCCTGTGGCGAATGCGCTTTCGGCATTCACCATGTGCGGTGGAATGATCTCGCGGTACCCCGCTTCGATGGCTTTATCCAAGAAAAACGCGATCAACGAACGCTGCAATTTTGCCCCTTGTCCGCTGTACACCGGAAATCCGGCGCCGGTCACTTTTACGCCGAGGTCCATGTGCAAGAACCCATATTCTTCGCCCAACTCCCAATGTGGTTTGGCACCGGAATGCAGTTTGTGAATATCTCCTTCCTGTACAACGGTGATATTCTCCTCGGGTGTTTTGCCAACAGGCACCTTCTCAGAAGGTGCATTCGGGATGGTGCAGAGGTGGTCGCGCAGATCGTTCTCGGTGGTGGTGAGTTTTCCACCAAGCGTGGCGATCGCCGCCTTTAATTCAGTGGTGCGGGATTTAGCGGTCTCGGCTTCATCCTTCTTCCCGCTTTTCATTAGATCACCGATCGCACGGCTCAGGGTGTTCAGCTCTGCCGATAACCCATCCAGTTCGGTCTGCGTTGTGCGGCGGGTATCATCCAGCTCCTGCACGCGGTCCAAAGCGGTCTTTACATCGATGTTCCGCTTAGCAAGGCGGCTTTCCGCTTCGGGGCGGTAGTTGCGTAGGTATTGAAGTTCGAGCATTTAAGTGCGTTGCAATAGGCGAATGGTCAAAAGTAGCCCAACAGGGTCTATGCGTTGGGCGATTACGAAAAAACCCTCCAACTAGGAGGGCTTTTCAAAGTGAGATAGGTGTCGTTTATTATTTACCACCGTCCAATTCGTCCTGCCAAGCCTTTAGCTCGTCCCATTTGCCAGCGGCAGCCAATTCGGCTTGCTTTGGCCATGTGCCAGGGTTGTGTGAAGCATAATTGGGTCCAGCTTCGTTGAGGATCTCTTGCAAGCGCTCAACAGAAGTAGCGGCTAATTCAGCAAAGGTATTGATACCCGCAGCATTGAAATGCTCAGCGATCTTCGGGCCAATGCCTTCAACCTTACCCAGGTCATCTCCTTTAGCTGCCTTTGGTGCTGCTTTAGCTGTGGTTGCAGGGGCAGCCTTAGTAGCTGCTTTTTTGGTTGCGGCAGGAGCAATGATCGGTGTGCCTTCAGGCAACACGCTAACATAGCTGCGTGCACCGCGCTGTTTGCGGAAAACCACAACGCCATCGGCCAATGCATAGAGGGTATGATCAACACCAACGCCAACGTTCTTGCCTGGATGGTGCTTTGTACCGCGCTGGCGAACGATGATGTTACCTGCAATTGCAGCTTGGCCGCCGAATAATTTAATGCCCAATCGTTTGCTGTGCGATTCGCGGCCGTTGTTGGTACTACCTGCTCCTTTCTTGTGTGCCATTGATCTTGGGTATTGTTGTTACCGGAATAGGTCCGGTGTTGGTCTACGATTGAAGGATCACTTCTTGTCTTTTTTAGGAGCTGCTTTCTTGGCAGCGGCCTTTTTAGGGGCTGCTTTCTTAGCCGCGGCCTTCTTAGGGGCTGCTGCAACTTTAGCTGGAGCAGCTACTTTTTTGGCTTTTGGCTCAGAGATACGCGCAGCATGCGGAGCAGGAGCACTGCTCTTGCTCGCATCGAATTTCTCGCCTTTACCTAGGATCGCTTCGATCCAGAGTTCGGTGATCTGCTGGCGGTGGCCGTTCAGCTTTTGGTACCCTTTACGGCGCTTTTTCTTGAAAACAAGCACTTTATCGCCTTTCGTCTGGCGAAGCACTTTTGCCGCAATACGATAACCTTCCACAGTAGGGGTGCCTACAGTGATCGTTTTACCGTCGCTAACAAGCAGTACAGTAGGAAGTTCCAAATGTTTGCCTTCCTCTACTTCGAGGCGGTGAACACTGAGTTTCTGGGACTTGGTCACTTTGAACTGTTGGCCAGCGATATTGACAATAGCGTACATGTTTCCTTGGAAATGGGGTGCAAATGTAATGCTTAGCACTGAATTCACAAGTACCCGTGTAAAAGTGTTTTTTGACTTTTAGGTTGGTACAGGGTATAGGGTAACTGGTTCAGGGTAGGATCTTCTCGATACCCTGTACCAGGTACCCTGTACTAGTTACTTTAACTTGAACGCCTTCTTCACCACATCCACTGCATTCAGGTCCTCCCAAGGGAATAGGCGCACCTTGATCGTAGCTTTTTGGCCTGCATTCACGAATTTCTTGGTCACCACAACGCTCTTGCGGCCCATGTGGCCATAGGCTGCGGTTTCGCTATAGATCGGGGTGCGCAGCGCAAATCGCTTCTCAATGAAGTAAGGTCGCATGTCGAATTCCTTCATGCCGCTGATCTTCTTCGCGATCAATCCATCTTGCATGTTCACCTTGCTGGTTCCGTAAGTGTTCACATAGAAGCCGACCGGCTTTGCTACACCGATAGCATAGGCAACCTGAACCAGAACTTCATCACAAACTCCTGCAGCGACCAAATGCTTCGCAACGTGGCGAGCTGCATAAGCAGCACTACGGTCCACCTTGCTCGGGTCCTTACCGCTGAAAGCACCACCTCCGTGGGCTCCTTTTCCCCCGTAGGTGTCCACAATGATCTTACGACCAGTAAGTCCAGTATCACCGTGCGGGCCACCGATCACGAACTTTCCTGTTGGATTGATGTGGTAGGCGATATCCTTACCGAAGAGTGCCTGTGTACGTTTCGGTAATTGTTTTAGAACACGTGGGATCAAGATCTCCACCATGTCCTTTTTGATCTTCGCCAACATCTTTGGCTCCGAATCGAAATCATCATGTTGGGTGCTGATCACGATCGCATCGATACGCAATGGAGTGTTATCGTCTCCGTATTCGATCGTTACTTGGCTTTTTGCATCAGGACGTAGGTACTTGATCGCATTATTCTCGCGACGGATCACAGCAAGTTCCTTCAGCAAGAGATGGCTCAGGTCCAAGGCCAAAGGCATATAATTGTCGGTCTCGCGCGTTGCGTAACCGAACATCATTCCTTGGTCACCAGCACCTTGCTCTTCAGGCTTTTTACGTTCTACACCTTGATTGATGTCAGGGCTTTGTTCGTGAATAGCACTTAGCACGCCGCAGCTATGTGCTTCGAACATGTACTCGCTTTTTGTGTATCCGATGCGCGCGACCACATCGCGTGCGATCTGCTGTACATCCAAATAGGCTTTGCTTTTCACCTCACCAGCAAGGACCACCAGGCCCGTGGTAACGAGTGTTTCGCAAGCGACCTTGCTTTGTGGGTCAAAGGCAAGAAAGTGATCGATCAAGGCGTCGCTGATCTGGTCTGCGACCTTATCGGGATGGCCTTCGCTAACGGATTCTGAGGTGAAGAGGTATGGCATGTGATCTTTTGAAGGGTGCAAAGGAAACAGATCCGCCGTAATCGACAAGATGAATTTCACAGGGCGATGTACTTGTTGATGATCGTGTACGAATTTGGTTGGGCCGTGCGTTGAATGTTCAGGTCAAATTTTGGGAGAATGGTCACCATGTTCATGAGACATCCAGAGCGGTTCTTGTTTTTTGCGATCCATTTATTTGGCGCGGAACAGGACGGCTGCACACAAAGTTTTACGAAGGGAGATGATATCATCGGGCCCATCATTGGTATTGGTGGGCAGTACACAACGCACACCATCCAAACTCCGGTGGTCGGTGTCGCCTATGAACATGGTGTTGCTCAACTTGGCACGGGTATTCTGGGGATGGGAGCGTACTTCGGATACAAGAGTTTACTGTACCGAAGTCTCGTACATGTGGGTGAGGCGGAATGGAATTACAACTATTTTATTGTGGGTGGTCGTGGTGCTGGCATTGGAATCAATGGCACGGTAAAGAACGGCTGGATACCTACGCTGGCCTCATGCTCCACTACAACCGAGTGCGTGCCACCTACACGGGTCCGGAACTTGGCTTCACCGGGCTTTACTGCAAAAAGCGGAGTGGATGCTACACTTTACGCAGGTGGGCGCTATCGCTTAGGAACGCATTGGGGCGTGCAAGCCGAATTGGGTTTCGGAAGCGCGATCCTCAATCTTGGCGCAGCGTACAAATTCTGATCTTACTTACTTCCTAGTAGCCGTCAATTCCTTGAACACCTCTTCCAGCCCACGTTCGCTTTTGTGCATTCCTAGCACCTTCACACCACGGTCCACGGCAAGTTGGAACACAGCGGGACGAATATCCGTAGAGGCTGCATAGGCCACAAGCCAACTTTTATCATCCTTTTTCTTCGCAGCTTGTACACCGCTAATGCCTAAGAGATCGTTCGCCTCGATCCTTCTATCGAATTCCACTTCGAGCACCGCTTTTTCCACATCTCCACTGCGCAATGTGCTGGCTTTATCATCCGCAACAAGAAGGCCTCGGTCGATGATGATCACGCGGTCGCAAATGGCCTCTACTTCTTGCATGATGTGCGTGCTCAACATCACGGTCCGTTCTTTTCCGATGCGCGCGATAAGGCCACGGACTTCCACGAGTTGGTTCGGATCGAGTCCACTTGTTGGTTCATCCAGTATCAACACCTGTGGGTCATGGATCATGGCTTGGGCCAACCCAACGCGCTGTCTGTATCCCTTGCTCAGCGCACCGATCCGTTTATGTTGCTCGCGCTCCAAGCCTACCATGCCGATCATTTCGCGAACACGCGCATCGCGGTTCTTCAGTCCATGAATACCGGCAACAAAGTCCAAATACTCACGGATGTACAGGTCCAGTTAGAGCGGGTTGTTCTCTGGGAGATAGCCGACATTGCGTCGCACCTCCATGCTCTCTGTGCGTGTATCGAAACCGCACACCGTTGCATTGCCGGTCGTGGGCTGAAGAAAGCATGTCAGGATCTTCATCATGGTGCTTTTACCAGCGCCATTGGGACCTAAGAAACCAACAACTTCGCCCGTGCCGATCTCGAATGAAACATCATCCAAAGCACGCTGCGTACCGAAGACCTTGGTGATATTGCTTACAGAAATGGACATGTTTGAACGATCTGAACGCGAAGGTAGCGTTATCGGTCGCAAGCAATGGCCATGCATCCGAGGAATGGTGTTGGGTTACATGTCTTTACTTTCCCTTCTTTTCGCGCACCTTTGCCCTTTGTAACATGCTCACTGGTCTTATCATGCGTTCCCACGGATCCCGTTACGTTGTGCGTGACGACAGTGGAGCGCCCACCAATGCGTGGCCAAAGGCAATTTGCGCATCAAAGGGTGGAAGAGCACCAATCCTGTGGCTGTTGGTGACCGTGTCGACTTGATCCCGCAGAAAAGCGAGGAAGAGATCGGTGCCATTATGGAGCTGCATGAACGACGCAATTACATGGTGCGGCGCAGTGTGAACCTGTCGCACCATAAACACGTTATCGCTGCCAATCTGGATCTCGCGATGCTTATGGTGACCATTGCTAGGCCGCGCACATCATACGGCTTCATTGATCGTTTTCTGGTCACTGCGGAAGCATACCAAGTTCCGGCTATGATCGTTGTGAATAAGATCGATGACCTGGATGAGAACGAACAGGAACGCATGTTCGATCTGGTCGATACCTACCAGGAAGCCGGATACAAAGGTGTTGATGACAGCGGCGTTGAAAGGCAAAGGAGTGAAAGAGTTGAAGGCGCAATTAGCCGGAAAAGTGACATTGCTTGCTGGGCATAGTGGAGTGGGGAACAGCACGCTCATCAATGCCATTGATCCAGAATTGGACCTGTGGACATTGGAGATCAGCGAGAGCTCAGAGAAAGGCCAGCATACTACCACCAATGCAGAAATGTACGAGCTCGACATACCAACTAACGAAGGTGGAAATGGAACCTTCATCATCGACACACCCGGTATAAAAGGTTTTGGATTGGTTGATATTGAACCGGGACATATCGGAGATCAATATCCGGAGATGTTCGCACGGAAAGGAGGATGCCGTTTCAATGATTGCATGCACAAGGAAGAACCGGACTGCGCCATTCGCAAAGCAGTGGAGGATGGAGAGATCGCACAAAGCAGATATACCAGTTATTTGGATATGTTAGCGGGATTGATCGAGGATAGTCCATATAGAACTGATTGAACATGAGGAAAGAACTAGCGTTGATCCTGTTAGTGAATATTGTACTTGGTTCGGCGTGCAGTTCGTCCACCCAAGTTGCAGTTGCACCCGTTGATCCAATTGTGGTTCCTGTGGTGCTGGAGACAAGGAATGCTGAGACGATACTCTCTTCCCAAGGCGCGGATGCGGTAATGTGGCAAAGCACATCCGCAGAAGCCTATCGCATTTCGCAACAGGCGTTCGAGCTCGCACGCATCCGATTGATGGAGAACATCCAAATGCCTTCACCCAAGCCAAATGCGGTGATCGTGGATATCGATGAGACCATCTTGGACAATAGCCCCTATCAGATCCACATCGGACATCAGAAGGCCACTTACGATCAGGATTCCTGGAAGGACTGGACCGATAAGTCGGCTGCGAAGGCAATGCCGGGTGCCATTGAATTCCTGAAATTCGCGGAACAACAGAAATGCGAGGTATTCTACATCACCAATCGCGATGTACGTGAACTGGCCAGCACGTTGCGAAATCTGGATAGTCTAGGCTTTCCGGATGCGGATGCCGACCACCTGCTTTTATTGGACGGGGCCAGTGATAAGACCGAGCGCCGCGCAAAAGTCTCGGCATCACACCGCGTGGTGCTTTTGATCGGAGATCAGTTGCGCGATTACGATGAACGGTTCAAGGATAGATCCACGAATTATGGGAAGGACCTCGTTGAAGCGATGAATGACAGTCTTCGCCGTTTTTTCATTCTGCTGCCGAATCCCATGTACGGTACGTTCCGGGATGCAGTACAAGGCAAGGGAACGGATGAAGAAAAACTGGAGCGTACGGAAGAGTGGTTCCGCGCAAACGACTATTGATGCGTGCAGTAGTACAACGAGTTGCCGAGGCTAGTGTAACGATCGATGGACAGCGCGTTGCACACATTCATTCGGGACTGTTGGTCCTGCTCGGGATCAGCGAGGATGATACGGAAATTGACCTCGAGTGGCTCTGCGGAAAGATCCTGAAGTTGCGCATTTTTCCGGATGATCAAGGCGTGATGAATCTGGACGTACACCAAGTGAATGGTGATCTCATTCTGGTGAGCCAATTCACGCTTTTGGCCAGCACGAGCAAAGGAAATAGACCCAGTTACATCCGTTCGGCAAGGCCGGATGTTGCAATGCCTTTATACCTACGTGCGAAACAACGGTTCTGCGAATTATTGGGCAAACCCATCGGTACAGGAGAGTTCGGTGCCGATATGAAAGTGGCGTTGGTCAATGACGGTCCTGTGACCATTGTAATTGACAGCCAGCTTCGCGAGTGAGCATGATGTTCCCTTGATCAAAAAGCCATTCCCGTTCGGAGTGGCTTTTTGACATCCGGAGTTTTCCGAATTCTTAGGTCTGCATCGCCATGGATCGAGCAGTCATTGGTGGAGTCATCTGCCGTCCATCTTCCAAACCATGTTGGCAGTTGCAAAAGGGGGCCACTGAACACCTCAACTAGCTCGTGAAGCATGAACCTAGACGAATGTCGAACGATTTTTCGTGGGCAAGTAGCTCACCTTCAACAATTTGCATAATTCTTGAAAAGAAATCCAACATGGAATGATCCAAGGTTCAGGCCTCATCGTACATATCTGTGACAAACCTGCGAACCACCATGAGCAAAGTAAAAAAAACGATATTGATAAGCCTAAGTAGCTTATTCATTCTTTCTGGAATAGTTGTATGGCACATACACGCTGTTACCAAACCAAAACCGAATGCACATTTGGCCAATCTACAATTGGCACGCATTGATTTCTCGAATGAATTATCTCCGGCAGAGGCAGCCATGATCCGAAGCAGCGTTGATGCCATGCCGGGCGTGGCCAATGCACGTGTGAACCTGGAAGACCGGAATTTGGTATACGCCTATGACCGTTCCGTGCAGGACCAAGCAGCCGTACTCGCCGTTGTAAATGACATGAGCACTGTTCCGGGTAAACCCCTTGTTGTTACTGCCGAAGCTGCTGCGATGGGATGTCCAGCGATGGTGAAGGAAGGCATGACCGGGCAACTGGTAAGTTGGATCACCTCCGTCGTGAGATGAATCCCGAACAAGGTTTCGCACTCCACGCCCTTACACGAACAACTCAAAATTGAATTTCCCCTTGGTTCACCAGTGTGATCCATTGATCGAATTGACCCAAAATCCACAAACCAAAAAAGAAGAACAATGAGAAAGATGATCAAAACAGCACTTTACTTATCCGTAGTAGCCTTAATGGTTACTGGTTGTAAAAAGGATGATGAACCTGCGCCAACTCCTGCGCCAACTCCAACTCCAACTCTCTACCAGCGTCTTGGTGGCACCACAATGGTCGCTGATCCATCCAATTCAGGACAGATGATCGAAAAGGGTTACCTCGGTCTGCGTTCAGTGGTGGATAGCACCATCTTCGTTATCGCTGGAGATGCACAACTACAGCCGTTCTTCGCAGTTCTACTTGCCGAAGTTGGAAGCGGTGACCTTACCGGTTTCGCTGCTCTAAGTGAGAACCTCACTGAGTTCTTCGCAGTAGCGACAGGATCCCAGAATTACACCTATGATGGGTTGAATATGGTGGAGACGCACAACAATGCTGGAAACCCACGTATGACCGGCCTAGTTGGAAATTCTGATTTCGATCGTTTCATTGTTGATCTTGTTGCTGGTGCAGCACAGAACAACGTACCGACAGATATCGTTACGGACATTGGAGCTTTGGTTGAAACATTGCGCGACCCGATCGTTCAGCAATAAGGTCCGCTCGTTAAAGAACAAGGGGCTGTCTCGAAAGGGATAGCCCCTTTTTTAATGAGTTCCGATGTAGCGAATGTTGAAGCATTACCTGTTCGGAAAAATGCCAAGATGACCGCGCGCAATGAATGCGATGGAATCAACATCAAGGCTTCAGTCATTTCATTCTATTTGAACGCGGTAGTTTTTTCATTTTCGGATCAGGATCAAGCGGCTTCGGTTTCAACGAAAAATGAAAAGGGCTGCTCTTTCGAGACAGCCCTTTTCACATTAGAAGAAAGAGGTCACTTCTGGATCACAACACGCTGTGTGAATAGTTCCTCGCCAGCAATGATCTTCACCATGTACATACCAACAGCGACATCGCCGTTGAGATCAATTGTTGTGTTGAGAACGCCATCCTGGATACCAATAGTACGCGCGATCATGCGCTTACCACTTAGGTCGAAGATGTCCATGTTCACTGTGCTGATGAAAGGATCAGCAACGCGCAGACTCATGTTCAACACATCACCGTTGTTCGGGTTCGGCCACATGTTCAATTCGGAACGTTGTCCATCCAATACAATGCTCTGCTGCCCAACGACCGCATTGCTAATGATGCTCACTGAACACGCATCGCCTACTACACAATAGGAAGCACCATTATTGAACGACGCTTGCACAGTTACATCATACGTCTCACCTACATTCATGGTCGGTCCTGAGGTCCAACCCAAGGTGAGGTAGTAGGTGTTTACGACCTTCACGATCGGCGTGGCCAACTCTGCACTGGTGATGGTGAATTTGTATTTGTTCGCACCACTTACCGGACGAGCATAGAGCCTGTTCGATGCATTTGAAATGAACGCACGGGTTACATTACAGCTGTAGAACTGGGGGAATCCCTGTAGGTCGAACAACTTTGTGGGAGGGCAAGCAGCCAAGGCCTCATCGCGTACAAAGCGACAAGCAGGTCCCCAATTAGCGGGTATATTGTTCACTACGGCACGCACACGAACATTGAGTTTCACACCGTCCGGGATATGGTTAGCTGTAGCCCAGTTGTTCACTTTCATGTGGCATGTACGGGAAGAGCCAACGTTAGCGAAGTTGTCGGAAACGTTGTGCCTGCGCTGGCGGATGTAACTGTATCCACCGTTCGGGTCATAGAACCAGAAGTCATAGCCTGTTGTTGCAGATTGTACAGTATTGGCACCGTTCAGCACCCATGCTGCAGCGACTTGAGCATCTTCGTTGCACACAACATATTCACCGCTTTTCCAGAAGGGTTTGTCGCAGTTCGTGAAGAGAAGATCAGTTTGGCCTACAGGTACCTGCACCGCACCATTGGAACTTAATGCCGCAGGTGTAGTAGAGAACGCCGTTACGGAAGTTGTTCCAGCAGTTGTAGTGATGTTATCGATGATACGCGTTCCAGGGTTACCACTTGTTCGTAACACATAGGACCCACCAGTTGGGACACCATTCATGATCAACCTGAAGTTACCTTCCGGCAAACAGGTATTCTGTTGATTGACCCCTGGATTGGCGAAACCGCCGCCACCGTTCTGTACCAGAATGTCCGTAGCATCTTCACGTAATTCCCAAGTAGGTAACGTACCGAAGGCAGGCATAGTAATATCCAAGGTAAGATCCGTGGTGCACTGCAGCCCGACGCAATTACAGTTTGCATTCAATTGACCCAGAACGAAATCCAGGACCAGCATCGCAAGCACTTCCAATGATCCCGAATGTAGTCGGGCAATCATCCGTATTATCGGCCACACCGCACGCTACCGGAGCACCTGCTCCATAGCCATCACCATCGGTATCGGCATAGAGATTCTGGGTGTCATTGCAATCCGTGTTATCCGAAACACCGCAAGCAATCGGTGCACCCGCTCCGAAACCGTCGCCATCGTTATCAGCATATTGAAGCTGCGCATCGTTGCAATCCGAATTATCGGCAACGCCGCATGCTACCGGAGCACCTGCTCCAAAGCCATCACCGTCGTTATCTGCATAAAGATCCTGGGTGTCGTCACAATCGGTATTATTGGCAACATAGTTACCTGGCTGGGTACAAGTAGACTGAGAAATACTAGGATTACCGAAACCATCACCGTCTTGGTCGGCATACCAGATCGGAGCTGCTGTCCGTACGAAGTCCCAAGTCGTGCAACCCGTAGCATCTCCGCTAGCGGTGGCTGGTACGATCCTCCAACTATACGTGCCTGCTGTCGGGGTAGAGGCGTTGTAGGAAAGTCCCACTTGGTTATTACTCACCAAGGTCGTGGCCGAACCGCCGGCGTTGAAATACACATCATAACCCGTGGCAGTGGCCACAGAAGACCAGCTTAAAGTTGTTGTGGCGGACGAGATGCAAGCGCTGCTGGAACTGGCCGGTGATGGATCAGTAGCGCAACCGGGAAGAACAACCGCTGTTCCGCACTGGATCCGCTTGGATCCCGTTGAACCTCCTGATCCGCAAGATGAATTGGAGTGGATATAATAGCGGTATGTAGCACTTGCTGTGGCGGCCCAAACCAACGGAGAGGTACCGGCCGCGAGTTCCGTGGTGGCGGTGTTATTGCTGATCGTAACATACCCCCCGTTAGCACAGCTGAAGGTGTACGCCGTGCCACTTACCAGTGCAACATTACAGAACTCACCATAGTTAGTGCCGCTGACGATGGTTTGAGCCACACCATCGCATGCGGTTAGGGTATATGTATTGGTGGGGTATTGCGTACCGGAGAGGCAGTTGCCACCACCACCTTGGCCAGGGCAAGTGATAGAGCGGGTGCGCGTGCCCGTTGTACCACAGGCCGAAGTGCTATGCGTGTAGAACCGGTAAGTGGCAGTTGTAGCCGGCACATAGGTGAATGGAGTGGTTCCATAGCGTTGGATCGTGCCAGAGGAATTTGCGATCGTTACTTTATCGCCACTCACTGAACTAGTGAAGGTGTATGGCACCCCGTTAGTTAGGGCCACGTTAGAGTATCCGCCAGCTAGGCCGGAGCCTATCGATTGGGCAGTGCCTGAGCAACTTGGCGTGAAGGTCCCGGCAGGACTCAAGAGGCCGGTAGTACAACCCGATCCATCGGTTCTGCTCAAGGTGATGGTCCGTGAACTGCCACTGGTGCTGCAGGTAGAAGTGCTGTTTATGCTGATGTAGTGGATACCGGAAGTGTTGGCGGTCCACTTGAGCGGGGTGCGACGTGTACTCTGGTCCAACCACGATACTGAACCATGTGCTGTATGTACCTGGGAATACGAAATAGCCTGCGGATGTGGCGCCTGCCGCAGGTGTGCTTGTGCCCGACGTGGGCGAATTGGAAAAGCCGATACATTGTGCGGATGCCAAAGCGCTGGATATGGCAAAGGCAACGGTAAGACTTAGTTTAAAAATACGGTTCATGTGTTCTAATTCAATGGTTTTGAAATGACCCTATCGTGTCATTCCTTGAATTGCGCGCAATTGTAAGACAGTTCAATAGATAAAAGGGTGACGAATGGTAGTTCCCTTGATCGTGGACCGATCCTTTTGTAACAATGATCGAACTTTTTTCTGATCTCTGTACATCTTCCGGATATATTCGATGTGGTCTTCTTACCCTACACAACATTCGGGATTTCGCGATGGATAAGGCTGTGCATTTCCGCGCAATGTCCATAACGTTGGTAATCTGTTGGTTGAAATATAAAAATGTAACGGCACTGTTCATTACATGTTAGTGCCACAAAACAAGAACCCCCGCACCTTTCGGCACGGGGGTCTTTGTATTTGTTACGATCCGAGGATCGCAGGTTGATCCTTACTTCTGGATCACCACACGCTGTGTGAAGACTTCCTCACCTGCAGTAACCTTCACCATGTACATACCAACAGCTAGGTCGCCGTTGAGATCGATGGTTGTGTTGAGAACACCATCCTGGATAGCAACAGTGCGCGCGATCATGCGCTTACCACTGAGGTCGAAGATGTCCATGGTAACAGTGCTGATGAACGGATCCGAAATATGTAGGCTCACATTCAATACATCACCGTTGTTCGGGTTCGGCCACATGTTCAGTGATGCTGTGCCATTGTTGTCCAACGCTGCATTTTGGCTTCCGCCGATCGCAGGAGGAGCAATTGTTACCAGACACACATCACCAACTACACAATAGGTTGCGCCGTTGTTCAATGATGCTTGCACGGTAACCTCGTATGTTCCGCTCACGGCCAGCGTTGGTAGACCAGACCAACCCAAGTTCACATAATAGAAGTTGCTAATGCGAGAGAACGTACCCTCACCACTTGAGAAGGTGAACTTGTACTTGTTCGCACCACTAACAGGACGTGCATAGATGCGGTTCGCTGTATTGTTGACGAACTGACGTGTGACACCACAGCTATAGAACTGTGGATATCCAGGTATATCGAACAACTTAGTAGGAGCGCAAGCTGCCAAAGCCTCATCCCTTACAAAGCGGCACGCAGGACCCCAGTTCGCAGGAACATTGTTCACAACAGCACGCACCCGAACGTTGAGTTTCACACCGTTCGGAATATGGTTCGCAGCTGCCCAGTTGTTCACTTTCATGTGGCACGTACGTGAAGAACCAACGTTCGCGAAGTTGTCCGATACGTTGTTACGACGCTGACGGATGTAGCTGTATCCACCGTTCGGGTTGTAGAACCAGAAGTCATAACCACTATCTGCTCCAGCAGCACCGCCACCATTGTAGTCGGCAGCAACAGCGGCATCTTCGTTGCACACGAGGTATTCGCCCGCTTTCCAGAAGGTTTTATCGCAACTCGTATAGAGCAGGTCGTTCGTACCAACGGGTATCTGCACTGCACCATTGGAGCTAAGTGTAGCAGGTGTAGTGTTATAAGGTGAAACAGAAGTTGTTCCAGCGGTCGTGGCGCTGTTATCAATGATGCGCGTACCAGGGTTTCCACTGGTGCGTAGCATGTAAGAACCACCAGCAGGAACACCACCCATGACCAGCCTGAATTTACCATCCGGCAAACAGGTATTCTGTTGATTGATCCCTGGATTTGCGAATCCGCCGCCACCACTTTGTACCAGAATGTTGGTTGCATCTTCACGTAATTCCCATGTCGGTAACGTACCGAACGCAGGCATTGTGATATCCAAGGTCAGGTTCGTAGTGCATTGTACACCAACACACGCGCAGGTAGCATCCAGTTGGCCCAGAACGAATCCTGGACCAGCATCGCAAGCACTTCCAACGATCCCGAATGTAGTAGGGCAATTATCCGTGTTATCGGCAACACCGCACGCTACTGGAGCACCGGCTCCATAGCCATCACCATCGGTATCCGCATAGAGGTTCTGTGAATCGTCACAATCCGTGTTATCAGCAACACCGCATGCTACAGGCGAACCCGCTCCGAAACCGTCACCATCGCATCCGTGTATTGGAGTTGCGCATCGTTACAATCCGTGTTGTTGGCTACACCGCAAGCTACTGGAGCACCTGCTCCGAAACCGTCACCATCACCGTCGGCATAAAGATTCTGAGAATCGTCACAATCAGTGTTGTCGGCTACACCGCAGGCAACTGGAGCACCTGCTCCGAAACCGTCACCATCATCATCCATGTAAAGCAAATTGGGTATCATCGCAATCACTATTGTCCGCGATACCACAAGGAGCATTGGCGGCTGCGCCGAATCCATCGCCATCCACATCAGCGTGCAGGACCGCAGCATCATTACAATCCAAGTTGTTCGCAACACCACATGCAACCGGAGCTCCAGCACCGAAGCCGTCACCGTCCGCATCCGTATAGAGTTCCTGTGTGTCATCGCAATCCGTGCTGTTGGCCACATATCCGCCAGGGGCCGCACAGGCCAATACCATATCACCGGCGTCGCCGAAGCCATCACTGTCGTTATCTGCATACCAAGGTGTAGCGGTGTTTTCCGTTACGGTCACAGTTGCCGAATCGGGCGAACAGGGTGCAGCAGTTACTAAGTAAGTATAAACACCAGGGTTCATGGTCGCGGGGTTGTACATCCCACCACTCACCGCGCTGGGTCCGCTCCATGTGCCGCCGCCGTTCGGTGTTCCACCTAATTGGGCGAATAGGCTGGAAGGTGCTGCATTGCTACAGGTGATCAGCGTTCCATTCGTACCTGCGCTCGGAGGTGTCACCGTTGTAACGGTAACGTTACCTGTGCGGGTACAACTGTTCGCCGTATGTGAGACAGTGACCATATAGGCTTGTGTACTGGTTGGCGAAGCTGTAACACTTGCTCCGGTCGTCGCGCTAAGCGCGATGTTCGGTGACCAAGCATAGCTAACTGTAGCCGGATAGCTGAACGTAATGCTCCAATTTGCGATAGATCCTCCATCACCAGACGCATCATCACGTATAAGCAGCTTCCATACCCCGTTAAAGTTTCCTGAAAAGAGGTGAGTGTCGGTGAAGCTTGGCTGAAATTGCTCCTGGTCCAGGAGCTGTTGGCCAATCATCGGGAGTTCCGATGTTCGTTGGAGCGTAGCTTCCCGCTGCGTTGGCACCGGCATCGGACATTGCCGGAGATCCCGTTTCGAAGGTGTAGTTCACAGCGGCTAGATCGTTAGTACCACCCACGTCGGACATCAGGATCACGTTCGTACCTGTAGGGGATTGAAGTAAGATGTCCAGATCATCAGGGAAAGTATGGGTAATGCCGTTTATAGTGACCGATTCTACCGTTACACCAGATATCGGAAGTCCACTCACTGTGTTGTTGAATGGGTAGGTGGTGGCGTTCTGCGCTGCACCGGTGGTTATGTTAGCCGGCCCTCCTGTGCTATTGAATGGCGAGGATATTACGGTTGCTGATGTGGTCGATGACGCACTCAGTACTGTAGGTGAGCCAGAGCATGTCGTGACGCTTGTCGGTGACATCACCGGAACAGTGGGTGCCGGAGTTACCGTTACGGTTACCGTAGTTGTGCCGGGTATGGAACAACCCGTATTCAAACCGGTCACGGTGTAGGTCGTGGTCGATGTTGGGTTTGCTGTAACCACAGCACCGGAAGTCGAACTCAACCCTGTGCCAGGCGACCATGAATAACTTGCGGAAGCACCGGAGGCCGTTAGCACAACGCTTGCTCCAGCACATATGGTAGGCGAACCCGGTGCCACGGAAACAGTTGGTCCAGAGCATGGTGTATAGGTAAGTACTACGCGACCGGTTGCGCCGTTCCCGCCATTCTGGTTACCGGAAAAGGTGTTTTTTTCGGCACCACCTCCACCACCACCAGGAGCAGATCCTGCAACGCCCGCACCTGCAAGGAATCCAGCATTTCCACCATCCCCGCCATCACCACCACCAACAGGAGCATTCCCGCCGTTCTGCCCAGAGCCGTTGGCCCCAGCAGCAGCAGTACCGGCAGATGAGCCAGCACCTCCACCTGTTGATCCGCCTGCAGCACCATTACCACCACTGTATTTAACAGTACCAAAGCCCGTACCCGCTGCTCCACCGGTTGCACCAGCAGGAGTGTTGTTGGCCACTGAATTTCCACCTTCGGCCATGACCGTTGTGGCGTTAAGGAACCACGAATCGCCCCCTGGTGATGCCGAATTACTTCCAGCACCCACAGTATACGTGTATGAATTGCCTTCGATCACGGAAATGGTCGATCGGGAATAGGCACCACCACCTCCACCGCCACCAGCTCCATTCGATGTACGCGTGCTTCCATGGCCACCGCCACCCCAACATTCAACTGTTACCTGCGATACGCCAGCTGGTACTACGAAAGTGCCAGAGCTGTTATACGTGTTGGTTATCTGTGCACTGACCAACTGGGTTAAAAGTAGGAGGGCCACTACTAGCCATGGTCCAAAGGACCATTTTCGTGTTGTTCGTGTTTTAGAGCTCTTCATCATTGGGAGATCTTAGGGTTTAATGGGTGCAAGATTCATCATTTTAGAAAGCGCTGTCAAGTTTATTATTAGACGGATGATGTATTTACGTCGACGAATCATAGATAACCATCGACGAACCGATTCATCAGTTTTAAGAGACTCCGAAAAAGAGGGAAGTTGGCGTTGCAAGCAACTGAAGTTCAGTTACTTATTTGGATCAAATAGGTGGAGAGTGGGTTGAATGATAACCATGATCGGTAGATGTTGTACGGACCCTTAGGGATAATAGTTGCGAGAACCTATCATTAATAAGTTTCGAAGCTCGGGGTTACCACTTGGAGGCGAGAAAAGTGTTTTGAGTGAATAAATTCAGGAATGCAGTGCTGGTGCTGATCAAATAGGAAAGAAACCTCAAAATGGATCAAATTGGCGCAATGGACAATGATTGATCATTATTGCACAAAACAAGAACCCCCGCACCTTTCGGCACGGGGGTCTTTGTATTTGTTACGATCCGAGGATCGCAGGTCGATCCTTACTTCTGGATCACCACACGCTGTGTGAATACTTCTTCACCAGCAGTAACTTTTACCATGTACATACCAACAGCTAAGTCGCCGTTGAGATCAATGGTGGTGTTGAGCACGCCATCCTGAATGCCAACAGTACGCGCGATCATGCGCTTGCCGCTGAGGTCGAAGATGTCCATGCTCACCGTGTTGATGAACGGATCCGTAATGTGCAAGCTTACATTCAACAACTCACCGTTGTTCGGATTCGGCCACATGTTCAATGACGCTGCGCCATTGTTGTCCAACGTTGCATTCTGGTTTCCGCCGATCGCAGTAGGAACAATTGTTACCAGACATACATCACCAACAACACAATAGGTTGCGCCGTTGTTCAATGACGCTTCTACGGTAATTTCGTATGTTCCGCTTGCTGCAAGTGTTGGCAGACCGGACCATCCCAAGTTCATGTAGTAGTAGTTGCTCAAACGGGAGAACGTACCCTCACCACTGGAGAAGGTGAACCTGTACTTGTTCGCACCACTAACAGGACGTGCATAGATGCGGTTCGCTGTATTGTTGACGAACTGACGTGTTACACCACAGCTATAGAACTGTGGGTTTCCAGGTACATCGAACAATTTAGTTGGAGGGCAAGCGGCCAAGGCCTCATCCCTTACAAAGCGACAAGCAGGACCCCAGTTCGCAGGAACATTGTTCACTACAGCACGCACACGAACGTTGAGTTTAACGCCGTCCGGGATATGGTTAGCTACTGCCCAGTTGTTCACTTTCATGTGGCACGTACGAGCAGAACCGATGTTCGCAAAGTTGTCTGAAACGTTGTGCCTGCGCTGGCGGATGTAGCTGTATCCACCGTTCGGGTTGTAGAACCAGAAGTCATAGCCACTATCTGCTCCAGCAGCACCGCCACCATTGTAGTCAGCAGCAACAGCGGCATCTTCATTGCACACGAGGTATTCGCCCGCTTTCCAGAAGGTTTTATCACAACTTGTGAAAAGCAGGTCGTTAGGACCAATTGGTACCTGGACTGCGCCATTGGAACTAAGAGCAGCAGGTGTAGTAGTGAACGCTGTTACTGAAGTTGTTCCAGCAGTCGCAGTGATGTTGTCAATGATACGCGTACCAGGGTTTCCACTGGTGCGTAGCATGTAGGAACCTCCAGCTGGAACACCGCTCACGCTCAACCTGAATTTACCATCAGGCAAACAGGTGAACTGCTGATTGATACCTAGGGTTCGCGAATCCGCCGCCACCGTTCTGTACCAGAATGTTGGTTGCATCTTCACGTAATTCCCATGTCGGTAATGTGCCGAACGCAGGCATTGTGATATCCAAGGTAAGGTCCGTGGTGCACTGCACACCGACACAATTACAGCTTGCATTCAATTGACCCAGAACAAATCCAGGACCAGCATCGCAAGCACTTCCGACGATCCCGAATGTAGTAGGACAATCATCATCATTATTGTCTACTCCACACGCTACTGGCGCACCTGCTCCGTAACCATCCCCGTCCGTATCAGCGTAAAGGTTCTGAGTGTCATCACAATCGCTATTGTCGGCAATGTATCCTGCGGGTGGGGTGCACGCATCCACCGCGTCGTTCGGATCACCAAAGCCATCACCATCTAAATCAGCATAGTACGTCTGTGTGGGGGTGATGGTGATGCCCGCCGTGGTCTGGTATTGGGCGCAACCATCTGCCGGGGCAACCGTGTAGGTGACCGTATGCGCAACCGCCGTGCTGGCAGCGAGGTCCACATCACCCGTGGAGCCATTGATCACCAAGCCCGCAGTGCCCGTGTATGTGCCACCAGTGGTTCCCGAGAAGGTAACCGTAGCGGTACCTGCATCGCTGCAATAGGGTGAACCAGCATAACTGATACTCGCCGAAGGAGCATCCGTGATGGTGATGCCCGCCGTGGTCTGGTATTGTGCGCAACCACCTGCCGGAGCAACCGTGTAGGTTACCGTATGGGCAACCGCCGTGCTGGCATCGAGATCCACATCACCCGTGGAACCGTTGATCACTAAGCCCGCCGTGCCCGTGTATGTGCCACCAGTGGTTCCCGAGAAGGTCACTGTAGCGGTACCTGCATCGCTGCAATAGGGTGAACCATTATAGCTGATGCTCGCTGAAGGAGTAGCAGTGACGGTGAAGACCGCCGGAGCACGTAATGTGCCGATGCAGTTATCCAGATCGCACTGCGCATAGAACGTGGTGTTACCCGGTGTGTTCGCGTCCACTGCGCCGGCAGTTACCGGGTCGAAGACCACACCGCCACCCACGGGAGCGCCACCCGTTGAGGCAGCGAACCAGACCGGGGTGGGCATGGTGTAATCTAGTTCAAGGCTCATGCTCGCGATGGTCGCATCAGGCACAACAGCATCGTTAAAGCTCTCATACATTGAAACGGCAATGCTGCCACCGTTTTCCCAGCCGGGGAAGGGACCAGCAATAGTAAAGGTGTGTGATGGTATATTCCCGGAAGCCGCAGCAGCACCTGGAATAGCGACACCGGTACCGGTGATCAAGCCGCTAACGTCCAATCGGATCTCGCTCAGGTAGGACCCACCCGTTGCCGTGATGTTGGTCAAGATGAACCGCACGCCTGTCACTACAGCCGCCTGTGGGCAACGCGGGCACGGTCAAGGTGCTTTGCAGAATGGGTGTGGTGCCATCGCTCTCGAAGGGCGCACTGGGGAAGGCGAGAACTGAGCCGAACGCAAGTGTGGACTCCGCGCAAACGGTTCCCGTAAGTCCTTCACCATTTGGTACGGATCCTCCTTGGCAAATAGTGTAAGGTGCGGTGGTCGGTGCGGCGCATGGGGCAGGTGGAGCGCTGCACTGCACGTATCGGATCCGGCAAACGCTCTCCGCACCACAACCAGAACTGGTGTGCGTATAGAAACGGTAAGTGGTCGAAGTAGTAGGGGTGTAATTCACCGGCCCGTACCGAAAGCGTAACCGACGGTACCAGCACTGTTGTCGACGCGATCCAATCCGAGGCCACACTGCTGGTGAAGGTGTAGAGTACGCCCGAGGTGAGGTTCATGGTGGTGTATTCGCCGGCATAACCGCAGGCCAAGGACACATCGTGCGGGACGCCATCACAAACGACCGATTGGGCACCTGTTGGATATTCGCCATTCGGTGCGGTGAAACACGGAGCTGGCGGAGCTGGCGCGGTGTAGTAGTAGCTCACACGTGTGGCAGCATTCAGAACCGTGCACGTAGGATTTCCGGATGTGTACCTTGTCACCAGTATGGAGCGGGTGGAATTAACGGTCTCAGTATAGCTGAACGTCGATTGCGTACCACACCCATCGTCGTTGAATGCGAGTTGCGTACCGCCGTTGCCTGTTGAGTACAAACGCAGGTACGTATCGCTTGAGGTGAGCCCACAGGTGGCGAAGGTGTAAGTGCGCCCGGCCACCGTGGTAAAGTTGAACGCCCTTCGACCGCTGCTATATGAGGCCGTATTCTGGCTGACCGTGGTCACTGTGATCGCATCGTTCGAGGTCGCGGTATTGCAGTACTGGGCATCCGCATTCGTCGTGAACAACGCACCGATCGCGCTCAGCGTGAGAATGCCCGCCAGCTTTCGCACCGCGCGGAGCGGTCTATTCCAAGTGTAGTTATGCTTCATTGATTTTGGGTTTTGGTTTGTGTTAAAGACTAGGAGAGTAGATCTGAGCTTTTCCTCCATCTGGACGTTCACCGTCCGAATGGATGTTGAGTTCTTGTTATGTGTCATTCGTTTGCTTTTTTACTACGGGAAAGTGACGTAAAGGGAATTAGCCCATAACGAGGACTTATTGGAAAAACACGCCCTGGATGCATCCAGGATCGTGGTCAGTAAAGAAGGGATGGAAGAGTCAAGAATGAAGTCCAAGGGAGCGTGTTTTTTATGATCAATTAAAACTGCGTTCGTCATCCTTTTTCACCTTATTGGTCGACTGAAAATGCACGTACAGCGATGCTAAAGTATATGGTCTCGCCGCCCAAGTCAAGTATTGTGAATAAAATAATTGAAGCCACCAATATTCATAAATTCAGTACGACAGGATTGGACGAACCGACATGCTGTTGGTTGCCAATGCGTCTTTTGGCCACGCAACAATGAACTTTGATATACGCTATGTTAAGCGAGCCAGCATCATTCGGTGATCCGTCCGTTTCGGTGTGATGCGCAATACGTGGATAGCGAGAGTCGGATCCATACGTTGGGAACCATGAGCATGTACTACTGGATCAGAGATCGGTTCCGGGAACAGAGTTGATCCGATCAGCACCTGGCCCATAACAAGAACCCCCGCACCTTTCGGCACGGGGGTCTTTGAATTTGCTACGAACCGAAGATCGAAAGTTTATCCTTACTTCTGGATCACCATACGTTGTGTGAAGACTTCATCGCCAGCAGTAACTTTTACCACGTACATACCATCAGCAAGGTCGCCTCCCGCAGAACTGCGGGAGAGATCAATGGTGGTGTTGATAAGGCCATCCTGGATGCCAACAGTGCGCGCGATCATGCGCTTACCGCTAAGGTCGAAGATGTCCATGCTCACCGTGCTAATGAACGAATCTGGTCTGCAATGCAGGCTCATGTTCAACGATCACCGTTGTTCGGGTTCGGCCATAGGTTCAATGCGGAACCTTTTTCATTCAACGCAATGTTCTGTTGGCCAGCGATCGCATTGTTGTTGATGGTCACCAAGCAAATTTCACCTACAATACAATATGAAGCACCATTATTGAAGGAGGCTTGTACGGTTACATCATAGGTCTCACCATCATTCATGAGCGGCCCAGATGTCCATCCCAAGTTCAGGTAGTAGGTGCTTACGATCTTTACGATAGGCGTTGCCAACTCGGCACTGGTGATGGTGAATTTGTATTTGTTAGCACCAGTTACTGGACGTGAATAGAGCCTGTCCGTTGCGTTCGAAGTGAAAGCACGGGTTACACCACAGCTATAGAACTGAGGGAATCCTGGTACATCGAAGAGTTTTGTTGGAGGGCAGATGGCCAAGGCCTCGTCACGTACGAAACGGCATGCTGGTCCCCAGTTCTTCGGTACATTGTTCACTACAGCACGAACACGAATGTTCATTTTCACATTGTTCGGGATATGGCTCGCACTAGCCCAGTTGTTCACTTTCATGTGGCACGTGCGTGCAGAACCAACAGCACCGAAGTTGTCCGATACGTTATTGCGACGCTGACGAATGTAACTGTATCCACCGTTCGGGTTGTAGATCCAGAAGTCGTAACCGGAAGTTGCGGATTGCGCGCTATTGGGAGCGTTAGGCACCCAGGTCGCGGCAACATCAGCATCTTCATTCACAACAACGTATTCACCTGCTTTCCAAAATGGTTTGTCGCAGCTTGTGAAAAGAAGCTCCGCTGGTCCTACTGGGATGTGCACAGCTCCTGTTGAACTCAGGATCATAGGTGTGGTGTTGAACTCGATAACCTGTGTACTTCCGTTGGTCGCGGTTTGCTATCAATGATGCGTGTGCTCGTAGTTACCGCTGGTGCGCAATACATAAGCACCACCTGAAGGCATACCATTCACGATCAGTTTGAAGGTTCCATCAGGCAAGCATGTGGTCGTTGGGTTGATACCAGCGAAACCGAATCCGCCACCACCGCTCTGTACGAGCAGGTTGGTGCCAGCATCACGTAATTGCCAAGTAGGTAGTGTACCAAAGGCCGGCATGGTCACATCCAGATTCAAGTTGGTCGTGCAAGCAACACCCACACAGGCGCAGCTAGCATTCAACTCACCAAGCACGAAGGCTGGTCCAGCATCGCAAGCACCACCGACTGCGCCGAATACCGTAGGGCAATCATCAGCGTTGTTCGCAACACCACAAGCTATAGGCACGCCCGCACCGTATCCGTCACCGTCGCCATCAGCATACAGGTTCTGGGTGTCGTCGCAATCGCTGTTGTCTGCTACATAACCAACGGGTTGTACACATGCTAGCTGCGAATCACCCGGGTTGCCAAAGCTGTCACCATCGGAATCCGCATACCAAGTGGATGCCGGGGTCTCGGTTACCATAATGGTCGCTGTTGTATTTGCACAAGGTGCAGTGCCGGTCACAGTGTATACATAAGCACCTTGATCCATGGTCACAGGATCATACAGGTCACCGATAACGGCACTGGGGCCACTCCAAGAACCTGCATCATGTGCGCCCAAAAGGACTCCAATATTCGCAGGAGCATCCACGCTACATAGCGTTACGGTATTATTGCCGCCTGCGATCGGAGCTGCTATTACATCGAATGTTGTTTGTAACCTGACGTTCTCGCAGGCATTGTATGCGCATGTTGCATATAAAGACGTGGTGCCGGGTGTTGAAGCATTCACAGCACCAACACCAACAGGGTCCAACAGTTCGCCAGTATGTACCAACGTTCCGTTCGTTGACGCAGTATACCACCTCACATCGGTAGGCAACGCATACTCAACTTCGATCAACGCGCCGCCAATAACGGCATCCGGACTGGTGAAGAAATTGTCCGTCGTCTGCCGCGTACGAATGTTGATCGTACCACCACCGATCGGGAAGCTTGCAAGTGTAATTACGGGATCAGGACTCACTGTTCCAGGTCCGGTTGTGGTTGTAAGTTGCGTCTCAACCAGCGTGTATGCGCCAGAAAGTGCTACTCTGATATTTTGTCTCTGCGCACTGATGAAATTCGAAGCAGCTACCACGTTGAACAATTTTAGTCGGGCTCCTGTAACAACTGCTCCAGGAGGTAAGGCTGGTATTGTTACAGTAGCACGCGTTGTGATCGTAGTCCCTTCGCTGATGAAATTGGATCCAGGAAATGCGTTGCTACTTTGCTCCGCTATTGGTGCACACGATGCACTTAGTCCTTGTCCTCCGGGTACTGTAGTATTCTGGCATATCGCATAGGTAGCCATATTTATGGTCGGGGCTCCTGGTGCAGGGTTGACAATGATGGTTGTATTCTCGGCGGTTGTACACGGGCCGTTCGTATGTGTGTATGTGATGGTTTGGGTGCCAGCACTCGGGTCGAAATTATTCCCGGTAACACCGGTTCCGCTCCATGTACCACCGATAGGTGTGCCGTTCAAAGCAATTGGACCATCATTTGCACACAATGGGCCATAACTTCCGGTAATAACAACAGATGGGGAAGTTACGACGACCAACACATCATCCGTCGAAGGCGAGCAAGGGCTATTCGTAGCGGTCCAACGTAAGGTATAAGTACCCGCCGTTGTCATCCCGGTAATGGAGGTCGTCGGTGAAGAAGCGGTTGTGATGGCAACGCCACTAGGACCACTTACCAAACTCCAAGAACCCGCACCGCTTGTGATCGTATTGCCGGCCATTGTTGCGGATCCAGGGTTAGTACAGATGCTTTGGGTCGGTCCAGCATTTGCTGTGGTAGGGCTGGCCCTAACCGTCAGTACCATATCATTAGTTGAACTGGTGCATGGCGAATTAGCGATCGTCCAGCGCAACGTATAAACACCAGCAGTGATCGGAGTGAAGGTGGCATTGTTCGCACTAGTGCTACTGAATTGTGAGATGTTGTTCGTTGCACCACCATTTACCGTTTGGATCGTCCAAGTACCCGTGCCTGAGCTTGGTGCATTTGCGGCCAATGTGGCTCCGAATAGAATGCATACGGTCTGGTCAGCGCCAGCATTCGAGGTAGTCGGATTCGAGTTCACCACCACGGCGAATTGAGATGTAGTTGCTGAAGCACCTCCGTTCGAACAGGTGGTGGTGGCGACATAGTAGCGTGTGGCCGTCAAGGTTCCCGTTGAGAGGCTATTTCCAGAGCCGGCCGATGTTGGGTATGGCCCACCATTCACTGTGCCATAGGACCATGCAGTGCTCAATCCATAACCACCAGTAGAATTACCTGTCAAGGTCAACGTGGTACCGGTGCCTGTGCAGAGTGGAGAAGTTCCTCCAATGCTGCCCGCGGTAGGTGTGCCTGTGCAGTAATCAGGGGTCCATGTATAGGTCAAACCTGTTGTGGGAGCTCGTGAACTGCTGAAACGGATCGTGTTCGAATTGGATGTTGATGCGGTGGTTCCTTGCCAGTTCGCACTGGTTGTTGAGGTTCTACTATTGTAGTCCGATATCGTGGTACGGATCCCAACTTGAGGGTTTTCGCTTGTGCTACTGCTCGAAGTCGTTACAGTACCAAAGACCACTTGTACCGTTTGGTTCGCCGCGTTTCCACCACCTTCATTAAGCAAGATCTGGAAGCTAATGTCATCCGAGCCTGTGAAATTCTCACGTGCCACCCTGGTATACTGCACCACAACGGTACGGTTCGGGCTTGTGCCCGTGGTTGTCACGATCGCGTTTCCCCGAGGGGTCAGTGTCGTTGATCCACTTGCTGTGGCATTTGCACTAAGTGTTACTGTGGTACCTGAGATGTTCGTGATCACCGCATTGTTCGGGATACCGGAACCACTCAAGCGCATTCCTACGCGAATGTTCGTCGTGGTTGCTCCGGTAATGGTCGGGGTGCCGTTTGTGCGGGTCCCTGAAAATGTGCTGTAGGTACGTTCGATCAGATCGGCGTTGAATCCTGCAACACCGAATTGTGTCACGTTTCCACCAAGGAATTCACCCGAGTTGTCGGAGTTACTGACATATGCCCCGCCACTGTTGTTATCGCTGATCGATGTGCCGAACACGAAGAACCCGTTACTGGAGATCCGGATCTTTGTGTACGCGGTCTCGTCGTAGTTGAATGTGAACGGTAATGTGTAGGTGACATCGCTATCGTCCCACGCGTCACTGAACAATGCGTTGACACCGGCCGCGCCCATAGCCGAGTAAGTGCCTGTGGATTGTGACCACGAATACTGTGTGGCGACTTGGCCCCAGAGGAGCGAAGATGTTGTGAGAACGAGCAATGCGATGACCGCTCGTAAGGGGTTAACAAGCCCTGTTAATGTGGGAGAGCTGAACTTCATGGATGATGTGTTGGTTTAGGAGTCTAAATTTTGCTTGATTGTGGTTTTTCGTTCAATTTATTTTACGACAGACGTCGTTTTTATAACGGCGTTCAGTAGTAGATCATCGAGGAATTAATTTCTGTGGTTCTGAAGGTTTGTCAAATGGAATCCGATTTTTTGCATCACATAACTGATCATTGATGATTTTATACTCACTGGTCTGACGGAATGTTACATCAATGGGCAACTTGATCTATCCATGCTACACGAATACATTGAAATATTGATCATAAAGTCCGAGCATGAATAAATTCAGGCGTGTTCGATCCGGATACTTTGAAGCCAGATCACCGATCAGAATGAAATAATGTCAAGAAAGGAAGAGCGGATAGATAGAGATGTAAGAAATATTCAGATCATGGATAGATGTAATGCGATTGAAGCAATGCAGGCCAACGGCACCAAACAAGAACCCCCGCACCTTTCGGTACGGGGGTCATGTTCGTTAACGATCCTGGGATCGTACTTTATTCAGCTTACTTCTGGATCACCACACGTTGTGTGAAGACTTCATCACCAGCAGTAACTTTTACCACGTACATACCATCAGCAAGGTCGCCGTTGAGGTCAATGGTGGTGTTGATAAGGCCATCCTGGATAGCAACAGTACGTGCGATCATGCGCTTACCACTTAGGTCGAAGATGTCCATGCTCACCGTGCTAATGAACGGATCCGTAATGTGCAGGCTCATATTCAACACATCCCCGTTATTCGGGTTCGGCCATAGGTTCAATGCCGCAGTACCATTGTTGTCCAACGCTGCATTCTGGCTTCCGCCGATCGCAGTAGGAACAATTGTTACCAGACAGACATCCCCAACAACACAATAGCTTGCGCCATTGTTCATTGATGCTTGCACGGTAACCTCGTATGTCGCGCTCACGGTCAGTGTTGGTAGACCGGACCAACCTAAATTCACGTAGTAGTAGTTGGTCACGCGAGAGAACGTGCCCTCACCACTGGAGAAGGTGAACTTGTACTTATTCGCACCGGAAACGGGTCGTGCATAGATGCGGTTCGCTGTATTGTTCACGAACTGGCGTGTTACACCACAGCTATAGAACTGTGGGAACCCCGGCACATCGAACAATTTCGTAGGCGGCACGCGGCCAAGGCCTCATCCCTTACAAAGCGACAAGCAGGACCCCAGTTCGCAGGAACATTGTTCACTACAGCACGCACACGAACGTTGAGCTTCACGCCGTCCGGGATATGGTTAGCTGTGGCCCAGTTGTTCACTTTCATGTGGCACGTACGTGCAGAGCCTATGTTCGCGAAGTTGTCCGACACATTGTGCCTGCGCTGGCGGATGTAACTGTATCCACCGTTCGGGTTGTAGAACCAGAAGTCATAGCCTGTGGTCGTTGGTTGCACGTTACTGGGGCCGTTCGGCACCCATTCAGCCGCTACGTCTGGATCTTCGTTGCACACAACATATTCACCGGATACCCAGAATGGCTTATCACAACTTGTGAAAAGCAGGTCGTTAGGACCAACCGGTACCTGCACGGCTCCATTGGAACTAAGTGCAGCAGGCGTAGTGTTATACGGTGTCACTGAGGTTGTTCCAGCGACCGTAGTAATGTTATCAATGATCCGCGTTCCAGGGTTTCCACTGGTGCGTAGCATGTAGGAACCTCCAGCTGGAACACCACCCATGACCAACCTGAATTTACCATCCGGCAAGCAGGTGAATTGTTGATTCACCCCAGGGTTAGCGAAACCTCCGCCCCCGCTTTGTACTAGAATGTCGGTTGCATCTTCAAGCAGTTCCAGGTCGGTAATGTACCGAAAGCAGGCATGGTAATGTCCAGCGTGAGGTCCTCACTGCATAGTACACCGACACAATCGCAATTTGAGTCCAATGCACCGAGCACATATCCAGGACCAGCGTCACAAGCACTTCCAATGATCCCGAAATCACCAGGGCAACTATCGTCATCATTGTCCACGCCACATGCTACCGGAGCACCTGCTCCGTAGCCATCACCGTCGGTATCGGCATACAGGTTCTGGGTGTCGTCGCAGTCGCTATTGTCCGCTACTCCGCAGGCAACCGGTGTACCTGCTCCGAAACCGTCACCATCGTTATCAGCATATTGAAGTTGCGCATCGTTGCAATCACTGTTGTCCGCCACACCGCAAGCAACCGGAGCACCTGCTCCGAATCCATCCCCATCACCGTCGGCATAGAGGTTCTGGGTGTCGTCGCAATCGGTGTTATCAGCTACACCGCAAGCCACCGGAGTACCCGCTCCGAAGCCATCTCCATCATTATCGGCATACAGCAACTGGGTATCATCACAATCACTGTTATCCGCGATCCCGCATGCTGCATTGGCAGCTGCTCCGAATCCATCACCATCAACATCCGCATGCAAAAGGGCTGCATCATCACAATCCGTATTGTCGGCAACACCACAGGCTACAGGCGAACCTGTTCCGAAGCCATCACCATCATTATCCGTATACAGCAATTGGGTATCATCGCAGTCACTGTTATCGGCTACGTATCCTGAAGGAACTATGCATGTGTAACCGGCCAGTGGTGAACCAGCGTCGCCGAATCCATCGCTATCGTCATCCGCATAGTACGTAGTAGGCACATCGGCCACGCCGCAACCACAGACCCCCGGAGCGAGCTTGTTGGGGTCGTTGTCGCACAGTTCGCAGGCATCGCCAGCGGAATCACCGTCAGCATTGGCTTGGGAGGCATTCGAGGTGCTCACGCAGTTGTCGCAGGCATCGCCTACGCCATCACCATCGCCATCCTCCACGGTCACGTTCAATTGTAGGTTCCCCGTCGGCCCTGATCCATAATAGGAACCCACGGAGATGTAATAGAAGGTGCCTTGCGTGGCCGTCCAGGAAACACTGGATTGGGGACTAGAACAAGCCGGCCCCCCGTCATCATTGCAGGTTACCTCGGTGAAAGCGCCACAGCTACCACTGAATACGGCCATCTCCGTATCGAAATTCGTGAGGCCGGTGCAGGTCTTTGCGGACATCGTGCCGCACACGCCGCTCACCTTCCACCATACGTTCTTGTTGGGGCCGGAGCAAGTAGAGGTGGGGACATCGTCCGTTGCATTGGCGTTGCTGATGACCGCGCTCGTGTACGGATAGGCATTCACGTTGATCGCGTTCGCGCAAGCATCGTTGGCGGGTGCAGGGGATGAGCAGGTAACGTTCAGGGAGAAGGTACTGTTGCTGCTATACCCATATACCTTGATGTAATAGGTCACCCCATTGGTGGAAGTCCAGCCATAACTGGCCGAGGTTCCTGAACAGGCCGGTCCGTTATCGTCTGTACCGCCGACGCAGACGAGGGAGGTACAGGTGCCGGAATAGATGGAGATCCTACTGTCCCACGAGGTTGCACAGAGGCTGGCGACCATGTCCTGGCCGTTGCCCACAATGGAGTACCACGCCCCGGGGTAGGATTGCGCCACCCCGCAGGTGGTGGTGCCTTCGTAGGTGCCTGTCGTGGTAAAGCCCACTGTAGTGCCGGCCGTGGTACTGCCGCAGGTGACTGCTGTGGCGTCGCACACCAGATCATTGTTTGCCGCGGCCGTCGTGTTCGTAATGGTGGAGGTCATGCCGGTCGATGCAGTGCCGCACGACGAGTTCGTGTTGTAGTGGATATAGTAGCTGCCGCCCGCCGCTGCCGTCCAATTCAACGGTGTGGTGCCCGCAGCGACTATTGTTCCGTTGTACGTTCCTGCATGTACGGTGATGTAGGTCCCTGCAATGCTCCCTGTGGAGGTGAACGTGTGGCCGGCTACGGCACCGGTCATCGTGTTGTATTCCGATTGGTATTGGGCCGATGAGATGGTGTACGCCCCAGCTCCCGGTGCGGGTGCGGTAAAGGAACCGTACGCCGTGGTGTTGGTGCAGCCGCTTCCGACCGTGGTGTTCGTGATCGTGGAGGTCATGCCGGTCGATGCAGTGCCGCACGACGAGTTCGTGTTGTAGTGGATATAGTAGCTGCCGCCCGCCGCTGCCGTCCAATTCAACGGCGTGGTGCCCGCAGCGACTATTGTTCCGTTGTACGTTCCTGCATGTACGGTGATGTAGGTCCCTGCAATGCTCCCCGTGGAGGTGAACGTGTGGCCGGCTACGGCACCGGTCATCGTGTTGTACTCAGACTGGTATTGATTGGTGGCGATCTGGTACGGCCCTGCACCCGGCGCTGGTGCCGCAAAGGAACCGAAAGCAGACGTGTTGGTGCAGCCGCTTGCGACCGTGGTGTTCGTGATCTTAGTGATGGTGTAGGCCGAAGAAGTGCCGCACGACGAGTTGGTGTGGTAGGTGATGTAGTAGGTGCCACCTGCCGTGGCGGTCCAATTCAGCGGTGTCGTACCAGAACTCACCAATGCGCCGTTGAATGTACTTGCGCGCACGGTGATATAGGTGCCTGCCGCGGTCGCCTCGGACATGAACGTATGGCCGGCAACAGCACCGGTCATTTGGTTGTATTCACCATCCAATTGTTGGGCCGACGAGATCGTGTACGCCCCTGCCCCCGGTGCGGGAGCGGAAATGGCCGAGAACGGATACTGCGAGGTGCCGGTGCAGCCCGCTGGCGCCGCGACATACGTGAGCGTAATGTCATCCACTGCTGGATTCGCGTACGGGGAAGACCCGTCGGTTTTGTATGTGAAGACCAAGCGGACCGTGGTGCCCGCCAAGGCGGTCAGATCGATCTGTGGTCGCGCAGTGAAACCGGTGAGCAACGGGGTGGTGTATGTCGCACGCACGGTTCCTGCGGGTAGGGTGCCCGAAACAGGAGTCTGCGCCGTGGTGTTCGTGTAGATATAGAAGTAGTCATAATTATTATCAATGATAGGCATCTTCAACTTGTAGTTGAGATACACCTGCGTCGCTCCTGACGGAATAGCGATATCCCGGTAGAAGTGCTTGATCACTGCAGTGGTGGACCCAATATAAGTCGTCGAACTCGATCCTACGAATGCAGCTTTGGTGCCTGTAGCAGCCCCTGCTGCGGTTCCCGTGAACCATGTAACCGAAGTGGCATTCACCCCTGTCCAGCCGTTCGCTGCCAGTGTTGATGTTCCGCTCTCGAATCCGCCATCGCTGGCCGTTATCAAAGCGATCTGTGCTTGTGCTGTGGTTGTCCACAATACACCTATCGCGCAGAGCGCGAGGATGCCTGACAGCTTGCGCACCATGTGGAGCGGGCTGTACCAAGAGTATTTAGAATTCATGATCGTGTGTTTTGGGTTGGGTAAAAGGCAAGGTTTTTGGTTCGTGATCTTTCCATCGATGGCCAACATCGCAATGGGTTATTCGAGTTCCTATTCTGCATCATTCGTTTGGGTCTGGATCTTAAATGAAAGTGACGAAAAGAGAATTAGCCCGGAAATGAGGACTTAGTAGAACACACACACCAACCCCTATTGGGATGCGATGCGGAAAAGTGAAGTAAGAATCGAAAAAGTAGTCCAAGGGAGAGGGGTATTGCATCAATATAGAACAGCATTCGTCATGCTATTTCGACCCCGTTCCTAGACTGAAAAGGCAGTTATAGCAAGCTAATGTAGGTTGTTTTTACTACGCGGATCAAGTATTGTGGATAAATAAAGTGATACCACCAATATTCACAATTTCAGGTATGATATGAGGAACAAACATGCTGATGGTTGCTTCTGCGTCTCTTGGATACGGAACAATGCACTTGCAATACGCTAGTAGAAGTGAGCCGGGACCACTCATCCTTCGCTCCTTTTCAACGCTATGCTCAATGCGTGGATAGCGAGGATCGAAACCCATTCGCCAGGGAACTTAAACGCTTAGCAGAGAATTAGAGATCGATTCCGGGAACGGAAGGATGTGGATCAGAACACTATAAAACAAGAACCCCCGCACCTTTCGGTACGGGGGTCATGTTCGTTAACGATCCTGGGATCGTAGGTTATTCAGCTTACTTCTGGATCACCACACGTTGTGTGAATACTTCATCACCAGCAGTAACTTTTACCATGTACATACCATCAGCGAGGTCGCCGTTCAGGTCAATGGTCGTGTTGATAAGACCATCCTGGATACCAACAGTACGTGCGATCATACGCTTGCCGCTGAGGTCGAAGATGTCCATGCTCACAGAAGTGATGAATGGATCAGCAACCAGCAGGCTCATGTTCAGCACATCACCGTTATTCGGGTTAGGCCACATGTTCAATGCGGATCCACCGTCCAAAGCAACGTTCTGTTGACCACCAGCTACTGGGTTATTGATGGTAACAAGACACACATTACCTGGAATGCACCAGTTACCTCCTTTGAATGCTTCAACAGTTACGTCATACGTCTGTCCTGCAACCAATGGTGGAGCAACACCAATGGACCAACCCAAGCTCAAGTAGTAGTTATTCGCTACGCGAACGATCGGCGATGCCAACTCAGCATTGTCGAAGGTGAAGCGGTACTGCGTAGCACCAGCTATAGGGCGAGCGTACAAGCGGTTCGCTGTACTGCTCACGAAGTTACGGTTCACACCGCAGCTATAGAACTGTGGGAATCCTGGTACGTCGAACAGCAAGGTTGGAGGGCAAGCGGCCGTAGCTTCATCACGTGTAAAGCGGCAAGCTGGACCATAAGCACCTGCAACACCGTTCACAACAGAACGAATACGTACGTTCATCAACACTCCATCAGGAATGTGGTTCGCAGCCGCCCAGTTATTGACCTTCATATGGCATGTACGGCTAGAACCTACGTTCGCAAAGTTGTCGGACACATTGTGTCGACGTGAACGCACATAGCTGTAACCACCATTCGGGTTGTAGAACCAGAAATCGTATCCGGAGTCCGCACCGGCAGGTCCACCACCGTTCCAGTCAGCAGCAACAGCAGCATCTTCGTTGCAAACAATGTATTCACCGGTTGCCCAGAAGTACTTATCGCAGCTGGAATATAACAGATCCGTAGTACCCATAGGTAAGCAGAATGACCCGCTGGCTTGGCTTGTGGAACCACTGCTGAAGTTGTTCGCGTCGTCGATGATGCGAATATAGTTTCCTTGGGTACGTACAACATATCCACCGGAACTCATACCATTACCACCGCTATCTTTCACGCGGAACTGGTAGCAACCATCAGGTACGCAAGCGAATTCCTCTAGCAATGCTCCAGGAGCAGCCAAAGGACCGCCGCTAGCTATAACATATTGACCAGTAGCGTCCAAGAGATCCCAGGTGGTCTCGAATGGAGAAGCATCGGTCTGGAACTGAATTGAAAGACCGTTATCCGGGCAGGAATTGTTGTTGCTTCCGCAACCTACGAACAGATCGAAATCACCGGTCGCACTGCTATATCCTTGAACAAGGATGTAGTATGTATTAGCGGAAGACCCGGTCCACTCAAGGCGGCTTGAGGCGGTGTTACTAGTACAACTGAAGTTGTCATCATTTCCACCAACACAAACCCATGCTCCGCATGAACCTGAGTAAACGTTGATCCTGGAATCATAGGCTGTAGCACCACAAAGTGTCGCGAACATAGGACCGTCAAAACCAGCAACAGTATACCAAACTCCAGGAGCCGTAAGACCGGTTCCGCAGAATGCGGGTGCAGGTGTTTCTAAAGTAGCACTGGTCGTGGTGCCGGTCACTAGGGTGTTGCAATCAAGTGGTATGGCATTCGCACACGCGTCATTGGCAGGTGGCGGTGGTGGGCACGTGTAAGTGACAGAGGCCAAGCCCGCGTAGTCGCAAGTAGCATTGCTTTCATGTTGTACAACGATATTGTCGATCAGGTCACCATCGACAAAGCCGGTAAGGGTTTCAATGCCGGTAGTGAAAACGGTTACCGGGGTCTGTGGAACGCTGTTCAAGTCATACGCGATCGTTGCGCTTGTTGCAGGTGCCGCTAAAGTCATACCCAAACTGGTCACATTCACGTCGATAGCGAATCCTGTAGGGCAGTTCGGCACAATTGTGCGTGTTGCAGCAGGTGCTACACAAACAGGCGGAGGTACAAAAGTCACATTGAAGTTGAATGCGGCGCTACTGTATCCATTTCCCCACATGATGTAGTAATCCGTTCCTGAAGTGACAGCGAATTCAACTTCTGATTCATACGGGAAACCAGCAAAGTCGTCATTACAAGCCACTTGGGTCAACGAACCACACGTTCCGGTTCCAACAGCGACTTGGCTATCCGTTCCACCGATCCCGTAAGAAGAGACATTAAGACTTCCGTTAGTGGTAGCCGAATAAACGAACCAACGTGCCTTATCCGGTGCACTTGCCATACAATTCTCGAACCCCTCGTAGACGCCATTAATAGCAGCGCTATTGAATGTTCCGCCGGCGCTTACATCAATGGCAGAAGAACAATCCTCACCAGGAGCAGCTGGGCAATCACCCGGGCAGTTAGCGAAATTCTCGCCTCCTTCACAGACCGAATTACCGCAAACTGCACCAGCTGGGATAAAGGTTACGTTGAAATTGAATGGGGTGCTACTGTAATAGTTGCCCCACATAATATAGTAGTCCGTTCCATTCGTAACAGCAAGTTGGACTTCTGATTCATACGGAGATCCAGCAAAGTCTTCACTGCAGGCAACTTGGGTCAGTGAGCCACAAGTACCGGTACCAACCGCGAGTTCACTATCCGTTCCACCGATACCATAGGAAGATACATTAAGATCTCCATCAGCTGTAGCCGAATAAACGAACCAACGCGCAGCAGCTGGCGTACCAGAAAAACAGGTCTCAAAGGCTTCATAGACGCCATTGAATGCACCGCTATTGAATGTTCCACCGGCGCTTACATCAATTGCCGTAGTACAATCCTGACCGGGCGCTGCAGGGCAATCACCAGGGCAGTTAGCGAAATTCTCAGGACCTTCACAGATCGCGTTACCGCAAACCGCAGGAGCACCTGCGTTAAGTACGAGGTCATAACTGGCTACGCAGTCTGGCGCAGGCCATGTCGTTACATAAATGTGTACCGTGGTCGCAGCTGGTACACCAACGGCCGTGAACGACCGGTCTGTGGTTCCACCATTACCTACGAATCCGAGGCAAGTGGCTCCAGCTGAGTTACAAGTGCCGGATATCATGGACAGACCAGAGTAAGTACTGGTAATGTTGGACATCAGCACGGTAATGTCCTCTGCAGTTGCACCTGTAGTATAGGAATACACCATGGCCTCATTAGGAGCAGCGTCCGCATCGTAGGATGCGCTACATGCGTTGTCCGGCAACAATACACCGGACCCACAAGTGGTTTCGCCAATGAGGGGTACACCGTTGGTCAGAACTACCGGAGCATCACATGATCCCGGAATAGGTGGGCAATCACCTGGACAAGTAGCCGTTGTTTCAGCTCCGTTGCAGATCAGATCGCCGCAGAAAGGAGCCGGGCCACAAGTCACACAACGCCACCTCAGCGTGGTATTGGTGCTGTTCGTGAGACAGTTGTAAACGTTTATCTGCACACGGGCAAAACCAGTATAGGTCGCTGTCCAACTGATGTATCCATCGTCGCCGCCTACATCATCACTGTAGCAATACGTGGTAGCACCATCATCGCTGAAGAGGGTCAATTGCGAATCATAAGGGGCATTACCACCTTCATTCGTACGGACTGACCATTCATAGGTCTCGCCACTCGTAACGGCATACCGCCCGTTCTCACCGGCATAGTTATCAGTCGCGACAGTTGAGAATGTAGCGCTTGTAGACATTTGATCAGCACCCGGGTATTGGTTGGCACCATATGTGCACCCACCGACCAAACATTGTTGTGCGGAACCGATCTGTGCTATAAGGAGGCCGCCAATAAGGCCACCTGTTCTTGCCCACCGCGACGTTCGCCGCCACAGTGGATTACTAGAGTTTGTATTCTTCATTCTTTGGGTTTTGGTTGTTTTTTTTAAATGAAACGGACGACAAGGGATATCAACCCTACAAGGAGGACTTAGTAAAATGAACTTCCATGATGCCAATCGAATATCCGATGGCGCGTAAGGTGTGCTAATAGAAGCTGAACGATGATCCAAGGGAGCTTGGTTTTGAGTTGGCACTAATTTTATTCGTCATGCTATTTTGCCCTGTTCGGAATTGAAACTAGCAGTAATAGCGGCGCAATGTATAGGATCCAAGCTATCAATCCAAGGAATGTGCATAAAAAGTGTTGGTAATGCTTTCCTACAGCGCCAAGCTCATTTTCGGTAGACGAGCGATTTGTTCGAGGGTTGCCTCTTTTTTGAAAATTTTCTTGGATCAAATTGCGAAATCGTATCGTACTTCGCATGGGTGAAGAATAAAATTGACTAATTGAATACCTGGATCGAACATGGGAAGAACCGGAGAATTACCGTTGATCAATCTTCAAGAACAAGTAGATGAATGGATCACCAACCATGGTGTACGGTACTTCAACGAACTCACCAACATGGCCATGCTTACGGAAGAGGTAGGGGAGGTTGCTCGCATCATGGCACGTCGTTATGGCGAGCAAAGCGAAAAGGACAGTGACAGGGATAAGGATCTGGGTTCGGAGTTGGCCGATGTACTCTTTGTCGTTTTGTGTTTGGCCAATCAGACCAACACTGACCTACAACAGGCGTGGACCCAACGCATGGAGGAAAAGACCAAGCGGGATAAGGATCGGCATAGGAACAACCCGAAATTGCGGTGATCAACGCATGGCACGGTATTGGTCCATACAAGCCGCTCAACTTATCTTTCCCGCCAACTTCGGATCTTGATCATGACGATAACATACCAGCGCTCTTCATTCATACTTTGTTCATTGCTCATAGGTGCGTCGTGTTTCGCACAAGCGGGGAAACTGAAGGTCAAAGCAACCTTGGCCCCCGATGCTGGGAACATTGATAAGCGGCCGATCGGGACCATTATCGATCTGAATGACAGGTCACTTTTTGTAACGCGTGTCGATGAGCAAGGGACCGGTATCCTGCGCTATGCCGACGGTATTCCCCAATTCGAACTATATGACCGTGCGAAATTGGGCATAATTCGAACGCAGACGCCGCAACCGCGTTTCGGGTCGGATCCATTATTTTTTGAGACCGTTGTGTTGTTGGGAGCGGATCCGGTCATGATCGCTTCGCGCCGCGATACGGTCCTTGGGATTACGCAGTTGTATTGGCAGAAGACCGATCCGAATATGACCGCCGGACATCGACCACTTGAGCTGTTGTGTGCTTTTGATACAAAGACATATGGCGATGGCACGAAGCTGAAGAGCGATGAAGGGTATCATGACCCTTTCCATGCCATCTACTCACCTGATCGCAACAAGGTATTGATCTACAGCACTGCTGTGAAAAGTGTAAAGGGCGAAACATACTGTCCCATGGTCATGGTGGATAAGAACATGAAAGTGGTCTGGAAGCAGACCTTGGAACTGCCTGAGGGAGCCCGCTTTCAGGACCTGCATGTGGATGTGCTGGGCAATGCGCTTTTCACGGAGCGCAACGTAAAGCCAGTAACGGATATGAAGAAAGACACTACGAGTTACACCTTGGTCATGCACCGGGTGAATGGTGATGGCGTTGTGGATGTGGACCTCGGTCTTGGAAAAGCGCGGTTCGCCAAGAACATTGTTTACCGTTCAATGCCGGATTCCACTGTTTTAATAGCGGGTATTTATTCAGGTACTACGCCCAAGGAAGAACCCACTTTAGGAGAGTTCATTGGTAAATGGTCTCCGGTAACATCCAAGTTTGAAAAGGTCCATACGGAGACACTTGCATTGGACCCGGTCGACCGCGCTCCTACGAACAACGCAATTCGGATCATTGACATTCTGCCACGTTCGGATGGTGGATATTTTCTCGTGCGTGAATATTTCCAGGAGACCGATGCGATCGATTCCAAAACAGCCATGGCCGGTCTTCGATGGATCCATGGTCCGTTGGTTGTTTCCTGTTTGGATGCTGAGGGTGGAGAGACGTGGAAACAGACATTCCGAAGATTGCTCTACACAACGGATAAAGCCATTGGCAACGTTTTCAGTGCAGTGTATAAGGACCAGCTTGTCCTGATGTTGATCGATAACGACGAACAAGCGGAGAAACGAAAAGCCGGAGATAATAAGCTCAACTACTTGAATGTTAAGTCGCCATTCTCGACCACGGTCGTATTCGATGAAACCGGGGAATTCAAAGCCAAGGCAATAATGCGCAGCTCGGGTGCGAATGATTTCATTGTTGGTCGACACATGTACCAGTTCGGTCCACAGGAATACTATTTGTCCGGCTCGCACAGGATGAACGGAGACCGGACTTTACCGATCCGCGTGGACCTCACGATGGATTGATCTGTTCATGAACAAGCAATGGAAGAATGAATGCGATGATCTTCGCCGTAGCTCCTACGTTGTTCTGCACATAGGTGCTGGCAATAGCTGACGCTGCCTGCAATTCTTTCGGGTCACCGTTCAACCGCTCCAGGACCTTCTGAAGCTCTGCCGAAGTGCGCACCTCGAATCCGGCACCGGCTTCGACCAAGGCTTCGGCCTCTACGAATTTTCTGTGGTTCGGGCCGAAGATCACAGGCTTTCCCCAAGCGACGGCCTCCAACACACTGTGAATACCATCGCCAAAACCACCGCCGATGTATACGATGTCAGCATAAGCGTATAGGCGAGCAAGCAATCCCATTCGATCAACCAATAAGGTGCCGGATCTTTCCTTACCGAGAATTTCAGTAACGCTCTGTATCGGCGAGTCTTCCAGTTCGCTCCAGCGCACCAAGGGCTTTGGGGATCTGGTTTCGATCTGTTTCAAATGGGTCTCTGAAAGTTCATGCGGGACCACCACAAGTTTGTTCTTCCCAATTGCGGCAACGATCAATTCTTCATCCGCAGGCCACGTACTTCCGCAGACCAAGAGCGGTTGGTCACCCTTCCATGCCTTCGCAACAGCGAGGCCAGGATCATTCGCTGCAATTTCTGCAACGCGATCGAAGCGCGTATCTCCGGCGACCGTCACATTGGTCTTCCCAAGTGATGCGAGCAGTGATCTGCTTTTTTCGTCCTGCACGAAGAGATGAGAAAAGGTGCTGAGCATCGCACGGTGCGTGTTCCCATACCAGTTGAAGAATGGTTGGTCATTGCGGAACGTGCCGGAGATCAGGAACAATGGCACGTTGTGATGATGAAGCGTCTTTAAATGATGGTACCAGAATTCGTACTTAACGAATAACGCGATCCGTGGTTTGATCATCGCATACAGCCGCTCTGCATTGGTGCGGCCATCGGGTGGGAGGAATTCCACGTGGTCGGCTATCGGATGGTTTTTGCGGGCTTCGTATCCACTCGGACTGAAGAAGGTTACCACTATTGGAACATCGGGATGAACCTTTTTGATCGCTTCCAATACTGGAAGGCCCTGTTCGAATTCTCCGACACTTGCAGCGTGCATCCATATGCAACCGTTCACTTTTTTCGAAACTGAGGCAAGTTGATCCCAAGTTCCTTTCCGGCCGTGTACCCATTGCTTTGCTTTGGGAACGAATGGTGCAGCAAGCTTGATGCCCAAATGATAGCACCGCGTACCTAGATCATAGAGCAATGGCATGATCCATGATCAATAATAATGATAGCGGTCATCTGTACGTTTATAGATCGGAAGGCTCCAGCCTACGCGAAGACCGGTCAGGCCGTCGTTCCGCGTTCCTGTTTCTGCTCGTTCCGTATCGAAATTAAAAGCTCTGAGTGGCTCCGTAAATGCGGCAATGACCTCGAAGCCGATCATGAAATTGATGAACCGCCGATTGCCGAAATGCTGATAACCGACCATCAGTGATCCCATCGGGCCAGCGGCGAGGCGGTCATAGCCTTCCAAGTATTCACCTTCCAATTGTGGTACAACGTTCTTTTGGGTCTGTACACGGATCTTGTGCCGGAGGTAGCCAACACCGAATTTCAGGATCATTCCGGAATTCGGGTTCGGTCCCACGACCGGTATGATCTTGCCGATGATCCCCATCGCCGTCCATCCGCGTTCGTAAATGAGTACATCGGCCTGCACACCATCGGCATCGACGATCTGTCCTTCGCTGTTTATCACATTGCGCAGTAATCCGGACTCAACCACCTTATTTCCGAATAGGAACGAACCTTCGGCACCGAAGAAATAATTCCGCTTGTTCTTATAGAACGCATTGATACCGATGTTGCTGTTATTCCCGAAACGGAGCGCCATGTCTCCGCTTGGGATCTGGTAAGCATAACTGGCGGTAACTGAAGTCAGGGCAATGGTCGTATCCCGAATATCGCGCTGGGCAAATGAAGCTGAGGCGAAAAACAGGAATAGCGTGAAAAGAATTGGTCGTGTGATACGCATAGGACCGCGAAGTTAAACGCAGTTCGTGCAACCGTCCGATCAGGCGTATTGGATAACTATCTTCGCCGCGCCGAAATGGTTCGGTCATCGCGAAGCACATTGATGAAGCCAATACAAATGGTCGATCTGGTCGGCCAATACGAGAAGATCAAGCCCGAAGTGGATGCCGCCGTTCAGCGGATCATGGGCAGTGCCGCGTTCATTGGAGGGCCCGAAGTAAAAGCGTTCGAGAACGAGTTATCGGAATTCATCGGGGTTAAGAACACCATTGCATGCGCGAATGGGACCGATGCATTGCAGATCGCAATGATGGCGTTGGGGCTGGAGCGTGGCGATGAAGTAATAACCGCCTCGTTCACGTTCGTGGCAACTGTCGAAGTGGTTGCCTTGCTTGGGATAACTCCTGTTTTCGCGGACGTGCTTCCTGGGACATTCAATCTGGATCCTGCGGATGTGGAACGTAAGATCACTCCGCGTACCAAGGCCATTATCCCCGTTCACTTATTTGGCCAAACAGCGGATATGGATGCGATCATGGCCATTGCGGAAATGCACGGATTATTCGTGATCGAGGACAACGCTCAGGCGATCGGTGCTGTGTATACACGCAAGGATGGAACGCAACGGAAGAGCGGTTCAATAGGTCATATTGCGAGCACTAGTTTCTTTCCGAGCAAGAATCTGGGGTGTTATGGGGACGGCGGTGCGTTGTTCACCAACGATGATGAACTCGCAAAGAAAGTCCGACGCATCTGCAATCATGGAAGTGATACTCGGTACTACCATGAAGTGGTTGGAGTGAATAGCCGGTTGGATGCCATACAAGCGGCGATATTGCGGATCAAGTTGAAGCATTTATCCGAGTACGATGCTGCGCGGAATGCGGCGGCAACATTCTATGACAATGCGTTCAAGGACCTGAAAGATATTTCGATCCCGGAACGCAGCCCGAACAGCACGCATGTATTCCATCAATACACGCTGAAAGTGACCGGAGGGCATCGGGATGGTCTAAAGAAACACTTGGAAGACAGGGGGATACCGGCAATGATCTACTATCCTGTACCCTGTCACCTACAATCTGCGTATAAGACCGCTCAGTTTCCGGAAGGTAGTCTTCCAATAACCGAGAAATTAACACTGGAAGTGCTCTCGCTCCCCATGAGTACAGAGCTGGAGAATGATCAACTTACACATATCACCAACGCGGTGAAAAGCTTTTTTCAATAACTCGCACTAAGGGTCGGACAGCGTTCGGTCAGGATCAGTACACCATGAACATCGCAGTAGTAGGAACAGGATATGTCGGCCTTGTAACAGGCACATGCTTCGCAGAAACAGGTAACCACGTTATCTGCGTGGATATTGATAAGGAAAAGGTCCAGAAGATGAAGGATGGGAAAGTGCCCATCTATGAACCGCATCTGGATGTTCTTTTTGAACGGAATATCCGTCAAGGTCGCTTGTTGTTCACAACGGATCTGAAGAGCGCGATCGATAAAGCGCAGATCATCTTCTTGGCATTGCCAACGCCTCCTGGAGAGGATGGTAGTGCAGACCTGAAGTATGTATTGGGAGTAGCCCATGAGCTTGGCAAGATCATGACCGACTATAAGGTGATCGTGGATAAGAGCACGGTACCAGTTGGCACTGCGGAGAAAGTACATGCAGCTGTGGCGAAACACGCCAAAGTAGAATTTGATATCGTGAGTAATCCGGAGTTCTTACGGGAAGGCTTTGCGGTTGATGATTTCTTGAAACCGGATCGTGTGGTGGTGGGGACCAGCAGTGCCCGTGCACAAAAGGTGATGGAGGATCTGTACAAGCCTTTCGTGCGCCAAGGCAATCCGATCATCTTCATGGATGAACGCAGTGCTGAGTTGACGAAATATGCGGCGAATGCATTCCTTGCCACCAAGATCACATTCATGAACGAGATCGCGAATTTCTGCGAGGCCGTTGGTGCGGATGTGGATAAGGTTCGTATCGGCATGGGTACGGATACACGCATCGGAAAGCGCTTCTTATTCCCAGGGATAGGGTATGGTGGTTCATGCTTCCCGAAAGATGTTCAGGCGTTGGCCAAAAGTGGCAGTGACGCAGGCTATGATTTCCGCATCATCAATAGCGTAATGGAAGTGAATGAGCGCCAGAAGACCACCCTGACGGATAAGATCAAGAAGCATTACGGAGCGTCCATCAAAGGCAAGCATTTTGCAATGTGGGGCTTAGCATTCAAGCCGGATACCGATGATATTCGTGAGGCACCGGCATTGTATATGATCGATGCACTGGTCGAAGCTGGAGCTACGGTCACTGCGTTCGATCCAGAGGCAATGCCGAATGTGGAAAAGGTGAAAGGTGATACCATGAAATTCGCAGACGATGAATACAAGGCACTTGAAGGTGCTGATGCACTCATCATTGCCACCGAATGGGCACTCTTCCGCACCCCGGATTTTGAGCGGGTCGCCAAGCTCTTGAAAGAGAAAGTCGTATTCGACGGACGTAACTTATACGACCTTGAAGAGATGGAAAAGGTCGGTTTCAAATACGTTAGTGTAGGTCGTACAACGGTTAACGCGTAAGCCAAAGATCTCCCATGGCAAAAAAGAAAATTGCGGTGAAGACCGTATCGAGGACCACTGGCTCGGCAAAGCCGAAGTCAAAAATGGCTATCTCGAAAAAGTCTACGGTGTTAAAGCCTGTGGCTAAAAAAGCGGTAGCAAAGAAAGCCGCTGTGAAGAAGGCAGCACCGGCAAAGGGTAAATTGAGGATCGTGAAACCGGTCACAAAGGATCGTGTGCTTATTACAGGTGCCGCCGGTTTCCTGGGTTCGCATTTATGCGATCGCTTTTTGAAGGAAGGGTACCACGTAATTGCTATGGACAACCTGATCACAGGTTCCTTGAAAAATATTGAACACCTGTTCCATCGTGAGGACTTCGAATTCTATCATCATGATGTGAGCAAGTTCGTCCATGTTCCTGGTGATCTGAAATACATCCTCCATTTCGCATCGCCGGCTTCTCCGATCGATTATGAGAAGATCCCCATTCAGACCTTGAAAGTTGGATCATTGGGAACGCATAACCTATTGGGACTTGCTTTGGCGAAAGGCGCGCGTATCCTCGTTGCCAGCACCAGTGAGGTGTATGGCGATCCACAAGTTCATCCGCAAAGCGAAAGTTATTGGGGTCATGTGAACCCAGTTGGAAAACGGAGCATGTATGATGAAGCCAAGCGCTTTCAGGAGGCGCTTACAATGAGCTATCATCATTATCATGGGCTGGAGACGCGGATGGTCCGCATATTCAATACATACGGCCCACGCATGCGGTTGAACGACGGGCGCGTTGTGCCTGCATTCATGGGCCAAGCATTGCGCGGTGAAGACCTTACTATCTTCGGAAAAGGGAATCAGACCCGCAGTTTTTGTTACGTGGATGACCTGATCGAAGGGATCTACAGATTGCTTTTAAGCGATCATGCGGGTCCGGTAAATATTGGAAATCCGAAAGAGATCACCATCAAACAATTCGCGCAGGAGATCCTGAAGCTTACCGGTACCAAGCAGAAGTTGATCTACAAGCCGTTACCAAGTGATGATCCAATGCAACGCCAGCCGGATATCACGTTGGCCAAGAAATTACTTGGCTGGTCCGCGAAGGTCGACCGTGCAGAAGGTATGAAGCGAACGTTCGCGTATTTCAAGTCCCTTTCACAAGCTGAGCTTAACGAAAAGGAGCATTTCAATTTCGAGAAGTATTCCCGGAAGAAGTGAACGGGCAACCTCCTATACCAGAAGGGTTGACCACCATTCGGCTTGCAGGCGTGCCTGAGCCGTTCAACTTGCCGTGGATCCTGGCGTTGGAAAGACGTGCGTTCGTTCGGGCCAAGATCGATGTGAAGTGGCAGACGGTTCCTCAGGGCACTGGGGAAATGTGCAAAATGCTACATGAAGACCAGGTGGATATGGCCGTGCTGGTAACAGAAGGAGCGGTAAGGGACATTCTATTGGGAAGTCCTACACGGATAGTAACCACCTTGGTGGATTCTCCACTGACCTGGGGGGTTCATGTTGGCAGTGGTACCACGGTCTCGGATCTGAAGCAAATGCCGTTCGCCATTAGCCGCTTTAACAGTGGCAGCCATTTGATGGCAACCGTGTATGCGAAGAAGAACGGTCGGACGCTTACCGAAAAGGACTTCATCATTGTGAATGATCTTGCTGGTGCTGTTGAGCGATTGAAGTCAAAAGAACCAGCCCTATTTTTATGGGAGAAGGCCATGACCGCGAGTTATGTGCACAAGGGGTTATTCAACCGGGTTGATGAAATAACTCCCGATTGGCCGGCATTCGTGGTTGTGGCCCGAGAAGGATTCCTAAAGGATAATTCAGATGCGGTCGCTCGGTTAATGCGCGTTTTCCGCGATCAAGCCAAGGGTTTTCAAGAAAAAAAGAATGCTGCTGACATCATTGCTTCACGTTATGGGATGACACCCGATAATGCCGCGGAATGGAACCGTACGTTGAAATGGAACTTGGATGGGGCAGTGGATGTGAATGCGCTCCACGGGATCGCAGATTCCCTGCATCAAGCAGGAATACTCGACGAAAAGCCAACTGAGGAGGCTGTCGTAAGATGCGTGGCACCTTTGGCTATGTTGAAGTAGAGCAGTAATAGTTCGTTTGAGGCCAGCCTTCAGTACATTCGCGATCCTTCCGTCCTCCATGGTCGGGTCAATTGCTCGAATGTCCTTTTCCGCACATCCCACCGCTGTTATCGATGAGGGCTGCACCATTGGTGAGGGCACGCGTATTTGGCATTTCACCCACATCATGCCCTTATGTGTTATTGGTGAGAACTGCAATATCGGGCAGAACGTTGTTATTAGCCCTGATGTGGTTCTGGGTAACAACGTAAAGGTGCAGAACAACGTGAGCATTTATACCGGCGTGATCTGTGAGGACGACGTGTTCTTGGGACCGTCGATGGTCTTTACCAATGTGATCAATCCACGGAGCGCCGTTGCGCGTAAGGATCAGTATCTTCGCACGTTCGTGAGAAAGGGAGCGACCATAGGAGCCAATGCTACGATCGTTTGTGGCAATGAGATCGGTGCGTATGCGTTCATTGGTGCCGGGGCTGTGGTAACCAAGCCAGTACAAGCCTATGCGCTTGTTATGGGCAATCCAGCCAAACGGACTGGTTGGATGAGCGAATTCGGTCATAAGCTCGAATTCGACTCGGAAGGCTTAGCCAAATGTCCAGAAAGTGGTGATCAATACAGCTTGCGAAATGGCGCCGTGAAAAAGATCGGATCATGATCCTGCTTCGGACCAACATATCGAGCAACACATGACCGCGGATCACAAAGTGAAGTTCGCGATCGTTGGCTATGGCCATATCGGAAAGCGCCATGCAGAAATGGTTACCGCACATACGGAAACAGAACTTGTGGCTGTGACCGATATACTTACGAAGGCTGAGTTAGGTGCCATTGCGCATGATGTCCCATTCCATACGGATATGGTTGAAATGCTGGCGGCGCATCCCGGGATCGATGTTGTGATCATCTGCACGCCGAACGGGCTACACGCTGAGCAATGCATTTTGGCGCTGGAGCATCGAATGCATGTGGTCTGCGAGAAGCCGCTTGCATTGAGCAAAGCAGCTTGCGAAGCGGTGATCTATAAAGCATTGCAAGTGCATCGCACCGTGTTCGGTGTAATGCAGAACCGGTATAGCCCACCGAGCCAATGGATCAAAGGGGTACTGGATAAAGACCTCTTGGGTGCGATCCACATGGTGCAAGTGAATTGCTATTGGAACAGGGACGCACGGTACTATCAAAAGCCATCCTGGAAAGGCACCGCAGTGCTTGACGGCGGTACGCTCTTTACTCAGTTCAGCCACTTCATTGACACGCTGTATTGGTTGTTCGGTGACATCACGGAGATCCAAGGACTTTTCGCGGATTTCATGCACCAGGATCTTACAGCATTTGAGGACAGCGGGCTCGTTCATTTTCGATTTTTGAACGGCGGTATCGGGTGTCTCAATTACAGCACCGCTGTGTGGGATCGGAATATGGAAAGCAGCTTGACCGTAATTGGTTCCAAAGGAAGTGTGAAGATCGGTGGCCAGTACATGGATAAGGTGGAGTATTGCCATATCCAGGATTATGAACTTCCTGAATTGTCGCCGACCAATCCTGCAAATGATTATGGTGTTTACAAAGGCAGCGCTAACAACCACGCTTACATCATAGATAATGTGGTGGATACGCTAAAAGGGCGTAACACCCTTACCACGAATGCGCTGGAGGGGTTGAAAGTAGTTGAGATCATTGAGCGTATTTACAAGAAACGTGATGAGCAACGTATACGATAGATTGGTCCGGAAGGAGGCCAAAATGGCCGTTATTGGACTTGGTTATGTTGGGTTGCCGATCGCATTGGCATTTGCACGTAAAGTGAAGGTCGTCGGTTTCGATATCAACGTGAAGCGTGTTGAACAAATGCAACGCAATGAGGACCCGAGCAACGAATTGGAAGCATCCGATTTCAAAGGTTGTGATATTCATTTCACTGCGGATATCGAGGATCTTCGCGATGTGGAATTCTTCATCGTCGCTGTGCCTACGCCGATCGATCAACAGAATATCCCTGACCTAGGACCATTGTTAGGGGCAACACGAACGGTAGGCCAAGTGTTGAAAAAAGGCGACCATGTCGTTTATGAGAGTACCGTTTACCCAGGTTGTACGGAAGAGGATTGTGTGCCGCTATTGGAACGTCTCAGCAATTTGAAATACATCGAAGATTTCAAAGTGGGCTACTCTCCTGAGCGTATTAATCCAGGCGACAAACAACACACATTGGAGACCATCGTGAAAGTGAGCAGCGGTTGTGATGCGGAAAGTGCGGAGGTCATAGCCAAAGTGTATGAACTTGTTGTTAAGGCCGGTGTTCACAGGGCCAGCAGCATCAAGGTTGCGGAGGCTTCCAAGATCATTGAGAACACGCAGCGGGATGTCAATATTGCACTGACGAATGAGCTCTCTATCATCTTCAATCGTATGGGCATCAATACCTACGATGTGTTGGAAGCGGCAGCTACGAAATGGAATTTTCTACGTTTCCAACCCGGGTTGGTCGGTGGCCATTGCATAGGTGTGGACCCTTATTATTTGGTGTACAAAGCCAAAGAGTTGGGATACCATGCACAGATCATCGATGCAGGTCGGTTCGTGAATGACAGCATGGGAGCGTACGTGGCAAAACAGACCGTGAAGAAAGTGATCGCTGCTGGTGTGAATCCAGCCGATGCCCGGATCCTCGTGATGGGAGCAACGTTCAAAGAGAACGTTACGGATATTCGGAATAGCAAGGTAGCTGATGTGGTCAAAGAGTTGTTGAGTTTCAGCATGCAAGTGGATGTGACCGATCCTTACGCGAACAGTGATCAGGTGAAGCACGAATATGGATACGAACTTTCCAATGGAATGAAAGGGCCATACGATGCTGTGATCGTTGCTGTGAATCATAAGGAATATGCGAACAATGATGAGGCCTGGTTCAAAGCAATTCTGAAACCGAAGGGAATTCTCGTAGATCTGAAAGGGACGTATCGGGATAAGATAAAAGGGCTCACGTATTGGAGTCTCTAAAAAGTCAGTTAGGAATGAGCAACGAAAAGAGAAGTTTATTGATCACTGGTGGTGCAGGGTTCATCGGTTCCCATGTGGTGCGGTTGTTCGTGAACAAGTATCCCGAATATCACATCGTGAATTTGGATGCGCTCACGTACGCTGGTAATTTGGAGAATCTACGCGACGTTGAGAAAGCCGTGAACTACACGTTTGTAAAAGCAGATATCCGCGATGCAGAAGCTGTGATGAAGGTGTTCAAGGAACATTCCATCGATGGTGTTCTGCACCTTGCGGCTGAGAGTCACGTTGATCGAAGTATCAGCGATCCCATGGCGTTCGTTGATACGAATGTGATCGGTACCGTTACGCTGTTGAATGTTGCACGCGAAGCATGGAAGAACGCGTTCGATGGAAAGCGTTTTTATCATGTGAGCACGGATGAAGTTTACGGTTCCTTGCACGACGATAGCTTCTTTACGGAGTCCACGCCTTACGATCCGCAAAGTCCATACAGTGCGAGCAAAGCAGCAAGTGATCACTTTGTGCGTGCCTATGGCAACACGTACAAATTCCCATACGTCATCAGCAACTGCAGCAACAACTACGGCAGTCATCATTTTCCGGAAAAATTGATCCCGCTCATGATCAACAACATCCGTCATGGTAAACCTTTACCGGTTTACGGAAAAGGAGAGAATGTGCGCGATTGGTTATGGGTAGAGGATCATGCAAAGGCAATTGATACCGTTTTCCATAAAGGAGTCAATGCCGAGACGTACAATATTGGTGGTCACAACGAATGGACGAACATTGCACTTGTACATCAATTGTGTGAGGTGATGGATGAAAAACTCGGAAAAGTAAAAGGCGAAAGCGCCAAGTTGATCACCTACGTTACGGACCGGGCCGGACATGATCTGCGCTATGCCATCGACGCAAGCAAGATCCAAAAGGACCTGGGTTGGACACCGAGCATCACCTTCGAGGAAGGATTGAGGAAGACCGTTGATTGGTACCTGGCCAACACGGAATGGCTGGACCATGTGACCAGTGGCGCCTACCGCGAATATTATAGCGCCCAATACGCACGGTAACATGGGGTTATTCGGTGGTCTATTCGGGAAGAGAGAAGAAACGTTGGCGCCTGCTGACCTCTCCAAACTGCAAGTGGATATCCATTCGCATTTCATTCCGGGAATTGATGATGGATCTCAAACATTGGAACAGACCATCGAGCTGTTAACAGCGATGAAGGAGTTCGGTTATCGGAAGGTGATCACCACGCCACACAGCATGGCCGATGGGTATAAGAACACACCGGAGATCATACTCGGCGGATTGGAAAAAGTCAGGGCAGAATTAAAACGCGTCGGACTTGAGATGGAGATCGACGCTGCTGCCGAGTATTATCTGGATCACGAACTGGAGAACAACGTCGCTGAGAAACGTGTACTCACTTTCGGAAAGGACCTATTGTTATTCGAGCTGCCGTTCATTGGTGAACCGGCCGTACTTCTTCGCGTGGTATTCCAAATGCAGACAATGGGTTACCGGCCAGTTCTAGCGCACCCGGAACGTTACAGTTTTTGGTATGATGACTTCAAGAAGTTGGAGGCATTGAAAGAACGTGGCGTGCTGTTCCAACTGAATATGATCGCTTTATCAGGCGCGTATGGTCCGCAAGCAAAGCAGATGGCAGAGCGCTTGGTAGATGCAGGCTATTATGAACTCGTTGGTAGTGATTGCCACCAAATGGGGCATATAGAGGCAATTCAACACACGTTGACGCGGCCCTACCTACACAAGCTATTGGATAGTGGGAAATTGCTGAACAGCACTTTATAGCCAGCCACAAGGCTCAACTCCAGGTCAAAGTCGGTGCCAATTGAAGCATGCCCTGGTCAGTACGGATCTATGGGATTTTCATAAAAGGCCGATATTCACTGATCAGTATCGACCGAAGCGATCTGCCACAAGTGTGAAGATCCATGATCCAGATCCGGAACCGGATACGTTGATACGAGCCTAAGCATTCATGTGCTCGAGTCCATCAAGGATCCGAACCAACTGTATCTTCAGCGTTGGTAATTGAACATGTACAACGTCAGAAACCACGGCAGTGTTCACATTGAAATAATCATGTACCAATCGATGTCGCATGTTAATGATCCGTGACCATGGAACTTCTGGATGCCTTGAGCGCAATTCAACCGTTAGCATGTTCGCAGCCTCTCCGACAATTTCGATAAGCTTAACGATAGAAAAACGGAGCATCGGATCATTGTCCAATTCATTCTCCGAAACAGCAGATGCATGATCCTCAATGTGGCCAATGGCCTCAAGAATATGAATGATCCGGACTCGATCTGCTTTAGGGTCGCGCATAGATCAAACGCTTATCCTTATCCACGTATTGCTTAATGTGTTTGCTCAGGCTCTTCTCGGTAACAAGATCCACCTTCCTTTTCAATAAGATCTCAAGGTCTTCCATCCAGCTATAGAAATCCCATCCTATCGGTTTACTGTGATCCAATTCCACAAGCAGGTCCAGATCACTCTGCTCATCAGCGTCACCGCGTGCAAAAGATCCGAACACATAAGCTTTTGTGATCGGTCGATCGGCAAAGTAGGTGCGCAGAGTTTCTATCGTGGGATCGTCAAGCCGCATGACACAAAGATAGTTGTGTAGACGATGAGAGAGGCCTTGACGGATCCGATCTCATTGGAGAACGACCGCCCAGGTTTCGAAACTCTCCAGAAAACGACAGAGTCGCAACGCCCAATTACCGACGTGTGTTGACCCACCGCGCCTTCCATTGGGAGCCATTTCGGTCCGAAAGAACTCCAATGAACAACCCATCTACAGTGAACGTTTTCTGAACCGTACGATTCCCCTTACCAATATTCTGCCTGTCCATTAATTTGCCCGTGGCATCATAGATCGTAAGAGTTCCATTTGAAAATTCCATAGGGAAGGTTAACTGTAAAGTGCCATTCTCGGCATCCAGTGAAACAATGAATTCAGTATTCTGCCCTAGCGCACCGGGTTCAGCAATACCAACATTGGTAAATGAGCATGTATCAAACTGCTCGTCCAAATACAACTGAGTACCAAGGCTATCGTAACAAAGCAATTGATAGGATGATTCGCATCCATCGAATCAACATGCCATTGAATGGAACGGATGGGTAAGCGAACCGATCCCTTTTATCCAGATCATTTAGTTCATTGGGTCCGTACCCCAATTGCGATCATACAACATTGTGTAACGCAATCGCGAGACCCCATTGATCACTACGTGATCGATCGTATCAACGATGAAAAGTCCGGTATCCGGTTCGCTCAAGTATTGACCCAAGTACGAACTATCGCCGATCGCGAGGGAATAGTCGTACATCAGGTATTCTTTGTCGATGCAATCCGTTGTGTTCCGGTAGAGAACACGTTGACCATCGTTCCTGATGTACGCGGTGTCCTGCCATTGTAAGGGCAATACGGAATAGGTCTCACCGCACATGCTCAGGGTATCAACAAATCCGTATTCATCTGTTTCAAAATACCAACCCATGCCGAAAACTCCATGCAGAATACTCCAGTGACTTTGGTCGATATAGGTGCCGATTGGTTGTTGCGCATATGTATTACGCTGCATGATGATGACACATATTATAAGCACGTAGAACTTCATGGCGTGACGATCAATTACAATTGAATTCCAAGGCCATGATCAATAGACGTATCAATCCCTTTTTTCGCTGTCCGAAAAAAACACGGATCCAGAATATCCATATACAAGGACTTCCCGGAACTGATGTTCTTGGTGTTGGACTCGATCGAACGGCGAGCTGGTGACTTGCAACGCTGCAAAGTATAATTTACCCCGCTACCGTCTCCAATTCCCGGCTCACTTTCTTGAACAGTCCTTGTAGTACACTACCCGGTCCTACCTCAACGGCCTTATTGATCCCATCTGTAAGCATGTTCTGCATGGTCTGTGTCCAGCGAACAGGTGCAGTAAGCTGCGCGATCAGGTTTGCTTTGATGCGCGCAGGATCGCTGTGCGGACGAGCATCCACATTTTGGTACACCGGGCAACGCGGGTTCACGATGGGTGTGAATTCAATGGCTGTTGCTAGCTCAGCGCGTGCAGGCTCCATCAATGGACTGTGGAATGCTCCGCCCACCGGCAATATCAAGGCACGTCTTGCACCCGCTTCTTTCAAAGCTTCACATGCAGCATTAACCGCTTCAATTGAACCACTGATCACCAATTGACCTGGGCAATTATAATTCGCTGGGACTACTACGCCGCTGATCATACTGCATATTTCCTCCACCCTGGCATCTTCAAGGCCAATGATCGCAGCCATAGTGCCGGGTTGTGCAGCGCAGGCTTTCTGCATTGCATTGGCACGTGCTGCAACAAGCTTTAATCCATCGGAGAACTCTATCGCCCCAGCCGCAACCAGCGCACTGAACTCCCCAAGTGAGTGCCCTGCGACCATGCTTGGCTGGAAGGCATCACCCATCACTTTTCCCTTCACCACACTATGCAGGAAAATAGCAGGTTGGGTAACATTCGTTTGTTTCAGGTCCTCATCGGAACCCTTGAACATGATGTCCGTCAGGTTGAAGCCGAGGATGTCATTCGCATGTTCGAACCAGATCCGGGCATTGCTATCGGCATCATACAGGTCCTTGCCCATTCCGGAGAATTGGCTGCCTTGTCCGGGAAAAACGTAAGCGGTCATTGCGCGTTTGCTAGGTGCCAAGATACAAGGTCCGAGGACAATGGCATGAGCGCCACATTCCTCGGACCTTGCACGGTTGAAATGATCAGTTGCGGTTTCCGCCGAACAAGCGGAGCAACATCAAGAATAAGTTGATGAAATTCAGATACAAGCTAAGCGCGCCCATCAATGCCATTTTCTTGGCACTTTCAGTTCCGGTAGCTACTTGCTCGCCCATGGTCTTTAAGCGTTGCACGTCATATGCCGTTAATCCTGTGAATACTACAACGCCGATAATGCTTACAAGATAGCTCATCGTATCGCTCTTCAGGAACATGTTAACCACCGAAGCGATGATGATGCCGATCAGACCGATCATGAGGATACTGCCCATTTTGGTCAGGTCCGTTTTGGTGGTGTAGCCCGCAACGGCCATGGTGCCGAATACTGCAGAGGTGATGAAGAAGACCTTGATGATGGCCGCCATGGAGTAAGCGAAGAAGATGTAGCATAAGCTGATCCCCATGATCGCAGAAAATCCGAAGAAGGCGATCATGAGCATCATGCCGCTCATTTTATTCACCAATCCGCCCATGAGCAATACCAATCCGAGTGGAGCGAACATGACCACATAGCCTAAAATGCTGCTACCGGTGATGAACCCATCGGCATCAGTATTGAAAAGATACCCGTAAAGTGCGGGTGTGCTAGCGAACCACCACGCCATTACGCCGCTGATCACAAGCGCCAATGTCATGTAGCTGAACACGTTGGCCAAGAAAAGGCGCACGGTCGTTGCACTGTCCGGTCCGTAAATGACGTTACCTGTCTGTGCTTGGGGGAAATTGTTCTGTTCCATTGCTTATGAATACAAAGGTCGGTAATTGTTGGCTCGTTACGCCTAAGGTACGGAATTTCCCTTGAAGGTATTGCGCGAAAGTGGTGTGATCAGTGAAGTTTTGAGCTGATCAACTTGATGAATTCATCGCGCGTGCGTTGGTCTTCAAGAAAGACGCCCGTAAACGCAGAGGTAGTGGTAACGGAATTCTGCTTCTGTATGCCTCGCATTTGCATGCACAGGTGGCTGCATTCGATCACCACAGCCACCCCATGTGGATTGATCGCCTCCTTGATACAATCACGGATCTCATTGGTCAACCGTTCTTGAACTTGAAGCCTGCGGGCAAAAGCATCGACAACACGTGGGATCTTGCTAAGCCCAACGATCTTACCGTTCGGTATATAGGCAACATGGGCTTTGCCGAAGAATGGCAGCATATGGTGTTCGCACATACTGTAAACTTCAATGTCCTTCACCAGCACCATTTGGCTGTATTGTTCAGTGAATATAGCGCTCCGCAGGATCGCTCCAGGATCAATGTCGTAGCCGTGCGTGAGGTATTGCAACGCCTTGGCTACACGTTCCGGTGTGCGTTTAAGACCTTCACGTTCAGGGTCTTCACCGATCGCTTTCAGAATATCGGTATAATGGGTGCCGATACGTTCTATGCCAGCACTATTGTAATGCTCGACCCGCTCGTAGCCTTCACCCGTTGTTTCGTGTTCACTCGCCATGGTATTCCACGTGATTATTCTCGGTTTCTCTGATCTTTATACAATGCATGGTACAACCAAGGGCTTCCAACGGTTCCTTCAGCTGTTCCCAGAAAGCGATCGCCAAATTCTCGGTGCTGCTTAAGCGGCCATTCATGAAAGGCACATCCATGTCCAAGTTCTTGTGATCCACGTACCGGATTATCTTATCATTCACTATGCGACCGAGCTCACTGAGATCCACAACGAATCCGGTCAATGGGTCAGGCGTTCCTTTCACAGTGACCCAAAGCTCGTAGTTATGCCCGTGCCAGTTAGGGTTGGAGCATTTCCCGAAGACCGCCATGTTCTTTTCGGCGCTCCAATCCGGCAGGCTCAATTTATGGGCGGCGCTAAATCGTTCGCGGCGAGTAATGTGTACGGTTGCCATTGGGTTGAATGAAAGGGCTGCAAATGTACGGGGTCCATCCAGACCAGCGGTTGGTCAGCGCTATTCAGCGGCCTACATTTGTGGCCATGATCGTGGTTACAGGAGCAGCGGGTTTCATAGGAAGTGCATTGGTGGGCGAATTGCTTCGGCAGGGCTGGGCGGATATCGTTGCAGTAGATGATTTCTCCCGTTCGGAAAAGGCCGCTAACCTTAAAGGCAAGAAACTCACGGCGAAAGTTGATCGCAACAAGTTCTTTGATTGGCTGGAAGAGAACGAGAGGTTGGTCCAGTTCATTTTCCACCTTGGAGCGCGAACGGATACCACCGAGTTCGACAGGACGATATTCGATGAACTCAATGTAGCATACAGTCAACGAATGTGGGAGGCGTGCGTCAAGTATGGCATACCGCTGGTCTATGCTTCATCAGGGGCAACGTATGGCAATGGTGAATTGGGTTATGGCGATACGGACGATACTTTGCCACAGCGCTTAGTGCCACTGAATCCGTATGGTGAAAGCAAGAACGACTTTGACGTATGGGCATTAGCTCAGGAGCGAAAACCGTTTTTCTGGGCCGGGTTGAAGTTCTTTAATGTGTATGGTCCGAATGAATATCACAAGGGGCGCATGGCAAGCGTGATCATGCATGCCTTCAACCAGATCAAGAGTTCGGGTGGCATGAAGCTTTTCCGCAGTCATCATCCGGACTATAAGGACGGTGAGCAGTTGCGCGATTTCGTTTACGTGAAGGACCTGTGTCGCGTGTGTTTGTTCTTGATGGAACATCGCAAGAACAATGGGCTGTACAATTTAGGCACCGGTCAAGCGCGAACATTCCTGGATCTCGCACGGGCCACGTTCAAAGCAATGAGCGTACAAGAGAACATCGCCTTCATTGATACACCAATGGATATCCGGGATAAGTATCAATACTTCACGGAAGCCAAAATGGATAAATTGAAAGGTATCGGTTATGCTCAACCATTCACTTCATTGGAAGATGGCGTAACCGATTACGTGAAGAATTACTTGGAGCCGAACCGATATTGTTAAGTACTAGAGCCGTAGATTCAATTGACTCTTTGTTTGAGCGAGAGTACCATTTCCCGCAAACGTTCAAGTCGTACTTTCAGTTCGGGTAACGTGGGTACCTGTGTTTCTTGTTCCAATATCTCGCCACTTTTCAGTTGGTCCTTCGCACCTTGTAAAGTGAATCCCTTTTCCTTTACCAAGTGTTGGATCGTTTGCAAATGATCAATGTCCTTTTGCGTATAGAGCCTATCGCCTTTACCGGTGCGTTTTGGTCGTAGTGATCCAAATTCTTTTTCCCAATAACGTATCAGGGATGTGTTCACGTTCAACCGTTCTGCCACCTCTCCGATGGACCAGTACAATTTACCAATGGTTTTTTCCTTGTAAGGCATACAGTGCACAGTGCGCTAGGCTTAGTCGTAGGATTGCCCGGCGTTACGGGAAATTTCAAGTAACCGGGTATACTCTTCCGGAGTAAGATCGTTGAAATAATAGTTGGCGGGATCAACGGCTTCACTTCCCTTGTGTACCTCGTAATGAAGATGTGGCCCGGAACTTAGTCCGGAGTTACCCACAAAGCCCAGCAGGTCACCACGTTGTAGACGTTGTCCGTTCTTAACCTTTAGAACGCTCATGTGCGCGTAAAGCGTTTCATAATCGAACCCGTGATCCACGATCACATGCATACCATATCCATTGGTGGAATAATCCGCGAACGTAACGCGGCCATCTCCTGTTGCATAGATGGGCGTGCCGACCTTCGCGGTGAAATCCATTCCAGCATGGAATTTCGGGATCTTGTGGATCGGGTGTATGCGCATGCCATAACCACTCGCGATCATGGTAAGGTCCTTGTTATTGATCGGTTGCACTGCGGGTATGGAAGCCAACATATCCTGTTTCTTAAGGACGAGTTCGGCCACATGATCCAGTGAGCGCGATTGTACCAAGAGCTGTCTGGTCAACTTGTCCAAGCGTTTTTTCGTATCGATCACAATGTCACTGCTCGCGTAACCTTGAAGGTCCTTGTACCGGTTAACCCCGCCGGATCCTGCTTGGCGCATGCTCTCCGGCAATGGGTCAGCTTCAAAGATCACGCGGTAGATATTGTCGTCGCGTCTACGTACATCCGACAGTACGTTGTCGTATTCCCCGAGTTGTTTGTTGAGCAGTTCATATTGCACAAGGAGCTGCTGGTTCTCACGACGCAGATTGGCTTCTTTGGGTGAGTCCAGGAACTGATAGACAAGGAACGTACAAACGAGGCCGACCAACAGTCCCGGTAAGAGCATTAGACCGATCCTTTTGGACCGCTGCCACGCGGAAAGACGAATACGCTCGAAATTCAGCGTATCTGGATTGAATCGGTATTTAAGTTCTGCCATGGTTCGATCAAGCGGCCAAACGGACGGCGAAGATAAACGCAACCGAGCATTTGGACCGAACCGTGCAGGGGCGAATGATCATTCGCCCAAAGATCTTTCGCCCGAAAGTGAATTGAACCCAAAGTTGTGCAACCGAAATTCAGTGAAAAGAGAAAGTAAGAATGCGCCGCACCCCACTGGTACAAAACAGTTCGGACGGCACCTTTTGATCGGTGCCGTCCGGTTGCAGGGAGAGGCGGCTCAGCGTATTAACTTTAATTATTAGGAGAGTTCGCTATACGTGAACATTGCAAAAATGGCCCTTTGTACTGCGGCTCACAATACCCACAAATGGGGATATACAACTTCTGAATATGAGCCAGAAAAAGATCGATGCTTCATAGTTCTTCTTCGCTCCGCATACCTTTGGCGCCGCATTGAACAGCCCATGCTCACTTCCGTACAGATCCGTCAACAATTCCTTGATCATTTTGCTAAGCGCGGTCACGCCATTGTGCCTAGCGCTCCGATGGTAGTTAAGGACGACCCAACATTGATGTTCACCAATGCGGGTATGAACCAGTTCAAGGATCTGTTCCTGGGGAATAGACCAGCGAAGGATAAACGGATCGCTGATACACAGAAGTGTTTGCGCGTTAGTGGTAAGCATAATGACCTGGAAGAAGTTGGTATTGATACGTACCACCACACCATGTTCGAGATGCTCGGTAATTGGAGCTTCGGTGATTATTTCAAGAAGGAAGCTGTGCAATGGGCGTGGGAATTGTTGGTCGACACGTATAAGATCGATACCAATAACATTTACGTTACCTATTTCGGAGGTGATGACAAGGACGGTCTTGCTGCGGATGATGAAACACGCGAACTATGGTTGAAGTACCTACCTGCCGATCGTGTTCTACCCTTCGATAAGAAGGACAATTTCTGGGAGATGGGTGATACTGGCCCGTGTGGGCCATGCACGGAGATCCACGTGGATGTGCGTTCTGCGGAGGAGAAAACCAAAACACCTGGTAGTGAATTGGTGAACAATGATCACCCGCAAGTGATCGAGATCTGGAACAATGTGTTCATGCAATTCGAGCGCAAAGCGGATGGATCTCTTGTCACGCTGCCTGCGCAACATGTGGACACCGGTATGGGGTTCGAGCGCCTGTGCATGGTGCTTCAAGGAAAACAGAGCAACTACGACACGGACGTTTTCCAACCGCTGATCCAGGCCTTGGCAAAGCATGCTGGTAAGACTTATGGTAAAGCTGAAAAGACCGACATCGCGTTGCGCGTTATTGCGGACCATGTGCGTGCTATTGCATTCGCAATTGCTGATGGACAGTTGCCGAGTAACACGGGAGCAGGTTATGTGATACGAAGGATCTTGCGCCGTGCCGTGCGGTACGGATACAGTTTCCTTGGTTTCATGGAAGCATTCATGCACGAACTGGTGCCTGTGCTTGTTGGGACAAATGGGCGATCAGTTCCCGGAGTTGAAAAAGCAACAACAGATAGTCGTTAATGTGATACTTGAAGAAGAGAAAGCATTCTTGCGCACCTTGGAGCAAGGCACTAAACGCATTGAGCAAATGCTTGCCGAAACAAAAGGCGAGATCCCCGGAGACAAAGCATTTGAACTGTTCGACACGTTCGGTTTCCCGATTGACTTAACCCAGCTTATCGCACGTGAACAGGGTAGGGTAGTCGACATGAAGGGCTTTGAAGCAGAGCTGCAAAAACAGAAAACGCGCAGCCGCGCCGCCACGGCCGTCGCCACTGGCGATTGGACCGAACTGGCAAAAGGTGAAACGGATTTCGTCGGGTATGATGAATTGAGAACACCAGCGAAGATCCTCCGCTTCCGAAAGGTCACAGCAAAAAGTGGTGATCACTACCAGGTCGTGTTGGACCGTACACCGTTCTATCCGGAAGGTGGTGGACAAGTTGGTGATCAAGGTTGGTTGGTCCTGGGTGATGAACGGACCGAGGTATTCGATACCAAGCGCGAGAACCAATTGATCGTACACTTCGCAAAGAATTTGCCTGCAAATGTGGAAGGTGATCTCACTGCTCAAGTGGATGAGAAAAGACGTGCGCTTACCATGCGCAACCACACCGCTACGCACTTGTTGCATCACGTATTGCGGAAGCAATTAGGAACGCATGTAGAGCAGAAGGGATCGCTGGTTGCACCGGATAAATTGCGCTTCGACATCAGTCATTTCGCGAAACTTTCCAGCGAAGAACTCGAAGCCATCGAAGCTGAGGTGAACAGCATGGTCGCTGCGGATATTGCTTTTGATGATAAGCGCAACGTACCCATTGACGAGGCAAAAAAGATGGGCGCGATGGCGCTCTTCGGAGAGAAGTACGGCGACCAAGTGCGTGTAGTGAAATTCGGGCCGAGCGTGGAGTTGTGCGGCGGTACGCACGTCCTAAGGACCAGTGTCATTGGGCCGTTCAAGATCGTGAGTGAAGGAGCATTGGCTGCCGGGATCCGCCGCATAGAGGCGGTTACAAGCGAAGCAGCCGAACGCATCGTGCAAGAGAAGATCGAGAAATTCGAAGCAATTCTCGCGCTGCTGAAAAATCCTGCGGACCCTGTTCAAGCGGTGCAAAAATTGATCGATCAACATGCAACGTTGACCAAGGAATTGGAGAAGGCCGCGAAAGAACGCGTACAGAATTTAGCGCAGGAATTGCCGAAGGCAGCTAAGACAACGAGCAAAGGAAAGGTGCTTGTGCAACGTTTGGACCTGGACCCACAAAGCTTGAAAGACCTTGGCTATCAATTGCGCGAAAGTCATGGCGATCTTGCATTGGTTGTAGGAAGCATAGTTGAAGGTAAACCGCTCTTGGCCGTTTCATTGGGCAAAGCCTTCGCCGACGCAACAGAGTTAAAAGCGACGGACATCATCAAACAAATTGCACCATCTATAAAAGGTGGCGGCGGTGGTCAACCGGACTTTGCAACTGCCGGTGGAAAGGAGCCCGGTGGTATGGGCGATGCGTTGAAGAAAGCGGAGGAGATATTGGGGTAGCTATCCGATCGTCACGCATTGAAAAAGCCCCGGATCGGGGCTTTTTCAATGCATGGCTTTACAGCAGATCAAGCAATGGAATGCTCGGTCTTCAACGAACGTGCTGGAGGTGGCGGTACATGGCTGCCATAGACCGGTCCGCGGTATTTGGTCTCGTAGCTCAAGCCGATGTTGAGGATGTACAGGAAATTCAGAAGTATCACCATGACATAATCCATCATGCTGTTCTTACCAAAGCACTGGACCACTTCGATCCACATTTTAGGCATGAAGTAGACCTGGCCAACGACCGGGATCATCAACAACCAGAAATGGCTTGCTGGGCGACCGATGATCTTCAGGAAAACGATCACATTCCAGATCGGGACCAAGCTTGCGATACCCGGTTGGCCTGCTTTTTCATATAGCCTCCATTGCCCTACGACGGCAATGATCGCCAAGAAGATCAAGGCGTAATAGAGGGCATTCCCCATTTTGGAGTAGAAAAAATCGTGAAGGTTCATCAACCAATCCATGTTATGCAGGTGTTAGTAGGTTAGACTTATCCTATTTATTGCAACGGTTCCATGTAATAGGACGAGACCATTAGACGAAGGTTGCCTCCGGTAACGCTGCTTTTATCCCAAAAAGTACTTTTTGTTCAACCTGCGGACGTTGGAAACGCAACAATAACAGTGACTCGGCGGAAAGCGAACTGATGAACAAGTGATTGATGATCAGTATTTTATATCTAGAGTAGTGTCGATCTGTCGCTACGATCACGCTTTTGGGACCGCATAGGATCGCACGTCACTTTCTGTGATCTCTTTTCCGGAAAGGATCACCAATCGCTCAATTACGTTCCTTAATTCCCTCACATTTCCGGTCCACGGCAATTTTTGGAGCTCCTTTATGGCTTTCTCCGCGATCTTTTTGGGTGCGATCCCTTGTTCGGTACAGATCTGCTCAATGAAATGCTCGGCCAGCAGCGGGATATCATCAATGCGCTCACTTAGACTTGGAACATGAATGGGGATTACGCTTAGCCGGTGATACAGGTCTTCGCGGAAATTTCCTTCAGCGATCTCCTTTTTTACGTCCTTGTTCGTCGCCGCTATTACCCGCACATCTACCTTCACGTCCTTATCGCCACCCACGGGCGTAATACGGCTTTCCTGTAAGGCACGCAGCACCTTGGCTTGCGCTGCAAGGCTCATATCGCCCACTTCATCCAAGAAAAGAGTACCACCCGTGGCCAATTCAAATTTGCCTTTTCTGTCCTTGATGGCGCTTGTAAAACTCCCTTTGATGTGCCCGAATAGTTCGCTTTCGATCAATTCGCCGGGTATCGCGGCACAATTCACTTCAATGAAAGGACCCTTTGCGCGTTGACTCTTCTCGTGCAGCATGCGGGCCACACCTTCCTTGCCGGCTCCATTGCCACCTGTGATCAACACGCGTGCATCGCTTGGGGCCACCTTCTCGATCATCTCCCGAATGGTTTCCAGTGCTTTGCTTTCGCCCACCATTTGCACACCGTTGCCTTTGCTTTTGCCTGCTTTGGTGCGTAGTACTTTGGTTTCTGCTACCAGGTCGCCACGATCCAACGCATTCCGAACGCTCACCAGAATGCGGTTGATATCCGGTGGTTTCTGAATAAAATCGAAAGCGCCTTTTTTCAGTGCATCAACGGCCGTATCAATGGATCCATGCCCACTGATCATCACCACGGGTAGGTCCGGATCCAAAGCCTGTAGTTTCTCCAATACCTCGATACCATCCATTTTGGGCATTTTGATATCGCAGAGCACCAGGTCGAACTTGCCTTTCTTGGCCTTGTCCACACCGGACGAACCGTCCTCGGCCTCTTCAACAACGTGTTTTTCGTGCTCAAGGATCTCCTTCAGCGCGTAGCGAATTGCTTTTTCATCATCGATCACTAGTATTTTGGCCATGGCGGAAAGGTATGGAGGCAAAGATGGCACCTTTAGGTTATTCAGGATCTTTTGGAAACTCCAGGATCCGGCAACCTATTCGGTCATCGTCCGTCTTTATGGCGATCTCGTGCATGAATTGAGGAAGTTTAGGAGAGAACCACATTAATGAACCGCTCCTTGATCGTTTAATATGGTCCTCGTAAACTGATAAAATGAACAACGTCTACAGCCCACTCGACATCAACATGGATGGCGTAATACATTACACAGGAACGAACAACGATCGCGATATCATTTTACAAACCATTGGTGGTGTGGTACCAACGGCAACGCGGGTACAGCAGTGGCCATAAAAGCTCGATCCTAGCGAACCATTTAAACAACTCATTCGGAGGTTCGAGAACCGTGGTCCGCTTACAAACAAATACATGCACATGCTTATTTCCCATCGTCTAACCCGCCTTGCCTTCACCCTTGTTCTCTACGCAACGTACGTATGCCAGGCGGAGGGGCAACCGAACACATGGGTACAACGCAATGCCTTGGGCCGAGCCACACCGATCATGCAAGAGGCTTCCGCCCGGGCGAACGCGGTATCCTTCGCGATCGCGGGGAAAAGCTATGTGGTCGGAGGTTATTCGACCGGTACTCCGCTCAATGATGTGTGGGAGTACGACCCGGCCCTAGATACTTGGACTGAAAAGGCTCATTGCCCCGGTGCGGCACGTTCGTACGCGGTGGGCTTCGCTGTTGGCGGGAAGGGTTATTTGTGTACAGGATACAGCACTACCGCCTTGTCTGATGTATGGGAGTACGACCCCGTCGCTGATACATGGACACCCAAAGCGGCATTCCCGGGTGGGGCGCGGTATGATGCCGTCGGTTTCACCATTGGTGCCAAAGGCTACCTCTGTGCCGGATTAACTGCGTGGAATGGAACTTTCTTCAGGGATTGCTGGCAGTACGACCCTGCATTGGATACGTGGCTCCAGCGTGCGGATTTCGGCGGCACGGCGCGCTACAATGCCATCGGCTTCGCTATTGGTAGCACCGGTTACGTCGGCACAGGCAATGATGGTACGGGTAGGAAGTCCGACTTCTGGTCCTATGATCCAATTACCAATGTGTGGACCCAGCGGGCTGATTTTACTGGAGGAGGCCGTACACGTGCGGCCGTGGCCGCCATCAATGGAAAGGGCTATCTCGCCACGGGCGAAGCGCAGGCGGGACCGATCGAAAACGACTTGTGGCGTTATGATCCGCTATTGAACAGCTGGACCCAACTGGCGGATGAACCGCTCTTCGTGCGCCGAGGTGCCATGGCTTTCGCGCTGGACAACGCGTTCTATATGGTCGGTGGTGAGAGTGGAGGCTATCGGGGCGACCTCTGGCGCTACGACATCGGGGCGGGAACCTGGTTGCGCAAAGCCAACCTCACCGGCCTCGGTCGCTCCAGCGCCGTTTCCACGAGCGCCAACGGTGTTTGTTATTTCGGCACGGGCTTCAATTCCTTCGAGAGTCTTGGCGACTGGTGGAGCTACGATCCGGCGACCGGGATATGGGCGCAGCGTTCTGGTTTTCCCGGGCTCGAGCGCCACACGGCCTACGCCTTCTCCCTACGTGACAAGTGCTTTGTAGGAGGGGGCGTAAGATCCAGTGCGTTCCTCAACGACCTCTGGCGATACGACCCCGCCACCGATACCTGGACCCAATGCGCTTCGTTCCCGGGCCCCTCCCGCAATTACGCCGTTGCATTCACTGTAGGCAACCGAGCCTATATGGGCACCGGTGAGGCATCGGGAAACAAGTACGCGGACCTCTGGTGTTATGATCCCGATGCCGATCAATGGTCTCAACGCGCACCGATCCCCGGCTTGGGCCGGTCAAGGGCCGTGGCTTTCACTATCGGTGATCGTGGTTATGTGGCTTGCGGGATCAACGGTCCCACTACCGGCTACAATCTGAATGATCTATGGGCTTACGATCCCAGCGCTGATACATGGACGCAGAGGGCCTCGATACCAGCGAGCCCACGCAATGGCGCCTTCGCCTTCAGTATGGGCGGTCTCGGGTTCATCGGCTGTGGTCAGAACGGCACTTCCGGCACGGACGCTGTTTTTGTGCGATACGATCCAGTGACCAACTCGTGGCAGGGCCAGTCGGCCTATGGCGGAGGTGCACGCTATACGGCAAAAGGAGCCAGTTCTGGCGCTCGCGGTTTTGCGGCAACAGGTTCGGCCGGAGGTCAATATGCTAATGATCTATGGGAGTTCATCTCCACAAACGTCACGCTACCGGTATTCATCAAGGTCCGCCTCGGCGGTCCCTACGATCAACCCAGTGGTCTCATGCGCGATGACCTCCGTGCTGCCGGACTGGTCCCCTTGGTTGAACCGTATTCACAAGCGCAGTACGTCGTTTCTCAGGATCCAGGTGCGCAAACTACGCCGGCCGTGCTCGCTATATCGGGTACCAACGCCATCGTGGATTGGGTGTTGGTGGAGATGCGCTCACCAAACGCTCCCTATGGTGTGCTTGCCTCCCAGACTGCTTTGTTGCAAAGTGATGGGGACGTCGTACGGACCGATGGGGTTTCATCGGTCAGTTTCAATGCGACTCCCGGCACCTACTTCATCACTGTGCGCCATCGGAATCATTTGGGGGTGACGACCGTAGCCCCGGTGGCGCTCTCGACCATTCCGGCCATGATCGACTTCACCAACCCTTCAATCGCCACATACGGCACCAACGCCCAACACAACATCAACGGCACCATGGTTCTTTGGCCCGGCGATGCGAACTTCAATGGCGAAGTGAGATACACCGGCACTAACAACGACCGCGATCTAATTCTAACGGCCATTGGCGGAACCACACCTACCAACACAGTAACCAACACGTACAGCCCACTGGATATCAACATGGATGGCACGATCCGGTATACCGGAACCAATAATGACCGTGATATCATTTTGCAGGCGATCGGTGGGGTGGTACCAACGGCGACACGGATACAACAATTGCCTTAACAATGAAGCAGGACCTGAGAATAATACGCTCCTCCATTCGCACATTCGCCAAACAAGCTGCTTTGCTAATACTGGCCATACTGCCCGGTCTATCATTACGCGCACAAATTGAAGAAATACTGGTGCTCGATTTCAATGATGCAGTATTCGGCTCGAATTGGATCAGTGTAGGTGATCCAGCGCAGTTCGTGTCTTCGCCAGTCGATGGCAATGGACTGCGACTGTTGCCTGAGGAGATGCAATCCGTTCCTGCAAGTACCGCACCGTACTACCCAGTGATGATCATACCCATTCCTGGTGGCTACTCCCCAGATCATGGCTACCAACTGGAAGCCTATTGTTACCCGGACCTAGCGATCCCAGGGATAGGCCAATGTGGCCTCGCGACCCTCGGCTGGTTCGATGGCGTCAATTTCTACAATGCGCCACAGATCCTCTCGTTCGGCGCCGATCCGTTCAATTACGGCATCACCCCGTGGCATCTGGGCGGACCTCCTACCAATGCTGGCACCTTCGCCGTGGCGTTGCGAGCACAGATCGGACCCAATGATATTGCAATGGGTGCCACGTTCGACAATGTGATGGTGCGCAGGAAGCCTTACGGGACATCGCTCTCAATGCTCACCTTCGTGCTCAATGGCGCGTACGATACTGGCTTGGGGCGTATGCGCGACAACCTGCGTCAGCAAGGTCTTATTCCGCTTCTGGAGCCGTACACTGCCATGGGCTATCCGCAAATAAATGGCGGTGGCGAAGTGGCCACGAGTTTCTGGCTGGACCTGACCGCCTTCTCCGTACACCGCGCCGTGGATTGGGTACGCGTTGAGCTACGGGATCAAAACGACCCCACGCAACTTGTCGCGTCCGGACAGTATGTGCTTTGGAGTAATGGGCGTTTGCGGCAAAGCGACAACGGCTTGGATGTGGTGATGAAGGCACCGCCCGGTAACTACTACGTGGTTGTGCGGCACCGCAACCATTTGGCGGCAATGACAGCGGCTCCAGTATTTCTCAGCTCTAATTTGGGCACTTCAACCGTGCTCGATCTGACACAGACTGCAACCGCCACTTACGGTACTAACGCACAACAGAACAACAACGGCACAATGTGCCTTTGGCCCGGTGATGCCAACTTCAATGGCGATGTCAAATATACCGGCATCGGCAACGACCGCGATCTCATCCTTACCGCGATCGGCGGAGCCACACCCACCAATACGGTAACTAACACGTACAGCCCACTTGACATCAACATGGATGGCACTATCCGCTACACCGGTACCAACAACGACCGTGATATCATTTTGGAGACGATCGGTGGGGTGGTTCCTACCGCTACACGGGCAGAGCAATTGCCTTAGTTCGTCGAGATCATTCGTGAAGCACCACCTTCTTTCAACGCGTATTTGCTCCATGCCAATTCGCGTATTGCGCCTGCAGTGAGCACACGGTCGATCGCGATCAACGCGTAGGGTAGTGTGTCCACGCGGTGTTCGGGAAGGCCCGGCACGTTCAAGCGTTCCGCTCGTGTCATGCGCATGAGCTTGTCGCGCAAGGCGTCGAATTCCAAGGCAGTGAAATTCATGGTCTTCGCATCGTTCAGAAGCGGTTCATGGCGTTCAGTTGAAATGATCGAAGCAAGCGAGTCGAAACTACCGGCGCTACCAATGAGCACATGCGGTTCATGGCGTTCAATGATCGCATAGAGCGGCTCCAACTGATCGTCCAGGTGTTGTGCGATACGTTCCTCTTCACTCAAGGTAATCGGATCGCTGACCGGTATCCGATCACGCAGCCGCGTAACGCCCAGCTCGAAACTCCGTTTCCACATGAGCGCTTTATCCGTAGCTAAAATGAATTCGATACTACCACCGCCAATGTCCATGATCAGCATCGGTTTGCGCGTGAACGCGACGGCTTGTCTTACACCTGCCAGGATCAGTTCCGCTTCTTCATTTCCGGAGATCACGCTGATCATAATACCCAATTCCTGTTGTGCAAAGTTTACCAGTTCTGCGCCGTTCTTCGCATTGCGCAAAGCAGAAGTCCCGAAAACCGAAATATGATTGGCCCGTAATGAACCCGCTTTCGAAACGAGCATACGAAGCACGTTCTTGCCACGTTCCATTGCATCATCAGCAATAATTCCTTTTTCGATCCCTCCACGCCCAAGGAAAACAGGCAGTTCTTCGGCATGCAAGATGTGCATATCACCTTCGAACACCAACAAGTTGAATGTATTCGTACCGATGTCGATGATGGCATTGCGGATCTTTTTCATTGCCTTATGCACTCATCGTTTCAAAAAACTTCTCGCAATTTTTTTGCGTTCCATTTCTTGGACCAGGTAGGTGCTCCATTTTCTGATCCTCTCAGCGACGATCAGATCTTTCTGCGTTATCTGCGTCCTGCCTGCCCCGGCGGCCAATTTTCGACCCCCAATCAGGGTACGATCTTTCAGCGTTATCTGTGTTCCATCTCTTCGACCAAGCAGGCGCTTAATTTTCTGATCATCTAATTTTCTGATCATCTGATCGGATCACCCTTTATAGAACAACCACTTCCCCAATTCCTTCCAACTGGCCTTCTTGCCATACATCAGAATTCCCGTGCGGTAGATACGTCCTGCAAGCCACGTAGTAGCGATGAACGTGCCGATCAGGATCAGGATGCTCAACGCCAATTGCCAAAGCGGTGCATTGCCCATGGCCACACGAACCATCATCACAATTGGGCTGGTGAAAGGTATGAAGCTGCACCACATTACCGCAGGACTATTCGGGTTGAAAACAGCGATCTGCGCTACCAGCAAAGCAATGATCATGGGCACCGTTACCGGTAGCATGAACTGTTGCGTTTCGGCTTCGCTATCCACCGCGGAACCAACTGCCGCAAGCAAAGAACTGTACAATAAATAACCACCGATGAAATACAGGAAGAAAGCAGTCAGTGTCAATGGCAGGTCGATCATCTTGGCTGCCTTGAACAGTTTCACATCTTCCTCATCCACACCGGATGCTTCAAGTTCGCCTTGCAGTTGCTTTTGCACTTGTGGCGTCATTGGCATTTCGGCGATGGCTTTCGCATTCAGCTTATCCTTTAATAGGACCACGGAGCCAACGGTGACCAACAACGTAGTGATCACGATCCATAACACGAACTGCGTAAAGCCAACACAGGCAATACCGATGATCTTTCCCATCATCAATTGAAAGGGTTTCACGGAACTGATCAACACTTCCACAATGCGGTTCTGCTTTTCTTCCATGACGCCGCGCATCACTTGTACGCCGTACATGAAGATGAAAATGAACATGAAGTAACCGAAGAAGAATCCGATCCCTGCGCGTTCCTGCTCCAAGGATTCAACGCCCACATTATCAATGTCCACCCACTTTGTGATCAATTGTTTGCGTACCCTGCGGTAAGCTTCGGCGTCCACACCTTCGGTCCGCAACTTCACGAGTTCGATCGCTTTTTCCAGTTCGTTGCTCACCGTGCGTTGGACCGCCAGATTGGGCAGTTCCTTGTAATAGATCATCGCCGTCGGATCGGTGATCTCATCCGTGAACCGCACCATTACCGTGTACGGACTTTGTGCAAAAAGCGAATCACTCCAAGGGGTATGGTCCACGAAAAAGCTGATGTTCTCGGTATCGGTCAACTTGGTTGCGATCACTTGGTTGGGGTCGATCACGAGGACGCGGTGATCGTTACTGTCCTGCATGCCGAGGTATGCCGCGAACATGGCACCACCAGCGATCAGGATAGGCCCCAAAAGGGTCATGATCAAGAAACTGGGCTTTCGCACTCGCGTAAAGAATTCGCGCCAGATGATCAGTTTGATGATGTTCATTTACTGATGAAGTTCAATGGTTTCCAGATCGTGCATGCGCACCAGGATCTTAGGAGCCGGGGTAGTGGATCCTTTTCGTTGTGTCTTAGCGACGCGGTCTATTTCAGCATTAAGGAGATCTCTTAATTCTCTTGACGGGATCTCCTTAAAAACCAGTTCCACATTGCTGCTGGTGAGAATATCACTTGGAATGCGCAGGAGCAGATCCATTGTATCTTCCTCGAACGCTTCGGTGGTCACATGCCGATCCGCGGTAATGAATTTGATGGGCTGTACATCATGCAGCGCAGAGGCGAACAGGGTAGATTCATCATCGACCAGGATGGTGGTGATTGCTTTTCCGCCGCAGCCAAATGAGCATACTGCGAACAGAAAAACCATCAAGGAGAAATGCGTTCGTTCCATAGATCGTGTAATCATCTACTCTGTCATGCCCGGTGTTACTACCGAAGGATCCCGCTCACTAACGACCCGTATGAAAATGTCGTGCATCCGAGGTATTTCCTCGTGCACCCCGTGCACTTCCACAGCTGGTAATAACTGACGCAACACATCGTTAACCGTACTGCCCTTACCAAGTCTTACACGCGCTGTAGCGTTCTCGCCATGTTCCGTAGCATCGATCAATTCACCGGTGAATGAAAGTGCATTGGCCAGCACGACCTTCGTCCCTTTGAAGTCGATGCGGTAGGTATTCGTACTGAAGCGTTTGCGGATCTCTCCAACACTTCCTTCCAACATCAATTTGGAACGATCGATCAATCCGATGTTATCGCACAACTCTTCAACGCTGCCCATTCCATGCGTGCTCAGCATGATGGTGATCCCCTCATCGCGAAGTCGCAAGATCTCACTACGGATCAACTCCGCATTTATCGGGTCGAATCCGCTGAAGGGTTCATCGAGGATCAGCAATTTCGGTTCATGCATGACCGTGGTGATGAACTGGACCTTCTGCGCCATGCCCTTGCTAAGCTCCTCCACTTTCTTGTTCCACCAACCATCCATCTCCCAACGCTCGAACCAAGCAGTTAAGCGTTTCCGCGCTTCCGCCTTCGGCATTCCCTTCAACTGAGCCAGGTACATGGCCTGCTCACCGACCTTCATTTTTTTGTACAGGCCGCGTTCCTCCGGGAGGTAGCCCATTTGTGCTACATCAGCAGCCACCATGGGCCTTCCATCGAAAAGTATCCGGCCTTCATCAGGACCGGTAATTCGCGTAATGATCCTGATCAATGTGGTCTTACCGGCACCATTGGGGCCAAGTAGCCCGAAGACTTTCCCGGTTGGTACGTCCATGGTAATACCACTGAGCGCGGTGTAGTCACCAAAACGTTTTACGATGTTCTCGAGGTGGAGCATGAAGGACCAATTAGCGGCGAAGATAGCCTCGTCGGGCGGTTGTGGAACGTCCGTAAAATTCTAGTTATAACGATCGCATTGAACGAAAAAGGGCCATCCATCGGACAGCCCTTTTTTATATCGTTCTGTAATGATCAATGATCACTCGGCCAACACGAGCACGGTGTTGTTGCTCACTTCCACAACACCATTCAGCACAGGATAAACATCCACTTGACCATTTGCCAATTTCACTTTTACATCTCCGGCCTTTAGTACGGTGATCAAAGGGGCGTGGTTGTTCATGAATCCCATGCTTCCATCCACACCGGGTACGGTTACGCTGATGGCTTCTCCTTTGAAGAGTTCCTTATCCGGAGTGATGATCTCTACTTTCATGTTCAGTTCGTCAGTAACCCCTCTCCTTGGGCGCTGTTCGAGCGCAGTCGAGAACGAGGGGCAGGGGTGAGGCTCTATTTAGCAGCGTCGGCCATCAGTTTCTTACCGGCAGTGATCACCGCTTCGATATTGCCCTTCAGGTTGAACGCGCTCTCCGGGTATTCATCAAGCTCACCGTCCATGATCATGGTGAACCCTTTGATGGTCTCTTCGATCGGAACCATTACACCGGGTAGACCCGTGAACTGCTCTGCCACGAAGAAAGGCTGGCTCAAGAAACGTTGCACCTTACGTGCACGCAATACGCTCAGTTTGTCGTCCTCGCTCAACTCGTCCATTCCAAGGATCGCGATGATGTCCTGCAATTCCTTGTAGTGCTGCAACAACTCCTTAACGCGCTGGGCGCAGTTGTAATGCTCATCGCCAACGATCTGTGGTGTGAGGATACGGCTTGTGCTATCCAGAGGGTCCACCGAAGGGTAGATACCTAGCTCAGCGATCTTACGGCTCAATACCGTGGTCGCATCCAAGTGAGCGAATGTGGTAGCAGGTGCAGGATCGGTCAAGTCATCCGCAGGAACGTAAACGGCCTGTACGGAGGTGATGGAACCACGCTTAGTGGAAGTGATCCGCTCTTGCATGGCACCCATTTCGGTGGCCAACGTAGGCTGGTAACCAACGGCGCTCGGCATACGACCAAGCAACGCACTTACTTCAGAACCGGCCTGTGTAAAGCGGAAGATGTTATCCACGAAGAAAAGAATGTCACGTCCACCGCTTTCCTCATCTCCATCACGGAAATATTCAGCGAGTGTGAGTCCGCTCAATGCCACACGAGCACGTGCTCCAGGAGGCTCGTTCATCTGTCCGAAAACGAAGGTGGCCTGTGATGTCTTCAACTGCTCGTAATCAACCTTGCTCAGGTCCCAGCCGCCTTCTTCCATGCTATGCACGAAATCCTTGCCGTACTTGATGATACCGCTTTCGATCATCTCACGCAGCAGGTCATTTCCTTCGCGGGTACGCTCACCAACACCGGCGAATACGCTGTAACCGCTGTAACCTTTGGCGATGTTATTGATCAATTCCTGGATCAATACGGTCTTACCTACACCAGCACCACCGAACAATCCGATCTTACCACCTTTCGCGTAAGGTTCGATCAGGTCGATAACTTTAATACCGGTGAAGAGGATCTCCGCACTGGTAGTAAGGTCTTCGAATTTTGGTGGATTGCGGTGGATCGGATAGCTCTGACCGGAAGCAATTTCCTTCATACCGTCGATCGGCGCGCCGACCACATTGAACAAACGGCCTTTCACTTCATCACCGACCGGCATGCTGATCGGCTTCCCTTGACCAAGAACCTCAGTGCCACGCGCAAGACCATCCGTAGATTCCATGGAGATGGAACGCACGGTGTCTTCACCGGTCAGCTGCTGAACTTCGAGCACGAGCAACGACCCATCAGGGCGCGTTACGTGCAGTGCATCATAGATGTTTGGGAGGTCCTTACCGGCCTCAAAGCGAACGTCGACAACGGGTCCGATGACCTGAACGACCTTTCCTATCTGCTTGGACATGAGTGTTTTATGCGATTAAAAGGCATTTTGCCCTTATTTGCGAGCGCGAAGGTAAGAGAATAGGGTGATCGAACAAAAGGAGAATATGAACGGTCGTTGATAACTAGGGCAGTTCCGCTTCGTACCTTGAACGGTAGTTCAGTTCCGTTTCTGACCCATCATAGTGGTTACCCAAAAATGCCTTCATCAACTAGGGAAGTTCTGGTCTTGAACTTCTGGACGAATAGATCAAAAGGACGGCATAGCGTTTCTGGTTTATATTTGCTCTGGACCATTTGCCATGACAACAGATACGCTTAAACTTCAACTGATCGAGCGCTTGCTCATGACCAAGGATAAAGGTCTTTTGAATAAGATCGCATCACTTTTCAAGCAGGAAACGGATGTTGACCAAGAAGAGGTCACCGACGAGCAGTATAGCATAGTTCAGGAGCGCTACGAAGAATACAAGCGCGGTGAGGGGAAGAGCTATACGTGGGAAGAAACAAAGGCGATGATCCGTGCGGGCAAAGGCAAGGACGCATGACGTCAACGCTGGTGTGGCGTGGAGCTGCCATTCGGGATCTTCAACTAATTTATGATCAGTACGAGGCCTTATCCAGCGGGACAGGGGAACGATTCCTGAGCGAGTTGGACGAATATGTCACTTTCGTAGTGGACCATCCGAGTGCAAATCCCAAGTGGCGGTCCCACTATCGCAAGATCACTCTTGTACACTTTCCTTACTTGGTGATCTATGGTTATCAAAAAGGAACGGTCACCATCTTCAGTATTTTCCATGGCAAACGTAATCCGGCAAAATGGGGAAAGCCAAAGTGAAAAAATAAAGTTCGGCGCTACTCCCCAACAAAAACATACTGATACCGCATATCCAACTGCGTAGCATCAATTGTATCTACAAGCGCTTGCGAAATCTTTATGGGATAGAGCGAATAGTTGACGGGCTTCAGCATCATTTCCTTCCATTGCGCTTCTGGAATGGTCGCAGGGCGCTGCGCCATGATCACCTGCATGGTGAGTGCATTTGGCTTCTCGACTCCACTAGGTCTTCGAGCGGAGTCGAGAAGCCTAGCGGAGTCGCTCTCCTTTTGCTGCGCACACAAGAACAACGGAAACAAAAGCACGAAAAAGAATGTGATCAACCTCATCGTAAAACAGTTAAGTACGTTGACAGTTTTGTAACGCCCCAGCGTATTGTGGCTGTGTATGCACCGTGTTCTTGATCACTGATATCGAAGTTATGAATGGTGCTCCATTGCGGTATGCGCTCTTGCAAGACCACGCGGCCCGCTGCATCAATTACCTCCAAAGAACCTACTTCTGAATTTGCCGCATAACTGATGGTGAACTGCCCGGTGCTTGGGTTGGGATGGGCGCGCACGCCCACCTCACCCCCTTCCCCTCTCCGGTGGAGAGGGGGGACAACGCCAACGTTGATCCCCAAGCTATCACACACACTCCCATCTATGGGGCCTAAGTGGTAGTTGGGGTGGTTGGGTAAGGAGTTGCTGTACCACCTATCTAACTCCACGCCGTGTTGCTCTAAGTTGCATGCCAAACCGGGTTGGTCGGGATTATGAATTACGTGCAGGTGAAAGGTGGAATTGCCGGTGCCGATGTAGATTTTGCCGTCTGGTGCAAGTTGGGCAATACTAAACGCTGTAGCAAACGGTTCGGATGGTGAATAAAACCCGTCCCACGTAGCGACAATTACCATAGATGCCTCAATATCGGCGGCCTCCGTATCGAACTGGTATACATCTGCTACAGATGGCACATACAGAAACCGACTATTGGGCGAAAACGCTACTCCGCCACCGCCATTCGTGTCGTCGATGGGTATGAAAACCGGATTGGAAAACAAACCAGTACAACGGTCGAAATCGAAAACCTCTAAATCTTGAACACCCCAGTAATACGCGAACTTGGTACCATCTGGTGAAAAACAAACTTGGCCGGCATCTGCGGGGCGAAATATGCCAATGGCCTGGGTACCATCAACGGTTACCCCTTCGGGTGTAACTAACAGGTGTTGAAATATATTGCTATTAGTTCTTCTACAGAAAACCCACCAGTCGCGACCATTCGCGTGTCTGACTGCCGTAATCTTACCCGGATTCAAGGCATCTTCAATTACGACTTCGTTTTTAATAACCACTTCTCCTAAACCACCATCTCCTTCCATGTTTATCGTGGTTGCATAAAGAAAAGATGCAGCTGAATTCGGTCCGTCATCAATTGTGCTATGAAAAAGCAGATAAGTACTTGCACCACCGGGCTGCGGCAGAACCAAAACTGCTTGATTGATGTGCAATCCCTCAGGATAAAGCTCGGTGTAAAAACTAGGACTGAGCCCTGTCCCATTCATGAGTGTATCACCCATTGCATTGCCTAAGAAACTGCCGTTACTAGAAATTAACCTTTCACCTACATTGTCTGAAATATTCGTATTGCACCGGTAAAAATCAATTTCTCGGATGATATAAGATTTGTCAAGACTACCGCTTAAGAAATTGAGGTTAACCCCGCCGTGAGGTGTCCCAGACCAATTCGCATACCCACCCAACCAAAAGTTATTTACACCTTGTGCGAAAACCTGCTGCACACCAAAGATGTACAGTAGGTTAATCGCAATCAAGGTAGCTCTTAAGCTCATACGTTTTTAGTGCGTGATACTCAACTTGCCTTCACCAAGCTGAGTGCCGGAGCTAAGTACGCGGTAATGGTACATGCCCGGCGCTAAGTTAGCCGTTCCGAAGGTGAATCGCTGTTGTTCGCCCGGTACCCGCAGGGTCATTACCTCTGCCCCTACGCCGTTGTAGAACACTAACCAGCCGGAAGCATTCAACGGCGTTGTCAATACCAAGGTCGCCATTTCGTTTGCCGGGTTAGGAAGCATTTGCACAGCATTCGGATCCTTTTCCACCACGTTCTTGGTGATCAAGCCTTCCAACAAGCACAACTACGGGTCGTGCATGAGAACCCCAACATCTTTCCCGACATTTACGGCCCTAATGCGCGTTCATACTTCGCTCGAGACGATCAAGCAAGTTCGTCGTCCGGTGCTCACGACGGGCACTTTTGATGGTGTTCATCGCGGCCACCGCACCATGTTGCAACGGCTCACGGCGATCGCAAAGGACGAGGGTGGGGAAAGTGTGCTCTTCACGTTTCATCCACATCCCAGGATGGTTCTTTTTCCGGGTGATAATGATCTGAAACTGCTGTGTACGCATGAAGAAAAGATCGCCTTGTTGGAAGCCGCCGGATTGGAGCATTTGCTCGTAATTCCGTTCTCGCGGGATTTTTCCAGAATGCGTGCAACCGATTACGTCCGCGAGTTCCTAGTGGGCGAGATCGGTGTTCGTTGTGTAGTAGTAGGGTATGATCACCGGTTCGGGCGCAACCGCGAAGGAGACCTTTTATTATTACGTCAGTTGGGTGATATGAATGATTTCCGTGTGGAAGAGATCCCCGCGCAAGAAGTCGACCATGTCCGTGTGAGCAGTACCAAGGTGCGGAACGCATTGCTGGAAGGGAAGGTGGAGGTTGCCAATGAATTGTTGGGATACCATTATCCGTTGAGCGGCGTTGTGGTAAAAGGAGATCAACTCGGGCGTACTTTGGGATACCCAACAGCGAATATCGGTGCCATCGATCAGCATAAACTGGTGCCCTTGGATGGCATCTATACCACTGGCGTTGAAGTGGGCGGTGAACAACACGTAGGCATGCTCTACATCGGAGACCGACCAACGATCCGAACAACGGAGACCCAGAAATCCATCGAAGTGTACATCTTTGATCTGGACCGGGATCTGTATGGTGAATCGATAACCGTACGTTTGAAGGATCGCATCCGAGGCGATATGCAATTCAGTAACTTGGATGAATTGAAAGCACAAATGGATCGGGACAGGACGATCGCAATGAAACTACTGCAGCTCAACACATGACCATCAGGCTCGTCATTTTCATACTGTTCGTGCTGGTCGTTTCCAAAGTGAATGGACAATTACTCGATGCGATCGCGCTTGATTCAGTGCATACGTATACCAGTTTGGAGAAGGCACTTCTGGAACCAGAGAAGACATATAGGTTGGACCTATCCGGTAAGAAACTGAAAGAACTTCCGGAAAGCATTCGTGACCTGAAGAACTTGAACGCGTTGGATCTTGGCAGTAACAAGCTGAAGGTGGTCCCGGAATGGTTGGGAGAAATGAAATACCTCCAGGAGTTGCGGATCGCACGGAACAAACTGGTTGATTTTCCTGTGTTGATCTGCAAATTGATACATCTAAAACGGTTGGATCTTAGCCGCAATGCACTGACCGGTCTTCCACCTTGCATTGGTGAACTAACGGAGCTGACCTCTTTGGATCTCTGGAGCAATGATCTTGCGGAGTTTCCGGAAGAGATGGAGAAGTTGGACAAACTAAGATTCATGGATCTACGGGCGATCATGTTCGAAGAACCGGAAATGGAGCGTATTGAAGGCCTTGTCCCCAAAGCAAAGGTCTACTTCTCGCAACCGTGTAATTGCGGTATGTAATGATCTTGGGTTTATCGACTGCCGAGATCCTTGAATGGATATCGGTTATCCTCAACATTCTTTTTACGATCCTGCTCGGACGAGAGATCCGTCTCGGTTGGTTATTGGGATTCGTTGCGAGTGCTATCGGCGTTTGGCTGTATGCAGAACAGAGCGCTTGGTTGATGAGCGCATTGAACGGATTCTATGCCGCCATGGGTATCTACGGCTGGTGGAATTGGGGCCGTACGGAGGTTGTTGGCAAGATCACGACCATGAGTTTAGCGATGCATGTAGGCATGATCGCGTTGGGTGGGCTGATCACATTCGGGCTGGTGTTATTGATGCGTGCTATCGGACTCGAAGGAGAGTATTTATGGATGGAAGCATTCATAGCCGCGTTCGCAATTATTGCAACGTGGTTGATGAGCAAAAAGGTCTTGGAGAATTGGTTCTATTGGACGATCGGCGATGCGTTCGGTGTTTACTACAACTACAAAATGGAGTTCAATGCCTACACGTTGTTGATGCTGGTGTACATCGTCTTGGCCGTAATTGGTTTCATCAATTGGCGAAAGCAGATGACGCTCCAAATTGCCACTTCTGAAAAATGAAAAAATGCCCTGCATGATCATCATGCAGGGCATTCCATCAATAGCGTATTGTCTTATTGTTTAATGAACCTTCCGCTTGCGCGTGCATTCCCTTCCAGCAGGTCGATCTGATAGCTTCCGGTCGCCAATATTCCAACATTCAATCGATAGGAATTGCCGTTCCGGACAGACTCAACACGAATGATCTTTCCGGACGCATCGGTCACACGGAGCATTGCATTTGTGGTCATGCCCGTTGGAACTTGGATCGTAATGATCTCCGAGGATGGATTCGGTGAGATCGCGAGGGGTGCTAGTTGAAGGTCATCGTTGATGGCGGCGGTTAGGTCTGTAGTTGCAACATGAGCGTGAGGAGTTGTGAATTCCCCACCGATCAATAAGCTGGCGTTGTTCACGGCAAGGGTATTGATGCTACCATCCAACACACCGATCATTGGTGAAAGGTCATCCGGCGTTCCGTTGAATTGTACCAGGTTATAACTGAATAGACCGACCGCGCCACTTGAGTAATTGAAATCGCCTGCAGCATACACTTTGTCCTGATACAAAGCCAGTGAACCAATGTATGCCGGACCTTGGTTCGGGAACATGTAATCCACTTTGTTCGGCATGAGCATTTCCCAACTGATGCCGGTACCACCAATACGTGCCAGCCCGAATACAGGAACCACGTTCGCAAAGAGAGTTCCACCGGCGTATAGTGTGCCATTTACGTTCAACAACGCATGTACCGGAGCATCCAGGCCGTCGCCAAGTTGGGTCCAAGAATTATTACTGAGCACGGCAACATGGGAGATATCCGGGGTCGTTGATGAATAGGTTCCATCAAATAGGCCACCGGCTACAAGATCGCCATCAAGAGTGGCTAGACAGAAAATGGTTTCATTCAAGACTTCACCGACCTGTTCCCAGATAGTCCCATTCTTGCGCAACACCAGGTCATCGATCCCTGCAAAGCCGCTCATGGACCCAGCTACATAGAGGTCTCCATTGTGTACATGCATAGCATTGATCTGTGCATATTTACTGGAGAACGCGGCTTGTGCTTCCCAGTTGCCAGCGTTCCAACGCAGAAGGTCACTAGTGCCTCCGTTGAAGGACCCTCCAAGATAAATATCTCCATTGTGTTCGATCGCAGCGGAAATTGTTCCATTCATTGGCGAACCCATCTCAACATAATTCGCACCATTCCATCGCGCCACGTTCATACACGATACGCCCCCTGCGTCCGTGAAATTCCCCGCAACGAGAAGTTCCCCACTCGCGAGCGTTCTTACCACCGTCACCGACCCGTTGGTCCCGCCACCCAATGTGCTCCAAGGAATGGGCGGAGCATATCCTGGTTGGATCCATGCCAATTCATCGGTAGAGAAACCATTGGTCTTCGCCCATTCGCCGATCTCGGGCCAATGCATCTCGCGAACGTATGCTGTTTCCATTTCAGCATCTATGCGTTGAGCAAGATCCATTGCGCCACTCTCGATCATCAACTGACCCACGGCACATGCGGTTCCATTTGGATCTATGAAGATCGGATTGCGGAACGGAAGCACAATGTTCTGAGGAAAGATCCCGCGATCAGCGTACGCATCCAATTTTTCCAGCAGTACGTTCCGGTTTGCGAATGCTTCAGCAGAAAGACCTGCACTGGATGTAGCGCTCAAGCGCTCGCCGACCATGTGTAGGTGTGTTGCAATACGTTCAGCCTCATTCGCAAAGGATACCGGACCGTCATAAACTGGGTTCGTGGTATCGTTCGTTTTCCATTCTGCGTTCACTTCGATCATATGCTCAAGGAGTGAAGCAGGTTGTTGTGGTGCTAATTGTGCGACGCCGGAAAATGTTAGGAAGGCGAGCAAGGGGAGGAGTATGTGTCGTTTCATTTTGTTAATATTGATCGTGTTCATAGCTTAGACGAATGCCAGTAAGTTTCCGCTGCCTAGGATTGAATTTTAACACTATTTCATTTGCAAAAGCATGCCAAGGATCACGGTCGTAGGTCCGGAGAGTAGTGGTAAAACTACGCTAGCGGAACAACTTATGTTCCATTTTCACGGAGGATACTCTTCCGAAGTGGCGCGGGAATATCTGAACGAATTGGAACGTCCGTATATTGAAGCAGATCTGTTGGAGATCGCAAAAGAGCAGTGCCGGTTTCATGGTTTTGGTGAAGAGGTTTTCAAAGGGTTCGAGGTCCAAGTTCAAACGCCTCCCATGGTGCGGGGTCAAGCACGTGAACGGAAATTGCGTGGCTACATGTTCTGCGATACGGACCTGATCACGATCTACATCTGGAGTATGGAAAAATACGGACGAGCACATCCCGAGATCGAACGAATGGCAAGAACCGTAAATTTCGATCATTGGCTTTTATGCAAACCGGATATACCCTGGGAGCCCGACCCGTTGAGAGAGAATCCGCACGACCGGGATCGTCTTTTCGATATCTATGAACGAACGTTGAAGGAATTCGGTAAACCGTATTTTATTGTGGAGGGAGGAAGAGAAGAGCGTATGCAAAAAGCAACTGCCAAACTCGATCTATTATTCGGCAATAGAGAAGTGGAAATCTGACATAGGTCTTCTCAAAAAAGAAGTCTGTTCCAAGAGCAAAGGATAAGCTGAATTTCGGACAAACCATGCCTAGGATATCGGCGCGACATGTGTTCAATATCTGAGTTGATCTGATCTCCCGCACTCGATGCGGGACTGTGCCTGTCACTCCGGTCCCGTCATCACATGCTACGACACGGGGACCGGAGTGCGTTCCGATGATCATCATCAACACAACGTCGTACATTTGTCCCGTCGAGCAAACGGGGTGTCCATCACATTTGATGGTCTGAGATCAAACCCGAAGAACCTGCGCAGGTAATGCTGCGAAGGGAATCAAGGCCTGTTCAATTAGGCACCTCCGCAAGTCGACGATCAATACGGAGGAAAATGAGGTCTTTATTATTTATCGTCACGTTAACATTTGGCGCTTTTGCATCTGCGCAATCTTCGATCACCGGATCGGTAACGGATGAGGCGGACTTGCCGATGGTCGGTGTCGTTGCAACCCTAGGAGAAGCAACCTTGCTGGGTACTACTTCCGCAAAGGATGGATCCTTCGAATTACGTGGGATCGGAACTGGTCGACAGGTTCTGCATTTACGCTTCATTGGTTATGCACCATTGGATACGACGATCGATGTCGTTGCAGATGAGGAATTCATTTATAATTTCTCTATGATGCCGGATCCGTTGACGATGCGTTCGGCGGAAATAACCGCATTGCGTGGTGGTGAGAATTCGCCATTTGCAAGATCTCTGGTTACAAAAGAAGAGTTAGCGAAAAGGAATACAGGAGTTGACCTGCCTTATTTGCTGGAGTTGGAACCAAGTGTAGTTGTTACCAGTGATGCAGGTACTGGAATTGGTTACACGGGCATGCGTATTCGTGGAACCGATGCAACGCGTACCAACATTACATTGAACGGCGTTCCATTCAACGATATGGAAAGTCAAGGTGCATTCTTGGTGAATTTGCCGGATCTCGCTTCAAGTGCTGAGGACATTGAAATACAACGCGGGATCGGCACCAGTACCAATGGTCCGGCGGCATTCGGTGCTACGGTCAATCTTCGTACGACCAGTGTAAAGAAGGATCCCTGGGGAACAATTGGTGTCAGTGGTGGGTCATTCAATACGCAACGTTATAGTATGTCTGCTGGTACGGGGTTGATCAAGGATCGCTTCAGTTTTGATCTGCGGTTGAGTTCAATTACCAGCGATGGGTACATCGATCGTGCGACATCCGATCTGAAAAGTTACTTCCTTCAATGCGCATGGGCAGGAAAGAAAAGATCACTTCGCTTAATCACCTTCCGTGGAAAAGAACTGACCTACCAGTCGTGGGGAGGAGTGCCTCGCGAGGTGATCGATACGAACCGAACATACAACGAGTACACGTATAAGAATGAAGTGGACAATTATGATCAGTCCCATTTTCAATTGATCTTCGAAGAAAAGCTGGGCGTCAATACCACTTTCAATCTAACGGGTTTCAGAGTGGATGGCAAAGGTTATTTTGAGAACCTGAAGGCCAATGTTGAGAGTCCCGGTTATTTCCCGGATCCTATCGTAGTTGGAAGTGACACGGTGCTGATGAACGACTTCATAATCCGTCGCTGGCTTGATAACTCAATGTTAGGAGTGAATGCCTCAATTTCGCATCGGTTCAACGGTCATGATCTAATTCTAGGTGGGTCATATAGCGATTACCGAGGTTCACATTTTGGCGAGGTGATCTGGGCGCGTTTCGCAGGACCGTTCAGCAATGATCTCCGCTATTATGATGATGACGCGCGGAAAACGGATGGCAACATCTATGCTAAGCTGAATTTGAAATTGAAAGATCGACTACATCTATTCGGTGATCTACAAATGCGCACGGTGAAGTATGATTTTTTGGGATTCAATGACGACCTGAACAGTGCGATACAGAACAGTGCGTTCACATTCTTCAATCCGAAGGCCGGCATGAATTGGCGCATTCATGAAGGTGGGCGTCTCTATGGATCCGTTGCACTAGCGAACCGCGAACCGAATCGCGATGATTTCACGGAAACCACTCCAACGAGCAGGCCGACGAGTGAACGAATGATCGACCATGAAGTGGGTTATGAGCGGCGTGGGTCGAAGTATGCCACTGGATTGAACCTGTACTACATGGATTACACCGATCAATTGGTCCTCACCGGAGAACTTAACGATGTGGGCGCAGCGCTGCGAACGAATGTTGCATCAAGTTATCGGGCTGGCCTGGAATTGACATGGGTCGCACAATTCACACACTGGTTGAGCTGGAAAGGAAATGCGACATTCAGTCGGAACCGGATCTTGGACCTTACCGAGTTTGTTGATGATTGGGATACGGGCGGGCAAGAGGCAGTGAATTATCCGGAAACACCGATCGCATTCAGTCCGGAGATGATCGCCGGAAGTGAACTTGGGCTTCGTTTTTGGCAGAACGAAGGAATAGGCTCTGCGAATATCACGCTGGTTACGAAGTACGTGGGTGAACAATATCTGGATAACAGTGGAAGTGCCGATCGTGCGTTGGATGCATATTTCGTGAATGACCTGCGGATCAACATATCCTTGCTTCAGCGGAAGAACGCGCCTAAAGTTGATCTCAATGTGACGGCCCGTAATATTTTCAATGAGTTGTACGCGAGCAATGGATGGAGTTATGGTTTTCTTTCGGATGGTGAACGAAATGAATTGGTAGGTCTTTATCCCCAAGCACCGCTGAACTTTATGTGTGGTTTAACTGTTTCATTTTGAGAAGATGCTTCACCATAGTACATTAGCCCTGACCAACGAACCATTAACCAAATGAAAAGGCGCGACTTTCTTTTACGCTCATGTCAGGCTTGTGCAGCATTGGCAATTATCCCAGCGGCCACGTTAGCGAGCTGTTCAGGTGCTAAAGGATTAGCCCTTACCGCAACGAATGGGATGGTGCAGGTTCCAGTGGCGCAATTGGATGTGAGTGGCAACACGATGGTAAAAGCTAAAGGTGCACCGGATAACTTCATGGTCATCAAGAATACGGATGGAACCTATGAGGCCATCGGGTTGAAATGTCCACACAAAGGTGGTCCCGTAAAAATGAAGGGTGGGCAGTTGGTGTGTAGTTGGCACGGAAGTGCGTTCGATACGACCGGCCACGTTATAAAAGGTCCTTCGAAAGATGACCTGCCACGTTACAAAACGGAACTGCTCGGAGAAATGCTCCACGTGAAATTCGCCTAGGTAGGCAATTCAAGCTACTGCCTCGCGCATCTCAAAGATCCGCTCCGGGTCTTCTTCGAATGCCGTTCCGATAACGAGCACATCGGCGCCTGCAGTACACAATGCACGAGCCGTCTTCGCATCCCGGATCCCACCACCAATAATGATCGGGAGATCCACGCTATTGCGCACTGCTGCGATCATTTCAGGAGATACGGTGAATTCCGCGCCACTTCCTGTATCCATATAGATGGTGCGTAGGCCCAGCATTTCGCCAGCTAGAGCAGTGCAAGCGGCAATACCAGGTTTGTCACGCGGTATGGGTAAGGTTTGGCTCACGTAACTTACTGTCGTTGGCTTCCCTCCATCCACCAGCATATACCCGGTGGGGATCGTTTCAATACCCATGGCCTTCAGGGTAGGTGCTGCCGTAACATGGTGGCCTATCAACAACTCAGGGTTACGTCCACTGATCAGGGAGAGTAGTAGAACGGCATCTGCATGTTTGCTCAATTGTGCAGGACTTCCAGGAAACAGCACGACCGGTCTATCGCTCCATTGTTTCACCAATTCAACGCACCTGTTGAACGCAGCGGAAGTCAACAAGCTCCCACCGACGAATAGCAGATCCGCCTTTGCCATACAGGCATTCTGAACGGTGCGTTCCAACCTCGCTTCATCTTGCCCAAAGTCTGGGTCTATAAGCACAGCAAGGAGTTTGCGCCCGGTGTTCTTTGCAGATACGATATGCTGAATTACGCTTTCCAAATCGTTGCGAACTTACGGAGGTTTGATCACTCCGGGCCTTCTTTCCGGGCCTTGAGCCGGGACGAAGTCGCCTTGAAGTGACCAAGGTCCACAGCTGGACGAATGAAAGTCCCAAAGGTTGTTCCTGCTTCTATGAGAGAAAGAACGGGACAGTGGTAAAAAAACCCAAGGTCCACTGGTTTCACATGCAAACCTTACCTTTGCCGCCCCAAATGAATACGACCATGCCACAGACAAAAGAACAACTCAAGTACAAAGTAAAGGATATGTCCCTTGCTGCTTGGGGTCGAAAAGAGATCGAACTTGCCGAAGCGGAAATGCCCGGACTAATGTCCTTGCGCAGCGAATTCGGTAAAGAGAAGCCGCTGAAAGGCGCACGCATTGCAGGTTGCTTGCACATGACCATTCAGACAGCCGTGTTGATCGAAACATTGGTTGAGCTTGGCGCTGAAGTGACCTGGAGCAGCTGTAACATCTTCAGCACACAGGACCATGCCGCAGCTGCAATTGCAGAAGCAGGAATTCCTGTGTTTGCATGGAAAGGCCTCAACGAAAAAGATTTTGATTGGTGTATTGAGCAGACCATTTTCGGTTTCGAAGGTGGCAAGCCATTGAACATGATCCTGGATGATGGTGGTGACCTAACGAACATGGTGTTCGATAAATTTCCCGAATTGACCAAAGGCATCAAAGGGCTGAGCGAAGAGACCACGACTGGAGTTCTTCGTTTGTTGGATCGTGAAAAGAACGGAACATTGGTGATGCCTGCGATCAATGTGAATGATAGCGTTACCAAGAGCAAGTTCGATAATAAATACGGTTGTAAGGAAAGTGCAGTGGATGCCATCCGTCGGGCAACTGATGTAATGATGGCCGGTAAAGTTGCTGTGGTCTGCGGTTACGGTGATGTAGGCAAAGGAACCGCCGCTTCGCTGGCAGGTGCAGGTGCACGTGTTATCGTTACCGAGATCGACCCTATCTGCGCGTTGCAAGCTGCAATGGACGGATTCGAAGTGAAGAAATTCGGGAATTGTGTGCACCGTGCGGACATCATCATAACGACCACAGGTAACCGGGATATCGTTCGTGCTGAACACTTCGAGAAGATGAAGGACAAGACCATCGTGTGTAACATCGGCCACTTCGACAATGAGATCGACATGGCTTGGATGAACAAGACCCACGGTGCTTCCAAAGTTGAGATCAAGCCGCAAGTGGATAAGTACACCATAAATGGGAAGGATATTCTGATCCTTGCTGAAGGCCGTTTGGTGAACCTTGGTTGTGCAACAGGCCACCCGAGTTTTGTAATGAGCAACAGCTTTACCAACCAAACGTTGGCCCAGTTGGAGCTATGGAACAACAACGGGAATTATGAGAATAAGGTCTATGTGCTTCCAAAGCATCTTGACGAGAAAGTTGCTCGTCTCCACTTGGAGAAGATCGGTGTTGAATTGGAAGAGTTGAACGATACACAAGCGAAGTATATCGGCGTTCCAAAGGAAGGTCCGTACAAGAGCGATGCGTATCGCTACTGATTCCAAAGATCACTTAAAAGCAAAAAGCCCGGCTGTTACAGCCGGGCTTTTTTTATGGAAGAGTGAAAGGTGCTTTTAGTTGTAGATCCTCAATGTGGTTCCGTTGAACGATGTATTGTACCGTTGTAAGGGCAGTGCACTTGGACCTTCGGATACGCTACCATCAAGGATCAAAAAGGCGGATTGGCAACAAGCGGTATCCCGGGCAATGATATTGCTGTCATCAACGATCACCCTGCACAGTTCCGCGGTTTGATAAGGGCAGTGCCGGTCCATGGCCACAAAGTCATCCGGGCTGCTGCGGTAAACGATGATCCCTTGGGAACCACCGCTGAGATAGAGCCATCCGCCGGTTACCGCAATATCCGCATAAGAAGGGTTATTGACATTTATGCTAATGTTCACATTCGTCAATGGTACACCGCCTGGCCTTGCTTTCCTGCAAGAAGCTGCCAGTAAAAAGCAGCACACGATGATCAAGGTAATTGCCGGATTGCGGTACATGAACGGTCTAACGAATAAATACAAAGGTATCGTATGATAAGCTCAGTGGCCGTTCCTCACACCTCAACGACCCAGGCTGGTCCGTCGGATTTTCAGTTCGTAGGTATCATCTTTGCTGGATCATGCGAAAACTGATACGCACATTGCTCGTCCTATCCCTGCTATTCGTGGTACCTATTGCATCGTACGCACAAGATGGCGGGATCAGCCAGAAGAAGCAGGAAAAGATCCTCGCGAAAAAAGCTGTGAAAGACAAAAAAGCTGAGGCTAAGCGAGAAAAGCAGGGTAAAAAACGCCACCTTAAGATCCAGAGCAAGGACGTCAGAAAAAGATTGAAACGGAATACGAAACGAGCGGATAGAAGTGGTTCGGATCGGCATCGTGATGGCTTTTTCGTAAGGCTTTTCGGTCGTAGGTAGTATTGGTGCCTGTGTGAGCAAGCTGCGTTGGACCTGTATATTTCGCTCCGAATTTTGAACGGATCACACACACGATCGGTGATATCTTTACCTCGGGACAAGGTGTGCCGATCGGATTTCTCCAATTGATCTATTGCACCTTATAGAAAAAAAGCAATGCGAACAACGAACTTTGAACGTTTTGGCGAAAAGAGATCTTCCTATATTAGCGCCCCCTCGTTGTCCAGTTCAGTTAGACGTAAAACCATCCGTTGATGTTGAGAAGACTATTCTCTATCGTAGTAATTTCCTTATGTGCCGCAGTCACCGTGAATGCTCAGGTGGGTGCTGGTAGCTTAAAAGGAACCGTCAAAGACAAGAAAAGTTCGGAACCACTTCCGTTCGTTAGTGTGGTCATAGAACGTGGTGGCACTCAGGTGACCGGCGGCTCCACGGATTTTGATGGAAACTACTTCATCAAACCGATCGATCCGGGTACATATGATGTGGTCATCGCTTATACGGGATACCAACCATCACGCCAGACCGGAGTGGTCATTAACAGTAACCAGATCACGTTCTTGGACATTACGCTGAACTCTGGTATCGAACTGGTGGAGTTCGAAGTAGTGGAATATAATGTGCCATTGATCCAGCGGGATGGTGGTGCATCGGGTGGAACCGTTACACGTGAGGATATTGCAAAGATGCCGGGTCGTTCGGCTGCTTCCATTGCAACATCCGTTGCAGGAGCAAGCACAGCCGGTACTACTGATGGGGAGATCAGCATTCGCGGATCACGTGGCGAGAATACCTACTATTATATTGATGGAGTAAAAGTTCCTGCTGGAGCAGGCACTGGTCTCCCAAAGAGCGCGATCGAGGAAGTACAAGTAATTACAGGTGGTGTTCCTGCTAACTATGGGGACGTTACCGGTGGTCTCATTAATATCACAACGCGTGGTCCGAGCAGGAACTTCAGCGGTGGGTTGGAATACCTTACTTCAGGATACAAAGTCGGAGATGATATCACGGATATTGTTGGTCTCGATAAATATGCCTTCAACCAGGTTGAAGCTTCTCTGTTCGGTCCCATTTTATTCAAGAAGGATAGTTTGGGTAATAAGGACAAGCCGTTGATCGGGTTCTTCCTGAGCGGACAGTACAGCAATATTGTTGATCCCTCTCCATCGTATTTAGGCGACGTGCGTGTGAAACCGTCCTTACGTGCAGACTTTTTGGAGAATCCCGCTCGACTGGTCTCAACGGGAGGAGATGATTTTACAATGACCTACGCCAGCGATTACTTGCGTACAGGTGATATAGAGAGCATTAAGACACGTCAGAACGCGGGTGAGACAAAGTATCTGGCTTCGGGTAAGATCGATATCACAACGTCGCCAACGATCACGCTGACCATGGGTGGTTCGATGGATTACGGTAACCGTCAGAATTATAACCGTAAGAATGCATTGTTGAATGCGGAGAATAATTATCGTACCAAGGAGAGTACTTACAGAGGATTCATTAAATTCACTCAACGCTTCGTGAACCGTACGGATGAGGAGGAGAAGAAAGCGACCATCCAGAACGCTTACTACAGCCTTCAATTGGATTACTCGCGTTATCAGAATAACGTGGAGGACTTTGTACACGGTAAGAACCTGTTCGATTATGGCTATGTGGGCAAGTTCGATATTTACAGTGCTCCACAGTACGAGTTGGATTTTCTGAATGCGCGGTGGAATAATGTAGGAATGCGCGATACCTTGGTGTCGTTCACCCCTGGCACCCAGAATCCGGACCTTGCCTCCATTAATAATTTCTATTTCAATGCATTACCCCATGAGCAGTTTCCTATAGGCGACCTTTTCAGTGCTCCAGGTGCACCTGAGGATCCGAACTATGTTGGGTACTACAATAATTTTGCGGAAACCCAAGGGCGTGGTGTTATTTGGAACGGCTTACGTCCACGTGACCTATATGGTCTCTGGAACAATATCGGATTCGTTGATGATCCGAATGGGGCGGAATTCCGCAAGCGCCAAAGTGATCAGATCCGATTTACAGCGCTCGGAAGTGCGGATATAGGTGACCATGCGGTAAGTGTTGGTGTGGAGTATGAGCAATTGACCCAGCGCCGTTATGATCTTGCACCGATTGGTCTGTGGACCCGTGCACGTGCGCTGGCTAACTTCCATACTTCGGAGTATGAGACCGAGACTCCAACTGCTATCTTCCAGATACCATTCAGCCCGTTACCATTCTACGTTTTCTCACCACTCGTTGGCTCCGATCAGCGGAATTTCGATCGCAATTTGAGAACCTCGTTGGGCTTGGATCCGAACGGTTCGGACTTCATCAATGTGGATGCATTGGATCCTAGTGCATTTTCGTTGGATATGTTCTCTGCGGATGAGTTGATCAACAACGGTAACAATTTGGTGAATTATGCAGGTTATGACCACGTTGGTAATCGCCTGACCTCCAAGCCAAGTTTCGACAGCTTCTTTACCGCAAAGGATGAGAAAGGCAATTTCACACGACTGCAAGCACCGTTCCAGCCGATCTACATCGCTGGTTATCTGATGGACAAGTTCGCTTTTGATGACATCATTTTTAACGTTGGTGTGCGTGTTGATCGTTATGATGCCAACCAGAACGTATTGACCGACCCTTATTTGATGCAGGAAGCATACACTGCGGGATCAGTGGTTCCTGACCAGGACATTGCGAATCAATTGGCCGATCGTCCGAGCAATATCGGTGATGATTTCGTCGTGTATGTGAATGATGAATCGAATGCGATCACCATCAAAGGTTACCGTGATGGTGATACCTGGTACAGTGCTACTGGAGTTGAATTGAATGATGGAGGTAGCTCGGTTCAGGAAGCGGGGGAGATCCATCCATATTTGATAGAGAAAGGCCTTGCGGGAGATCTGGATGGTTCAAAATTGAGCAAGAAAGCATTCAGTGATTACACACCTGCGGTGAATGTGATGCCGCGTATCGCTTTCTCATTCCCGATCTCGGATGAAGCCGTTTTCTTTGCCCACTATGACGTATTGGTGCAACGTCCGAATGCGATCTATTCCCGAGGGGACCTCGCTGAATATGCGTATTATGAGACATCATTGAATGAACTCAATAATCCGAACCTGAAGCCGACCAAAACGATCGACTACGAACTGGGATTCCAGCAAGTATTGAGCAAATCGTCGTCGTTGAAATTGTCAGCGTTCTATCGTGAACTTCGCGATCAGATCCAGATCGTTAATCGCAACAATGCATGGCCGCGTAGTTATCGTTCTTATGACAATATTGACTTTGGTACGGTAAAAGGGTTCAGCGCTGCCTTCGATCTTCGACGCACAGGGAATATTTCGATGCGCGCCACGTATACCTTGCAATTCGCCGATGGTACGGGTTCCGGACCACGGAGCGGATTGGCCGTGATCAATAGCGGACAGGCAAATCTGCGAACTATTTCCCCATTGGATTTTGATCAGCGCCATCGTATCACGTTGAACATGGATTACCGCTATGGTTCCGGGAAGGACTACAACGGTCCTATGCTATTCGGTAAACCGATCTTTAGCAACACAGGTCTCAACACAGCGATCGTACTGGGCAGCGGTACACCATACAGTGGTAGTAGCCAGGTTGTTAATGAAGGCGCAGGCAACACCAACTACCGCTTGGACGGTAAGTTGAACGGCTCACGCTTGCCTTGGCAATTCTCCACGGATATGCAGTTGGATCGAAATTTTGACGTGCAATTCGGTGGTAAGGAAGGGGACAAGGTCAAGAAGATGAGTTTGAACGTCTACTTGGTGGTTACCAATGTCTTCAACACCCAGAACATCACGGATGTATTCCGGTATACGGGTTCACCGAATAATGATGGTTACATCGAACAACTTACAGACCGTTCACAGATCGACCCGGATGCATTCCGTGATCTGTATGCGATAAAAGTGAACGATCCAGGAAATTACGGTGCTCCCCGCACCATTCGTCTCGGGGTACGTTTCGATTTCTGATGAATAAAAGAGCACAGATCATGAAAGGCTTTACCAGCGCAATTCCTACCAGAACCTTCGCACTGAGCTTAGCCGCGTGCATTGGCCTCACCGCCTCTGCAAAGAACCCTCCGCCTACCGGTGGAATGACAACACATTCCGGTCCTGCATTAGTGGCAAAGGCGGCAGCGTGTTCGCCTGCTTCTCAGGTTACACAGTTGGCGTTCAACAACGTTAGGGCGGTGATCGAGAACGGCGGAAACATGTGGGAACGCCGAGCGGGCAACTCGCGTTCTGGCTATGAGGTTCCGAAGACTGATGATTTCAGCGGTCCGAATGCGATCTTCGCTGGTGCGCTCTGGATGGGAGGGATCTCTTCTACAGGACAATTGAAGATCGCGGCTGTAGAATACCGTCAGAATGGTAACGACTTCTGGCCGGGACCGCTTACGAATGATGGTGCTGCTACGGTTACCCCCGAGGTTTGTCTTGAGTACGATCGGTTCTATGTCACAAGCCGTGCAATGGCGGAAACACACCTGCAATACTTTAATTGCTCCAATGATCCCGATTGTGATATTGAGGAGCTCTTCCCTGATGGATACTCCATTCCAACTGCTTTTGTCGATTGGCCGGCCAATGGTAACCCCAGTGCAGGACAAGACCTTTATTTGGCCCCGTTCATAGATTCGGATGGAGATGGGTTCTATGACCCGTATGCAGGTGATTATCCGGATTATGGATTCAATACCACGGTTGAGGATTGCAAGAACAAGGATCGCGATGAACCTGTAGCACTCTTCGGAGATAATAATATCTACTGGATCTTCAATGATAAAGGAGACGCCCACACGGAGACCAACGGCGAACCGATCGGTCTTGAAGTGCGCGCACAGGCCTTCTCGTTCAATAGCAATGATGAGATCAATAACATGACCTTCATCAACTATACGGTGATCAACCAAGGTTCTCAGACCTTGACCAATACCTATTTCGGTCACTTTATTGATCCGGACCTCGGTTGCCCGGATGATGACTTCGTAGGTTGTGATGTACAACGTGGTTTAGGTTTTGCCTATAATTGGGATGACAATGATGAAACATGCCAAGGTGGTAGCAGTATCGGTTATGGAGCTCAGCCACCGGCAATTGGAGTTGACTTTTTCGAAGGGCCCTATCAGGATGATGACAACGTGGATAATCCAGGGCCGGAGAATACAGGTGAGTTCGTTGATTGCATTATCGCACGCGATCAACATGGTATTCCATACAAGGGTCTCGGTATCGGCTATGGTGATGATGTGATAGACAACGAACGATTCGGTATGCGTGCGTTCATCTACTTCAACCGTGAGGGTAACTCGAACCTGACCGATCCAAGTAACGCTTCACATTGGTACAACTATCTGCGGAGTATTTGGAAGAATGGTCGGCCTCAGAGTTATGGAGGGAATGGATATTCAGAGGATCCGAATGCCATCCGTTGCTATTACATGTTCCCTTGGGATACGGATGTAGTAGGTTGGGGCACGGATTGTGTGCCACAGCCCGATTGGCGGGAGACCGCCCCAACGCCAGCACTTCCCGATCGTCGTTTTGTTCAGAGCGCTGGTCCGTTCACATTGGAACCTGGTGCGTACAATAACGTTACCGTTGGAGTTGTTTATGCCCGTGCGGCTTCCGGAGGTGCTGCGGCCAGTGTAATTCCGCTACGCGTTGCAGATGATAAAGCACAGGCTTTGTTCGATAACTGTTTCAAGATCCTTGATGGTCCGGATGCGCCCGATCTAGCGATCCAGGAATTGGACCGTGAATTGATCCTTTATTTGGTGAATCCAGTAGGAAGCAACAACGAAAGTGAGACCTATGAGGAACTTGATCCGGTCATTCCGGAGAGCGGTCCGAATGGCCTTTATGATCGTACCTATACGTTCCAAGGGTACAAAGTGTATCAGTTGAGAGATAATACCATCAGTGTTTCGGACCTGGGTGATATTAACCTTGCACGGTTGGTCTATCAAGGTGACATTAAGGATAGCATTGGGCAATTGATCAACTACACCTATAGTGATGTTGTGCAACAGGCTGTTCCTACCCAACAGGTCAATGGTGCGGACAATGGTGTTGTTCACGCGATCCGTATTGTGGAGGACAAATTTGCCCAAGGGAACCCTGCTTTGGTGAATTTCAAGTCGTATTACTACTTGGCCATTGCATACGGCTATAATAACTATGAAGATTACAACATTGGTGCAGGTACCGGCCAAAGCAAGCCCTATGTTGCGGGTCGTAAAGCAGCGTTCGGGTCCATCCGTTCATATGTCGGAATTCCGCATAAACCATCACCTGAAAGTGGAGGAACCGTACAACATTCGAACTTCGGTGACCTTATGCCGGTTACTCGCCTGGAAGGGCAAGGAAACGGTGGTCTGCGATTGGAGTTGGAACAGAGCAGCTTGGATGCCATTGCGTCCAGCCCAAGCGGTCGCGTTGGAGAGTTGAGCTACAAGCCGGGTGCAGGCCCTATTGCCGTGCGTGTGATCGATCCACTTGCCGTGCCAAAAGCGGAGTTTGAGGTATGGATGCAGGATAGCGTTACCCCGGGTGATCTGAATGATGCCTACTGGTACATCACCAAAACAGATGATGACGGTGTAGAAACCGTCCCCAGTGATCGTACCATAGACCTCAATTACGAGCAGTTGTTATTGGATTGGGGAATTTCGGTGAGCATTGGGCAAACGTTCTACAACTCAACGGCACAGGGTCCTGAGTTCTTGTCCACTTTACCCGTTGGTAATGGTACTATGACATTTGCGGATCAATCGAAACCTTGGCTACAGGGTATACCTGATGGAGAAGGCATCAATAACCCGGTGAATTGGATCTTATCCGGGCTTACGGCAGACGAGGACTTCCCGATCTACAATGACCGTTTGAACAAGGACAATAATCAGATCTACGAGAGTATTCTTGGTGGAACATGGGCTCCGTGGACCCTTGCCGGTATTGACGATTTCCAGCCGGGAAGAGCTGGAAGTCTAGGTAGCTCTACGCAAACACCATCAAAGATCTCTGAGACACCAAGTATTCAAGTGATCATTACTTCGGATAAGAGCAAGTGGTCACGCTGTATGGTCGTTGAAGAAGAAGCGAATACGTCGTTGTCAATGGGTGGTGCGCAGAAACTTGGACTTCGTAGTTCACCAAGCGTGGACAAAGAAGGCCGTATGAGCGGCACCCCTGGTTGCAACGAAGCGGAGGCAACCTTGAACGGTACCCAACCAACCGGTGCGGGCTGGTTCCCAGGCTATGCGGTTGAACTGGAGACCGGTGAGCGATTGAACCTTGCCTTCGGTGAGAATAGTTTCTGGGGAGGTGCCATCGGTCAGGATATGATCTGGAACCCTGGAACGGATATTTTTACAAACTCCGGTGACCCAACATTCGGTGGTAGCCATTGGATCTATGTGTATAAGAACGATCGCAGGCTTACCGGCAATCAGGGTCGCGTACCATCCTACGATGAAGCGCAATTCATGTATGGACTTGCCGCTAGCGGCGGAACTGCTGATCTGATCAACCTTTACCGTGGCGTAGCTTGGGTCGGTAGCGCAATACGCAATGCAAGCTTCGCTCATATGGCGACTGATGTCAATATTGTACTGAGCGTGGCAAAACCGTACAACGCATTTGTTCAATATCCGGGGGCGGTCGGTGATCCGATCCAAACACCACTGAACAATGGGTTACCGTTGTACAAATTCGGTAGCGGTGATTACGCGGTTACACTCAGCGATGATGAGACAGCGAACGAAACGTTGGACATCATCGGTATTGTTCCGAATCCGTATTATGGTTTCAGCGGTTATGAGACCACACGGTTGGACAATCGTGTGAAGTTCATCAATCTACCTGAAGAATGTACGATCTCCATCTACAACGTTGGCGGTACGCTGGTGCGTAAGTTCAAAAAGTCCAATGATCTGACTTACTTGGCTTGGGCCCTGAAGAACAGTACCAATATTCCGATCGCCGGTGGAGTATACATCTGCCATATTGATGTTCCGGGTGTAGGTGAAACCGTATTGAGGTGGTTCGGTGCACTACGCCCACTGGATCTACAGAATTTCTAAGCTGACGACGCAATAATAAATGGACATGAAGCGAATTATTAAACGGTCCTCTGCTTTTGTAGGCTTGATCGCAGTACTTTCCAGTATACCTGCTATGGCGGGTAATCCGGATCGCGCAGGTGCAGCAGGAGCCACACAGTTGCTGATCAACCCATGGGCGCGTTCCGCTGGCTGGGGCTTGGCGAATTCCGCATCCATACGAGGCGTAGAAGCCATGTATGGCAATGTCGCAGGACTTGCCATGGTGAACAAGACAGAGGTCCTGTTCACGAACACACGGTGGTTGGAAGGTTCCGGAGTGAAGATCAATAGCATTGGATTAGGCCAGAAGCTGGGTGCCTCAGGTGTACTTGGGCTTACGGCTACCATGATGTCGTTCGGTGAGATCGATGTTCGGACCTACGATTCTCCGGAAGGTGGTCTTGGAACATTCCGACCTACAATGGCCAACATCGGTCTGTCCTATGCGAAGAGCTTCTCCAACAGCATTCATGGAGGGATATTGGTACGGATGGTCAGTGAATCCATCGCGAATGTGCGAACATCAGGAGTTTGCTTCGATGCCGGTATTCATTATGTTACTGGTCCTACGGACAACGTTCATTTTGGTATTGCGCTTAAGAACGTTGGCCCGGCAATGGCCTTTAAAGGTGATGGTCTTGCCGTACAAGGTCTATTGGTGCAAGGCAGCGATCAGTTGACATTGGAACAGCGCTCAGCGGACTTCGAAATTCCTTCTATGCTGAACATCGGTGCGGCGTATGATCTGAACATGGGCGAAATGCATCGTGTATCCTTTGCTGCTACGTTCACCTCCAATTCCTTTACGAAGGACCAAGGGGTGTTCGGGATCGAATATGCATTCAAGAAAATATTCCATCTGCGGGGCGGGTTCCTTTATGAGGAAGGTATTACTAGCGATACGGATCGTACAACGGTATTTACTGGACCAAGTGGTGGGCTTAGCGTCGACTTCCCGTTCGGCGAGGAGAAGAAATCCTCTATCGCATTGGACTACGGTTACCGTACGACCAATCCGTTCTCAGGGGTACATAGCATTGGTATTCGGATCGCGATGTGAGCTCATTTCAAGAAGTAATGAAGAGGACCTCTCGGGGTCCTCTTCTATATTTGTTACCATGGTTCATGCATTTCCGAAACTGCATGAACCCCATCGTGAAAGTCGTTGTATAAAATACGCATAGCACATGAGCACGGCATACTATACGGAAGAAGGCTATAAGAAGCTGTTGGATGAACTGAACCATTTGCGTTCAGTGGAACGGCCGCATCTTAGCCAGCAGATCGCCGATGCAAGAGATAAAGGTGATCTGAGCGAGAACGCGGAGTACCACGCGGCAAAGGAGGATCAAGGCATGTTGGAAGCACGCATCGCGAAAATGGAAGAAGTGGTGGCAAATGCCCGTGTGATCGATCCCGATCAATTGGATACAAGCAAGGCGTTCATTCATACCACTGTAAGGGTGAAACAGTTGGGCAGTGACAAAGAGCGAAGTTTTACGCTGGTCGCGGAAAGTGAAGCGGATATTAAGTTGGGCAAGATCAGCGTAACCTCTCCGATCGGTAAGGGCCTGCTTGGAAAAAGTGTAGGGGAGACTGCGGAAGTTATCACACCGACCGGAGGCACGAAATTCGAAGTGCTGGAAATAACGCGCTGACCATGCCAAGCATTTTTTCGCGGATAATTTCCGGAGAGATCCCTTGTCATAAAGTGGCAGAGGATGATCGGTATTTTGCATTTTTGGATATCAACCCATTACAGGAAGGGCATACACTTGTAGTACCCAAAGTTGAGGTGGATCGATTGTTCGATCTGGACGATGAAATTCTAGCGGGCATGTTGCCGTTCGCCAAAGGAGTAGCACGAAGGATAAGTTCGGTGGTGCCATGCAACCGCGTCGGAGTTGCGGTAATTGGTCTGGAAGTGCCGCATGCACATATTCATTTGATCCCGATCAATAGCGAACGGGATATGGACTTTAGCGCTCCGAAACTGAAATTGACGCAGGACCAGCTAGCAGCGATGGCCGAGCGATTGCGTAACGGGTGATACAGCAAGTAGTGAAATGTGTTCACTTGACCCTATCCGGGTTGTTCCGTAAGAACGAACTCCAATCTTTTGCGCTTCCACGGGAAGATGAACGTCTTCCGATCCCGCTGTTCGCAAAATGGTGGCACACAGCCACCGCGATCGCATCCGTAGCATCGGTACTGGACGGCAGTTCCTTTACGTTCAAAATGTTGTGAAGCATCGCCGCAACTTGTTCCTTACTGGCATTCCCGTTTCCCGTAATGCTTTGTTTCACACGCTTGGGAGCATATTCCACAACGGAGATATCCTTGTTCAATGCTGCCGCGATCGCTACACCTTGCGCGCGTCCGAGTTTCAACATGCTCTGGACATTCTTTCCGAAGAACTGCGCTTCAATTGCAAGCTCGTCCGGGTGATGCGTTGCAATTATCGTGGTAACATGCTTAAAAATAGCGCGTAATTTCAACGTATGGTCATCTCCTACCGTAAAGCGAATGGCACCAGCTTCCAGCAATGCAACCTTGGAATTCTGTACCAGCAAAACCCCGAAACCCATCACCGTGGTGCCGGGGTCTATGCCAAGAATGATGCGTTCCGATGGCCGGGACCTACTTTTGGCTGAAGCAACGTCTTGTTCATAAACGCTATCCGTGGGCCGCACACTACTCATAGTCTTCCGTTGGGGGATCTTTTTGCTTGCCAGTGTGTTCCTATACACACAGCTCTCTGCTGCGAAAGGTACGCAGGCATTAGCTGCGCTCCGCCACTTACGTACGGATGGTATTGCACCATGGGTATTGTTGGTAATGCTCGTGTGCATGGCCGTGAACTGGAGCCTGGAGTCGCACAAATGGCGATGGCTCTTGCGCCCAGTGGAAAGAATAGGGAGCTGGAGGTCGTTGGTGGCAACGATCGCTGGAACCAGTGTTGGTCTTGTTACGCCGAACAGGACAGGTGAATTCTTGGGCCGTGTGCTATTTCTAAAGCCTGAGAATCGCGTAAAAGGCAGTTTCGCCACAGCGCTTGGAAGCATTGCGCAATTCGTTGTTACACTACTAATGGGTGCGCTGGCGCTGGTTGTTCTGCGGATCCTCGATCACCCGTTCCCATGGCCCAATGGGTGGGTAACATGGTTCATCCTAACGCTTACGTTGCTTGTTTCCTTCGGTACGTTGGTGTTGTATCTGCATCCATCGTTACTTCGACAATTACTGCTACTTGTTCCATTCTTGAAACGATTGGAGCGTGCCTCGAGCGTGCTGAACGGATATGCTTGGCCTGAGCTTTTGATCGTTTTTTTTCTGAGCCTAATGCGGTACGTGGTTTTTACGGGACAGTATGTAATGCTACTTGTGGTATTCGGCTCCGGACTCAGTATGATGGATGCCATACTTGCTGTACCGGTGGTCTATTTACTAAGCACATTGGTCCCTACGGTTATGCTTACTGAATTGGGTATTCGTGGCACAGCTGCCGTAGCATTGTTGGCCCCGCTTGGTGGTGCTGAGATATCCGTGTTGCTCGCAACTACAGTGCTTTGGTCCATTAATGTGGTATTACCTGCATTGGTCGGTAGTTTGATATTGCTCGTTGCACGGATACGAACTGAACGGTTACCTGAATGACTGTAGGGTTGATCACGGTTCTACTGGTTTTTATGTGCGCCTTTGCGCAAGCCGCTATATTGGAGGGTTGGCGATCCCGGATCGCGAAACATCCTCTTAAAGTACCCTATGACCCGAGCGCAACAACGGATATGCGCGTAACCATGATCGTACCAGTGCGCAACGGCGCGGCTACGATCATACCCTTGTTACAGGACCTCTACGCGCAACGCTATCCTAAGGAATTGTGCGAGACGATAGTGGTCGATGATGGTAGCACGGATCGCACGGTTGAGCTTGTTCAGGGATTCATGCGAACTTGGTCACAACTACGGTTGATCCAATTGGAGAATGAATATGGTAAGAAAGCAGCCATTGCGAAAGGAGTGGAACTGGCCACCGGAGAATTGATCCTTCTATCGGACGCGGATGTTCGTTGCACGCCAGAAAGGCTGCCCAGTCTGGTTCAGTATCAACTGAAGAACAATGATGCCATGGTGCTGATGCCGGTCCTTACCAATGGGAATAGTTCTGTTCTAGGTCGTTTGCAAAGCGAGGAGCAATGTGCGCTTCAAGCCGCAACAGCGGGCAGTGCGATTGAAGGGGATCCGATATTGGCCAATGGGGCGAATATCGCATTCCTAAAAGAGCGATTCAATCAAGTAGAGGGTTATAAAGAAGACCGCTGGGCCAGTGGGGACGACCTGTTCCTCATGAAAAAATTCAAGAAGGCTCAATTTCCAATTGAGTATTTACTGGATCAAAATGCGGTGGTGAACGTCGAGCCTGAAGCAACTTGGAAAGCATTCCTTCAACAGCGACTGCGCTGGTCCGGTAAAATGCGATCGTACAGCAATTTTTCCGGCATGCTTGCGGGGCTGTTCATCCTGCTCTTCCCATGGGCGTTATTGGCGATCACCTTTCATGTGGTGCGCTATGTCGGTATCGGTGAAAGCCTTTTTTATACAGGTGCTTTGCTCGCTGGCGCTTGGGCGCTCTGGTTGTTCCCGATCCTGAGGTTGACCCAAGAAATGAAAGCCTTCTTCAATAGTACCGAACTGCAACACAATAAGGAGGACCGGTTACCACGAAGATCGTTCTTCAGACCGCTTTTTGCGCTGATCGCATTTACCATATACGCACCGGTCATCGCATTCGCTTCCACTTTCATCCGACCCATGTGGAAAGGAAGAAAAGTTTAAGATCCGTAGGTGTTAAAGCACGATGCTTTAGAAAGGCAGGTCGTCATCGTCACCTCCGATAGGCGGCATATCCGCAGCTGTCGGTGGGGGTGCGGACTGATGGCCACCACCACTTGGTACGGCCGCTCCGGTCCGTTCGATCCGGTTGCCAGCGAGGCTTAAGAAGAATTTTGTTACGCCATCCTTGCCTGTCCATTCGCGGCCGTTGACAAAAGCTGCAACAGTAACTTCTTCTCCTTCCTTGAACCCATCGAGCATACTGCAGCGATCCATCGTGAATTCGATCGGGATCTGCTGACTGCGCTGTCCGCTTGGTTCGGTAAGGATCAATTCACGTTTTTTGAACGTTGCTCCAACTTCTTGAACGTTGCCGATCTGTCTGATGTTTCCGGTAATGGTGACTTGTGCCATGGTGTTATCTTGCGTTGTAAGCGAGAACGGTTCTCCATGCATCCTCCAATTCACCATCAAGAATAAGTTGATGGGCCTGGCTATGCAATGCGGAAAGTAGTTCGCTGGGTTTGTTCTGTAGGTCGATAAATATATCACTTAGCTCCGTGAGCTTGTATTCGTTTACACTGGTTTCATCCGGAACGGAAAGTACAGCGGCCAGTTTTCCAATGTCGTTACCGGTCAGTACATGACTCTCACGCACTTCCTTTGGTAGCGCATCCGCGCCAACACAGATACCGGATGTGGGCTGTGGAAGTTCAAAAAGCGCATCGCCGTGTGCACGGGTATAGAAATGGCCGCCAATGCGTCCGACCAGGTCGATCTTGCGTTGATCGATCCTGCCATTTTCATCAAGGACGCTCTCCGCAACATGGATCATCACTACTTCGCAGATCACCAGATTTCCGGCTCCACCTCCCGTTCCGGTCTCGATCACTTGTTTCACGATACACTCGAACTGCACCGGGCTCTCTTTAACGCGGAACGGTTTTACCTTTTCTGATGCGATCGGTGTGAAACCGGCTTTCTGGAATTCATTCACTCCTTCGGGATATTCCGCACTGGCAACATTGGTCTGCTCCACCATTGAATAACTCACCACATTGATCACTACTTCGGGTACCGCTTTTACGTTATGGTACGTATGCTTCGTAGTGTTGTCCCGGCCCCTTCTTGCTGGGCTGAAGATCAACGTAGGGGGATTGGCACCGAAGCAATTGAAGAAACTGAACGGACTAAGGTTCGGTCGCCCCTCGGCATCTACCGTACTGGCAAATGCAATGGGCCGTGGACCGATCGAGCCTACTAAGAGGCCATGCACCTGTGGAACGGTAAGGGCCGAAGTGTCGAAATGTTTCATCTGATACCGTTACATTATGCACAAGCACCCGAAGATGCGTAGCTATTTTTAATCAGGGCGAATCGAAATGATCGATGCATCTGCCGTACGGCAGACGGAACTATTATTTCGAGGAAGCAACGATGAAAAAGAGCAAGTAGATTGGGGGGTTTTGTATGATGAAATGGTATAATACTGCCCGCAAAGGTAAATGATCGATACAAGGGTGAGGAGGTCTGTTTTTCAAGGATCCACATTTGTGATCGCGGTCCTTTTACATGATCTATTCCCAAGGTGTCCTGCGATCAAAGGATCCATTATCTTTGCACCCCTTATTGCAAAACCACGAACGGACGTGGCGGAATGGTAGACGCGCTGGTCTTAGGAACCAGTACTGTGAGGTGTGGGGGTTCGAGTCCCCCCGTCCGTACAATTAAAGGGCGATGCATGCATCGCCCTTTTTAGCTTTTTAGTAGACGAATTGCGCCAAATAACAGCACTGAACGAAATGAACATTGAACGCGAAGAGACCGGCAACCTCACCGCCACGCTCAAAATGAAGATCCAACCGGAGGATTATCTGCCCGGCGTGGAGAAGGCACTGAAAGAGCAGCGTAAGAACGCCGTATTACCTGGGTTTCGTCCTGGCCAAGTGCCCATGACCATCATCAAGAAGAAAGTCGGTAAGGCTCTTCTTATCGGAGAAGTGGAGCGCTTGATAGATGCCAATTTGAAAGGTTATCTACAGGAGAACTCCTTGCGCGTTCTTGGCCAGCCATTGCCGAAAGCAGAGAATGCAGTAAACAACAATTGGGAAGAACCCGGCGAATTCAATTTCAGTTATGAACTGGGAATGGCACCTTCTTTTGAAGTGAACTTGGACAAATTAGGGGTTGAATACCCGGCTGTCGATGTGGACGAAGTGCTTGTGACGCGTGAGATCACGGACATGCAGCGCCGTTTTGGCAAGGTCGAGGATGCCGAAGTGAGTGAAGACAAGGATATGTTGCTAGGTGATATGATCGAGCTCGATCCAGACGGTTCGATCAAACAAGGAGGGATCCTGAACCGCGCCACCATCAGTTTGGAATTCGTCACGGAGGACGCTGCGCGACAGTCCTTGGTCGGTAAGAAAAAGGATGATGAGATCACTGTGGATCCACATAAAGTGAGCAAGGATCCGGAGGACATGGCACATATGCTCGGCATTAGCGTTGATCAAGCAAATGAAATAGGCGATAGCTTCATGTTCCGAGTTGCCGAAGTGAAACGTATGGCACCCGTTCCGATCGATCAAGCACTATTTGATCGTGTCTACGGCAAGGACGCCGTAAGCGATGAAGCCGGATTTCGAGCAAAGGTCAGTGAAGGTCTGGATCAGATGTTCCGCAGGGATAGCGACCGTTTATTCTTGCGTTTCGCGATGAAGAAGATCCAAGAGCGCACCAATGTTGAACTACCCGATACCTTCTTGAAACGCTGGATCCAAGAAACGAGCAAGACGCCTGTTACATTGGAGGATGTTGAAAAAGGATACACCGATTATGCCAATGGTCTGAAGCGCCAATTGGTGCAGGATCGTGTAATTGAGACATACGGTCTAGAGGCGAAGGGGGAGGAAATGGATGCATTCGCAAAACGCTATGTCAGCGATCAATTCATGCAATACGGCATGCCAGCACCAGAGGGAGAGCAACTCCAGCTAATGGCAGCACGTATGTTGGGTGATCAAGAGCAGATCAACCGTATCCGCGGTACCATCGTTGAGCAGAAGCTGATGGTCCACTTTAAGACCTTATTGGAGCCCACTGAAAAGAAAGTGAGCTTTGATGAGTTCGTAACCTTGGCTCGCACGGTGTAGTTCGCCATTCATAAGCTGCCTTACTTTACCACACAACAAGATCAACCATGTTCCCGAAAGACGAATTCCTAAAATACGCTGTAAAGCATCGTGGCATCAGTAGCACAACGCTGAACGGTTACATCACATCCTCCGTAACACCCTACATCATCGAAGAGCGTCAATTGAACGTTGCACAGATGGATGTGTTCAGCCGATTGATGATGGACCGCATCATATTCCTCGGTACAGGGATCAACGATCAAGTGGCCAACATCATTCAAGCGCAATTGTTGTTCTTGGAAAGTGTTGATGCCAAGAAGGATATTCAGATCTACATGAATTCACCCGGAGGTTCCGTTTATGCAGGCTTGGGTATTTATGATACCATGCAATACATCAATTGTGATGTTGCTACGATCTGTACAGGTATGGCAGCAAGTATGGGCGCCGTGCTATTGTGCGCAGGTGCAAAAGGAAAGCGCAGTGCGTTGAAACATGCCCGCGTTATGATCCACCAACCAATGGGTGGAGCAGAAGGGCAGGCCAGTGATATCGAGATCACGGCACGCGAGATCCAGAAATTGAAGAAAGAGCTTTATGACATCATCGCGGCCCACAGTGGACAAACGTATGAGAAGGTAGAAAAGGACAGCGATCGTGACTATTGGATGAAGGCAGAAGAAGCCAAAGCCTATGGTATGATCGATGAATTGCTCGTAAGGAATCCGAAATAGTTTCGGTGTTACGATCCTCTGTTGATCTACGATGATGCGATCCCGGACCGGTAATTTACGGTCCGGGATCTTCATTTTCCGGAATGCGATCGATCACTGGGATCTGAGAAATTGGCGCTCCGGTATCATTCGCTGTATCTTTGTGGACTCACTTCTGAACTAGGCATTTACTGAGTTAGGAAAGGGTTATGGAAAAGAAAGAGATCAAATGCTCGTTCTGCGGGCGCGATAAGCAGGATACCAACGTGTTGATCGCTGGTATTACCGGGCATATCTGTGATAGTTGCATTACGCAGGCGCAGAACATCATTTCCGAGGAACTAAGTCAACGCACGCGTTCCGAGGTCGAGGGTAATTTGATCCTACAACGCCCTTCCGATATCAAACGGTTCCTGGATGAATACGTTATCGGACAGGACGATGCGAAAAAGGTATTGAGCGTTGCTGTATACAACCACTACAAGCGCATTGTACAAAAACCAGTGAGCACGAATGATGATGTGGAGATCGAAAAGAGCAACATCATCCTAGTAGGTGAAACAGGTAGTGGAAAGACCCTGTTAGCGAAAAGCATTGCCAGAATGTTGAACGTGCCATTCGCAATTGCGGATGCCACGGTATTGACGGAAGCGGGCTATGTAGGTGAGGATGTGGAGAGCATATTGAGCAGACTGTTGCAAGCCGCGGATTACGATGTCAGCAAAGCGGAACGCGGGATCGTCTTCATCGATGAGATCGATAAGATCAGTCGGAAGAGCGATACACCGAGCATAACACGTGATGTGAGTGGTGAAGGTGTGCAGCAGGCCTTGTTGAAATTGTTGGAAGGTAGTACGGTAAGCGTACCTCCACAAGGTGGTCGTAAACACCCGGAGCAGAAATTGATACAAGTGGAGACGAAGAACATTCTCTTCATCTGTGGTGGAGCGTTCGATGGTATCCAGAAGATCATTGCACGCCGGGTAAAGAGCAGTGCGGTCGGATACAGTGCAAGCAAAGAACAGCGCATCAACGATGAACATTTGTTGCAATATGTTTCTCCAACGGATCTGCGCGCCTACGGCTTGATCCCCGAATTGATAGGCAGGTTCCCTGTTCTGACCTATTTGGATCCTTTGGACCGCGATAGCTTGCGTCGGATCCTTACCGAACCGAAGAACGCATTGATCAAACAATACGTCAAGCTCTTTGATATGGATAAGGTTAAATTGAGCTTGGATAAGAAAGTGCTCGATTTCATTGTGGAAAAAGCATTCGATTACAAATTGGGTGCCCGTGGCCTTCGCAGTATTTGTGAAGCCATTCTCACCGACGCTATGTACGAGATGCCTGGAGCAGAAGACCGCCCGGCCGAGTTGCGGATCACGCTGAGCTATGCGCGCGATAAATTCGATCGTTCGCGGTTAAGTGCGCTGAAGGTTGCCTGATCGGTCGTGGTATGTTCAGGCTTTGCATGTGGTCACTGTATTTACTCATGCGTACGAATTACAGTTTGAGGCATTAAATTTGCACCGCAGATCCATACTGCGGACCCAAGACCGTATTTTCCAATTGAAACCTTAAAAAGATGAAGAACCTATTACTCCCGGCGTTGCTATTTGTCATTACGCCAGCATTTGCGCAAGATCTGCCCCAACCAAGTTCCCATGGTGAAGTGGAGCAGATCGTAGGCCTTACAAAGATCGAGGTGGAGTATTCCCGACCAAGTGTAAAAGGAAGAACGATCTTCGGAGGGCTTGTTCCATATGGTCAGGTTTGGCGTACAGGAGCTAACAAGGCAACCCAGTTCGAAACTGATGGCACGATCGAAATTGAAGGCCAAAAGCTTGAAGCGGGGAAGTACTCATTGTTCACGGTACCCCGTGAAGGTGCGTGGGAAGTTATTTTCAATAAGAACACCGAGCTATGGGGAGAAAGTGATCGTAAGCCCGAAGAAGATGTACTTGCAGTTAAGGTCAGGGTCGTGCGAACTGAATTCACCGAGACATTCACCATTGGCTTCGAGAGCGTGATCGATGACGATGCGGTGCTGGAATTACGTTGGGAAAAGACCAAAGCCACAATGAATATCCATGCGGATTCCCAAGAAAAGGCACTGGAGAACATAAAAAAGGCAATAGCCGATCCTGCTGTTGATTATCGTGCTTACGCTAGTAGTGCACGATACTTGGTGGATCATAAGCTGAAGCCTGAGGAAGCACTGAAATATGCTCAGCAGAGTGTTGATCTTGAGAAAAAGTATTGGAATACGCACACCTTGGCACTGGCTTATGCCGAGAATGGCCAGTTCACCAAAGCCGTGGAAACTGCGAATTTGAGCATAGGATTGGCAAAAGAGGCCAAGTCTGATGCGTATGTTGAGAAGAACAATGAACTATTGATCAGTCTAAAAGGGAAAGTGGATACGAATAAGGGTAGCACTTTGAACGCCAAATAGTACTTGGCCGATCGGTTAATAAAAGGCCCTCTCAGGAGGGCTTTTTTGTTGCTGTGTTGTCTATGGTAGCGTCTCGGCTAAGTGATGAGGTAAACTCATTTGTTCAGCATCGCCTTTAGTGGAACCCAATACGTACTATGCCATTTGTGGCGCAATCGAGCGGCCAGTTGAGCTGGGACGCGCTCATGCCGTAAGATCATGCGGGTACCGTTAGCGATCGCCTCTAGGCGTACACTGATCTGTGAATAATGTAGTTCCGGCCAACCGATCTGGTGCGCACGCCAACTTTGCACTATCCGTTTTCCGGGGTCGAGCGCAAGGTTAACACCGTCGATATAGCCGTCCAGGGAGATGAAAGGGTCACCCACCTTTTTTCCGATGCGGGCCTTTTGGTGTGTAAAGCGACTATGCGATCGTGCATTCATCAAAGCGTCATAGACCTTTTCAGGGGAGGCAGCGAACGTAGCACGTTGTCGTATGGTGGTCACTTCCATTATGAATGAGCGTTAGAGCGTTCAATATAATCCGGAAGACAGCAGATCGATACTTTTCTGGATCGCAAGATCGCTTAGCTAAAGGTGATAATGTGTAAAGATCATCCAATAAAGTACAAGGGATAACCGGATCGATCATTGGATGCCTAGGTGCATGGATGTGCAGCTTTCGGGTCTGTTGACCGGAAAGATAAATTGGCAATTAAAAAGGGCCGCCTCTTCCGAGACGGCCCCTTCTCATAAAGGTCAAAGAAATTACTTCAACGTAACACGCTGCACGGTGCTAGCAGTCTCGCTGCTTACACGTACCATGTAGACGCCTTTTGCTACGTTGCTCATGTCGATCGAGGTGGTACCGTTGATGCGCTCAGCGTGAACGATCTCACCGATCACGTTGGTAACTTCGACAGTGTACACACCAGCAACAGCTGCGTTTACAGTGAAGATACCGTTGCTTGGGTTCGGGAATACGGAGATACCGCTCAGTTCCTCCACTTCGTTGATACCAATGGTTATCGGCTCGTTAACAAGGCGGATCGCCAATGCATTACCATTACCATATACTTGGTCACCTGCAATATAGATAAGGCTCACATCACCAGGTTGTGGCACTGTCGCATCATCCATTACGCCCATGTCTTCTGCATTGGCGTTGCTGAACATCTCAACTCCAGCGTAGTAAGCATTCGGAGTAAGTGTGTACGAATTCAAGAATGGCACGCGTACCACACCTGCTGCAACATCAGCGGCGGTCAACACATAAAGATCGCTTTCTGCAAGAAGAATTGTTGTTATGTCTGCATTAACATCTGCTGTATCACGCAGCGCAGCAACAAGCGTGGCTCCTGCAACAGAAGCTGGGGTAAGATCGATCTCCAGACCAAACACCTCCAGGTCATTCGTGATGTCGTATTTGGTAAATGCGATCAGGCCATCTTCGCCACCTACGAAACTTGCAGTTCCCAAGGATGATGTGATCTCGGTTCCAGCAGGGTGGTTACCAAGGTTATCTACTGAGTAGAGGTCATCATTGATCTCGAACGTACGCTGGGTGCCGTCATCAGAAGGATCTTCTTCATCAGCATCGTTATCCGAGGTGACCGCAAAATTAACGGTGTAGATACCTTGCGCCATTGTACCCGGCAGTGGTACGGCCATATTCATGAATGCAGTGTCACCTGGTGCAATGGAAGCGTATGACTCAGAAGTATTGAACGAAGGAGCCATGCTTGGATCGAGAACATCAGCGGTGATGGTCATGTTGGTCTGCGCCATCTGTCCGAAATTGCGAACTTGAGCACCCAGCACGAAATCGCTTCCGAGTTGGCCAGAAGGAATACGTCCATATTCAACACCTTCACTTGCATGAGACAGAACACCAAAGAGGAAGGTGCGCTCGTAATCAGGAACAGAAGACAATGCAAGATCATCAATTGCCCAGAAATACTCCCATCCGCCGTTCCACTCGAACTGTAGGTATACAGTGGCTTGGTTAGCAGCAACAGAGGTGATGTCGACCTCTACCAGATCAGGGTTTCCGGACCAGCGTGTGCAAGGAGGTGCAGCTGCACCGGTTACCAAACATGGGAAAGGGAAAAAGTCCGTCCAGGTCAAAAGGTCAGTACTCACACGCAGCTTCACGAATTCAGAAGCATTGTTCTCGTAAACCCCGATCAAGCTCTCCATAGAGAATAGAACCGAAGCTTGACCAGAACAATCGATCGCTGTTGTTGTAAGCTGTGTATGCTGAGGAACTGCAGGAGCAGCAGCTAAGCCACGATCAGAATTGCACCAGAGGTATCCATTGGACGCCGATGAAGCCATGAAATCGGAAGATGGCAGATAGTTCAGTGCAGCAGCTGCAACATCCGCAGAAACGTTGGACCATACGAACACGGCAAGTTCAGTAGGGGCTGAAGTGTCATCAGTATTCGTCCAATTTGCAGGAATGGAACCGCCTGAGAAATCTTCGGTCCAGAATGGTGTTACACGGTTCTCCCCAGCATTCGGGATCGCCTGTGTGGTGCCATGAGAAGGGACGTAGTCGCCAGCATTGTGTTGCTTGCTGGTATTCAATTGCGTAATCGAATTCTGCGCATATGCACTGCTGCCGATCAACGCAACGGCGAGTGCGGAAATGTAGATCTTTTTCATGTCCTTTTAATGAGGGTACTTTAGAGGGTTGAACCGCAAAGAAACGAAACAGGCCGCTTGGTTCCAAGTAATATTTGCGATCAAAAGAACAGATCTGGCAACCATTCTTGGGAATTCGATCATACTCATGTGTGAGCGTACACCTTGGTCTTTTCCATCGGTACGTCCAAGGATAGCGTCGTTCAATAAGTCTTACAGGTATTCCGGTTCGGTCAAGATGAGTGCAGCTTAAACGTTGAATTCAACGGGAGGATCCGTCCTGGGTGGGATCAGTTGTTGAAATAGGAAGGCCAACGCAACAAGGATAGCCGGAGCGATAAGGTTGTACCATAGGAATCCGATCTCCAAAGGGTCGCTAGTGATCCCATACGTATCCGTTACAGCGAAAAGTTCAAGGGTATCCAATGCGAAATGGATCAATACCAAGGCTTGTGTGATCAAAGCGGCAGCGAATACTGCAGTACCGCCAATGCGCTTTATGAAAAATGCGACCAGGAAGATACCGAGTATTGTTCCGTAGAATAGGGATCCAAGAATGTTAACTGCTTGTATTAGATTCTCGAACAAGTGGAATATGGCAGCGAAAGCCAACGCTAATAAGCCGAATACGATGGTGGCGCGTTTCGTGGCTTTCACTTGTTGGGCATCCGTTCTGTCCCTCTGTACAATATCCACGATGCTGGTAGTGGCAAGTGAGCTAAGCTCTGCACTCGTACTGCTCATGCCCGCACTGAAGATCATGGCCAACAACAAACCAACGATCCCCACGGGCAAAAAATCCATCACGTAACTCACGAAGATGTAATCCTTGTCGTTCGGTTCACGGTCGGGTAATGTTTCTTTTATTTCATCGCGATAGGCACTTCGAAGCTGGCCGTCGTGTGCAAGGTTTTGAGTCAATCGTTCATGTGCGGCATTCTGTGCTTCTGTGTCTTGTTGTCTTCCAGCAGTGATCCATGCGTTCGCGTTCGTTCGGATCGAATCGGTGGTGCTTCTGTGCATGAGTTGCACAGGGTTTAGCGGATAGTCCAGGTATTCTTTTTCACCAACAACCAAAGGTCCGCGCTCTTCATATGCGATGTTGGTCATCGCTTCCACATTGGCAGAGTTCCAGTGGATCGGCGCGGCGTGGAACAGGTAGAAGACATAGACCAACACACCAGTGAGCAGAATAAAGAACTGCATGGGTATCTTCAGGATCGCGTTCATGAACAACCCTTGTCGCGCTTGCTTAATGTCCTTACCACCCAAATACCGTTGCACCTGACTTTGATCCGTGCCGAAGTAAGAGAGTTGCAAAAAGAAACCGCCGATCAGTCCGCTCCACAGGGTGTATTTGGTAGCTGGATCCCAGGACGTGTTCACGATCTCCATTTTTCCCAACGAAGCGGCAAGCGACATGCCTTCAGTGAACGATGCATTGCTGCTGAGATAGTAAATGGTAAAACCGAAAGCCGCGAAAATGCCGAGGAACATCACGGCCATTTGTTGCTTGTGCGTAACTCCTACTGCCTTGGCACCACCGGATGTTGTGTACAGGATCACCAAGCCACCAATGAACACGCATGTCCATGAAAGAGGCCAATGCAGGATCTTACTGAGGATAATGCTTGGTGCATAGATCGTAATTCCGGCAGCCAAACCGCGTTGGAACAAGAACAGACCGGCAGTTAATAATCGAGTGCGATTATCGAATCGCTTGCCAATGAACTCATACGCCGTGTACACGTTCATCTTGTAGTACAGCGGAATGAACACATAGCCGATCACGATCATCGCCAACGGTAACCCGAAATAGAACTGGATGAATCCCATGCCATCCAAGAACCCTTGCCCTGGCGTGCTCAAGAACGTAATTGCCGATGCTTGCGTAGCCATCACGCTAAGGCCAACCGCCCACCAACGGTTATCACTACCACCGCGCAAATAATTTTCGCTTGTGGCATCCTTGCGTGTTTTCCACACACCATAGCCCACGATGAAGCCGAGCGTGCCGAAGAGGATGAGCCAGTCGAGCCAATGCACTGCCTAATGGAATTTAGAATGAAGAATGGAGAATGTAGAATGATCAACTAGGGCCTCGGCTGGTTTTGGGGACCTTAGAGCCGCATTTAGATCTATCGTCTGGAAAAACTGTTTCATTTCATTCGAACAAAGCCAAAGGAATGGAGAATGATCAACGCGCCCTGTCCAAACAGCAGTGTGTCCCAGTGGAGAAGCAGTTCCAAGTTCTTCAATCTAAATTCTACATTCCCAAAGGGCCGGTTCATTTTTTGATCTTGTTTCGTTCTGCGGTCTTTACACTAGCTGCGAAAATGGCGACGAGTTCAACGCATTCATTCAAAAGCGATGCATTTTCTTTCCGGGACCCATCCATCAGCTTTGCCTTGAACTGTACGCGGATATTATTCCGAGATTCTCGTAATTCCTTTAAGGCTATTCGCATTTTGTGAATGAAATCGGCTTGTGATTCGGCGCCTTGAACTTCACCATAGTGCAATGCGGGCGCAGTACCGCTTCTCAAAAGCTGTCGCCCCATATGTCTGCCGGCTTCAGATCTTGGCATTCGGTCAACATAAATAAGGATTGCCGCACTGAAATTCACGCATCGTTCATCCAGATCGTATTTCCGTTCCATAGGGCTCACGTGCTCAAAGTTCCAAGTTCTACATTCTTCATTCTAAATTCTTCATTTTCTTTGAGACCATTCCCAAGTGGTTGACTTGGAACAAGCAGGCGCTTAATTCAAAGTTCTCCATTCTTCATTCTAAATTCTTCATTTTCTTTGAGACCATTCCCAAGTGGTTGACTTGGAACAAGCAGGCGCTACATTCAAAATTCTCCATTCTTCATTCTAAATTCTCCATTTTCTTTGAGACCATTCCCAAGTGGTTGACTTGGAACAAGCAGGCGCTACATTCAAAGTTCTCCATTCTTCATTCTAAATTCTCCATTCCTTATTTCTCTGTCCTACGAGAAATAAGGTTCGCCCAAAGCCGATAAGCGCCCGCAACTCCCGCCGGCAGCTCCCTGAAAAAACTGATCCCCGTATAAACGTATCGTCCTTTACCATAGTCGCAGGTGATCAACGCGCCATCTACCGGATCTTCGCCGGGATCATTCCAGCTGATGAGTGCTGTATATTTCGGATCGCGTTCACCAACAAAATAGAGTCCCCGTTCCTGCACCCAGCCATCGAAGTCGGCAAGTGTGATCTTGTTCGGGGTGTTCAGCAACGGAAGTTTTGGATCCAGGAAAATTGGTGGCGCTTCTTCAACTGTAACCCGGTTGCGCGAAAGCTTGAAAGGATAGGGGCCGATCAGCGAATCCGGCAAGATCATATCGCGGCTCATCGTATTGTACTGGGCCACCACGGTGCCACCATTCTCCACGAACTTCATCAGCGTGGGATTGAATTGCGCCATTGCTTTCTCGGTGTTGTATGCGCGAATGCCGACCACGATCGCGTCATATTTCGAAATGCTCTCCAAGGTGGCGGTTGAAGGATCGATCATATCCACAGTAACACCGAGCCGTTCGATCGCTTGTGGCACATCGTCTCCAGCGCCTTTGATATAGCCCACGCGTTTCGCATTCACCTTCACATCCAGCGGGATCAACTTCACTTCGGCGGGGGTGTAGTACACCTGCGGCATAATGTGCGGGTAGTCGATCTCATGAAGTGTGCGATCCGCCTTACCCTTGGGACCACTGAACTCGAATTGCGCAACGCCTCCTTGCGAAAGCTCGCCAGGCATAAGTTGGAATGTGAATGTTTGCCGTTCGTTACGGTTTGCGATGTTCACACGCTTCAGGTCCTTGGTGGTGCTCCAACCTTCGGGCAGTGTAACGTTGAGTTGGCCGGTGAGGCTATCGGTTAGCGATTTCACTTCCACCTCGATGATCTGTGTGCCGCCTGTTGCAACAAGGATCTCGGTCTTGGGAATGATGGCTGCGACGGGTGTTATGTAGACCGGGCGGATGCGTTCGCCGTCTACGCGGTCGACCCATTTATGGAATGCGGACAACCTAATCCAGCTTCGTGGTTCACTTTCGTCAATAGTGGCCGAGAAGGATGCGTTCAGCGAGGACTCTAGTATTGGTTGAATTCCTTCGGCCGTAGTTGAATATAGAGCGCCCACTTTCGCCTTCGTCAACCAATACGGTTCATCAACCTCTTCAGGACTTGGCGCCTTGAAATTTAGCATAGTTGTCTGGTCTCCAGTTGAGTTCATGATATTCTTCATCCATGGCCAACTAGCTACATTGATTGAATATTTCAGGGAAAGTGAACCGCGCCTAACGACAACGATATCCAATGGGACAGAATCATTCGAGCTGTATGTTGGTTGGTTTGATAGGAATTCGAATGAAACTCCATTGAGGTCCCGTAAAGTATTGAGTGCGAGATTTCTACGAGCATTGAGGATGGACCACATCGCTGAGTGTTTCGTCATGACCATCAGTTCTTGAATGGCACTTTGCGCACCCGAGATATGCTTGCTCACCTTCTCCGGCTTTTCCGGATTGAATTCCATGATTGCGTCGGACAATACCGAGCTAACGTATGCGCCTCCATCAACCCGCCCCCACGTCATATCGATCCCCTCGAAAATATCATCACCCTTCGGCCGGTCGCCTTTTTCGAAATGCAAGTATTCAAGCTGCTCGCCGATCGTTTCAGCGGCACCAAACCCTTGGCTCTTGTGCATGCTTCTGCTGCGCCCGGCGATCTCAGTGTAGCTCAGGCCCAGCAGCGGGTCGTAGCCACCTACATCCACACTGAACCAATCCTTGTCAGTCTTCACGATATCCGCAAGATCCTTCCGCCACCATGTGCTGCCGTTATGGAAGAGGCGGCGCGGCTGCCATACTTCAAGACCTTCCTTCAGTTGTTCAGGAAAAGCCTTCGGGTCACCGGCCAGATCGAACGCCTCGTGCGCGAGGATGGCACTTGCGGTATGGTGCCCATGTGTGCCTCCGGGAATATGCGAAAAACGGGTGATGATAATGTCTGGACGGAACTGTCGTATCACGCGCACCACATCGCTCAGAACTTCCTGCTTACCCCATTTCTCAAAACTTTCATCGGCGCTTTTGCTGTAGCCGAAGTCCACCGCGCGGGTGAAGAACTGTTCGCCGCCATCGATGCGCCGTGCTTCCATCAGCTCTTGCGTGCGAATGATGCCGAGCGCATCACCGAGTTCCGGGCCGATCAGGTTCTGGCCGCCATCACCGCGGGTAAGACTCAGATTGCCAGTGCGCACTTTCTTGCCATTGGCTAACCATGCGATCAGTTTGGTGTTCTCATCATCCGGATGTGCTACGATGTAGAGCACACTGCCAAGCACTTGCAGCTTCTGCATCTTGTGCAGGATCTCGGCAGCGTTGGGTTGTGCGGGCGGGCGTTGAGCGAAAAGTGAAGCTACGAGGATAGTCGCGAATGCGAACGCGCTGCTGCGCGGATAATTGAAGTGCATTCGGCGAAGTTAGGATGTGTAATTCGCTACTGGTCAATTGCTTTTAGCTACAGGCAACTCGGGTTACTCCTAATACGCGACCAAGCCGATGATGCAACATGTTCGATCCCATCGAATATTATGGAAGGAAGTTCGCGTAGGAGCGAAAAAAGGAGAAGTACCGTTACTTCAAATACGCTCAGGGGTCCTGCGTTCGAGTTGCAAACAAGAATGATGATCCTGCAACGCAGAGGCTGGTCCCCGGACTATCGCTTCACGCTCTCCGGGGTGACTGATCTGAAGATTTGTTGATCGCGTGGTTGGAAAAAATCGTTTTGGTCCAAAAGAAGATCGGCTCGTTCATGGGCGTATTGAAAGCATGAACATTCAATACACCCATGAACAATAAATAGCCAGCAGCTAATAGCCAATGGCCAGCAGCCAGCAGCAAATAGCGGGCTATTACCTCAACCGATCGTAACCGTATAGGTCTGCCCGTTGACGGTAACTGTAAACGTTCCGTCACACGTACCACTTCCCCAATCGATACCAACCACGGGTCTTCCCACCGGTGTGACCTGTACAGTGCCTTGTGTGATGTAAGGACAACCCACTTGAACACGCAATGCGTTGGTGATCGCAAGTGAATAGGCAACGCCATTCCGGTTCACACCACTTCCGTTCCCGGTGATCAAATACACATCATCCAGGATCTGTGCTGTGGTAGATCCTTCGATCCAGGTGCGCGTCCGTTGAGCTTGGTGGGTAGAAGTCCAGGATCCATCATCAGCAGTCAGGGTGCCGTTCACTACAACACTGAAAGCAAGATGCCCTGCTGTGTTGGGGCCTAGATTGGTTACGGTTTTGGAACCTTGTACAAAGATGTTATTCACATGGTAATTATCAGGCGTAATGGTGATCACCGTTCCTTGGTCGCGGTAGTGACCGGTATAACTGACCTGGACCCGACCACGGCGCAACCTACCATTTGGGGCTGTGCAATTCACGGAACCAAAATCGAGTGTGATCGTGCGCGGCGTTGAGGTTGTGTCGAACGTAACCGTTGGTGCGCATTCATCACGTAGACCGTTCTCGTCAACGGCATTGTCAACCTGTAAGAGCATATCATTGAAGACATCCTCGGCACGTGAGTTATCACTGGCACTTGTGTAGTCCAAGTCAGGTTCGGGGTCTTTTTCTCTACGGCAAGAGGTGAGCAGTAGGGTGGCGGCTGCCAAGACAGCGATCGAAGTTCGTAGGAGCATTTTGAGGAGGTTTGGTGGGTTTTGACGCACGATCGGTCCAAAAGGTTTAACTGAGCCGCTCCAATACAACGAAACTAAAGCTGATTTCGTGCCTTTCATCGGAAGAATGGAATTCGCGCAGCGTTTCTTTCCAGTTATTTTTATCGATATCCGGAAAGTGGGTATCGCCTTCAACAGTGGCATGAACCTCAGTGATATACAATTTATCGATCAGGACGTTCGTCATGGCCTCAGCATAGATCTGGCCCCCTCCAATTATGAATACCTCGACCTCATCAGCCCTCTTAGCGAGTTCGAGACCTGCTTTGAGTGAATGCACTACAATAGCCCCTTCGGCCGTGTAATTCTTATTGCGTGTAACAACAATGTTCACACGATCCTTCAACGGACGGTATTTCGCAGGAATGGTTTCGTAATTCTTGCGCCCGGTGATGATATGATGCCCGCGCGTTGTCCGCTGGAAGAACTGCATATCATCCGGCAAATGCCACGGCAGATCGCTATCACGCCCGATGATACCGTTATCCGAAACGGCTGCAATTGCTGAGATGATCATGTTTTCGTGTGCGTATTGTCAAAAATGCGGCAGGTGTAATCGTTCACCGTTACCGGGCGAACGATCGTTTTTCGTTACCGGGCGAACGATCGTTCGCCCCTACACGGAAACTGCCGCTTTAATATGCGGATGTGGATCGTAATCGGTCAATGTGAAATGTTCGAATTTGAAATCGAACAGATCGGTAACGCTTGGGTCGATATGCAACGTTGGCAATGGACGAATATCACGCGATAATTGTAATTGCGATTGTTCCATATGATCCGCATACAAATGCACATCACCGAACGTATGGATGAATTCTCCGGGCTTCAGGCCGCACACTTGCGCCATCATTAATGTCAGGAGGGCATAGCTCGCAATGTTGAAGGGCACGCCTAAAAAAGTATCCGCACTGCGTTGATACAATTGGCAACTTAGTTTACCATCGGCCACATAGAATTGGAACAAGCAATGACAGGGTGGGAGTGCCATGCGGTCCACATCAGCGGGGTTCCACGCGGTTATGATCAACCGTCGGCTATCCGGATTCTTTTTGATCATCTCCACCAATATGGTGATCTGATCGATGCTTCCACCATTGGGTGCTGGCCAGTTGCGCCATTGGTAACCATATACCGGACCGAGGTTGCCATCGGCATCCGCCCATTCGTCCCAGATCTTCACACCGTTATCCCGGAGGTACTTGATATTGGTATCACCTTTCAAGAACCAGAGCAGTTCATGGATGATACTTTTGGTATGCAATTTTTTCGTGGTAAGCAGCGGGAAACCATCGGCAAGGTCGAACCGCATCTGGTAGCCGAAACAGCTCACCGTGCCAGTGCCGGTGCGGTCTTCCTTGCGCGTACCATTTTTTAGAATGTGTCGAAGTAGGTCGTGGTATTGCTGCATGGATCAGTGCGGTGAACGTTAATCACTGCAAAATTACCGATAACAAGGCTATGTGTTTTCACAGTTTACGAACAAGCGCTTTCTTCACACTACTGGGGTCGAAAAAATCACGACTTACCTCTGGGTGGCATCAATTTCAGTTGGTCCAACAACCTCGTTTTCAATCTATCATAAACGGATCGGTTATCAACGGCATGCGAAACGATGGATGCGATCATACAGGCGTACATTAATTGGAAGATCACACTATGCCGGTCGGTCATTTCCAATACAAGGATCGCGCTGGTGAACGGCGAGCGCGTAACGGCAGTGAGGAAAGCGCACATTCCACCGAGTATGAGCATGTTCAGTTCACCGCGATCAACACTGAACCATGAGCCGATCAACCCGCCAATAGCGGCACCGGAGCTAAGGGCTGGCGCAAAAATGCCACCTGCGCCGCCAGCGCCCATCGTGAACATATTACCGAACACACGTCCTGCTGCATTCGCGAAAGTGGGGTTGGGATTGTCCTCGAACAAATAGGCGTCCAAGAGATTGCCGCCACTGCCTAAAGAAATGGAACCGAAGGTATAGACCACACCAGCAAAAACGAATGCGCACGCCAGCACGAAGAATAGTTGCGGTGTCCACCCTTTGAAGCTTTGGCGGGCCCTATCAAGCAATAGCATCATCTTACTTGAAATTGCACCGACGAAACCACACACGGCACTTATTGCAAGGAGTTTGTACATGAATGAAATACCGACCGTTGCCACTTTTGGGTAACCATACAACAGGTACGGCCCAAGTAGCCATTGTGCGGTCATCCCACTTAGGATCACTGAGCTCAATACGGCCGTTCTGAATTTGGCGATATGTGTACGCGTTAATTCCTCTATTGCAAATACGATCCCCCCGAGCGGTGTGTTGAACGCCGCGCTCAGTCCCGCAGCACCTCCGGTCACCATCATCACCTTGCGGCTAACCTTTGGCCAGAATGGTGGCAGTAGTTTGTGAACCGTGCGGTAAATGCTACCTGCGATCTGCAACGTAGGACCTTCACGGCCAATTGCGCCACCGCCAAGAACCATGGCGATGCTGGATGCGATCTTTACGATGATGATCCGTAAATTCAGAAAGCGCCAACTTCCATCTTTCTCTTCTTCATCATTCCCGGTCTCTACCGCTGCGATCAATTGCGGAATACCGCTGCCACCTGCCATGGGTGAAAAGAACCTGACCATCCACCAACTGGCAAGGAAAGCGAGCGGTGCGGTGAGGAAGATCAACTGCGGGTTGGAATCGATGAGGCCATGGTTCCAACGAGCCGCCCATTGGAACGCTTTGGTATAGCCCACTGCGACCAAAGCAGTAAGAATGGCACTCACTTGATACGGTAGCGCCAGAAGCACGAAGTTCTTGGCGTTGCTGTTGAGCACCCATTGCCGAAGTCGCTCGAGTTGTGCCCAAGCTACAGCCTGTACTCTGGTAGGGATCCCTTTATGCCACGGTTCCTTCATTGCGAAGCGGGCTAAAAGTAGAAGGCTTCAGTGTATGAACAGCGTTGAACCTGGAAAGTGATCAACAGTGGTCATGGCATACGCAGCCACCCCAGGATCCTTTTGTTCTGGATCTTCCATCGCCCATCAATAAGATCGAGGTCATATTCCACACGTGTACTACCCGTATTCTGTTGGACCAACTCGACCTCCCCATCCTCCACGGCACTGATTATTGCTACATGTCCATAAGGGTTTCCTTTCCATCCGTCAAGGACTACGAGATCCCCGACCTCGGGCACGGTCTTGCTTCCGTTCGTGTACTGCAACAATCCTCTATCCGGATTGATATCACCATCTGCGATCCTTGCTGAAAAGAAGTCCTTCGCATGGCCATAACTATTGGGCATTCGATGGGAATAGTGTTCCAAATAATAGCGTTTCACGAATTCAACACACTGGTATTTCAAGCCAACGTTGTATCCATCAACCACATTTCTTCCGCTCACATTTCCTATGCCCGCATTGTAGAAAACCACAACGCCATTCAAACTATCCAACGGATCACCGGCAGCATGAGGCACAGCATTATTAGAAGGTTCCCACTGTTGCCATACCACAAACGCTGTAGCAAAACAGATCAGCAAACCACCCATTATCAATCGTTTTTTGGCCATGTTCCTTCAACGTAACAGACATGACAACATTGCAATTACAGCAAGATCAGGTCAAGTGAAAAAGAGGGATCAACATCCGCACTGCACAAAGGACCTCACCCCCAACCCCTCTCCCGAGGAGAGGGGAGGAGCGCCTCCAATTATTCCGGAGCTAACTAACTGTTGAAACCCAGAAGACATTACAAAATTCAGTGTTAATCATAATGATCACCGTCCGCTCCTATCTGTGAAGATCATGTCTTTCAGTGGCGTCCCGCAGAAGAAAAATGCGGGAGCGTTCCCTCTTCGACCATCCCCACAAATCAGCAAATCAGCTGATCAACACATCTTCTGATCCCCTCATATCATCATCCCAACGATCGTAGCACTCAGCAACGATGCGAGTGTGCCACCGAGCAACGCCCTGAATCCGAATTCACTCAGCCATTCTCTTTTGGAAGGTGCGAGTGAACCAATGCCGCCGATCTGAATGCCGATACTGGCAAAATTCGCGAAACCGCAAAGCATGTATGTCGCCATAACGATGCTACGCTTGTAGGTGAATGCGTTCGCGGCCTTTAAACCGGCTAAGCTCTCGTAGCCCACGAATTCGCTGGCGATGATCTTTTCACCAACAAGTCTTCCTGTTAGCGTAATGTCCTCACTGGCCACACCGATCAACCACATCAGTGGTGCGAATAGATACCCCAGAATGAACTCCAATGACAATGCTTTGAAGTTGCCACCTGAGACACTCACTACCCATGCGTTCATTCCAGTGACATCACCTAGTTTGAAGAAGGCATAGTTGAACATGGCGATGAATGCGAAGAAGACCAATAGCATGGCACCCACGTTCACCGCGAGTTTCAAGCCTTCGCTGGTTCCATTCGCCATGGCGTCGAGGAAATTGGATCCTACCTTTTCCATGCTCACTTCCATGCGTTCGTTGATCACTTCGGTCTGCGGGAATAATATTTTGGCAACAACAACTGCACCTGGCGCAGCCATTACGCTAGCAGTGAGTAAGTGCTTCGCGAAGAAGAGCTTTTGCACAGGATCGTCGCCACCCAGAAATCCGACGTATGCTGCAAGAACACCACCGGCAACAGTTGCCATACCGGCCACCATGACCAAGAAGATCTCGCTCCGGTTCATCTTGTCAAGGTAGGCTTTGATCATCAGCGGTGCTTCGGTCTGACCAAGGAAGATGTTCCCGGCAGTGCTCAAACTTTCAGCACCGCTCAGCTTCATGGTCTTATTCAACGCCCATGCTAGGGCGTACACTACTTTCTGGATGATGCCGAGGTAGAATAACACACTCGTCAATGCGCTGAAGAAGATGATAGTGGGCAGTATCTGCAATGCGAAAATGAACCCGAAGCTGCTGATATCCATCATATCCCGGAACAGGAATTCACTTCCTATCTTGGTGAAATCGAGGATCTTGACGAATATTTTCCCGACGACCTCGAACACCCATTGCACGGCAGGGACATAAAGCACGCATACTGCTAGGACCAATTGGAAAGCAAGTCCGATACCGACGACTTTCCAATCAACATGTTTTCGTTTTGCGCTGAACACCCACGAGATCGCAACGATGGTGGCCATGCCCAATATCCCTCTAAGTACACCTGAAAGTGAAAGCCCTGTGAGCGGCAATGGGGCAGCTTGAGCGAATGCTGGAAGCGGCAATACGATAAGTAGCAACAATGCAATGCGCACTAGCGTAGAGCGAGATATTGAAAGGTACTTCGATCGGGTTACTTGCATGGTGATGGGTCCAATTGCGGTTGAATTTAAGCGAGATCAGACTGTTACGTTTTTCTTCAAGGGCTTAAGGACCTTATGACGGATCCAACGAGGCAATAATATGACACCAATTACGATGTATGGGTAATAGCTCATCAATCTCCAGAGTAGAGCAAGAGCTGGTGCAAGGCCGGTGGCGATGAACATACCGAGGAAATCGTTGAAGATGAACTCGGCCAATCCGCTTCCTCCGGGTGTAGGACTGAGCAGGACAATGATGCCCATGACCACTTGTTTGCCGTAGATAACGGCATCATTCAACGCGCTATCCGGATGGAATGCATGAAGGATACAATTAACGATGGAAAAACGTGCTGTCCATGAAATGAAAGTGGTTAACAAAGCTGGCCACCAGTAATCCCAGCCTCTTTTTTGCAACCCCCTTGCTGCTATGATCAATTGGTCACCTGTCGTTACCATGTTCCGCCGCCAGCGCCGGAGCAGTGGTGCGGAAAAGATCCCGACCAGAGCGCGTTTTACAAAGATCGGGTTCACGAAGAGTGCATAACCCACAAAGACCTTGTAACCGAGTATGATGAAATAGACCGTCCAGAAGGATGCATAGAAACCTGTTTCCAATGCTGCTGCTGCCGGATCAAGACCACTGAACAAAGCATCGCGCCCAATGGTAAAATAGACCAGTGGAGCCATAACCGCGAGAAAGATCCCATCCAGGAAGGAAGTGAATGTAATGATGGTGATGCTCTTACCTCCGGCGATCCCTTCACGGGTAAGTATCAGAATTGCGAAAAGGAATCCGCCGCCTACCATTCCGGGAGCAAGGGCGGAAGCGAACTCCCAAAGCATGATCACCACGAAGGTCCGATACCAATTCAATTCTTTATCGGCCAGGTGACGTATTCGGATCATATACGCCCAATCGCGCACAACTAGGCTTAGTGAAGCCATGACGATCCAAAAGGTAGTGGACCAGGTCCACTCCACGCGTCGCATGGCCTCCACATCCCAGCTGCGCCAGATCAGTATTGCGGTAATGCTCAAGCCAATGATCACAGGTAACAGCACTTTGCGTGTGCTGAATGCATCCTGGAAGCGTTTGGCCTCGAGATCCACTCCTGTCATTCCGCCGTTTTGGTTACGGTGTTAGTCAGTCTCGTTACACCGGGTCATTGTCCGTGTAACTATCCGGTTCAGGCTTCGGCTTTACCGTAAGCACCTTGTAAAAGAAATACACGGCCATACCTGTGACCAAGAGCTGTATGCTAACCATTAAGGCCATTGCCATCGTATTCATACTGGTCGTTGGTTTTTGAGGCGGCGCACACCGGAAAGGTACACTAATGATGCAAGTCCCAAGAACGCAGTCAAAAGAATTCCGCGCGCCATGTTGGTATAGAACAATCGATCCTTGAGTGCTGCCAATTCGGGTGTTCCTTGTGCTGCCGCGATCTGTTCACGAAGGCCGGTATTTGCTATTTGCCGAATAATGGAACCATTATCCAAGGACCAGCCATCGCCATTGAAAAGTGAACTGAACGCGGCGGTCCATTCATTTCCCACAGGTGTTAAAAGTGCACCCAGAAAAACGGCGATCAGCATCACCGGTGTGATGTATTTGATAATGAAACGATAGATGTGAGGTACGCGGATATCGGCACCTTCATTCAACTCCTTCCACCCTCTGTCCATACCGAAGATCCAGGAGAAAAGGATCACCTCCGCCATGGCGAATACCACCAAGCTCACCGTGCCGGCCCAATAATCATACTCGTCAAAAACCCCGTGTTGGAAGAAGATCACAGTAGGCAAGCCGAGCAATAGAACAATTGCTCCGAAAGACCAAGCACCCTTCATACGTCCCCACCCGAATTCATCGCGCATGAATCCCATCCATGGCGTACCCATGGCCAAGCTACTTGTGATACCCGCGAAGAACAAGAGTCCGAACCACATAACGCCAGCCATTACTCCAAGGATCGGCCCCCATTTATCGAAGAGGAACGGCATGGTTTGGAACGCCATTCCGAAGCCTGCATTTTCCTTTACCCAATCAAGACCGAGGTAACCAGCCGCGATCGGGATCACGATCAAACTACCGAGAACTACCTCGACGAATTCGTTCATGAATCCTGCACTTACCGCGTTCAATGCGATGTCATCCTTACTGCGAACGTATGCGGCATAACAGTGTATGGTGCCCATACCCACGCTTAGTGTGAAGAATATTTGACCCGCAGCAGCAAGCCAAACTTTTGGGTTAGTCAGTGAATCGAATTGTGGTGTCCACAAGAAATTGAGGCCATCCCATGCACTAGCGCCAGGCACCTCCGCACTAGCTCCACTGGTACCCAATGTTAGACCGCGATATGCTAGGAATACGCCGAATCCGATCAATAAAGGCATACCGATCTTGGCAGCTTTCTCAACCCCTTGTAAGCCTCGGGATAGAATGAACGTGTTCAGGACCAAGCAAAGAATATAGAAAACAACAGCCTCGTATGGAATGCCCGTAGTACTCTTTCCGATGTCCACATAACTGGTAAAGAAATCGGCTACACCTGTTTGCGACATTCCTTGGAACGTGCCAATAAGGCTATGGTACACATAGCTCATGGTCCAGCTTTCGATGTAGCAGTAATAGGCTGCTACGCCGATGTTGGTGAAGATTCCGAACACACCGAAGTACTTCCAGAAGTTACTGCGGTGCATGGTATCCAGTATGTATGGCGTGCTATGGTTGCCACTTCGCCCGCCGAACCGGCCCATGGACCATTCGATCCATAAGAGTGGAATGCCCATCAGCAAAAAGCAGACGAGGTAGGGAATGATGAACGCCCCGCCGCCGTTGTTAACAGCTTGCACAGGGAAGCGGAGGAAGTTTCCCAAGCCCACGGCGTTTCCGGCCATAGCGAGGATAAGGCCCACCCGCGAACCCCACGATTCAGATTTCGACATAAGGACTGGTTAGGTCGCTAATGTAGGGTTAGATCGTTTGTAATTGCAGGAAGCCTGTAGTTAGGAGAAAGAAACACGAGACAAAGGATGTGTCGTACTATGAAACAACCAACACCGACGCACTCGGTCCAGATCAATTGGACCCTTCCCGTTTCTTGATCTCGTCGCGGAGTTTGGAAGCACGCTCGTAGTCCTCGTTGTCCAATGCTTCTTCGAGCAGCTCGCGCAATTCTTCGATCGTATCGGTGGCATCTGGTTCTTTACCACCTTTTTCCTTTGCACCTTCCATCATGCTCTCGGAGCTGGCGTTCTCTTCATCATCATCCACCTTCAGGCCAGCGGCACTTAGAATGAATTCAAATGTGGAGATAGGGCAATCGAACCGGAGCGCTAATGCGATCGCATCACTACTGCGTGCATCGATCTCCACCTCGTTCCCGCCTTGATCCAAGATCAGCTTTGCATGAAAGATCCCCTCAACAAGATCGTTGATGATCACTTCTTTCAATGTAATGCCCAGCTTATCGCTCAAGTTCTTGAACAGGTCATGGGTGAGCGGTCTTGCAGGCTTTATGTTTTCTACTTGGATCGCAATGGCCTGAGCCTCCACACCTCCGATGATGATCGGGAGCCTGCGGTCACCATGCGATTCCGATAGAATGAGCGCGTAGGCACCAGCATGTGTATGACTATAGGTGATACGAAGGAAACGCAACTCAACTTTTTCCATACTCTAATACCGGGCCGTGAAGATAGTGGATCAGCCCCGGATGACCGCTTTGTGATCTCCGGGATGATGGATCGAAGAAATGATGCTGTTCATGATCATTAATGGAACCGGTCCACTATTTTTCCGCATTGAATTTCTTGGCGGCCTCGATCAATTGAGGAACCACGGTGAATGCATCTCCCACGATCCCGTAGTCGGCTGCCTTGAAGAAAGGAGCCTCAGGGTCTGAATTTATCACACAAATGACCTTGCTCCCATTTACTCCAGCGAGGTGTTGAATTGCACCACTGATACCAATGGCGATGTAAAGATCTGGACGAATGGCAACACCTGTTTGGCCAACATGTTCATGGTGCGGACGCCAATGCATATCGGCCACTGGACGGCTGCATGCCGTGGTTGCCTTAAGCTCCTTGGCTAGTTCTTCGATCATACCCCAGTTCTCCGGACCTTTCATTCCACGACCGGCACTAACAACGCGTTCTGCTTCAGGAAGCGGCACACCTTCGCCTGCTTTCCGTGTTTCTTTCACGGTGATCTTAGAAGTACCCAGATCCCCTTGGTACTCTTCTACTGTTGCAGTGCCTGTTGAAGTATCCACTGGAATACTATTCGGTAAGTGGTTGATCACCTTGATGGCGCTTTTGATCTCTACCCAAGCCTGCGCTTTTCCACTGAAAACATTGCGCTTCACTTTGAAACCGCCGTCCATTTCAGGAAGTGCGATCACGCCTGCAACATGTCCGGCTTTCAACCGTGCACCAACGCGGGGTGCAACGGCCTTCCCGGTTGCATCATGCGCGAACACGATCACCTGAGCGGTCTCTTTTTGCGCAATATCCGCAACCAATTTGGTCAACTGCTGGCTGTCGGCATCATTAGCGTTGCGGGCTACAATGACCTTTGCAACTGGCAATGTTGCCAATCGATCCGCTGGTGTATTACCAAAAGTGATGGCCGTAACCGAGCCTCCAGACTTCTGTGCCACTTTATTGGCAAATGTCAACGTCTCCAACGCGGTCTTGGAGATCTTTTCTCCACGGGTATCAATGAATGCGATCGTGCTCATGTTCTTTCTTGTTCGGTCGATGTTCTTCGTCCCATGGCTGATCAGATCACCTTGGCTTCGGAATGTAAAAGTTCGATCAATTGCCCGGCATTATCCGCAGGGATCATTTTCACTGCTTGCTTCGGTGGAGGCAGTTCGAACCTAACGGTTGCGGTCAACACATCTATGGAAGCGGCTGGAACAACGGTCAATGGTTTTGTGCGCGCAGCCATGATACCTCGCATATTCGGGATGCGTTGTTCGGCCATTCCCTTCGCGCAGGTAACGACCAAAGGCAATGAAGCTTCCACAACTTCAACGTCGCCCTTCACATCGCGTTCCGCAGTTGCAGTAGTTCCAGCAATGTCCAACTTGCTTGCAAGGGAGATCAGCGAAAGGTCCAAAAGCTCAGCCAACATTGGTCCGACTTGTGATCCATTGTGATCGATCGTCTCCTTACCGGTAAGGATTAGGTCGTAGGCTTTGTCTTTTGCGTAAGCTGCTACCTGCGCGGCAACGGCATAGCTTTCGGTAGGTTGTGCATCAACACGCACAGCATCATCAGCACCAATTGCCAGCGCCTTACGGATCGTGGGGTCGGTTTCCGGACCACCCACCGTAATGGTCGTAAGTGTTCCACCTAACGCCTCTTTAAGCTCAAGACCACGGACCAAGGCATACCATTCATCGTATGGATTAACAATGAACGTAACGCCATTGCTATCATACTGTGTATTGTCATTTGTAAAGCCGATGCGTGCTGTGGTATCTGGCACGTGACTGATAAGGACAAGGATCTTCATGCTTTTTCTGTCGAGATATCCGCAACTTATTGCGGAACGGGCCGCGAAGTTAAGGTCGGGAGATAAGATGCGCTAATAAAAGGTCTGGTTCATGAGGCAGGAAAAGTAGGCAGTTACCTTCCACGGCCGCCATCCTCTGGCCTCAGTAATTTGCTCTCTTGCATTCACTAATGACAACCACTAACTAGCTATACCTTTGCCCTCCATTTGAACCAGAACTTATGCGTACAGTCCAATTCCGTGAAGCTTTGAATGAAGCAATGAGCGAAGAAATGCGTCGCGACCCGAATGTCTTCTTGATGGGAGAAGAGGTTGCTGAGTATGATGGCGCGTATAAAGTGAGCAAGGGTATGTTGGCTGAGTTCGGCGCAAAGCGGGTGATCGACACACCCATTTCTGAACTTGGGTTCACAGCGATAGGAGTTGGTGCTGCTATGAATGGATTGCGCCCCATTGTGGAGTTCATGACATGGAATTTTGCTGTATTGGCAAGCGACCAGATCATTAACCATGCAGCGAAAATGTTGCAAATGAGCGGTGGTCAGTTCAATATTCCCATTGTATTCCGTGGTGGTAATGGCAGTGCGGGCCAATTGGCGGCAACACACAGTCAGAGCTACGAATCGTTCTACTCCAATATCCCTGGTCTGAAGGTGATCACCGTAAGCAACCCCTATGATGCGAAAGGGTTGTTGAAGTCCGCGATCCGCGATAATGACCCGGTGCTCTTCATGGAAAGCGAAAGGATGTATGGCGAGAAAGGGGAGATCCCGGATGGGGAATACTTGTTGCCGATCGGTGTGGCGAACGTGGCAAAAGAAGGTAAGGATGTAACGATCGTAAGTTTCGGCAAGATGATGAAAGTGGCCCTGGGAGCTGCCGAGGAACTTGCGAAAGAAGGAATTGACGCCGAGGTTATCGACCTGCGCACAATACGCCCTTGGGATAAGGCGGCGGTACTGAAAAGCGTGCGCAAGACGAATCGTCTGGTAGTGGTCGATGAGAACTGGCCGTTCGGAAGTGTAGCGAGTGAGATCGCCTACCGAGTACAAAAAGATGCGTTCGATTATTTGGATGCGCCGGTCCTGAGGATCAACCAAGCGGATACACCGTTGCCTTTTACCCCAACGCTGATCGACGCTAGTTTGCCTAGTGTGGAGCGCACCGTGCGTGCGGTAAAGGAGGTCATGTATCTGGTCAAGTAGGCCGAAAATTCGTGGGCTGAATGTTAGGTCGAGCATGCTCGTAGTGAAGACTTCTGTCCTTCGCTGTGGCTGGATCCAACCATTCGTCTATTTTTGCGGCCCCTAATAAACGAGGGCAATGCGTTTTTCAACTGAAGAACAGAACGTTAACGAAAGAACAACACAATAGAAATGGGAAGTGAGATCATGTACTATATCCCTGTAATGGGAGCGATCGGCCTGATTGTAATGATCGCCAAGGCCATTTGGGTGAACAAACAGGATGCAGGTGATGAGAATATGCAGAAGCTTGCGGGCTATATAGCCAGCGGCGCTAGCGCATTCTTGAAGGCCGAGTGGAAGGTATTGGGCATTTTCGCTGCTATTGCTGCTGTTCTATTAGCATGGAGCGGCACCTTGCATGAGAATAGCGATTGGGTTATTGCCATCGCTTTTCTTATCGGTGCATTCTTCAGTGCATTTGCAGGTTGGGTGGGGATGAGCATCGCGACAAAGGCGAACGTTCGTACCACGCAGGCAGCACGTACCAGTTTGAAAAAAGCGTTGCAGGTATCCTTTAACGGTGGTGCCGTTATGGGATTAGGTGTTGCAGGCCTTGCTGTAGTAGGACTAAGTACACTGTTCATCGTTTTCCTTCGCATGTATGTTGGTGAGGCAGGTGCGAACGGTGTTGAAATGATGAAAGCCCTAGAAGTCCTCGCAGGTTTTTCCTTGGGTGCAGAGAGTATTGCACTGTTCGCACGTGTAGGTGGTGGTATCTACACCAAAGCAGCTGACGTTGGTGCGGACCTTGTGGGTAAAGTGGAAGCAGGAATTCCAGAGGATGATGCCCGCAATCCGGCTACCATCGCGGATAACGTAGGAGACAACGTAGGTGATGTGGCCGGTATGGGTGCTGACCTTTTCGGAAGTTACGTGGCCACGATGTTGGCGACAATGGTATTGGGTCGTGAGGTGGTGAGCGCGGATAACTTCGATGGAATGGCGCCTATCCTATTGCCAATGGTCATCGCCGGTCTTGGCGTACTGTTCAGCATTATCGGTACATTCTTCGTTCGCATTAACAAGGATACGGATAGTGTAATGACCGCTTTGAACTTGGGCAATTGGGGTTCCATGATTCTTGTAGCGGTATCAAGCTATCCTTTGGTGAAATGGATGATGCCCGAGACCATGCAATTCGTGCGTAACGGAGTTTCTGTAGAAATCACCAGTACCAACGTTTTCCTAGCGATCATTCTTGGTCTTGTCGTAGGTACTTTGATGAGCATGGTTACTGAATATTACACCAGCATGGGTCGCCGTCCTGTTGATAGCATTGTTCAGAAAAGCGGAACAGGCCACGGGACCAACGTGATCGGTGGTTTGGCAATGGGCATGGAAAGTACCGTGTTGCCGATCTTGATCCTTGCTGCCGGTATCTGGGGTTCATTCGAGCTAGCAGGTATGTACGGCGTAGCAATTGCGGCTGCAGGTATGATGGCGACCACCGCCATGCAGTTGGCCATTGATGCATTCGGACCTATTGCGGACAACGCAGGAGGTATCGCAGAAATGAGCCACTTACCGAAAGAAGTACGTGAGCGCACGGACAACTTGGACGCGGTCGGTAACACTACCGCTGCTACTGGAAAAGGATTCGCAATTGCATCAGCCGCATTGACCGCACTCGCTTTGTTCGCAGCTTATGTGGGCATGTCAGGCATTACGGGCATCGACATTTACAAGGCTAACGTTTTGGCCATGTTGTTCGTCGGTGGTATGATCCCGTTCTTCTTCAGCTCCCTTGCGATCAGCGCTGTTGGTAAAGCCGCCATGGACATGGTGTATGAAGTGCGCCGTCAGTTCCGCGAGATCCCAGGGATCATGGAGGGCACTGCCACGCCGGAGTACGAGAAATGTGTTGCGATCAGCACCAAAGCTTCGATCCGTGAAATGATCGCACCGGGTGCCTTGGCATTGCTTTCACCGCTGGTCGTCGGTTTCTTGGCCGGGCCAGAAGCGTTGGGTGGTCTGCTTGCTGGTATTACCGTTAGCGGTGTTCTTATGGGCATGTTCCAGAACAATGCTGGAGGTGCATGGGATAATGCCAAGAAGAGCTTCGAGAAAGGTGTGATCATCGATGGTAAGACCTTCGAGAAGGGCAGCGAGCCACATAAAGCAGCTGTTACCGGTGACACGGTCGGTGATCCGTTCAAGGACACTTCAGGACCGAGCATGAACATTTTGATCAAATTGACATCGATCGTTGCATTGATCATTGCTCCGCATATCAACGAAAGCAATGTTCGTAGTGCTGCTATTGCACCAACGCCAACAGTCGAAGTGGTAGAAGTGGAAACGGTTAAGCAGAACGTTGTCGAGAACGCTTTTACGGTAACCGAAGCCGAGTACAACTAAGTCCTTCTACGGGATCTTATTAACAGGAAAAAGGGTTGAACGAACAGCAAGTTCGTTCAACCCTTTTTCATTTGTACAGACCAGTTGGTTCAAATTCGACCGACTGAATTACTGGAATGGAAGTGCTGAGTTCGAACTGACTTCTTCCAAGGAGTAGTGTTAAGAACACGTTGAGACCCTCAGCGTGTTATGCAATTTGAAGGCTAAGTATCACTACATCCCGTAGCAAGTAAAAAAAGGAAGAGGTTCATTCTTTAAAAGAAGAAGCCCCACATTCAGCTGTTATGCTGAATGTGGGGCTTCTTGGCTCAAGAAAGCGCAACGATCTCTCAGGCCTTCGCCAATTTCTTTTTTGAAGTCAACGTCGCTTTGGCCTTAGCGGCTGCTTTCGGTTCTGCTTTCGCTGCCTTGAGATGAGTAGGTTCCAACGGGAACAGGCCATGGATCTCCGCATCAATTGAGTTGATGATCTTGCCTAAATGTTCCGGGTTATTGTGGAAACTATTGTCCTCCACATCGATGATCAGCACTTTGCCTTTATCGTATTTCTCGATCCAGCCGTTATAGCGTTCGTTCAAACGTTTCAGGTAATCAATACTGATGCTGTTCTCGTATTCGCGACCACGCTCGCTGATCTGCTTCACCAATTTTTCAACCGGAGCTTGCAAGTAGATCAATAGATCCGGAGGTGTAATGGAGTTGTCCATGTTGCTGAACAACCGGAAGTAGTTCTCGAAATCGCGTGAGGTCATCAACCCCATGGCATGCAAGTTGGGTGCGAAAATGAAGGCGTCCTCGTAGATCGTACGATCTTGGATCACATTGCGTCCACTGCGACGGATCTCCAATAACTGTTCGAAGCGTGAGTTCAGGAAGAAGATCTGGAGATTGAAGCTCCAGCGCTGCATGTCCTTGTAGAAATCGAACAAGTATGGGTTGTTGTCAACAGCCTCTTCCAATTGATCCCACTTGTAATGTTTGGCCAACAGCTTTGTCAAAGTGGTTTTTCCGGAGCCGATATTGCCTGCGATCGCGATATGCATAGTTGTAGTTAGGAGCGCGAAGATACCCGCCACATGGTACGGATGATAATGATGTGGATAAGTCGTTGCGTTCAGATCCACGTCATCACCTGTTGCTAGGGGCATTGCGGAATTTCATGAATTGCACGATCAACGATCCAACGCGGATCGATCGAATGAGCCGAACGTCATGGTCCGCTTAATGGCAGAATGAGGATCTTTTCATCGAGCAGAACGTAGGATCTTCCTAGCTCTACGCGAACATCCCGGATCGTTTCACTTTCAGGAAGCGGGATCTCGATCGGTGTTATCTCGAACGAACGCATGTCATAGCGCTGCAATCCATCCTCTCCATAGAAATAGATCACACCACCGCGAACTTCAAAGCTTTGCATATTCAACAGCGGGATCGTGCGTGCATAGGTTCCGAACAGATCGAACACCAACAATCCATGTTCCTTGTCATGAACATAGAGCCAATTATCATACTCCTGCATGCAGACCGGATGCACAGTGAAGCCGAGCAGTTGATCGATCCTTCCGGTATTCGCAGTACGCCTTAGTTGTGCATCCACGCGAACGAGTCCCATTTCCCGCTCATCATAGAACCAGAAATGATTCTGAACGCTCATACAAGCCAGCACCACTTGTGTGAACCCGCTTCGAGAGAGGTTCATGACACTACCTTGAACACTCAATGTATTGTCAAGAACAACAAGTTGGCCCTGTTCCGGAGCGAACAACATCGGCTTCAAGGAATAGAATGCATCGATATTGCCAATGCGTCCGAATGTCTTCACACTATTGCGTAACCAACTTTTTCCTTCGGTATTGAACAATTCCAGCTCATCACCGTGGAGCGTATAACTATTGCCCAATTCATCCGTCGTGAATTTATCGAAGTGGCCATTGATCACGATGGGCTGATCAACAACTTGTGCGTGCGTGTTCGCGCAGCATACGAACGTGATCAAAAGAAAAAACGCCTTCATGCTAATTCCGATACCAGCAACGCATCAAGGTACGTACGGTCATTACTCAATCGTGGAACTTTGTTCTGTCCGCCCAGTTTGCCGCGTTGTTTCATCCATTCGTAAAAGGTGCCCGGAGCAACTGCGTGCACAATGGGTAGCACAAGCGCCATATCACCTTTGCGTTTCGCATCGTAATCCGAATTCAGTTGGCGCATGGTCATATCCAGAACTTCCACGAATCGGGCCGGATCATGTGGAGCATCCTTGAATTCAATGATCCACTCGTGTCCACCAAGGTGTTCGGTATCCATATATATTGGTCCGGCAGTGTATTCATTCACAACGGCTCCTGTGGCGTCGCAAGCGGCTTGTATCCCCTTATCCGCATTCTCAACGATCAGCTCCTCGCCGAAGGCATTGATGAAGCTCTTTGTGCGACCACTGACCTGCACACGGTGTGGTGCAAGGCTGGTAAAACGAACGGTATCACCTGGCATGTACCGCCACAATCCTGCATTGGTACTGATCACGATCGCATAGTGCGTATCCAGCTCCACCTCATGTAAAAGCAAGGTCCGCGGCTTGGCATTATCCAGTTCGCTCAATGGAATGAACTCATAGAAAATACCGTAATCCAACATCAGCAGCATGTCATCCGCACCGTGGCGGTCCTGTACCGCGAACGACCCTTCGGAAGCATTATAGCTTTCCAGATAGTTCATGGTAGGAGATGGGATCAATGCCTCGAACTGTGTGCGATAAGGTCTGAAGCTCACGCCACCATGCATGAACAATTCCAGATTGGGCCACACTTCAAGAATGTTCTGTTTTCCGGTGAGCTCAAGGATCCGTTTCATCAACACCAATGTCCAAGAGGGTACGCCAGCAATACAGGTCACATCTTCGCGCATGGTCTCGCGCGCCATCTGTTCGATCTTAACTTCCCAATTATCCATCAACGCGGTTTCCATCACGGGTGTTCTTCGGACCTCGACCCATATCGGTAGATTCCGGATAATGATGGCACTCAGATCGCCGGAATAAGCATCTGTCCGGAACTGTTCAATGTTGCTGCTACCACCCACGACCAAACTCTTGCCCTTGTATAAATTGCTTTCTGGGAACTGTTGATAGTGGAACGCGATGAGGTCCTTACCGCCTTTGTAATGGCATTCTTCCAGCGCCTCACGACTCACCGGAATGAATTTGCTACGGTCGTTGGTCGTACCACTGCTTTTAGCAAACCAACGTACATCCGTAGGCCACGTAATATTCTGTTCACCCTTGCGCAATCGCTGTACGACCGGTTTTAGGTCGTTGTAATCCTGCAACGGAACACGACTGCGGAATACATCGGGGTTGGTGATGGACGCAAAGTGATATTTACGACCCCACTCGGTATACTTGGCAGCTTGTATCAGTGCCAAGAAAACCTCCAACTGGGCCATACCTGGATTATCCCGGAACAGTTGGATCTGTTGCAGACGTTTCTTTATCAAAAAAGAGACGAGCGCGTTCAAAGGCATCTGGTTTCTACTAGCGAAGTTCGTCAACTTATTCGATCAAAACACTATCGGATCGACACATGGTTCATAAACGTTGGGTCTTGTTGATAATAAAATGTGTTCCCATCAACGTACCTCAACGAAAAATACGGCTTTTTCATTTGAACGGTATTATTTCCGGTTGAATACCTTCACCGAAAGTTGAAAAAAAAAATACGGATGGTTGACGGTTTCCCGATATCGAAAATGCCAGCGATCATCGATGGCGAAGTGCACTATGCGATCAGGTCGCCGGATGGACTGATCGATCTTTCTCCATACATCGGTAACCATTTCGCAGTGCACGCAACAGGAGCATTGAGTTGTTGTAGCTGCGGGAAACGCGTGAAAAAATTCTACGGGCAAGGCTTCTGCTTCCCGTGTTTGCAGAACGCGCCGGAAGCAGCGGAATGCATTGTACGTCCCGAGTTGTGTAAGGCTCATCTAGGTGAAGGCCGCGACCCGGAATGGGAAAAGGAACATCACTTTACGGAGCATATCGTTTACCTCAGTCGCACTTCTGGGGTCAAGGTGGGCATCACACGAAGCACGCAGGTTCCAACACGTTGGATAGACCAAGGCGCAGTTGCTGCGTTGGCCATAGCACGCGTGCCTTACCGTCAGTTGGCAGGAGAGATCGAAGTGAACTTGAAAGCTGACTTCGCAGACCGCACCAATTGGCGCGCTATGCTTAAAAAAGTGGAACCGGACAGCGAAGGTCTGAAGGACATCCGAGATCAAGGATTTGCATCACTACCAGCGGAACTGCATCAGTATCTATTGCCGCAAGAGCAGCCCTTGATCCTTGAATATCCACTGCTGGCTTATCCCCCGAAAGTTACTAGCGTGCAATTGGCCAGGACACCTGAGGTAAGTGGAAGATTAATGGGAATTAAAGGTCAATATCTGATCTGGGAGGATGGTCGTGTGTTGAACATCCGGAACCACACGGGTTATCATGTGAACATAGGATGAGGTGCTTTTTGATCGTGTTCTTGTTCGCTTGCATCAATATGGTGAATGCCCAGGTGAATTGGTCATGGCAACCCTTAGCGCCCTTACCCATGCCAACGGCGAATAATGCCGTTTGTGCGGCCATGGTGAACGGCGATCACCGCGTGTATTCGTTCGGCGGTATCACAACGGGTCTGGAATTGGAGAATATCCATCGCGAAGCATACATGTATAGCAATGCTTCAGGAAATTGGACAGTTCTGCCACAGATGCCGGATACGTCCGGAAAAATTGCTTCCGCAGCAAGCGTTGTGGATGGAATTGCCTATGTCATCGGAGGGTACCATGTTTTTCCGAATTCACCGTTCGAGCGCAGTTCCGATCGGGTTCATCGGTTGGATCTGAACACGAATTCGTGGTTGACCGATGGCGCTTCAATTCCCATCCCAATTGATGATCATGTCCAGGTTATTTGGAGAGACAGTCTGATCTATGTGGTTACCGGATGGAGCCAGAACACGAATGTGCCGGCCGTACAGATCTATGGTCCTGCGTTGGACCTTTGGTCGGTTGGAACACCTGTGCCGAATAACAATACCTATAAGGCATTCGGAGCGAGTGGCACGATCATCGGCGATACGATCTTTTATTATGGCGGTGCATCATCATCGGGAAGTTTCAGTGCCCAGTATGATCTACGAATTGGGGTCATAGATCCAGCGGACCCTGCTCAAATAACCTGGTTACCGGCTGTAGCTACGCTTAGGAATAGTTACCGGTCCGGTTGCGGAACGTTCAACGGTAGGCCGTTCTGGGTGTGCGGCTCGGCCATCAGCTACAATTATAACGCGGTCGCATACAATGGTAGTGGTATTGTGCCACCGGTGGCTGAATTAGCCGAGTTCAATTCCAGTAATACCCTAATAGCTAGCGAAACTGACCAGGCCATAATGGACATCAGAGGCATTGGGCAAACAGCGAATGGCTCATTTCACGTTTGTGGTGGCATTGGATCAGGAGCCGATGCTCTGGATACGTGTTGAAACTTGTTCAACCCACCGTAGGAGTGAGTGAACAAGTTTCAACACGTATCCAACTATACCCCAATCCATCTACGGGTATTATCCATTTTTCATGGTCTCATACAGAAACGGATGCACTGCTATCAGTCGTTGATGCATTAGGCCATACACTTCGAACAGCCCGTTCTATGGGCGATCCAGGGAATATGGATCTATCAGATCTAGCACCCGGTCTATACATATTGGAACTTTCTACAAGAACCTCCGTAACAAGGGTCAGGTTTTGGTTAGTTAATTGAATGCTAGGGAAAGAAAAGCCCCGTACCGGCAAACGCTGGATACGGGGCTTTTCGAATTCATGCCAGTTGAACTGGCAAACAATTACCTGATATTCAGATCGAATTCCATCCGGGCTTGTATACCCATTTGCTTGCGAACCTCTGATGCACGTTTGAATTGACCCAACAACTCGAGATCCTCACCCATTACTTCACTGGCCACCCAAGCTTTGGTCTGTCCACTGAGGTCTTCCAGTAGTTGTTCAAATAGATCCTTCTGCACAGGCAACTCTACCGTGGAATAGTTCGTGAGTCCTGCAATATCAGCTGCCGCTTTAATGGCATCTTCCAAACCGCCTAGTTCATCCACAAGGCCACGTTCTTTAGCATCAATACCTGTCCAAACTCGCCCTTGGCCGATGCTATCCACTTGATCTACGGTCATTTTCCGACCTTCTGCAACACGCTCTTTGAACGTGGTGTAGAAATCATCCACATATCCCTGAATGATCCCTTTCTCTTCTTCGGTCAATGGGCGGGTAATGGTCATCATATCCGCGAATTTGTGTGTTTTAGTACCATCAAAAGTGATCCCTGTTTTATTGTTGAAGAATCCCTGCATGTTGGGTATTATCCCGAACACACCAATGGAACCGGTGATGGTATTCGGTTCTGCGAAGATCCGCGTTGCAGGAGCGCTGATATAATAACCTCCTGAAGCAGCTACGTCACCCATGCTCACTATAACAGGCTTGACCTTGGTTGCCAGTTCGACCTCACGCCAGATCACATCACTCGCTAGTCCGCTACCACCAGGGCTGTTCACACGGAATACAATGGCTTTAATGGTCGTATCTTCACGTGCTTCGCGAATGGTTTCGGCGAGGGAGGTACTTCCGATGGTTCCCTCAGAACTTTCGCCGGAGGAAATGCCCCCCTCAGCATAGATCACCGCCAACTTACCGTTGCTTGATCCGTCGTTCTTCAAAGAGAATGAAGGCGTGAATGTTTTGGCATATTTCCGCAGTTGCACGAACTCAATCGCTTTTTCTTTGTCCAAGGCCATTTTATCCTTCAGGATATCAAGGACCTCATCGCGGAATTTTATTCCATCGATCATCCCTAGCGCTAAAGCATCGTCTGCGTTACGGACCTCTAAGCTGTCCGCAATGACATTCAGTCTTGCCTTATCCAGTTTCCGGCTATCGCTTATTGCCGTCAGATACTCGTTCCAGATCCCGCTGAGCAATGCGCGGTTCTGCTCTTTGTTGGCTTCGCTCATATGATCCTGGGTATACATTTCCCCGAAGCTTTTGAACTTGTTATTGGTGCCACGGATGAATTGGATATCGATATCCAATTTTTTGAACAGACCATCGAAGAACATGTATTCACTGCGTAGACCCATGAATGCCAGTTCTCCTTTCGGCTGCAAATAGACCGCGTCTGCTGCTGTAGCCAGATAATATGCACCTTGCGAATACATTTCGCTATAAGCGATCACGGGTTTACCGCTAACGGCCTTGAATTCCAGGACCTTTTCACGGATCTCCTTGATCGTGGCGAACCCGGTCTGCAACGAGGTAAGGTCCAAGAAAACACCTTCAATGTGGTCATCGGTCTTTGCGTTCTCCAAGCTATTGAGCAATGTGTTCAGGCCGATCCTTGCTTCTGCTTGAAATGGTCCAAGATCGATCTCGAACGGATCTTTTTCACCGCGATCCACGATCTCCTTGTCCAACATTAAATGCAACACGGTGCCATCCTTGATGTTTGCAGTGTTGCCTGTACTGTTCAGCCCTGAACTAATGGCAGCGGCTACCATACCTATGAAAATGAACACCAATAGCACACCGACCAGAAAAGTTCCGATCATGGAGGCGAACATGAATTTGAAGAATTGTCTCATTAAAAGCGCTGGTTTTGATTCTCGGCACGAAGCTACGGTGGTATTGCGACTGCATATTCGCGCAATACACGAACGGATAGCGCCCGGGATGGAAGGGACGAATGGTCAGTGGATGCAAGAAAGCATGTGAGCGAACAGTGCTTGATCCGAATATTCCAGAACCATTACCGCAGAATGCCCAAGGCATTTCTAGCCTTGATTATCACTTTGCTCAGGTTAGTTTTACGCCCTATGTTGGCCGATGATGAAGTGCTCCTATTACTGGGAGGTAACGTGGGTGAGTCGCACGAATACCTTCGGGAAGCCGAAGAAAAATTGGCGCGAGCTACTGGCTCCGTGATCGCTCGAAGTCGGGACCACTGGACCGAGCCCGTAGGTTTTAAGGATGATCGGCTTTTCTTGAATAGAGCATTGATCTTACGGACGGAGAAGGCCCCGATTGATTTGCTTGAGATCTGTTTGAACATTGAATCAGAGGGTGGTCGTATTCGGACCGGGAGCGGTGAATATGGTTCAAGAACATTGGATATTGATATCCTGTTGTACGGAAATCGGGTTGTGGAAAGTAGTGAACTTCAGATCCCGCACCCGAGATTGCACGAACGCTTATTCGCCTTGTCTCCGGCGGCGGATATTTGTCCGGATGCCCTTCATCCAACGCTTCATTTTACGGTTCTTCAATTGCTAAGCAAGATAAGCCGTTCCTAATGGAGGTGAAACGATCAGCACTTCCGTACACCTACATTGCCGTTGAAGGACTTATCGGTGCTGGTAAGACCACCTTGGCGAAGCGTCTTGCGTTGGAATGGAGTGGCCGTTTGGTATTGGAGGAATTCGATGATAATCCGTTCTTACCCCGATTCTATCAAGAACCGGACCGTTACGCCTTCTCAGTGGAGTTGTCATTCTTGGCCCAACGGTACCACCAACTAAAGCGTATTACCGAACAGGATCTATTCACGGAATGCACGGTAGCGGATTACTCGTTGGGCAAATCCCTCGTATTCGCAAGTGTCACATTACCTACTGATGAGGCCGCATTGTTCAAGGATCTATACAGTATCATGTACAAGGACCTGCCGAAACCAGAGCTTGTGGTCTATTTGCATTTAAGTATGGACCGAGTGCGTGAACGGATCCGTACGAGAGGCAGGAGTTATGAACAACAGATCAGCGTCGATTATTTGGATCGATTGCAAGAACGTTATTTGGATCATTTACAGAAATATTCAGTACAAAGTGCGCTTGTAGTGGACCTTGGAGGTAGTGATCTTCTGAAAGATATCGATGCCTATGAGCGGTTCGTCGAATTGCTTTTAGAGCCGCGTGCAACCGGGTATAGCGTGGTAACACTGTGAATCGAACGTTTGACTGTCAACAACTGTGTAAAATAGGAATACGATGGTAGCCGAATAAGTATTTATACTTGCACTCGAAAACCCGAAAAACGGATCGAATTCATGGAAAAGCGGCACTTAAAGGCCCTGTCAGTCTTGTCTCTCTCTGCACTGATGTTCGCAGGATGCGGTGGCATCAAGAAAATGAACAAGAATGTGGCTACAATTAAATACACGATAAATCCCGATCCATTGATCGTTCAAGGGGATTCTGTTGAGGTGAATATCAATGGAAATTTCCCGCCGAAATATTTCTACAAGAAGGCCTTTGCGGAAGTTACTCCGACATTGACCTATACAGGAGGGGAAACACCTTATAAGACCGTCTTCTTCCAAGGTGAAAAGGCTGTTGGAAACAATACCGTGATACCCTACGAGACGGGAAAGGCTTATACCTATACACACAAAGTGGCTTTCACGCCTAGCATGGCAGAGAGCGAGCTTTATGTGAATATCCTCGGAAAGCAAGGAAAAGAGGGTAAGAAGGAGCTACAATTCGAGAAATTCAAGCTCGCCGATGGTGTTATTACCACGCCTTACTTAATGTTGAATGACGATAAGGTGTTGATCGGTAAGGATGCATTCCAACGGATCACGAGCCATTCACAGGATGCAACTTTGAATTACCTGGTTAATTCAAGTTCAGTTCGGTCAACGGAAATAAAAGATGCGGACATCAAAGCAATGGCTGATTTCATTAAAGGTTTTGCTGCAAAAGGCAATATCCAGGTGAAAGGAATGACCATTGATGCTTGGGCCAGCCCTGAAGGCGAGCTAAGTCTAAATGAGAATTTGGCTGATGACCGTGCAAAAAGCGCAATGAATTGGGCCAAAGGAGATTTCAAACGTGCCAAGGTGGATAGCGCCAAGGTTGATGCGTTCTACACATTGAACGCACGTGGAGAGGACTGGGATGGGTTCAAAAATGCAATGCAGGCAAGTAGCACCGTTCCTGATAAAGAACTGGTCTTGCGCGTGTTGGAGATGTATCCTGATGTTGCTAAGCGTGAGTCAGAGATCAAGAACATGGCTGCTACATATAAGGAGATCGCTGAAGAGATCCTGCCTCAATTGCGCCGCAGTGAAATGAAGTTGAACTTCGACCTGGTTGGTAAAACGGATGAACAGCTTACGGAGATGAGCCGTACACAACCGGATTCATTGAATGTTGAAGAACTTTTGTTTGCAGCAACCTTGACCACTGACCTGAATGAGAAGGCACGTATCTATAAGGAAGCGGAACGAGTTCATCCTACGGATTTCCGTGGTGCAAACAATGTTGGCATGATCTATATGATGCAGAACAAGTTGGCCGAGGCTAAGACTCAGTTCGAAAAAGCGAACGGCATCCAAGACAATCCATTCAGCACAAATAACCTAGGCGTTGTTGCGCGTTTGAACGGTGATCGCAAAGCAGCAAGCGATCTGTTCAAGAAGGCTATGTCGGCGGGTCCTGAGGTTAAGTACAATCAAGGCCTGATCGACATTCAGAACGGAGATTACAGTGCCGCAGTAGGCAACATGGGTGGTGAGAAAACATTCAACTCAGCACTGGCAAAAATGTTGGGCGGAGATGCAGCAGCGGCAGGTACTCTATTGGAAGGTAGCCCGGATAGCGATAGCGCAATGGGCCATTACCTGGCGGCGATCATTGCAGCACGCTCTAATAACGGCGACGGTGTTCGCAACCATATCGGCATGGCGGTGCAGAAAGATGCAAGCTTACGCGACAAGGCAATGAAAGATCTTGAATTCCGCGCATTCAAAGGCCAATTGGGACTTTGATCATTCAGTGAAATTTAGAAGAAGCCCTCGCCGAAAGCGAGGGCTTTTTCAATGAGTATGCCCCGTGGTCGATAATGTCCGACAAAATTGGTTCTGGATAACGAATTCGGTCAGGGCGAATCTGGGATCCATAGGCAATGCTGATCGATCCTTTTGCTTCTTGGTCTACCTTAGAATATGTAGTAGACCTCATTCGCCTAGATCAAGAGAGGACCATGATCCGGCAATTCGCAATGGTAGTTATGACTGAACATACGCTCTTGATCCAGCCGACCATATTCTTGCTGGTCAGAGGTTCTGGTTTCATAGAGGTGTGTCTTTCGTTTCCCCTAGATAGATAATTCGTCAAGAGGAGTTGCCATTTTCACGCGGCATTCCGCATCTAATTCCATTGTGATGATCGCCATTTATTACCAGCCGATCTGTACGTTGGCCCTTTTAGTTCAAAGCGGAATTGTGTCAATGTATTCCAGAAAAATCGATATCAAAAAAAGGCCCCACAGAAGCAGGGCCTTTGAAATTTTAAGAGTACTAGATCAGAATACGATCTTCTGTCTTCGCAGTCGGAACCTGTATTTTTTCGACTTGCTCTTGTATTTGTAGATCTTATAGTGGACCTCCAGTTTAAAGAATAGGAATGCATCCAGATCGTCGGGGTCACCACGCTGCTGACCAGCAAGAGTAGCATATTCCAACCCATCATTGTTTAAGGTCGGATTGGCCAAATAAGCGGCCTCAGGACCATGTGCTGCGGCTAGCGCGTCGCCGTCATAATAGTTCGTACTGACATCATCAATATAGTCGGTAAAGGTCTTGGAATATTGCAATTCCAGACCGTAACTCCATGAACGGCTTAGCGCCTTACGAAGTCCAACACCCATTGGAATGGAGACCGAGAAATTGGAATACGGATCCGCACCACCTGGTAATCCTTGGCCTTCCGTACCTAGCGGGCGAAGTTTTACCCACGCATTATTGAACTGCGCTTTAGGGTCAAAATAGATACCGCCAACACCAACAAAAGCATAAAATCCAACGCGAGAGGATTTAGTGCCTTTCACTCCTCTAAGATCGTAAACATGGCCAAGTTCTTCGCTGAATAGGTGGAATTCAAGAGCAAGGCTCAGCTCGAACAGATCGGTCTTGAAATTCAGATTCCGATTATTACGGAAGAGTTCTGTGGTCAGATTGTCATTCCCGGCCAATATCCCATAACCCAACGTAGTTCGCAATGCCATTTTGCGTGCGAGAAAGTAACGATAGGCAAGGCTGACGGCAGGTCGTGTCTGGCTGAATTCAAGATCCCAAACGAATGGAGATCCTATCTCATTCCTTCCACCCAATTCACCTAAAAAATTGGCAACACCGAAACCGCCGGAGATCTCGTGACGGTGTGATTTCCAATAGCTCGATTGGCGGAAGTACTGTCCGAATACCGGCCCAGTGACAAAGCACCCGACCAGGACTATAAGAAGAGCACTTCGTTTTAACGATCGGTTCATGGTTGCCGGTCCGGACGCAGCCAAATATAGACGGTTTCTGTTAGGCAACAACAACTTCACTTGAAAGAAATCCCAACATCATATCCTGCGAAAATACGAAAGGTTGTTCAAAGGGTTTCAGGAAATTTATGTGAATGCTCTGTGATGCCCGTTAACATTGGTAAAACGAATAAATTGTTGGGGCCTCGTTTTATGATCGACTTTCGTGATTCAATGAAGTGAACTCATCCACCAAAGAACGATCCCTGCACATACGGAGACGTTCAATGAGTGTTTACTGCCGTGTTGAGGGATCACTATGCTGCCATCACACACCTGGATCACTTCATCAGAAACACCGTTCAACTCATTTCCGAATACGACCGCGGTCGGTGTTGTAGCGCTTTTGATCTCGTTCAAGGAGATAGCATTGAGGGTCTGCTCTACGGACCAGACTGTATAGCCTTGGTTCTGAAGGTTTTGAACAGCTGTTCTTGCATTCGGTGCGTGTTCCCAAGGCACGGAGTCGGTTGCCCCAAGCGCGGTTTTCTCGATCTCGCGATGCGGTGGCTTTGGTGTATATCCACAGAGTATCACGCGCTCAGCACCGAATGCATCAGCCGTTCGGAAGATCGAACCAACATTATGCCTGCTGCGTACATCCTCAAGCAATACAATAAGAGGCCGTTTAGGAGCCGCGAAGTTTACTGCTGGAGCTGGTCTATCCAGTTCTTCCATTCTAAGCTTACGATCTCCGGATGGCATAATTTGTTGGGAAAAAGTGAAAAGAAGCAGTTAATGGAACGTAAAAAACGGTAGCAGTGGCAGTACCTTTCCGGCTTACTTCAGACCATTCGGAGAGGCGTCCAATACGGGTGGCGAAAGTAGTTTTTCTACGATGGGAAGGAGTATGAATAATATAACATGGCCAAAGTAAAAAGCTCGGAAACCCCATTGATGACGCAATTCAACGGCATCAAAGAGAAGTATCCGGATGCCATACTGCTCTTCAGGGTCGGCGATTTTTACGAAACGTTCGGGAGCGATGCAGTCATTACAGCCCGTGTGCTCGGGATCACGTTGACGAAGCGGAACAACGGGGGAAATTCAGAAATGGAATTGGCCGGGTTTCCCCACCACAGTTTGGATAATTACTTGCCTAAATTGGTACGTGGCGGATACCGAGTTGCGATCTGTGATCAGTTGGAGGATCCGAAGACAACAAAGACCATCGTAAAACGCGGTGTTACTGAAGTAGTTACACCCGGAGTTTCGTTCAGTGATGACCTGATCGATCAGCGTAGCAACAATTGGCTCGCGTCCGTTTGCGGGAAGGATGGTCGATATGGTATCGCATTCCTGGATGTTACAACGGGCGAGTTCCTTGTGGCTGAAGATGATGCTGAACAAGTGAAGAAATTGCTTGCTGGCCATGCACCAAGTGAGTTGCTTGTTCCCAAAGGTGGAAATGATGCGGTGATCGCGGCATGCATTGCACAGGAAAGGACCTTCCCGCTTGACGATTGGGCGTTTACGGATGATTTCGCGCGGGAGCGATTATTGCGGCAATTCAGTACGTCCAGCTTGAAGGGCTTCGGTATTGAAGAACTGAAATTGGGACAGCGTGCAGCAGGTGCGATACTGCATTATCTGGGTGAAACGCGTCATGAACGAGTGTCCCACATTGATCGGATCTCTTGGATCCGGCCGGAAGCCCATCTTGGGTTGGACCGCTTTACTGTTCGCAATCTGGAACTGATCACACCCGTGAATGAGGGTGCGCGCACCTTGCTCCAAGCAATGGATACGTGTGTTACGCCAATGGGGTCACGTTCGTTGAAACGCTGGATCCTGCTGCCATTGTTGGATCGAACTGAGATTGAACAACGTTTGGATCGCGTTCAGGCGTTTGTCGAGGGTGGAGAATTAAGCGATGAGATCGGTATGGAGCTTGATCGGATCAGTGATCTGGAGCGTCTCGCCGGTAAGGCAGCTGCAGGGCGCATTAATCCGAGGGAAGCGCTACAGATGCACCATGCATTGCAAGCCGCTGAGAAGATCCGACTACGCTTGAGTGATGAGAAGGGTGCTTTGTTGATTGCAGCGAAATCGATCGATCCACCATTGGCAATAGCGGAACGGATCGCAAGCATTATAGAATTATCCACGCCGGTCGCAGTGAATAAAGGCGGGGTAGTGAGGGAGGGTGTAAGTAAGGAATTGGACGAATTGCGCCATACCAGTACACATGCGAAGGAATTATTGTTGGACGTGCAACGACGTGAAAGCGAACGTTCCGGCATCACCTCGCTTAAAGTGGGTTTCAACAACGTGTTCGGTTATTATTTGGAAGTGCGTCATACCCATCGGGATAAGGTGCCACCGGAATGGGTCCGTAAACAAACACTTGTAGGTGCCGAACGCTATATAACCGATGAACTGAAGAGCTTGGAGGAGCGCATTCTAGGAGCGGAGGAGCGCATTTTGGCGTTGGAGGCGGAGATCTACGGTGGGTTGATCGACGAGATCATACAGGTGGTAGGCAAAGTGCGGACCGCCGCAGCTGGCTTGGCATCATTGGATGTGCTACGCGCATTTGCGTTGAATGCTATTGCGTTCCGTTATAACCGACCAGTGTTCAACGATGGCAAGGTCTTGAATATCACCGGCGGAAGACATCCCGTGATCGAACAACAGTTGGCTCCTGGGGTTCCGTATGTTGCGAACAATGTTCTCTTGGATCCGAACGATCAACAAATGGTGGTGATAACCGGTCCTAATATGAGCGGTAAATCGGCCTTGTTGCGGCAAACAGCCTTGACTGTTCTCATGGCACAGGTAGGTAGTTATGTGCCGGCCGAAGCTGCGGAAATGGGCATCATTGATCGTGTCTTTACGCGTGTTGGTGCCAGTGATAATCTTTCCACCGGTGAGAGTACGTTCATGGTGGAAATGAACGAAACGGCCAGTATTCTCAATAACTTGAGCGATCGGTCATTGGTCTTGTTGGATGAGATCGGCCGGGGAACAAGCACCTATGATGGTATCTCCATTGCATGGGCAATTGCCGAGTATTTGCACGAGGAAGTAGGTCGTCCGAAAACGCTTTTTGCGACGCACTATCATGAGTTGAATGAAATGGCCGCAACATTCCCAAGGATCCGCAATGCCAATGTTGCAGTGCGTGAAGTCGATGGAAAAGTGTTGTTCCTCCGAACATTGGAACCGGGAGGTAGCGATAGAAGCTTTGGGATCCATGTTGCCGAGATGGCCGGCATGCCCAAAAGGGTAATTCTCCGTGCTAAGAAAGTATTGTCACATTTGGAGAAAAGCCATGCTGGAAATTTAGGTGGGAATGATGATCGGACCGGTCCACACGTTGTTCCAAAGGACATAGAAGGAATGGGCCGAGAGCTGCAGTTGAGCATTTTCCAGTTGGATGATCCTGCGCTGGAAAGGATCAGGGATGAGATCACGAGCCTTGATATTGACACGCTTACACCGGTAGAGGCGTTACTAAAGTTGAATGAGATCAAGCGATTGGTCCATCCAAAGAAGTCAAAGTTGAGCAAGGTGTGATCGGAAATAAAAAGACATGCTATATTTGCAGCCCAATTCGCGGCGGCAAGTTGCCAAAGTGATCGTATTGCGAGAGTAGCTCAGTTGGTAGAGCACGACCTTGCCAAGGTCGGGGTCGCGGGTCCGAGTCCCGTTTCTCGCTCCAGATGCCTCCCGAAATGGGGGGCATCGTTATTTTTGACCGTTGTTCGTTGGTCTTTCTAGCGAATACCCCTTACCCGGGTGGTGAAATGGTAGACACGAGGGACTTAAAATCCCTTGGTCCGTAAGGGCTGTGCGGGTTCAAGTCCCGCCCCGGGTACATTCTTAGCTGCGATCTGGCTGATTCTCCAGACACGCAAAGGCAAGGGCTTCAGAAGTTTACATCTGAAGAGTTTCAGTGTGGTTCTTTGCTCTACTTGTCCATAGGCACATCACTTTGGCACCCCAGACCACATCTTTTCAATTGGAAGACCATGACCTGCCGCGTGGTGGTCGAACGCGAATAGCACCAACACCAAGTGGTTACTTACATGCTGGGAACGCCATCAATTTCCTGATCACATCGAAACTTGCGCAAGTTCTAGGTAGCAGCATTCACTTACGAATAGATGACCTGGACGCGGAACGCGTGAGAACGGAGTATGTGGAAGATATTTTCCGCTCATTGGATTGGTTAGGGATCGAGTGGCAGAGCGGCCCGACCGGTCCGGATGATCATTTAATGAATTGGTCGCAGCAAATGCGATTGGAACGTTATGGCCTAATGGCGAAAGAATTGCGATCAACGGGCCTTGTCTATGGCTGTACGTGTACGCGGTCGCAACTACAGGAGCATAATGCGGAAGGGAGGTATCCCGGAACGTGTAGATCAGTCGGTCATTCATTGGAAGCACTAGAGAACACCTGGCGCCTTCACGTTATGGATCCAACGATGATCGAGATCAATGGGTTGAACGGAAGAACAGAACTGGTAGATCTGGTATCCGTTATGGGAGACCCCGTGATCCGTCAACGTTCAGTAGGCAACGAGATGCCTCGGGTTGCCTATCAACTGGCCTCGTTGGCCGATGACCTGGACCAAGGGATTACATGGATCGTTCGTGGTAAGGACCTCTTGGCCTCGACTGCCTGCCAGCTTCATATCGCTGATCTATTAGGTCTCGAACAGTTCGAGCAAGTTCGTTTTCTTCATCATCGGTTGGAAATGGACGATGAAGGAAGAAAGCTTTCGAAATCAGATGGCGCGACGTCGCTGAAAGCCATGCGGAAGGCCGGTGTTTCGCCACAAGTCTTTGAACGTAAGGCGGATATGGTCATTAGGGAATTCTTCAGCCCCTGAAACCAAGGACCATTTCGCGTCTCGCCCGGACGCCCTCAGGATCGCGCTGTACCGCTCCAAGATCTTCCAGTGCGTCTATATCGCGTTGTAGCGTCTTTGAGGAAACACCCGCATAAAGCCGAGCTAATTCAGGGTTGAGTAGTGCGATGGTACCGATGGGAACCGGGTCTTTTTCTTCACTTAAACCCAGCAACAACGTACGTTGACGGATGCGCTGCGGTCCTTTGATATCTTCAAAAAGGTCCTCAATATGGGCACGCCATTGTCCGTGGACCTGTGCGTTCCGTATCGCCGATGATAGCTCGCGAAGGCGATCGAGCAATCCTTTGAGGCTGTATGCCAGAAAGGGTATTGGGTCTCCAACTCCTTGCGCTGCATGACTGATCTGACGAAGAAATTCAGGCCTTGTGCGATGGTAGTGAACTGCTGAAAGGGAGGTCCAAGACCCTGACAGACCTCCTGCCGATAAGAGCTGCTGACCAATTAGCCCAGCTAGGCGATAACCTGCAACATTAAAAGGCTGGATCCAAGAGAGATAAAGCTCGGAGATAAGGCTTCGCAAGATCGCGTAATGCGGTGTTTCTTCTGGCGTAGGAGGTTGTAGCTCAGGCCCGTTCAACCAATCGCATAATTCAACCATGAACAATGGTATCATCTCAGAAGGCACCCCGGACAAACCACCGGGAGGCATAGGTCCGTCGCGCCAAACGGATCGCGGTTTCTTGCCTTCAATCTGGGTCAATGCACCGTGCAATTCCAGAATGCGTTCAGGCGAAAGTGTTCCTTGTTCAGAAGACAGTCCGGTTTGCAATCGCTTGCTTGCATGGTATAGGTTATCAAGATCGCCAAGGTCTTGACTCTGCGAAGCGGGCACGCGAAGACGACCTTCCAGATGAAGCAAGACCTGCTCAGCGCGCAACGTACTTCCGTCCAGAACAACGCGAGCTAACAACCCATAGGCAAGCAATTCTTTATCCAGCGACCGGCTTTCAACTGGCGGCAAAGGAGCTCCGCGTATATGGTTGACCATTGCTACGCACTCGCCCAATAGCAACCAAAAAGAAGGCGGTGCTTGCCTTAGATCCGTCTTGAATCGTATCCACGTAATTGTCTCGTCAAATGGCCCCATGAATGTCCAAAGAAATGGCCTAACTGATATATTGTGGACCAATATGTTACAGCAGAAGTGAACATATCCTTGTCTAAATCATTGTCCAGCATCGCGTTTTAGTGGATGTCATCCCTTATGTCCAGTGCAAAGTCCTCATATTTTCCCTTTGCTCCTACGAATTTGCGAGTTAACGAAAAAGGAACGTTCAAGGATCAGATCTTGAACAAGGGTGAGAAACGAGTAAATCTTTTTTCAGAACCGGAATAATGCCAGTATGTCAATAGAAGATCAACGTGCAACGTTGTTGGATTGTAACTATTGGAACAGGGTCGTTCCGAGTCCATCGTAGCGGAATTCACTTTCCTTAAGTCCGCTCAAAAGCCGTACGATGCCACGCTGATCACAGTGACCAACGCAGCCAGAACGCCGATCAATAATGCCGCGATCGCAAATCCCTTACCTGCCAACTCGTGGACCCTACCGCGGCGTAGCGCGATCCCCGCAAAGGTCAAGGTTACTACGATACCAACGATCACCGCGATGAATTCCAGCGTTGTAAAGGCCAAGAACACAGTCGCTAGTGCTGCCAATAATGATGGAATGGCCCAATGGTTCCACTTCTTTTTTGGCATCAGATCCTCTTGCTCGGTGACCTGATCGGTATTGGAATTGGTTGCCCGCCACTCTAGTTGCGGGTCGGTAACGGTTCCGGAACGTAATGAATTGGGATACTCCTCAGCGAGAGGAACTTGGTTTCCAGTGCTGGCCAACATTTCGTCCGAATCACAAGGAGTGCTCCGGTCGTAAGTCCTATTCCATTGGTTCTCAATAACATTAGGTTGTGTTTCTCGGGCAAGGGTCGGAGGGTGCGCCCTATTCTTCCGGATTCCAAGATCCACATGCCACCCTGGGCGCAGCGAACGCTTTACGAATCGTCCATCACCTGCGAATTCTTTGCTGGTGCCGCAGCCGATGATCAACAGCAGGGTGAAAAGCGGCCAGAACTTCGAAAAGAATGCGATCGGTTTGAACATGTATCAATGAGTAGACCCGGTCGATGAATCAAGGAGCAAGGTAGAACAGCCCAGTGGACCAGCTCAAAGTGCTTTCACCAATTGGAATGTATCTCCGTCGAACAAGCCAAGGTCACTCATTTTCAAATGCGGTATCACGAGCAACGCCATGAACGAAAGTGTCATGTAGGGCGAACCCAACGTGCTGCCAAGGTCCTTTGCTTCTCGATCCATGGCAGCGTATGCGTCGGCAACGATATGCGCATCGGCATCCGTCATGATCCCTGCAACTGGTAACGGTAGGATCCGATGTTGGTCTCTATTCGCCAAGCTGATACCGCCACGCTCATGGATCACCAAATTGATAGCGGTGCATAGGTCCTCGTCGTTGGTCCCTACAGCAACGATATTATGGCTGTCATGGGCCACGCTGCCTGCAATAGCGCCTCGTTTAAGCCCAAAATTGGTGATCCAACCTAGTGCAATAGGCTTATTGTCATAGCGATTAACCACGGCGATCTTTAGCAGATCCTTGGTGGGGTCAGCCACGCAAGCTCCTGCGATCACGGTAGGGGCGATGTACTTCTTTCGCGTGATCAGTTGCCCGTCCAATGCCTCGATCACAAGAAGGTCTTTATCTGTTCCCGGGACCTTGAATTCGGATACCTGCTTTGGCGAGCAATTGAAATTGTTCGGACGTTCAGCGGGTACGCTTTTGATCAACGTATTCCCATCTATCGCCACCAACTGGCCTTTGATCCATGTGCGCAGTACGCGGAAATGCATAAGATCCTTCACGAGGATCATATCCGCAGGGTCGCTGACACGCAATTGACCAACCGGGAGCTTATAGTGCTCCACTGGCACGCAACAAGCTGTCCGTAAAACCTTGAACAGATCAACCCCGTGCGCGATCGCGCGTGCGCAAAGCACGTTGATGTGGCCAGTAACCAGACCGTCCGGATGTTTGTCATCGCTACAGAACATCATTTTGCCAGCATGATCATTCAATAAACCGATCAAGGCATCGAAGTTCTTGGCTGCGCTGCCCTCACGGATCTGGATCAACATACCGTACTTCAACTTATCGAGAGCTTCTTCCGCTGTGAAGCATTCGTGATCGGTGCTTATGCCTGCTGCAATATATTTCCGTGCATCCTCGCCGCGCAGACCAGGCGCATGGCCATCTACAGGTTTATCCAAGCGCCTCGCATGGGCGATCTTTTTCATTACCTCAAAAGTGCCGTTCAAAACGCCAGGGAAGTCCATGACCTCGCTGAGATAGACGATCTCTTTTCGCTCCATCAAAGCGCCAACTTGATGGGAATCAACCACGGCTCCAGCGGTCTCGAATTGTGTTGCTGGAACACAACTGGGTGCCCCGAAGAAGAAATGGAAGGGCACCTTTTTGCCGTTCTCGATCATGTATTCCACGCCTTCCACGCCCAGCACATTGGCGATCTCATGTGGATCGCTGATCGTGGCAACCGTGCCGTGAGTTACCGCTAACCGGGCGAATTCACTGGGTACCAACATGCTGCTTTCCACGTGCACATGGGCATCTATGAAGCCTGGTAGAAGATAGCCTTCTACCGGATCGGCCAGTTCCGTAATGCTCTTGATCCGACCATTCGCAATGATCACATCAGCTGGAAAAATGCGTTCGTTCGGAATATCGACATAGTTGCCGGTAATGGTCTGTTCATCCATGTTGTGGTGCGAAGGTCGGAACCGATCTTCATATAGGTTGGCATAGATCGCCTTAGTGAAGGGCATGGAGCTCACCGACGAAGAACCAATTGGAATAATGATCAAAGCATTACAACGCTGAACGGCAGCTGAAATTGGGATGAACGGTGGCATTGATCCACCCACTGCTTTGCGGCAAATGCAAGTTGGTTCATCTTTGTGGCTGATCGAAACAATTATCTGTTCATCATGAAACAGCTGCTCTTCGTTGCCTTATCCCTTATATCGCTTGCTCAGTCCTTTGCACAGTTGAGTGCATCGGCATCACCACTTTGGTTAAGAAGCCCGGCGATCTCACCGGATGGCACTGCGATCGTCTTCACCTATCAAGGGGATCTTTGGCGTGTGCCTGCCATTGGCGGGCGGGCGCTATTGCTCACCACCCATGAAGCCATGGACAGTGATCCGGTCTGGAGCCATGATGGCAAATGGATCGCATTCAGTAGCAATAGATATGGCAACAAAGATGTGTTCATCATGCCCAGTGATGGTGGACTTGCAACAAGGTTGACCTTTCATTCCTCCGATGATACGCCTACTGATCTTACACCGGATGATTCTGGCGTGATCTTTTACAGCAACAGACTGGATGCGGTCAGCAATCAACTTTTCCCGATCGGTGGTATGGGTGAACTGTACTCGGTTCCTGTTTCCGGAGGTCGTGCAACGCAGATCACTACGATGCCTGCGCAACGAGCTAAATACGATCCTTCCGGAACTAAATTGGTGTATCATGATCTGAAAGGATATGAAGATGAAATGCGCAAGCACCACACCTCCTCCGTAACACGCGACATCTGGACTTATGATCTCGCGAACAAGGAGTACACCAAACTGAGCACTTATGAAGGTGAGGACATAGATCCCGTATGGTCGGCAGATGGTTCGAGCATTTTTTATTTAAGCGAAGATCCGCTGGGGCCAGTGGAAAGTCGCACATCGTTCAATGTATACAAGGTTGCGGCAACAGGAGGAACACCGCAGCGGATCAGCAACCTGAAAGACCATCCGGTACGTTCGCTATCCATCAGTAAAGTTGGTATACTTTGTTTCAGTTATGATGGTGAGCTTTACACGTTAAAAGAAGGCGAAAAGCCTGCGAAGATCGATGTGAACGTTGCTACGGATGGGCGCTACAACCCAGCAAGAACGATCACCGTTAATGGCAAGGTTTCGGAATTGGAAGTATCGCCAAGCGGAAAGGAGGTCGTTTACATTTCTCGCGGTGAAGTATTTGTGAGTTCAGTTGCAGAAGGCACCACGCGGCGTATAACGAACACGCCGGAACAAGAGCGATCGGTCAGTTTCAGTCCGGATGGTCGGGGAATACTCTTCGCTTCGGAACGCAACGGATCCTGGGATCTATACACAGTTGCTTTAACTCGGAAAGAAGAGGAGCATTTCTTCAATAGCACCGTGCTGAAAGAAGAGCAATTACTAGCGACACCAGCAGAAGAATTCCAGTCGCGTTGGTCACCGGATGGCAAGGAAGTAGCTTATTTTGAAGAGCGTACTGCTATCAAGGTGTTGAACGTAGCGAGCAAGAAAACGCGTACGGTGGTCCCGGGAGATCAGAACTACAGTTATTCCGATGGCGATCAGTACTTCGAGTGGTCCCCGGATAGCAAGTGGTTACTCGTTCAATTCTTACATCCGGACCAATGGATCACACAATGTGGACTGGTCAGTGCAACTGGAGATAAACCAGTGATCGACATTACGCAAAGCGGTTATGACCACTTTGCACCACAATGGGCCATCGGAGGCAAGGCAATGCTGAGCATCAGCGGAAGGGATGGTATGAAGAACCACGCAAGCTGGGGCGGCCAGGGCGATGTGTATGCAACATTCTTCACCCAAGAGGCCTATGATGATTTCCAAAAGACCAAAGAGGAAGCTGAGTTATTGAAAGAGAAAAAGGATAGGGAGAAGGATGATCCTGAGTCCAAGGAGGACGAAAAGAAGGACAAGAAAGACAAGAAGAAGGAGGAAAAAGAAGAACCCATCAAGCCACTGGTCTTCGAGTTGGACAACATTGAGGACAGGCGTGAACGGCTTACGATACACTCTTCCGATCTAGGTGCCGCGGTGTTGAGCAAAGATGGCGAAACACTATACTATTTGGCCAGTTTCGAGAAGGGTTATGATCTCTGGCAAACCGACCTGCGTACACGTGAGACCAAAACGTTGGCAAAGTTGGGTGCTGATGATATGGGCAGTTTGGTAATGGATAAGGAAGGGGAGAACCTGTACTTCACCAGTGACGGAAACATCAACAAGCTCGATATTGAAAAGGGCGAAGTGAAACCCATCGGCATAAGTGGCGAAATGGTATTGAACGAGGCCGAGGAACGCGCTTATTTGTTTGAGCACGTTTGGCGGCAGGTAGTTAAGAAATTCTATCGTGTTGACCTGCACGGCGTGGATTGGGATTTCTACAAGCAAGCATACGCACGCTTCTTACCACATATCAATAACAATTACGATTTCGCGGAGATGCTCAGCGAAATGCTCGGTGAGTTGAATGCTTCACATACCGGTTCAGGGTTCCGGAGCGGCATGGAGAATGGCGATGCTACAGCTAGCCTCGGTCTATTCTATGTGGACGATACAACACGCACCGGATTGAAGATCGTTGAGGTCATGGAAAAAAGCCCGTGTGCAAAGAATGGGTCGAAGATCAAAAAAGGTGTAGTGATCGAAAAGATCGATGGCTTAGACATTGCAGCAAATGAAGACCCCAGCATACACTTGAACCGGAAAGCGGATAAATACACGTTGCTCTCACTTTATGATCCAGAAACAAAAGCACGTTGGGCGGAGACCGTAAAACCCATCTCACGCGGAGAAGAGCGCGAACTCCTGTATCACCGGTGGGTAAAGCGTTGCGAGCACATCGTGGATAGTGCAAGCAATGGTACCATGGGTTATGTGCATGTGCGCGGTATGGATGATGAAAGTTACCGCACGGTATATGAAGATGCCCTAGGCAAATTCTATAACAAAAAGGCATTGGTGGTAGATACACGCTTCAACGGCGGTGGCTGGCTGCATGATGATCTCGCGACCTTCCTCAGCGGCAAAACGTACATGCGCGAAGAACCACGCGGTCAAAAATTAGGAACCGAGCCGCAGTTCAAATGGCAGCGCCCCAGCGTAGTGGTCATGAGCGAAAGCAACTACAGCGATGCCCACATGTTCCCTGTAACGTATCGTGCATTGGGCGTGGGTAAACTGGTCGGGATGCCAGTACCCGGCACGGGCACCGCAGTGTGGTGGGAATCGCTACAGAACGACATGGTCTTCGGTATACCGCAAGTGGGCATGATCGACAATGCCGGTAATTACCTGGAGAACCAACAATTGGAGCCCGATGTACGCCAACCACTTGATCCGGCCGTTGTTAGCCAAGGCCGAGATCAGCAATTGGAAGCTGCTGTGAAGTTGTTGATGGAGAATTAGCGGCATGTTCAGGTCGATATGATCAGTCCGCAATGTGATCTGCCTACTACCAACAGCGACTTAGTTTGTTCGCACAACCTATGAAGGGCAGCCCCGTGCACCTCAATCAGTGTTCATCAGATCTTTCAGCGTCATTAGCGTTCTAATCGCTCATACGCAATTCACCAAAAACTAATTCCCAAACATCTCCTTCACCCGTTCAAAGAATCCTTTGTCCTTTGATGTGGGTTTAGGCTGAAAGCCGGGGCTGGTGCGCAATTTTTCTAGTGTAGCTTTTTCGTCCTTCGAAAGGTTGGTCGGAGTCCATACGGCAACATGAACAAAGAGGTCGCCTTGTCCATGATGGTTCAGGCTCGGTAAGCCCTTTCCCTTCAAGCGCAACGTGTGGTTGGTCTGTGTGCCGGGTTCTATGGTCACTTTGGCTTTGCCAGTAACAAGTGGCACCTCGATCTTGCTTCCCAATGCGGCATCTGCCATGTTGATGAATACTTCGTGGTGCAAGTTCTGGCCATCACGACGAAGTTCCGGATGCTTTTCTTCTTCGATCACGACCAAAAGGTCGCCCGGAATGCCACCAGCAGGAGCATCGTTGCCCATGCCGCTAACATTCAACTGCATGCCTTCTTCAACTCCGGCGGGCATTTTTATTGGAACTACCACCTCTTCACGCACCAATCCTTGTGCATCACTACCGGGCGCTCGTTTGCTTACCGTTTCACCTGCGCCATGGCATGCCGGACATGTAGCAACGGTTTGCATTTGACCCAGGAACGTGCTTTGGACACGGCGTACTTGGCCACTGCCACCGCAGGTGCTGCACCGTGCATATTCACTACCTTTTCCACGTACGAGCTTGGTTACTTTGATCTTCTTTTCAGCGCCGTTGGCGATCTCCGCCAAGGTCAACTTCAAGCGTACACGAAGGTTGCTTCCTTTCATCGTGCGTCTTCCGCCACCTCCACCTTGGAATCCACCACCGAATCCGCCACCGAAAATATCTCCGAATTGGGAGAAGATATCATCCATATTCATGCCACCGCCACCGAATCCGCCAGCACCCATTCCGGGTCCGGAGTGTCCGAAACGATCAAAGTGTGCCTTCTTTTCCTGATTGCTCAGGATCTCATAGGCGCTGGCTGATTCTTTGAATTTGTTCTCCGCTGCGTCATCACCGGGGTTCTTATCCGGGTGGAATTTTATGGCCTGTTTGCGGTAGGCTTTCTTGATCTCTTCGGCACTGGCATTTCGCCTTACGCCAAGTACCTCGTAAGGGTCTCGTTTGCTCATTTATGAAGTAGTGGTGGGTTCGTTCTTGGTGTGTGTGGGCGATGCTTGCTTCGCTCCTACTCACCAACCACGACTTTAGCGTAGCGTATCACTTTGTCGTTCATCAAATAGCCACTCTCGATCACGTCCAGCACCTTGCCTTTCAGGTTCGCGGTTGGGGCTGGCGCCTTTGTTATTGCTTCATGGAACTCAGGGTCGAAGGGTTCACCTTTTACGTGCATCGCCTTTACACCTTGATCATTCATCAATTTGGAGAATTTCTGATGAATCAATTTCATCCCCTGCTTAATGACCTCAGCATCCTTGATCGTGGCGTTGTTCGTGATCGCTCGCTCCATATCGTCCATAACAGGCAACATGTTCTTCAGCGTATCAACACCCGCCATTTGCAACATCTCCAGCTTTTCTTTCGCTGTGCGCTTCCGGAAATTATCGAACTCCGCGAATAGGCGTAGGTATTTATCATTCAGTGCTGAGATCTCTGATTTCTTTGATTCAAGATCGAGTATCAGCCGCTCTGTCTCGGTCAATTCAGGCACTGCCTCTGTGTCAGTTGTAGTTTCGTTCTGCTCATCCATAGCCGATGTTTCGTTCATGGTTGCGCCTTTATCGTTCTTCAATTCTTCCTGCTCCATAGCTGGCTTTTCCTTATTGGTACTGCTAAATGGGTTCTTGAATGCCATTGGTGTTATTCCGTGGCCGTTGTGCGGCGAAGCCGGTATGGCAAGTAAGGTGCCGATCAAATTATGCCGACAGGATGGCAGTTTACATTGCGGATAGAAGTCAGGAACTTCCAATAAAGGACAGCATGCAAAATGTAGATTGCCCATAGCCCATAATTGCAAAATTTATGAGCGCATATCCCCAGAGGGGCGTAATAACAGAGCGATGGGTCTTGGCCCATCGACTTTGTAACGCGTAGAATTTTGGAGCTCTACAGGCGCGAAATAGCAAATTGAATATTTCTCCTGAACAACGCTAGACTCGAACTATTTCGCCCTTGCAGGGCTTGAACGCCGCAAGACCTATCCTACCGGGGCTGTCTCGAAAGGGATGGCCCCTTCTTGTTTTGATGGGGATTGGATGTGGTGCTGATTCAGAGACCTACCAGATCGGGATTATTTGCGGCCTTGCCCGTGTAAAGGACAGGACCGAACCCAAGGCACTTTTTAGACGTTCCTCAGCCCTTTTTTGAAGGATCCTGACCAACTTCTTCAGGTTGATCGCAGTTGCAAGTAGTCCGGTTTCCAAGGCGACTTTGTCGAGTCCCCTTAGCATGAACCGGGTGAAGCCTTTGTTCTGCTTGAGGTTACCGAAGGCCGATTCCACTTCCACCGGTCTAGCGCTTCGGTGCATTAGACCTTCTTCGCTGGTGAGCTTTTCTCGGGCTTGGGCTTTAAGTTCGTTAAGCCGATGGTTCACTTCGATGATCCGGTTACCCTTGGCCTTGTGGCAAACACCATTCATGGGGCATGTGGCGCAGTTGCTTGCTTGGTAGCGCGATACGGTTTGCACATACCCGGCCTTTGTTGTTGAGCGCTGGTCACCGATATGCCGCATGGGCTGGCCTATGGGGCAGGTATACTCGTTCCTTGCAGCGTTGTAGTGGAGTCTGTTTTGTACAAAGGGGTGTTTTTCCCAGTAGCTCTTTTGTTGTTCACGGTGGAAGTAGTTGTACTTCACAAAAGCCTCCACGCCCTCGCCTTCCAAGTATTCGTAATTCTGCTCCGAGCCATAGCTCCGCCATGCGGCGGACCACAGCCGCTTGGGGCAGTTTGCCCAACTGGGCTTGTAGTTCCTTGTAGTGGGGGATCAGTGTCTTGGTGTCGGTGGTGTCCTGATGTAGGCTGTAGTGTATGATGAACTGGTTCTGGGTGCTCCATTGCACGTTGTAGCCGGCCTTGAGTTGTCCGTTGCCCATGTGGTCGTCCTTCATGCGCATGAAGGTGGCTCCGCGATCGGTCTTCGAGTAGCTACCGCGCTCGCCCAAGATGGACTCTTGCATCTTGTACTTGCGCACGTTGTCCGGCCAGTTCCTCTTGGCGTAAGAGAGCTTTTGCTTGGTCTTCGGATCGATCTTCTTGTCCTTGAGCGCGGCGTTGATCGCATCAATGGTCTGGGCCACTTTCTTCGGGTCGAGTTCTTCCATCTCACCGGGGTCATCGCCCTGTAGTTCTTCAGCGGCTACTCCTTGGGTGTAGTTCCAGAGCTCCTCCAACTGGGCTTTCATTTTCTTCTTGTTGGTGGCAATGCTCTTGGCCCAAACGAAGGTGTACTTATTGGCATTGGCCTCGATCTTGGTGCCATCGGTGTACACTGCTTTGAGATCCACATGACCCGCTTCCATCAACAACAGAACCACTTGGCTGAACACTTCTTTGATGTGGTTCTTGAGCCGCTGGGCACGGAACCGATTGACCGTGTGGTGATCCGGACGCTTCATCCCGGCAAGCCACATGAAATGGATGTTCTCCTGGATCGCTGCCTCGATCTTACGCGAGGAGTAGATGTTGTTCAGGTAAGCATAGACCAATACCTTGAGCAACATACGCGGGTGGTAACTAGAGGTGCCGCCACCCTTGTACGTGTCGGCCAGCGAACCGATGTCGATCTGGTCGATAACCGAACCAACTACACGTACGGCATGTGTCTTTGAGATGAGTTCTTCCAACGATGGTGGCAAGAGCATCGCTTGACTCGGGTCGTAGTCCTTGAACACGACTTTTCTTTGTGAAGCCATGCCCGAAGGTCGATCACCCAAAACGAGTTGTCAAGATCAACTTCCAACGGCTTTTCAACAAAATGAAAAGGGCTGCCTCTTTTGAGACAGCCCCCTTCCATTGGTTCTATACGATATGGATCACTGTTCGACCAGGAATCGCTTTTGGTAGCGCTCTTTGCCATCTATGATCTGGAGCACGTAGATTCCATTGCTCAAGCTCGGCAACGGCAGGCCGAAGGTGGAATTGCCATTGGTAACGCTTTGCTGAGATGCGTGCACTTGTCTGCCGGTTCCATCGAACAAGTAGAGCTGAACGATGCTATTTTCTTTGGCCTCATACTCCAGCATCACCTTATCATTCGCTGGGTTAGGGTAGAGGTTCATCAATCCGGTAACAGGTTCCAACACAATTGGCTCGCTGTCCAACACGCCTTCGCGGAAACTCGTACCGCTGCAATTTGCGCGTAGGGTATAGCATTGGGTAGCACTGTTCGCGCCGTTATAGCCATAGACTTTTACGTAATACGTGGTCACGGTTCCGCCGTTGTATACAATGGTTTCACTGGTGGTGCCACCGTTCTGGCTAATTCCTACTTGAGTGGTTTTACCTTTGTACAGCACTACATCGTAATCACCGGCCAAGTTGGTCAGGTCGATACGAATGTTCTTGAGCGAGCTGGTGTTGGTGAATTTGTACCAGTCGATATCCGTGGTAGTTCCGATCGTGCCGTAGATATCCGTATTTCTGGTGATCGTTTTCGCATTGCTGCTGGTGTTGTTGCTTTCCCATGTATCTGTACAACCCGCGCTGGAAGTAGTGAACGAAACAGTAGATGAGAAGGCCGATGTACCACTGGCACAGACCGTTTGCACTTGCACGTTGTAAACACTTCCGCTTGTAAGGCCGGTCAAAGATGCCGTGGTTCCTGTAACGCTTCCGCTTGTCCAAGTGCTGGCCGAGCTTAGCTTGAATTGAACGGTATAGCTAACCGCTCCGGTTACTGCTCCCCACGAAACTGATGCACTGGATGAGGTGATCGAGGAGGCTGCAAGTCCGGTTGGTGTGTTGCACGGTGCGGCAACCGGTGTGACCGTTGCGCTAAGCGCATAACACTGTGTAGCACTGAATGCACCGCTGTATCCGAACGCATGTACATAGTATGTGCCTGCTGCCGCGTTGGCGTATGAAATGCTTTCGCTTGTTGTTCCACCTGCTTGTGAAATGGCCAATTGTGTGCCTGCGCTATTCAACAAGCGTAGGTCGTAATCAGCCGCAAGGTTGCTCATCGAAAGTGCAATATTGCTTGTACTTGTCAACGTCAAACGGTAATAGTCGGCATCGGTGCTATTCGCGATCAACGCGTTCAAAGAGCCGGCAGAAATGGAAGTTGCCGCAGCGGTCGAATTGTTCGGTTCGCCAAAGTCGCTGCAACCTGTTGTTCCTGTTGTGAAGTTTACGGCACTGGAATATCCACTACTACCCGAACTACAGGTCGCGCTTACTTGAGCATTATAGCTGGTGCCACTGCTTAGTCCGGTTAATGAGTAAGACGTTGAACCGGTACTTACGGTAGTCCATGTACCGGAAGATGCCAGTTTGTATTGTAAGGAATAACTAGTTGCACCGCTCATAGAGCCCCATGAAATTACCGCTGAAGATGTGGTTACACTGCCTGCAGCGAGACCTGAAGGTACAGTACATGTACCACCACTTGGCGGTGTACAGCCCAGCGAACTGACCAGACCAACGCGTGAGCCACCGGTTCCGAACAACGCTTGCATCCGACTTTTCTGACCGAGCGTGAAAATATTCATGCACGCATCGTTCGTGTAGTCCATGTAGTTCATGAACATATCACCATTAGAACCATTGCTACAGGTAACATGTGGGAATGAAGGGCAGCCTCCGTTATCTGTTTGTTGCGTCGGTGTATCGGATACAAGATCAGAACCGCAATTCGCATCTCCCCAGATATGGCGAAGGTTGAGCCAGTGACCTACTTCATGCGTAGCTGTCCTGCCTAGATTGTACGGTGTTGCTGAGCCTGGCGTTGTAATACTGCCAATGGAACTATACAAACAAACTACGCCATCCGTTGCCGACGGACCACCGGGGAATTGGGCATAACCCAAAAGGCTACTGCCAAGGTTACAGCTCCAAAAATTCAAATAGCTGCTACTGGGCCATGCACTACTTCCTCCGTTAGCATTGTACTTCACGTAATCGTTATCAGAAAAACTGCTCACTGTGGTGCTTTTTCGCACGATGCCGGTTGTAGCATTTCCGTTCGGGTCGCGCTGGGCTAGGCAGAATTGGATCTCGGTATTGGCACCCAAAGCAGCAAATGCCGAAGGTGTACTGCCGGCATCGGAGTTCAAACGTGCGTAGTCTGCGTTCAACTGCGCTAGTTGTGCGTAGATCTTTGCATCACTAATGTTCTGTGTGGAATTTGCGTAAACCACATGGAACACAACAGGTATCGTAATAACCGCTCGGTCTTCTTCACTATGGTCATGTATGTACTGGGTCGTGAATGCATCGATCTGCTCTAATCGAGCAGCCCTGTCCGGGTTAGCATCGATCTGTTGTTGCAGATAATCCATACTGCCACAATTGCGTTGTGCAGTCGCTGCAATGGTCATTGAAAAACCCAAGAATAGGGCGTACTGGCGGCCCTTTCCGAAAAAGCGGAATGATCTTGACATAGCGAAAATATTAGGATGAACGATTCCTATTCGACCAGACATGGTCCGTTAGGCATTACGAGATTAGTCGGTTTTCAACTACCCTGCAATATCCCCTTTGTTAATTTCGACAAAGATCTATGAACACCCTGGTAATGGATCCTTAGCACTTTGATCCGGAAGTGGATCCCAAAAGAAAAGGCCCTGACTTTCGCCAAGGCCTTTGTACGTTCAGCTCGGTGACAGTTACAAGCTCTTCACGTGCTTATCTAATTCCTGATGCAATTGCATGCCACGTAGATTCTTAGCGATGATAACACCGTTCGGGTCGATCAGGAAACTCATGGGAATGGAGTTAACACCATACAGCTGTGCTCCTTTTGACTGCCAGAAGCCGAGGTCGCTAACATGCCATTTCCACTTCAGGTTGTCCTGTTCAATGGCCTTTTTCCAAGCATCTCGGCTACGGTCAAGGCTTACGCTATAGATCTCAAAACCTTTGGCATCCTTGAATTTGGCTTTAGTGTATTTATCATAGGCTGCAACTACGTTCGGGTTCTCCTTGCGACAGGGGCCGCACCAGCTGGCCCAGAAATCAATGAGCACATACTTACCATTGAGATCAGAAAGCTTCAATTCCTTCGTGCTATCCGCATTCATGAAGGCTAGTTCGGGAGCTTTATCACCGATGCTGGTGCCAATTTTCTCCTTGCCATCTTCTGGGCGATCGATACGGTTAGCGAATCCATAAATGCCGAGCAGAACAACTGCGGCAATGGTAATAATGCGTGTTTTGGACATGATAGTGCGGAATTCCATGGCGCAAATGTAATTGGTGAGCTTGGTTCAGACCAAAGCGAATAACGTGCCGAGTTGGAACCTTGACCAAGACCCTTCCACTGTTTCTTACGATCTCAAACGCGCTCAATTTGTGCACCAAGCGCTTTAAGTCTAGCCTCGATATTCTGGTAACCGCGATCGATCTGTTCAATATTATCGATGGTACTGGTTCCTTCGGCACTCAGCGCTGCGATCAGTAGCGCAACACCTGCGCGGATATCCGGGCTGGTCATGCGAATGGCTCGCAACGGACTCTGGAAATCATTTCCGATCACCAAAGCGCGGTGTGGGTCGCAGAGTGTGATCTGGGCACCCATCTCGATCAATTTGTCCACGAAGAACAACCGGCTCTCGAACATTTTTTGATGAACGAGAACACTGCCTTTAGCTTGGATGGCCGTAACAAGTACGATACTTAAAAGGTCTGGTGTGAATCCGGGCCAAGGAGCATCACTCACCGTTAGGTTGCTGCCATCAAGGAATTTGGTGATCGTATAATGTTCTTGGGCTGGTACATGGATATCATCACCCTGTTGTACCACTGTAATTCCAAGTCTGCGGAAAATATCAGGTATCACTCCGAGCTTTTCGAATTGCACGTCCTTGATCGTGATCGAACTGCGTGTCATGGCCGCCAATCCGATGAATGATCCGATCTCGATCATATCCGGTAACATGCGATGTTCCGTTCCACCGAGTTCATCAACGCCATCGATATGCAGTAGGTTACTACCGATACCGGAGATCTTGGCACCCATGCGCACCAACATGTCACAAAGCTGTTGCAAGTAGGGTTCACAAGCTGCATTGAAGATCGTCGTTCGCCCTTCAGCAAGTACGGCCGCCATTACAATATTCGCAGTTCCGGTAACGCTGGATTCGTCCAACAACATGTATGTACCCTTCAACCGTTTCGCTTCCGCTTTGAAGAACCCTTCCTTTTTGTCATAGGAAATATCGGCCCCCAGTTTTTCGAATCCGATGAAGTGTGTATCCAATCTGCGGCGACCGATCTTATCACCGCCAGGTGTTGGGATGTATCCTTTACCGAAACGAGCAAGTGTTGGTCCAACGACCATAACACTTCCACGAAGGCCTCCGCCCAAAGTTTTGAACTGCGGTTTCAGGAAGAACTCGACATCCACGTTATCCGCGATGAATTTGTAGCTCCCTTCTCCTAACTTCTCCACTTGCACACCCATGAAGCCAAGCAGGTCGATCAGTTTGTTCACATCAACGATGTCCGGTATGTTGTGTATGGTTACCGGCTCTTTGGTAAGCAGTACAGCGCATAGGATCTGCAATGCTTCGTTCTTCGCTCCTTGCGGAATGACTTCACCTTTCAACCGCTTACCGCCAATGATCTTGAAACTTCCCATGCTGCGAAGCAACTGCGAATGCCGCTACCGAACTTGCTCCGATCGGTCACACTATCAACATAAGGAGGTGAAAGACCTGCCGCTGGAATGACTTGGGATGGATGAAGATCGTGTTACCGTACAATTGTACCGGCCAATGAACAGGAAGTAAATATGCGGGAGATCGCACAGCAGTTGTTAGCTTGGATAGAGCGCAATCAGTTACGAACGGTAGTACTGGTGTGTTTGGCGTGTACCGTAATGCTCCTGTTCCGCAGGACGGATGCATTCTATTTTCCACAATTCTATGCCGAGGATGGTAAGTTGTTCTTTGCCGATGCGTTCAACGAGGGTTGGGCAAGTCTGTTCTACCGAGCGAATGGTTATTTTCATGTGTATCCCAGGCTGCTTGCGTTGCTTGGCTTGAGTGCTGGTATTCCGGTCTTCTGGATGCCGACCCTCTTCGTGATCGGAACCATTGGCGTGTATGTGCTGGTCTGGTTCTACATCTACAAGCGTATGCCGACATCATTCGTACAGCGCTGTTTCGCGATCCTCGCAACCGTGTATTTGCCTGTCGGCCATGAGATCCTTATGAACTTGACCAATGTGCAATGGCTTGCTTCACTGATGATCCCGCTCATCGTTCTTGGTAGGCCTTCTTCGGGCAAATGGAGCACTGCTCTGGATGTGGTCATTCTTTGCTTCATATGCACCACGGGTCCCTTCGCGTTGATCTGGTCTCCTGTGTTGGCCTTATGGTCTTACGCTAAATGGCGGAATGGTATTTTAACGAAGGCGAATGTGATCACGTTGGCAACCGTAGGTCTCTTCGCTTTGATCATAGCGGTTGCATTGGTCGATCACGGTTCAATTGATCGGGATGGATCCAACGCCGGAGGTTCCATGTTCTTCGGTGCCTTGCAAGTATTGTTCTATCAGCTGTTTTATCCGATCATTTGTATTCACGTGGCCTCGGTACCTTTTGTTCTACAGCTCATGCTGAGTGCGATCGCGCTTGTTGGGCTACGCTGGTTGTTCATGCAGCTCCGCAAGAATGAAGACGCCTTCGGACTCATCCTTTTGATCATGTCCGGTGTTTTCTTTGGTATAACGTTGATCAGCTACAGGGATGATCTCTGTTCGCTTTCTCCCATCTATGTGGGGATGCGCAATTTTTATCTTCCAGCGCTATTCGTGGTATGGGCGGCATTGTGCTTACCCATTCAGCATGTTCCGCGAACAGTATTGTTCTGGTGTATAGCGATCGGTTGGATGGGTATACAGACAGGTGCCTTTTTAGGCAGAAAGCAATTCGATGACCTCAATTGGAAGCATGAAGCTGCACAGATAGGAACTGGTTCCGAACGGGTCGTGCCGCTCAATCCTCCAGGCTGGTCGATGCGTTTGAACGCTGACCATGCTTCCGATCTTTGAGTTGTAGCTACTGGATGAAAGTTGAATTCTAATAGCGCTTCTTACGATTACGGTTCCGCTTTTTACCAGCTCCGGAACTATTTCCTTTATTCCTGTTGAATTGCCGCTTGCGCGTGGTCTCCACTTCATTCTTCGGACCATTCTGTTGGCCCCGGATGATATCCGCAGTAGCGGTCAATTGCACGTCCTTCTTCAACTTCAATTTTCCTTTGCTCAACTCGTTCAGGTCCTTCAGAATAACCAGGTCGGGAACCGTATCTCGGTTGTACGTGAGGAATTGCTTCTTCATGTGGTTGGCGATCAGTTCCGTGTACGCTGCGCGCGTTTCACCTTCCTCCATAGCGGCGCATTGTTCGACCATGCGTTCCACCATTTTGCCGTAGTGGCCGAACTGGATCTTGGTCTGGGGATATTCCACACGCTTTGGCTTGCTTTCCAATTCTTCAGCGGTAGGCTTCGGAAAGGGCCCATCCACATCCAGCTTGAACTCGCTCATGACGTAGAGGTGGTCCCATAACGTGCGTTCAAAATTGTCGCTGTTCCGCAATTGTGGATTGAGTCGAGCGATCACTTGAATAATGGACTTGGCGCAGTACGTTCTTTTGTCGCGTTCATCGATCTCCATGCAATGTTCAACCATGCGTTGCACATGGCGGCCATATTCAGGAATGATCAAACGTGCACGTTGCGTGTTGTAATCGAAGGGAGTACTGATCATAATTGGCTGTGCACCTTGGATGGTGCTTAGTGGAACATGGCGTTGCTGAATGTGCAAGGTGTTCCTTGTCGTTGGAAGGTCCAAAGCTAAGAAACTAGTGGATATCGTATAGCTGTATGATCAAAACATGCTTAGCCATGAACACGCTTATCCACCTTCATTGTATGTCCTGACCCAATCGGGATCAAGAATATCGTGGAGCAAAAGAAATGCTTGGGTGCCGAAATACGGTCCATGCCAATGATCATGGTACGGCGATCGATAGGCCTGCAAAATGATCTGCTGTCTCAGTGAGGGTGCGTAAGGTTCTTGTGCCCAGCCGGTTCCAAGGGTCTGATCTGCTGCCGGGCCATAGCGCAAATTTGGCAACAGGTCGAGCGAAGGGCAGAAGAGATCTACATGCGCCTGTCGTTTTCCATCTGGCGTATCGCTCAAGGGTATGCCATGTGTTCCGAAAAGATCTACTTCAGCCGGATTTGCCCGGCTCTGCTGAATTCCACGCGCTTCCACCATGAATGTTTCAAGTGTAACAGGATGGCTATCGATCACGCGGTCTTCGTACACTTTATAGATCCAAAGTGTATAAAGTTCATCGTTCGAGGTTGGGTTCAGGCTGAAGCCAAACTCATAGGTAGCCAAAGGTGGAGCGGGCGCAAGGCTGGCTACTATTGGCCATAAGCAACAGTAGATCAATTCCTGCAACCAACGTTGTTTCGTGCTCTTTGCGACCGACATGTCCAGACAATGCTATACGGCAGAAGCCGCGTTGCAGTTCTGCCTTTCAGTGCTCAAGAGAAACTGGTCCAAGGTCTAACTCAATAATACCTTGAGCTTGGCGAAGCGCAAAAGCAGGTTTTTCTGACCTGAGGTAGGAAAGAAGATGGTGGCCTTCACGTCGGGTGGAATTCCTTCGATCTTCAGCACTTTACCTTTCCCGAATCGCTCATGCTCGACGGTCATACCTTCTTTTAGGTCCGGTACGGCCTCACCAAGTGTTTTTGTCGCTTCCAACACTTTACCTGAAGCAGACATGCGTTTCAACTTTCCAGGTGCAGGCGCCGATGCGTTCACCGAAGCACGCTCGACCTGGGACGATCTCGTCGGTTTAACCGGAGGAGCCTTGCGTTCTCTTCCATAAATAGGTTTGGAGTCCTGATCTTCCGCATCCTTACCGAATGGCCTGCCACCACGTGCCCATGAATTACCGGATGGTCTTGCATAACTGCCACCGGAGAATGCACCGCGCTCGTTCTGCACCGGCATTTCCAAGAATTCAGGGTCTATCTCTTCAATGAAGCGACTCGGTTCGCTGCTTGTGAAGTTTCCCCATTTGAAACGGCTCATCGCATAGCTCAGGGTGGCCTGTTTTTCCGCACGTGTTAAAGCCACATAGAACAAGCGTCTTTCTTCTTCCAGATCGGCACGTGTCTGAACAGCCATAAGGTTCGGGAATAGATCCTCTTCCAACCCAACGATGTGTACATAAGGGAACTCAAGTCCTTTTGCAGCATGGATCGTCATTAGACTAACGCGATCATTATCGTTCGGGTCTGTGTTGTCAGCATCGGTAAGCAATGCCACATCGATCAAGAAGTCGCTCAATGTTTTAAGTTCGGTGCTCTGATCCAGTGTCTGCTTCACCTTCTTCCACAGGTCCTTCACTGAAGGAACGCATACCGCTGAGGAGCTCTTGTATATTTTCATACCTACTCACTCCTTCGGGCGTTTTATCGGTGAACAGGTCTTTCAATAATCCGCTTTTTTGCGCAATGTATTCTCCAAGCGAATGGGCATTGTGCGTGTCCATCATGGTCTGGAAACTCTGGATCAATGTCACAAAGTCACCAAGCGCTTTTCTGGTACCTCCATGTGCCTGAACCTTATCCGGATGATCAAGGATCAGGTCCCAGATCGGTATCTCAAGTTCATTGGCCGTCACCATCAGGCGGTCCATTGTGGTCTGTCCGATGCCGCGTGTTGGGTAGTTGATCACGCGTTTCAGTGCTTCTTCATCACGCGGGTTGCACACCAACCGGAAATATGCGACCAGGTCCTTAATCTCTTTCCGTTGGTAAAAACTTAGGCCACCATAGATGCGATACGGAACATTCAGTTTCCGCAACGCCTCTTCCATGCTCCTGCTTTGCGCATTGGTGCGGTACAGGATCGCAAAGCCTTTGTTCGGGACCTGATGCTGCATCTTTGTCTCGAAGATCGTGTGTGCCACGAACTGACCTTCTTCATTATCACTCAACGATCGGTGAACTTTGATCTTTTCACCTTGTAGATTATCGGTCCAGATCGTCTTTTCGATCTGTTCCTTGTTCTTCTCGATCAAGCTGTTCGCGGCTCCCACAATGGTTTTTGTACTCCGGTAATTCTGTTCCAGCTTGAACAGCTTATGGTCCGCATAATCACTCCGAAAATTGAGAATGTTCTGAATGTTCGCTCCGCGGAAAGCGTAAATGCTTTGGCTATCATCACCCACCACGGTCAGGTTCTCGTGCCGTGCGGCCAAGGTTCGTACAATGTTGTACTGGACAAGGTTCGTGTCTTGATATTCATCCACCAAGATGTAGTTGAACCGGCTTTGGTACTTCAGCATGACATCCGGGTGGTCGCGGAAAAGCTTAGCCGTGTTGAACAGCAGGTCATCGAAATCCATAGCACTCGCACGGAAGCATCTATCCACGTATGTCTTATAGATCTCACCTAGTAATGGTCGCATGTGTGCTGCATCACTTGCCATCAATTCGCCGTTGTTCATGTAGTCCAACGGTCCCATCAAATTGTTCTTTGCCATGCTGATCCGACTATGGACCTGATTGGCTTTGTACAACTTGTCATCCAACTTCATGTCCTTTACAATGGCGCGGATCAAACTGCGGCTATCGTCGGTATCGTAGATCGTGAAGTCCTTTGAGTATCCGATCTTCTCGGCTTCTGCGCGCAGTACACGTGAGAAGACACTATGGAATGTTCCCATCCAAAGACTCCGTGCTAAGCCATCACCGACCAATGCGCCAATACGCGCTTTCATCTCCTTTGCGGCCTTGTTCGTAAAGGTCAATGCAAGTATGCGGAAGGGGTCCACACCCTTTGTAAGTAGATGTGCAATTCGGACGGTAAGCACTTTGGTCTTTCCGCTACCCGCGCCGGCAATGACCATATTGGGCCCTTCAGAATTATTTACAGCCGCCAATTGGGCGGGGTTCAGCCCTTTCAAATGATCCATGGAATGTAGCAAAGGTAAGAGCGTACGATGAGGGAGGCAGAACGAGTTCTCAACCGATCGCTCAGGATCGGACCGTATCCAATGTGCTATTCCATTGCCCTATTGGTAGGTTGTCGCGCAGTGCGATCTACCGTACGACCTTCCAGGTTGTCCATCGAGAATGATGGAGTACCCTTACCAGTAGCAGGCCTTCAGAATCCGTGGCCACAAGCGTTTCATTCATTTGCACGCGATAGGTAAAGGGGACCATTCGACCAGAAACATCGATCAACTCAATGCGTGATCGTTCATCAATACCTTTAAGGACCACACCGGCATCGGTGTTGTGTAAGGTGATGTGCTCACTCACAAATTCCGATAAGCCTACGGTACAATTGATCGGTGCGGTGGGATTGGTGCTAAATGCACCGTTCACCGCGGTCCAATCTTCCCAAGAGCCACCGGAACCTGCTTGCCAAGTATTAAGGTCGAATGTGGTTGCGCCACTGGATACACCCGGCGCTTTATAAACTTTCACGGCCGTGCCGTTATCGTTCCATGTGAGTGGAAGTCCAACTTCACATTGCTGTGGCAGTGAGGGGTTGGTACAATCCACCCGAAGAAAATAGGCGAACTCCTGGTATGTAGGGTAGCCACCATAAACGTGCGCGATACCGTCATCTGTCACACAGACCGCCGTGTATTCGTTACAGGCTATTCCCCGTGCTTCAACACCTTGGTCTGTACGGATGCGTGCCAAGAACGTAAAGTGCCTGCCCTTACGATCTGGGTCATCGTAATGGGTGTCTGTTATCACATTGCTCAAGATCGGTAGATCCAAAAATGCATTAGAGCCGATCTGTATATCATCACTATAAGGGTTACTCAAAGCTGCAGCGGAGGTGACCGTGCCATTCTGTGCGGTAAAACGATGTCCACCAAGAATGGCCATGCCCGCGCTTGTGCCACCAATAACGATGTTACGTTGGTCCAAGGCAATATTGATCAGACTATCAATAGGTGTGTTCTGCCAATATGAGATATAGTCCCATTGATCACCTCCTGCGAACCAAATGGCCTCCGCTTGTCTGATCCGTTCTTGCACGTAGGGTTCTGAGCTTGCAGAAGCATCAGAGAAAACAATGGTTTCCACTGAATTCACCGGAACACCAAGATCTGCATACAAATAATCGTTGTATCCATCGCTACCACTGGCCCGCAATACAAGTACGTCACCACCAATTGCTCGCTGAAGGAACCAGATCATTGCATTATCATCTTCTGTCGCACCACCCATCATGCAGATGCCACCCGTCGGTTGTGTTACTACGTCGGCGGTATTCCCGGTGAAGTAGCTGGTATAGTTAGTTTGGGCGGATAACCCATGTGTTACTAAAAGAACAAATAGAATTGAGAACTTCATGCGTCAAAGTTCGCTACGGGATCGATATCACGGAATAGTCGATATCTTATTTGCTCTATAAACGGCGGTTCTTCTTGTTCCTTCGATGAGGATCCGATCGGTCGCTACGGATTCCTGTAGGTCCCTACTGGCCGTTGCAGTGCTTAGTTCAGGAAAAAAGTTCAAGTAATCCGAGCGACGGAACGTTCTTTCTGTACTGCCTCTCAGCGGGCCATTCAAAAGAAAGATCTCGATGCGGTCCATTGGGCCACGTACGGGGTCCGGTTTTAGCAACAGTTCCGCCAAAGCTTCATCGATTCGTTCCAATAGGTAGACAATGAACTCTCCACAATCGCCTCTTCGATCGGCGTATTCCATTGCGGCGTAGTAAGCGGGTTGGGCATTTAGTATGAATGCTTCGATCGGTAAATAGCCAAAAACCGGCCAATGCTGCATCAACATCCGCTTCTGCCAAAGTCGCGCAAGTCGCCCATTCCCAGCTGTGAATGGACGCAGATATACCAGTCCAAAGTGCAGCACACAACTGGTGATCAACGAAGGAAAATCATCCTCCTCCGTATTGCGAAGCAGTTCCTGAACATTAACGGGAATGTCATGCGCACTTGCGATCCGTAACGGTTCTGGTTCACCATAAAGCACATCCATTGCTCCAGTTCGGAAATGGCCAGCATCAATTGCCAGACCATGCATTAGTACGCTGTGCGCTTGCCGCAGGTCCTGGGGCACGAATGGGTCAAGTTCGGGTAACAGTTCATAGGCACGGTGGGTATTGACCGCCTCAAGGTCTGCCGATCCGGCCTTTGCTGAAGCGGGGTAGTCCACCAGTTCCGCAACCGGCAATGCATCCAAGGAGCTTCCTTCCAACGCAAGTGTGCTGTGAACACTGCTGATATGGTATGCCTTTTCAAGTCCGGGATGCGGCTGATGCAAGTGCCGCGCATGCACTTCGCCCAAACGCTGATGGATCGTCGCCAACAGATTCAGCATTCTGGGACTGATCGAGTAGTAGGTGACACTGCCAATATCCATAAATTAGTATCAAATGATACTAGCAAAGGTAATGCGAAATACGAAATGCGGGCTCAGAAGAAAGAAATCGAAGGTGGTTTGTCGATCTGGTACGGGTTTGATCAGAGCCGATGAGATCCTACAATAACAAGGATTTATGGCAAAAAAAAATAGCTGGTCCGGGTTGTTTTTGATCCAGAACCCGGAACAATACAGTAAATTTTCCATCAACACCGATCCGTGGAAAAGCCAATTCAGTTACATTTGCAGCCCGAATTCGCCCACTGTAGAGCGAAAACACCTGAAAGTCAAGACGAAAAGGAGCTCATGCCAACTATCCAACAGCTCATCCGAAAGGGTCGCCAAACGCCAAAGACCAAAAGCAAGTCGATCGCATTGACTTCTTGCCCTCAACGTCGTGGCGTATGTACCAAGGTTTACACCACTACACCTAAGAAGCCGAATTCAGCGCTTCGGAAGGTAGCTAAGGTGCGCCTTGTTAATGGTTACGAGGTCATCGCCTATATCGGTGGTGAAGGTCATAACCTACAAGAACACAGTATTGTACTCGTTCGCGGGGGTCGTGTAAAGGACCTACCGGGTGTGAAGTACCATATCGTCCGTGGTGTACTAGATACATCAGGTGTAGAAGGGCGTAACCAGCGTCGCAGCAAATACGGCACGAAGCGCCCGAAAGCCGGTGCAGCCGCCCCAGCAAAGAAGAAGTAACCGTCACGAGTAAGCAGCTATGCGTAAAAAGACGATCAAACACAACACCTTGCCTGACCCGAAGTTCGGAGACGTGCAGGTAACCCGGTTCGTGAACAATTTGATGTACGACGGCAAGAAGAGCAAGTCCTTGGACATCTTCTACGCCGCGATCGATATTGTTACGGAGAAGAGCGGCGAAGATGGCTTGGAGATATTTCGCAAAGCCATTGTCAATGTTACTCCTCAAGTGGAAGTTAGAAGCCGCCGTGTTGGTGGTGCTAACTTCCAGATCCCGCAAGCGGTTCGCGAAGACCGCAAGAAAAGCTTAGCAATGAAATGGTTGATCGGGTACGCCCGCAACCGTAATGAGCGCAGCATGCCAATGAAACTCGCGAATGAGATCTTGGCGGCTTCGAAAGAAGAAGGTGCGGCATTCAAGAAGAAGGAAGAGATCCATAAAATGGCCGAAGCGAACAAAGCGTTCAGCCACTTCCGCTTCTGATAACGACTGTAGAGTAAGAGAAAATGGCCAAAAGGGACCTCAAATTCACGCGCAACATCGGCATCATGGCGCACATCGATGCCGGGAAGACCACAACTTCCGAGCGCATCCTGTATTACACGGGTCTTGTTCACAAGATCGGTGAAGTACATGATGGTGCAGCCACTATGGATTGGATGGCTCAGGAGCAGGAGCGTGGTATCACGATCACTTCTGCCGCTACCACAACCAGCTGGGATTACCGTGGTGACAAGTACAAGATCAATTTGATCGATACGCCAGGTCACGTGGATTTCACCGTTGAGGTGGAGCGTAGCTTACGTGTATTGGACGGTGCCGTTGCATTGTTCTGCGCTGTTGGGGGAGTAGAGCCACAGAGTGAGACTGTTTGGCGTCAAGCAAATAAGTATAAGGTTCCGCGCATCGGTTTTGTCAACAAGATGGATCGCAGCGGTGCTGACTTCTTCAATGTGGTTACCCAGATCCGCGAGCGCTTAGGTGCAAACCCTGTTCCACTGCAAGTGCCAATTGGAGCTGAAGCAGATTTCTTAGGTGTAGTTGACCTGATCAACAACCGTGGAATGGTCTGGAATGAAGCGGATCAAGGCATGACCTGGACCGAAGTGCCTATTCCTGATGATCTGGTGGATACAGTAAAAGAGTGGCGCGCTAAGTTGATTGAAGCCGTTGCAGAAAGCGACGATACCTTAATGGAGAAGTATTTCAATGATCCAGATAGCCTTACTGAGGCTGAGATCATGAATGCGATCCGCATCAGCGCTATTAACATGAGCATTACGCCTATCCTTTGTGGTAGCGCTTTCAAGAATAAAGGGGTACAGACCATGCTTGATGCGGTCATGGCTTATTTGCCAAGCCCTATGGACATTGAGTCCGTGATCGGCATTGACCCGCGCACGGATGCAGAGATCGAGCGTCACCCGGATCCGGATGAGCCGTTCTCTGCATTGGCATTCAAGATCGCAACTGACCCCTTCGTAGGTCGTCTGGCATTCTTCCGCGCCTATAGCGGATACCTGGATGCTGGAAGTTATGTACTGAATACGCGGAGTGATAAGAAAGAACGCATCAGTCGTATTTTCCAGATGCACTCCAACAAGCAGAATCCTGTGGAGCGTATTGAAGCAGGAGATATTGGAGCAGCCGTTGGTTTCAAAGATATCCGAACCGGAGATACACTTTGTGCGGAGGCGCACCCGATCATTCTGGAGAGCATGAGCTTCCCAGAGCCGGTAATTGGAATTGCCATTGAACCAAAGACCCAAGCGGACTTGGATAAGATGGGAACTGCTTTGGGCAAATTGGCCGAGGAGGATCCAACATTCAAAGTTCACACCGACGAGGATACTGGCCAGACCGTGATCAGCGGAATGGGCGAATTGCACTTGGAGATCCTTGTGGATCGCATGAAGCGCGAATTCAAGGTAGAGTGCAACCAAGGTGCGCCGCAGGTGAAATACAAAGAGGCCATCACTGGTACGATCGAACACCGTGAGCTGTACAAGAAGCAGACTGGTGGTCGCGGTAAGTTTGCTGATATACACGTGCGTATTGAGCCACAGACCGACCCGGAAAAGCCCGGTCTGGAGTTCGTTGACGCGATCAAAGGTGGATCCATTCCAAAGGAATTCGTAGGACCAGTTCAGAAAGGCTTCGAGGCATCGTTGAAGAACGGCGTGCTTGCTGGTTATCCAATGGAATCCATGAAGGTGACCTTGTACGACGGATCGTTCCACAATGTGGATTCTGATGCATTGAGCTTTGAGATCTGTGCGAAAAGTGCCTTCCGAACCGCAGTGCCACGTTGCAAGCCGGTATTGATGGAGCCGATCATGAAGATCGAAGTGATAACACCAGAAGAGAATATGGGTGATATTGTTGGTGACCTTAACCGTCGCCGCGGTACCATCCAAGGAATGGAAGACCGTTCCGGAGCAAAAGCAATTAAGGGTACAGTGCCACTGAGCGAAATGTTCGGTTACGTGACCAGCCTACGGACCATGTCCAGCGGCCGTGCAAGTAGCACCATGGAGTTCAGCCATTACGACCCAGCACCGAATAACGTAACTGAAGCCGTTTTGGCCAAAGTACGTGGTAAAGTTTCAGCCTAATAACAAATTGACCCGAACGCTATGACCCAGAAGATCCGGATCAAACTGCGATCTTACGATCACAACCTCGTCGACAAGAGCGCCGAGAAGATCGTTAAGACGGTAAAGACCACTGGCGCAGTGGTTAGTGGACCAATTCCACTACCTACGCACAAGCGCATTTTTACAGTGCTCCGCTCACCACACGTGAATAAGACAGCACGTGAGCAGTTCCAATTATGCAGTTACAAGCGCATGATGGACATCTATAGCTCGTCCTCAAAAACGATCGATGCCCTCATGAAACTGGAACTCCCCAGTGGCGTGGATGTGGAGATCAAGGTCTGATAGAAACTGGATAAGCTTCTAACAACGCACTAAGAAAGAAGAACAATGAGCGGATTGATCGGAAAAAAGATCGGCATGACCAGCCTGTTCGACGCGGACGGGTCGATGGTAGCGTGTACCGTGATCGAGGCTACACCCAATGTGGTTAGTCACGTGAAGACCATGGAGAAGGATGGCTACGATGCTGTTCAGCTTGCATATGGTGAGGCGCGCGAAAAAAATACCACCGCTGCTGCTATGGGCCACTTCAAGAAAGCAGGCACTACCCCAAAAAAGAAGACTCACGAGTTCAAGGAATTCCCTCGGGATATGAAGTTGGGAGATAGCGTAGGTGTTGATCTATTCTTTGAGGGTGGTTTTGTTACCGTGACCGCAAGCAGCAAGGGAAAAGGTTTCCAAGGTGTTGTAAAGCGCCATGGTTTCAGTGGTGTAGGTGAAGCTACGCACGGTCAACATGACCGTAGCCGTGCTCCTGGTTCATTGGGTGGCTCATCGTATCCTAGCCGTGTATTCAAAGGCATGCGTATGGCAGGCCGTATGGGAGGTAACAAGGTTACCACGGAGAACCTTCGTGTGATCAAAATTGATAAGGAAAAGAATCTTCTGCTGTTGAAAGGTACCGTTCCTGGTGCTAAAGGCGGCTTAGTGATCATCTGGAAGTAAGATGGAACTTGATATACACACCAAGGACGGTAAGTCCACCGGCAAGAAAGCCAAGCTGAACGACGCGGTATTCGCGATAGAGCCGAACGACCATGCCATTTGGTTGGACGTGAAGCAGCACTTGGCAAACAAACGTCAAGGCACGGCCAAGACATTGGAGAAAAGCGAAATGAGCGGTAGTACGAAGAAACTGCACCGCCAAAAAAGTACGGGTGGATCCCGTAAGGGTTCCATCAAGAGTCCACTCTTCAAAGGAGGTGCTCGTGTATTCGGCCCTAAGCCGCGCGACTACCACTTCAAGTTGAACAAGAAGGTAAAGGACCTGGCTCGTCGCAGTGCCCTAACACACAAGGCCAAGGACGGTGCGATCCGCGTCGTTGATGCGATGTCCATGTCTGCTCCAAAGACAAGTGAATACTTGGCTTTCTTGAAAGCATTCGAACTCAATGGTCGCAAGAGCGTTTTGGTGGTTCCTACGAAGGACGACAACATCGTTCTTAGTGCACGCAACATCCAGCGCACGCGCGTAGTAGTGGCGAGCGAGTTGAATACCTACGATATTATGAACGCCAGCGGATTGTTGATCGTGAAGGACGCGATCGGACTGTTGGAAGCAACGCTCACCAAGTAAGAAAATGAGCCAGATCATCATACGACCTATCGTCACTGAAAAGATGACGGCGCAAGGCGAGAACGAGAACCGTTATGGTTTCGTGGTCGCTAAGACCAGCAATAAAGTGCAGATCAAACAGGCTGTAGAGAAGGAGTACAACGTCACGGTGACGGGTGTACGTACCATGATCTGCGCCGGAAAGGACCGCACCCGTTACACCAAGAGCCTGATCCTCAAAGGCCGCACGCAGAGCTGGAAGAAAGCGATCGTGACGGTTCAAACAGGGGAGACCATCGACCTCTATAGCAGCATCTAAGTCATGGGCATACGCAAACTCAATCCGGTCACCCCCGGCACTCGTCATAAAGTGATCACCGATTTCGAAGGTGTTACAACGCGGGTCCCAGAGAAATCATTGACCACCGGTATCCACAAAAGTGGTGGCCGTAACAATCAAGGTAAAATGACCATGCGCTACATCGGCGGTGGTCATAAACAGCGCTATCGCGAGATCGATATGAAGCGCAACAAGCACGGTATTCCGGCACTGGTGAAGACGATCGAGTACGATCCGAACCGCAGTGCACGTATCGCATTGTTGTTCTATGCCGATGGTGAGAAGCGCTACATCCTTGCGCCGAACGGGTTGAAGGTCGGACAGGAATTGTTGAGCGGTACCGGTATCCCTCCTGAGGTTGGTAATTGCCTTCCTCTTGGTGAGATACCATTGGGTACTATTGTACACAACATCGAATTGAAGCCTGGACAAGGGGGTACCATTGCACGTAGTGCTGGCACCTTTGCACAGCTAAGCGCTCGTGAGGGCAAATACGCGACACTAAAGATGCCAAGTGGCGAGGTTCGCATGATACTCACAACTTGTTTGGCAACTGTAGGTACAGTTGGCAACGGCGAGCACATGTTACAGAAAAGCGGTAAAGCTGGTCGTACACGTTGGCAGGGTCGTCGTCCACGCACCCGTCCAGTAGCAATGAATCCGGTCGATCACCCGATGGGTGGTGGTGAGGGTCGTGCTTCAGGTGGTCATCCTAGAAGCCGGAAAGGTCTATTGGCGAAAGGCAAAAAGACCCGCCGTCCAAAAAATACGTCGAACAAGTTCATCATTGAACGCATCAACGCCAAATAAGGCAGAATAGAACATGAGCCGTTCACTCAAGAAACCACCGTTCATTCACTACAAGCTTGATAAGCGTGTAGGTGATGCCCAAGCATCGGGCAAGAAGAACGTCATTAAGACCTGGTCACGTGCCAGCACCATCAGCCCTGATTTCGTGGGTTTGACGATTGCTGTACACAACGGGAACAAATTCATTCCTGTTTACGTGACCGAGAACATGGTAGGCCACAAGTTGGGCGAGTTCGCTCCAACACGTACCTACCGAGGCCACTCCGGTAACAAGAAGAACTAAGGATAGATGGGAGCCAGAAAGAAATTAGCAGCCGATGCGCGCAAAGAAGCCATGAAGACCGTGGCTCTAGCACAACTGCGCAACGTGCCCACAAGCCCTCGTCGCATGCGTCAGGTGGCTGATCTTATCCGTGGTGAAAAGGTTGAAAAAGCGTTGGGTATCCTTCGTTTCAGCACTCGCCACAGCAGCCGTGATCTGGAGAAGCTTCTGCTTAGTGCAGTTGCGAACTGGCAAGCCAAGAACGAAGGGTCACGTGCGGAAGATGCGGACCTGTTCGTGAAAAGTGTGCAAGTGAATGAGGCCCGTGGCTTGAAGCGCATGCTTCCTGCACCACAAGGCCGCGCCTACAGAATGAAGAAACGTAGCAACCACGTGAGTTTGATCGTGGACGCAGCCACCGCCAACTAAGAGCCGAGAAAAGAGAACATGGGACAGAAAGCACATCCGACCGGACAGCGTCTTGGCTTTATTAAAGGCTGGGACAGCAATTGGTATGGCGGAAAGAATTACGCGGACAAGCTTGTCGAGGACGAGCAGATCCGCAAATACTTGATCGCACGACTTAAGAAAGCCAGTGTAAGCAAGATCGTGATCGAGCGCACCTTGAAATTGGTAACCGTTACGATCAACACCGCACGTCCAGGCGTGATCATCGGTAAAGGTGGTACGGAAGTGGATAAGTTGCGCGAGGAGCTGAAGAAGCTTACGGGTAAAGATGTTCAGATCAATATATTCGAGATCAAACGTCCGGAATTGGATGCACATTTGGTGGCCGATAGCATCGCACGCCAGCTCGAAGGTCGTATCAGCTTCCGTCGTGCTATGAAAATGGCCGTTGCAAGTAGCATGCGCATGGGTGCCGAAGGTATCAAATTGCAAGTGAGCGGTCGGTTGAACGGTGCAGAGATCGCACGTACGGAGAAGTACCGTGATGGTCGTGTTCCATTGCACACACTGCGTGCGGATATTGATTTCGCCATTACTGAGGCTCATACCAAAATGGGCAGGATCGGCATCAAATGCTGGATCATGCGTGGAGAGGTGTATGGCAAACAGGACTTAAGTCCTAACCAAGGTCAAGCAAAAGGTGGTCAAACGGGACCACGCATGGGCGGAGATCGTCCAGGCCGTCGTCCAGGAGGAGACCGTCGCCCAGGAGGGCCAGGAGGAGATCGTAGAGGAGGAGGAGATCGTCGTGGCCCTGCAGGAGGTGGGCGTGGACCAAACACCCGTAAAAGCTAAAAGCCATGTTACAACCGAAACGTAGCAGACGTCGCAATATGCACAAGGGCCGAATGAAAGGCCAAGCACAGCGCGGACACCGCGTGGCCCTAGGGTCATTTGGTCTGAAGGGGATGGAGAGCGTATGGCTCACTGGACGCCAGATAGAAAGCGCCCGTGTTGCACTAACACGTTATATGAAACGTGAAGGTCAGGTGTGGATCAAAGTATTCCCGGACAAACCGGTTACCAGCAAGCCTGCAGAGGTGCGTATGGGTAAGGGTAAAGGATCGTTGGATCATTGGGTAGCGGTTTGCCACGCAGGTCGTATCATCTTTGAGATCGACGGTGTACCATTGGCCACAGCGAAAGAAGCACTGCGATTGGCAGCCCAGAAGTTGCCTATCCCGACTAAGTTCGTGACCCGTGACGATTACGACGGCAACTAAGCGAGCAATGAAACAGAAAGGACACGAATACAAGGACCTTACGGTCGTGGAACTTACCGATAAGCTCCAAGAGACACGCTCTTCGTTGACGAAGCTTCGCTTCAGCCATACAGTGAGCCCGATCGAGAATCCGATGCAGATGCGCGCCGAACGCAAAGAAGTGGCACGTATCCTCACTGAACTACGCAAACGCGAACTCGCTAATACAGCATCCAAATGAGTACCCCTGAAACAGCAACCGCAGCGGTTGACCGTAACCTACGCAAAGAGCGCGTTGGTATCGTCACCAGCGATAAGATGACCAAAAGCGTAACCGTTAAGGTCGAACGTCGCGTTATGCACAAGAAATACGGAAAGTTCGTAAAGCTCTCCAGCAAATTCATGGCCCACGATGAGAAGGATGAAGCCCATATCGGCGACACCGTACGCATCATGGAGACCCGTCCAGTTAGCAAATCGAAGCGCTGGCGTTTGGTGGAAGTTATCGAACGTGCCAAGTAAACAAGAGACCCAGCGATGATCCAACAGGAATCCAGACTCAACGTGGCTGATAACAGCGGTGCCAAAGAAGTGCTTTGCATCCGTGTACTCGGTGGAACGGCGCGTCGATATGCACGCATCGGTGACACTATTGTTGTTAGCATTAAGCAGGCAATGCCCAATGCTGGTGCCAAAAAAGGAACCGTGCATAAAGCAGTAGTGGTCCGTACCAAGAAGGAGACCCGTCGTAAGGACGGTAGCTATATCCGTTTTGATGACAATGCCGTGGTTATCCTCGACGCTGCCGGAGAAATGAAAGGCACTCGCATCTTTGGTCCAGTGGCTAAGGAATTGCGCGAAAAGAAGTTCATGAAGATCATCTCCTTGGCACCTGAGGTGCTTTGATTTATGAGAGCGATGCAGAAGAAGACACACATCAAAAAAGGCGACATGGTAAAAGTGCTCGCCGGTGAGGACCGCTCCAAAGAGGGGCGCGTACTCGACGTTAACCGTGACCGTAGGGTCGCTATCGTTGAAGGCCTCAATATCAATAAGAAGCACAGCAAGCCAACTACCGCCAACCCACAAGGTGGCATCGTGGAAAAGGAAGGTCCTATCCACATCAGTAACTTGATGTTGATCGATGCCAAGACCGGACTGCCTGGCCGCGTGGGCCGCGTGGTGAACAAGGATGGCAAGCTGGAGCGGATCATTAAGACCAAGAAGAAAACCACCGCTAAGTCATGAGTTACGAAACCAGGCTCCGTGCCAAATACAAAGCAGAGGTGATCCCGTCCCTTCTAAAGGAATTCGGATACAAGAGTTCCATGCAGGTGCCTCGTCTTGAGAAGATATGCATCAACCAAGGTTTGGGCGACGCTGTCGGAGACAAGAAGATCGTTGAGAATGCCATTGCCGAAATGACCGTAATTGCCGGACAGAAAGCAGTTGCTACGATCTCACGCAAGGACATCAGTAACTTTAAGCTGCGTAAGGGAATGCCTATTGGTGCACGTGTAACTCTACGGGGTGAGCGCATGTACGAATTCCTTGATCGTTTGCTCGCTGTTTCGCTTCCACGTACACGTGACTTCAGAGGTGTGAAAGTGAGCGGCTTCGATGGTCGTGGCAACTTTACGTTCGGAGTAACCGAGCAGATCATCTTCCCGGAGATCGATATCGATAAAGTGACCAAGATCCAAGGAATGGACATAACACTTGTGACCACGGCCAAGACCGATGCAGAAGCGAAAGCATTGTTGGTCGCCTTTGGACTGCCATTCTCAGATAAGAAACTAGACTAAGACCCAAGCACTATGGCCAAAGAATCAATGAAAGCCCGAGAGCGCAAGCGCGCCAAGATGGTTGAGAAATTCGCCGCCAAGCGTGCTGCCTTGAAAGCAGCTGGCGATTGGGAAGGATTACAGAAACTACCTGCGAACAGCAGTTATGTGCGTAAGCACAACCGTTGCCAACTTACCGGTCGCCCACGTGGCTACATGCGTTTGTTCGGGATCTCGCGTAACATGTTCCGGGACATGGCGCTAGAGGGTAAGATCCCCGGAGTAACCAAGAGTAGCTGGTAATACAAAATGGGATGGGACATCTGTAAAGTGTCCGACCTAACTAAAAGAACAATGACAACCACCGACCCGATCGCCGATTATTTGACCCGCTTGCGCAACGCCATTCAGGCGCACAAGAAGGTAGTAGAGGTGCCTGCGAGCAACCTGAAAAGGGACATCACACGTATCCTTTACGACAAAGGCTATATCCTTTCTTGGAAAACCGAGGAGGATGGTAAACAAGGGATCATCAAGATCGCTTTGAAATACAATGCACAGACGCGCCAATCCGCTATTTCGGAACTGACGCGTGTAAGCTCACCAGGATTGCGCAAGTATGCGAACTCAGGTGCTCTACCTCGCGTGTTGAACGGTCTTGGCGTAGCGATCATCTCGACCAGTAAAGGTGTGGTTACCGATAAGGAAGCCCGTACCTTGAACATAGGAGGTGAAGTATTGTGTTACGTGAGCTAAAAGAATAAGAACATGTCACGCATAGGAAAAGCCCCGATCAACGTCCCAAAAGGCGTAATGATCACCATTAGCGACAAGAACCTGATCACTGTAAAAGGTCCGAAGGGTGAGTTGGAGCAAGCGGTTGATCCGGATATTACCCTGAAGCAGGAGGGTGAGGAGATACTGGTATCACGACCAAGCGATGCTAAACCGCATCGTGCGAAGCATGGCCTTTATCGTGCGTTGATCGCCAACATGGTGAAAGGCGTAAGCGAAGGGTTCGTTATTGAGCAAGAGTTGGTAGGTGTGGGTTACCGCGCTACTACCAAGGGTCAACAGCTGAACCTTTCTTTAGGATTCTCGCACAGCATTGTCATTGATCTGCCAGTGGCGATCAAAGTGGCTGCTGCACAGGAAAAAGGAAAGAACCCGATCATCCGAATGGAGTCGGCAGATAAACAATTGATCGGCCAAGTAGCCGCCAAATTGCGCGCGTTGCGAAAACCAGAGCCCTACAAAGGCAAAGGTGTTCGCTTTGTGGGTGAAGTGGTGCGTCGTAAGGCAGGTAAAGCAGCTGGTAAATAAGCAACACAATGGCATTCGATAGGATAGCACGTCGCAAGACGATAAAGCAACGGGTACGAAAGAACGTGCACGGAACGGCAGAGCGCCCACGCTTATCGGTCTACCGCAGCAACACGGGTATGTATGCCCAGATCGTCGACGACGAGAGTGGTAACACCATGGTTAGCGCCTCTTCATTGAAGGACAAAAAGGCCAACGGCATTGCCAAGGTTGAACAAGCCAAGATCGTTGGCAAAGCAATTGCCGCAAAAGCAAAAGCCGCTGGTATCGATCAGGTCGTTTTCGACCGTAACGGATACTTGTACCACGGCCGTGTTAAAGCATTGGCCGATGCAGCACGTGAAGCAGGCCTCAATTTCTGATCACAAAGAACACATGTCAGATAGTAACATCAAAAAGGTCAAGAGCAGTGACCTCGAGCTTAAGGATAAGCTCGTATCGCTGAACCGCGTGACCAAAGTGACCAAGGGTGGTCGCACATTCACTTTTGCTGCTATTGTAGTAGTGGGCAACGAGAATGGTGTGGTAGGCCATGGTCTTGGAAAAGCGAAGGAAGTGCAAGAGGCGATTGCCAAAGGCATTGACGATGCAAAGAAGAACCTGGTGCAAGTGCCCGTATTGCACGGAACCATTCCTCATTCACAAGAGGGTAAATACGCAGGGGCATTGGTCTTTCTGAAGCCCGCAGCACATGGTACCGGTGTAATTGCCGGAGGTGCGATGCGTGCTGTTCTGGAGAGCGTGGGTATAACCGACGTATTGGCCAAGAGCAAAGGAAGCAGTAACCCGCACAATGTGGTTAAAGCAACCATTGAGGCACTTACGAACATGCGCGATGCGAACCAAGTGGCTCGTCAGCGTGGAATTAAGCTGGATAAAGTATTCAACGGATGATCTCCTTAATGGAGAACACTCAAAGGAAGCAACAATGAAGACCATCATCATTACACAAACAGGCAGTCAGATCAAATGCCCAAAGCGTCAGAAAGACAATTTGAAAGCATTGGGTTTAGGCCGGATCGGCAAGTCCTTGATCGTGGAGGCAACTCCTCAGGTGCTTGGCATGGTGGAGAAAGTACATCATCTGGTATCCGTTAAGGAAGCGGTTTGATCGTATTGAAAGAACGACTTTATGCCTACGCCGGGCCATCGGCGCAAAGACATGGATCTAAGTAAACTTAAACCGGCCGAAGGGGCCACCAAGAAGGAAAAACGTATCGGTCGAGGCCAAGGCAGCGGTCGTGGTGGTACGGCTACGAAAGGTCATAAGGGCCAAAAAGCGCGTGCTGGCTGGAGTGGCAAACGCGGGTTCGAAGGCGGGCAGACCACTTTGACACGCCGTGTTCCTAAGTTCGGTTTCAACAATCCGACCCGAGTGGAATACAAGGGGATCAACTTGGATGCTATCCAAGCATTGGCCACCGAAAAGAAATTGAGCGCCATTGATCCGGCCGTATTGCATGCGAATGGTTTGATCCAGAAGAAGGACAAGCTTAAGATCCTAGGACGTGGTGAAGTTACCGGCGCATTGAACATTACTGCACATGCATTCAGCGCTACTGCAAAAGCAGCCATTGAAGCAAAAGGTGGTAAGGCCGAGACCATTACGACCATCGTTGAAAAGAACGACGAGAAAGCGAAGAAGGCATGAAGAATATGATCGATACGCTCAAGAACATCTGGCGGATCGAGGAACTGCGCAATCGCATCCTCGTTACGCTAGGGCTCTTGTTGATCTACCGGATCGGTAGCTTCATTGTGTTGCCCGGTGTGGACAGCAAGATGATGGCCGCTTCGACAAGTGGTGGAGGTGGTATCGCCGAGATCCTCGCGATCTTTACCGGGGGCGCCTTTACCCGTGCATCGATCTTCGCATTGGGTATCATGCCGTACATCTCGGCGTCCATTATCATGCAGTTGATGGGTATTGCCGTACCAGCTGTGCAGAAGAAACAGAAGGAGGAAAGCGGTCGTCGCCAGATCAATCAGTGGACCCGTTACCTCACCATTCTCATCTGCGTTTTCCAAGCTCCTGGTTACATCTTTACCACCATCGATGCTGCTGCGCGCCCGGAAGGTCAATTCTGGTTGATGACGAGTATCATCATCCTCAGTTCATCCACATTGTTCGTGATGTGGTTGGGTGAGCGTATTACCGAGCGTGGCCTTGGAAATGGTATTTCATTGATCATCATGATCGGTATCATCGCACAATTGCCACAATCATTCGCACAGGAAGTAGTTGGCCGCGTTGGTCCTGGCGGTGGTGGACTGGTATTGTTGTTGGTCGAAGTAGTTCTTTGGGTCTTGATCATTGCGGGTTGTATTCTGTTGGTGCAGGGTACGCGACGTATACCTGTCCAGTTCGCAAAGCGTGTTCAAGGCAACAAGCAGTATGGTGGAGTGCGTAACTATATCCCACTGAAAGTGAATGCTGCCGGTGTAATGCCGATCATCTTCGCACAAGCGATCGTGCTGATCCCCATGTATGTGGCCCAGGCGTTCGAGGAACCACCAGCATGGTTGGTAGGTATGGCGAACAATCAAGGTTGGGGCTACAACTTCATGTTGTTCCTGATGGTGGTATTGTTCACCTACTTCTACACAGCGATCACTGTTAACCCGAATCAATTGGCGGATGATATGAAGCGTAATGGTGGATTCATTCCGGGTATTAAGCCCGGAAAGCAGACCGCTGGTCATATCGACGAGCTTTTGTCACGCATCACGTTGCCTGGAGCTATATTCCTGGGTCTCGTTGCGATCCTTCCCGCATTCGCGGTAATGTTCGGGATCAAGCAGGGTTTTGCGCAGTTCTTCGGCGGTACATCATTGTTGATCATGGTGGGCGTGTTATTGGACACGTTGCAACAGATCGAAAGTCATTTGTTGATGCGACATTACGACGGACTGATGAAGTCCGGTCGCATCAAAGGAAGAAGTGGAGGAGCGGCATTTGGCATGGCCGGATAGGAACATGGCTAAGACCGTGAACCATCTGAGTGATGAGGAGATCGCATTGGTGAAGGAGAGTTCTTTGCTTGTTGGAAGGACCTTGGCGGAAGTTGCCAAAAGGATCGCACCCGGTGTTACTACCGGTGAATTGGACCGCATGGCGGAAGAGTTCATCCGTGACAACGGAGCGATACCCGGTTTCAAAGGCCTGTACGGCTGCCCAAGCACGTTGTTGACCAGCGTGAATGAGCAAGTTGTTCATGGTCTACCTGGTGATACACCGCTTGAAGAAGGCGATATTGCCAGTGTGGATTGTGGAGTGCTGATGAACGAATTCTACGGTGATAGCGCCTATACATTCTGTGTAGGTGAAGTTGCACCGGACACCTTGACGCTCTTACGGGTTACCCAAGAGTGTTTGGAACGTGGAATTGCGGAAGCGATCGCGAACAACCGCATCGGTGATGTAGGTTACGCGATCCAGCATCATGCTGAATCGCATAAGTACGGTGTAGTGCGTGAGTTGGTGGGCCACGGTGTGGGCCGCAAATTGCACGAACCACCCGAAGTGCCCAACTACGGAAGACGTGGGCACGGTGTGAAGATGAATGCAGGTATGGTGCTTGCGATCGAACCCATGATCAACATGGGAGTGAAAGAAGTGAAACAGCTAGCGGACGGTTGGACCGTAGTAACACGCGACGGGAAACCAAGCGCGCATTTCGAACACACCATCGCAGTAAGGCAAGGCAAAGCAGAGGTCCTATCAACATTCAGTTTCATCGAAGATGTGCTGAAAGCAAAAGGAACACTGGTGAATTGAACGTTACTGTAACGTCGCCCAAGAGGTGGACAATACAGCAAGAGAGAAAGGAACAAGAAAGGAATGAGTAAAACAGGGACCATAGAGCAGGACGGCGTCATCAAAGAGGCGCTGAGCAATGCTATGTTCCGTGTTGAGCTGGAGAATGGTCACGTGATCGTCGCCCACATCTCTGGAAAAATGCGGATGCACTACATCCGGATCCTACCAGGTGATAAAGTAAAAGTGGAGATGAGTCCGTACGACCTGAGCAAAGGCCGCATCACCTTTCGTTACAAGAGTTAAAGAACAAGGAAACCATGAAGGTCAGGGCATCCCTAAAACCACGCTCCGCGGACTGCAAGATCGTCCGTCGTAAAGGGCGTTTGTACATCATCAACAAGAAGAACCCGAAGTTCAAGCAACGTCAGGGCTGATAACTAGATAGACATGGCACGTATAGCAGGTATAGACCTACCCAAGACCAAGAGGGGCTGCATTGGCCTCACGTACATCTACGGCATCGGCCGCAGCAAAGCCCTTTCCATTCTGGAGAAGGCCGAGGTGGATCCCGATACCAAGGTTGACGACTGGACCGATGATGAACAATCCCGTATCCGGACGGTCATCAATGAGAGCATTAAGGTTGAAGGTGCGCTTCGGAGTGAAGTGCAGCTGAGCATTAAGCGCTTGATGGACATCGGCAGTTACCGTGGGCAGCGTCATCGTGCTGGTTTACCAGTGCGCGGACAACGTACACGTACGAACAGCCGTACCCGTAAAGGCAAACGTAAAACAGTGGCGAACAAGAAAAAGGCAACGAAATAACGTAGTGGCGGACGATCGTTCGCCAGCTAACGTTGTTACGATGCGGAATTCAACAACACCGTTCCCTCAATAAGAAACACATGGCAAAGCAAGAGCAAAAGGCCGGCGGCAAGAAGAAGAAAAAGAACGTGGTAGTGGAGGCCTTTGGGCAAGCCCACATCCGTGCTACGTTCAACAATCTTATCATCTCGCTCACCAATAACAAGGGTGAGGTGATCAGCTGGTCATCCGCAGGTAAGCAAGGCTTCCGCGGAAGCAAGAAGAACACCCCATATGCTGGGCAAGTGAGCGCCGAAGAGGCTGCTCGCGAAGCGCATGATCTGGGTCTACGCAAAGTGAAAGTGTTCGTTAAGGGACCAGGAGGTGGTCGTGAAAGTGCCATCCGCGCATTGCATAACAGCGGTGTGGAGGTAACTGAGATCATTGATCAGACACCAATGCCACACAACGGCTGCCGACCACCAAAGAAGCGCCGCGTATAAAAAACAACAACCGTAGGGGTGGGACTGTTTCCCATTCCGTAGTTGGTGTTCCATAAAAAGGGGAACACCCAAAAACCAAAGAAGAATGGCACGTTACACAGGACCTAAGACACGGATCGCCCGTAAATTCGGAGAAGCGATCTTCGGACCGGACAAATGGATGGAGCGCAAGCCCCATAGCCCCGGCCAGCATGGCCCCAATGCCCGCCGCCGCAAAAAGGAGAGTGAATACTCCCTTCAGTTGCAAGCGAAGCAAAAGGCGAAATACACCTACGGCATCCTCGAGCGCCAGTTCGAGAAAATGTACTATATCGCTGCCAGTAAGCGCGGTATTACCGGTGAAGTATTGCTACAGTTGTGCGAATCACGTTTGGACAACACGGTATTCCGTTTGGGCATTGCACCAACACGTCGTGCTGCTCGTCAATTGGTCGGTCATGGCCACGTTACGGTAGATGGTAGCATGGTGAATATCCCTAGTTACACGTTGCGCCCTGGACAGACCGTAGCAGTGCGCGAAAAAAGTCGTGCGTTGGAAGCGATCACCAATAGCATTTCGGTAAGCAACAACAAATTCGATTGGTTGGAGTGGAACCCGAGCAACATGACAGGCAAATTCATCAACATGCCTGAGCGCGCACAGATCCCGGAGAACATCCGTGAGCAACTGATCGTGGAATTGTACAGTAAGTAATTGATGAACCTACACTGTTCCTGGTAAGCAGGGGAGCGGTGATCGGGTGAACGGACAAGGACTGCCAACAGACACATAAAACAACGCAACAGCACATGCCCATTCTCGAATTCCAGCGGCCAGACAAGGTAACGATGATCGAATCCGACGATAAGCGCGGATCCTTCGAGTTCCGTCCTCTAGAGCCGGGCTACGGGATCACCATCGGTAATGCCCTTCGCCGTATTCTTCTCTCCAGCTTGGAGGGACATGCGATCACCAGTGTACGCATTGGTGGCGTGGACCACGAGTTCAGCACAATTAAAGGAGTGATCGAGGACATGACCGAGATCGTTCTGAACCTTAAGCAGATCCGCTTCCGCCGTCAGTTGGACGATGTTAGCACGGAGAAAGTATCCTTCACCGTTAGCGGTAAGGATGGTTTCACAGGTGCCGATATCGGAAAGCACACCACTGGTTTCCAGGTGTTGAACCCTGAGCACGTTATCTGCAATATGGACAGCAACGTTAAGTTGCAAGTGGAGGTCACCATCGGAAAAGGACGTGGTTACGTTCCTGCTGATGAGAACAAAGTGGAAGGTGCCCCTATCGGTACCATCTACATCGACTCGATCTACACACCGATCAAGAACGTTAAGTACAACGTTGAGAACACGCGTGTTGAAGAGAAGACCGACTATGAGAAGCTCACCATCGAGTTGATCACGGACGGTAGCATCTCTCCAAAGGATGCGTTGCAGGAAGCTGCGAAGATCCTGATCCACCACTTCATGTTGTTTAGCGATGAGCGCATAACCCTTGATACGGAGATCCGACCATCATCCAGCAGCAATGCGGAAGAGTTCGACGAGACCAGCTTGCACATGCGTCAACTATTGAAGACCAAGTTGGTCGACATGGACCTGAGTGTACGTGCATTGAATTGCTTGAAAGCAGCTGACATCGATACCCTTGGTGATCTCGTTTCATTCAACAAGAACGACCTCTTGAAGTTCCGCAACTTCGGTAAGAAGAGTCTTACTGAGCTTGAGGATCTGGTAGAGAACAAAGGCCTGAGCTTCGGAATGAACGTGGCCAAATACAAGTTAGACAAGGAGTAATGTAGCGGCGACGCATGCGTCGCCTTACATACACCCAACACGATACTACAATGAGACACGGAAATAAGAACAACGCACTAGGCCGTAAGAAAGCCCACCGCGATAGCCTGTTGAGCAATATGGCGATCAGCTTGATCGATCATAAGCGCATCGAGACCACCTTGGCCAAAGCAAAAGCACTACGCTTGTTCGTAGAGCCTTTGATTACCAAGAGCAAGGACGATACCATGCACAGCCGTCGTACAGTGTTCAGCTACCTTCAGAACAAAGAGGCAACAGCCACATTGTTCCGCGATGTAGCGCCTAAGATCGCTGATCGTCCTGGAGGGTACACCCGCATCATCAAAATGGGCAACCGTTTAGGAGACGCGGCTGAAATGGCCATGATCGAATTGGTCGATTTCAACACGACCTACACCAAGGAGAAAGCAGGTACAGCGGCTAAGAAGACCCGTCGTACACGCCGTACCAAAGCCGCATCGAAACCAGAAGCCGAAGCAAAGCCGGAAACCGAAGCAAAAGCAGAAGTTGGCGAAGAGGCAAAAGGCGAGTAGAACAACATTCAACGAAATAGGAACGGGGCGCTTAGAAGGTGCCCCGTTCTTCGTTTTGGTACACGCCGCTCTTCATCGAATGATACAGATGGACGTGAGTGAACGATCACAGATCTATAACATGAGTCGCGTTCGACATTGGCGTTGTACCTAGGTAGAACTCGCAAGCCAATACTTATCTTCATCCTTCCGCAGACATCAAACTTGCGTAGAATGGCAGTTCTGAAAGTATTGGTGAATCGAGATCTCTCCGTGCAATGAGGTCTTTCTATTTAGTCATATTCCTGTTTATCGGGCTCAATGTTCATGCTCAGCATTGGGAGAGGCTCAGCGATGGACCTATTGGTTCGATGACGGCACTTTCGGTTGATCCCATCGCTGATAGACTTTATGGCAGCGGTACGTTTTTGAGAATTGCGAACGAAACCGATACCGTACTTGCATTCGGCATGGCACAATGGGATGGCACCCGTTGGGATAGCATCGGACATCGAATGTATGAGATTCCTGGCAGTACTGCGAGTCAAGTCTATTGGTTTATTCGTTACAATGCTGAATTATATGCCTGCGGTGCCTTTGGATTTTTCGTTGAACCGGACACAGCTAATGGATCCTTTTCTCGCCTCGACGAAACAACTCAACGTTGGGAACCTTTAGACTGTATAAATCCGGTCACCAGCGGGTTGGGTGGTATTTCACCCAGACACGATGAACAGGATAACTTGTATATGACCGGTTTCTCTACAAGTATTTGCGGCTACCCAGAAGCCGCTGTGTTCCGGTATGATGCCGATGGGTTTCACGAATGGTCGCCTTATCAGCAGATTCCAGTAGACAACGGAAATTTTATTGGGACGGTAATCGAGTTTGAAGGTATGACGTACATGCGCGGGATTTTCCGTGATCCACTCTCTGACGGGTGGTGTAATCTTATGCGCCACAACGGTTCCACATGGGAATATGTTCCGGGTTGGGGCACTTCGCTTGGAGCAATTAAAGATGTGGTCATCCACAATGAAGTGCTGTACATCGTAGGTGCTTTCCGGGAACCCGGTGCGCCGGGTAATGGCTTGGCGGCGTTCGATGGGCAGAATTGGTTGGATTTTGGAACAGGACTTGAATTGGCCATAGCACCGGGGTATACTTCGGTACTTACGCTACAATGGTTCCACGATGACCTGTATGTTGGCGGGCAATTCACCAAAGCTGGTGGTATACCGGCAAATGGGTTGGCCAAATGGAACGGTTCGCAATGGTGTTCGTTACCCGGTTTCGATCAAGAACCCGGTCCCAATCCGCAGTCAGTTCCCGGCATGGCCGTTTGGCGAGATAGCTTATACATTGTTGGTGCGTTCACTGAACTGGAAGGCCAACCCTTCAACCGTGTGGCCCAATGGATCGGTGGCGATGCGGTAAGCGGGTGTAGTGTGCCTATTTCTGTTCCGGAGATCTCGACTGAGCACGTACAGCTGAGTGTTTGGCTTACTGATGTGAACAACTGGACGGTTGAGATGCCATACAATGAACGTTGGAGCGTAACCCTCTATGACAACACAGGGCGTACTGTTCAGCGCCAGAATGTCGCGGGGCAGCGTTCAGCGTTGGATCTTTCTGGATTATCCGCTGGAATGTACATCGTGCAAGCGGGTGATCCATCTGGTAAACAATTCACGGCGAAGCTTCTGATGCAATAACGCGGATGCCGTATTGATCAACTAGAATCGGGCTATGCAGGCTGTACATCACCACGTTTTCAACACCTGTGGATGATCTCTTCGTTCGACTTATGACTGAGCGGGTATCTTTGCAGCATTAAAGCTGACGTATATCGCGTATGCTCGTAAGCCAACGTCCCGAAGCCCTTCTGTTACTTGCTGATGGTACGTTATTTCGCGGTCGTTCCATTGGAGCTACGGGTAGCGCCGCCGGCGAGATCTGCTTCAATACCGGCATGACCGGCTACCAAGAGATCTTTACCGATCCGAGCTACACCGGCCAGATCATGACCTTGGCCACACCGCACGTGGGCAATTACGGCGTAAAGGAAGGCGAAGAAGAAAGCAGGTCGCTTACCATCGCTGGTCTTGTAGTGAAGAAGTTCAGTGAAGTGGTGAGTCGTCCGGGAGCCACGGGTTCCTTGGATGATCAACTCAAAGCACAGAACGTGGTCGGGATCAGTGATGTGGACACGCGCAAATTGGTGCGGCACATCCGTGATCATGGAGCGCAGAATGCCATTATTTCTACTGAATTGGATGTTGCTGCGTTGAAGAAACAATTGGCTGCGGCACCCGCAATGGCCGGTCTGGAATTGAGCAGCCGTGTTACCGCAGCACATGCTTATGAGGTCGGGTCCAAGAACGCGAGTTTCCGGGTGGCCTTGTTGGACTTTGGCGTGAAACGAAACATAGAGCGCTGCCTTGTGGAACGTGATTGCTTTGTAAAAGTTTTTCCGATGACCACGCCGCTTTCGGACATGCTCGCATGGGAACCGAATGGGTTCATGCTAAGCAATGGACCCGGTGATCCCGGCGCAATGCCCAACAGCGTGGCGCTGGTAAAAACAATTGTGGACGCAGGGCTTCCGGTCTTCGGGATCTGCTTGGGTCATCAACTATTGGCAGAGGCGCATGGCATGCCCACCCTGAAAATGCATCATGGCCATAGGGGCATCAATCACCCTGTAAAGGACCTCACGACGGGGCGTGATGAAATCACCTCACAGAATCATGGATTCGTAGTGGATCGTGATGCCGCAGAAATGAACAAGGCGGTGGAGATCACCCATGTTCACCTTAACGATGGCAGCGTCGCTGGTTTCAAGTTGAAAGGCAAACCGGTCTTTTGCGTGCAGTACCATCCCGAAGCTGGTCCAGGCCCATTGGACGGGCGTTATCTTTTTGATCGGTTCGTTGCGAACATGCACGCCCATTTCACCGTAGAAGGTGCTCTTATAAAGAATAATTGAACTGTAGTTATGAGTCTGATCGCCAAGATCCAAGCCCGCGAGATCCTCGATTCTCGTGGCAATCCTACCATTGAAGTAGATGTCTACACCGATTCAGGTCACATGGGTCGCGCAGCAGTTCCTAGTGGTGCCAGCACCGGTGCCCATGAGGCTGCTGAATTGCGCGATGGTGACAAGAAAAGATACTTGGGCAAAGGTGTTCTCAAGGCCGTTCAGAACGTAAATAGTACCCTTAACTCCGAGTTGAACGGAGCGTTGGTCACAGAGCAAGCAATGATCGATCGTGCGTTGATCGCGTTGGATGGATCTCCGAACAAAGCGAACTTGGGAGCCAATGCAATTCTTGGTGTAAGCCTTGCGGTTGCAAAAGCTGCAGCTAGTGAATCGGGCATGCCGCTCTACCGTTATGTCGGCGGTGTCAATGCATGCACCTTACCTGTTCCGCTGATGAACATTTTGAACGGTGGCGCACATGCAGACAACAAAGTGGATGTGCAGGAATTCATGATCATGCCCGTTGGTGCAAAGACCTTCGGTGAAGGGTTACGGATGGGTGCTGAGGTATTCCACAATCTGAAAGCCGTTCTGAAAGCGAAGAGCCTGAGTACCAACGTTGGTGACGAAGGCGGTTTTGCACCGGATCTTGCAAGCAATGAAGATGCGTTGAAGTTGGTGATGCAGGCCATTGAAAAAGCAGGATACAAACCAGGTGAGGATATCGTGTTGGCATTGGATTGCGCCAGTACCGAATTCTATGACGCCAAAAAGGAGCGTTACACCTTGGAGAGCACTGGCGATAGTCTCACGAGTAAAGAAATGGTAGCTATGTGGGCCGATTGGGCCAAGCGTTACCCCATTGTAAGTATTGAGGATGGCATGTCCGAGGACGATTGGGACGGATGGAAGTTGCTCACGGAGACGATCGGCGAAAAAGTGCAACTTGTAGGTGATGATCTTTTTGTGACGAACACGGAGCGCCTTGCTGAAGGCATCAACAAGGGCATCGCGAATAGCATTTTGGTTAAGGTGAACCAGATCGGAACACTTACCGAGACCATTCAAGCCGTAGAAATGGCCCACCGCGCAGGATATACGAGTGTCATGAGCCACCGTAGTGGAGAAACCGAGGATAGCACCATCGCCGATCTGGCCGTCGCATTGAATTGCGGCATGATCAAGACGGGTAGCGCTAGTCGCAGTGACCGTATCGCCAAGTACAACCAGTTGCTCCGTATTGAAGAGCAATTAGGTCCTGCTGGTGTGTACCCCGGCAAGAGTTTGCGGTACGCTCATTGAGCTCACCGTTTTCTTCATTCAGTGTGCGTATCTATGCCACGCATGAAGAGCGCACCAACCATCGAACTGAACGAACGTCGATGGGTATCCTATGCGGTTCTTGCGCTGATCCTGCTAAGTATTCTTGATCGGATCGACCTATTGGTGCGATTCGCGTTCAAGCACATCGGTATCGATGATGCGCTTATGCAGCAGATCGCTTTGGACTATTCACATGGAATATTCCGCGAACCCTATATGTATGGGCAGAATTACAATCCGATGCTCGAAGCATTACTCGCCGTTCCGTTGCTCTGGACCGGTATTTCGCCGCAATTCGCGTTACCCATAGTAACATCGTTTCTCGCGTTGATCCCTTTCTGGGCGTTCGCATGGTGGTGTTTGCGCAAGGGTCATATAATTGGTGCGATCGCTTTTTCGGCCATGCCGATATTATTGCCGGTGGAGTGGGGTATGCTTACCTCCATGCCGCGTGGATTCGTTCATGGTATTGGTCTGCTGGCAATGTTGCCTTTCATTCAGGTCATTCGGTCGGTGTGGGCAAGGTCTTTCTTGACCGCTTTGGTGGCCAGTGCCGCCGTTGTCTGTAACCCGAATACATTGCTGGTCCTTGTTCCGGTATTCACATGGCTTGTATGGAAGCAGCAGAGATCGGTAGGCTTCTGGTTGGGAAACGCTTTGGGAGTGTTGCCTTCCTTGGGTTTTGTTCTTTGGGCAAAAGCATTTCATGCCAAAGCCAAGATCACGCCATTGCATTTCATGGATGGCGATTCGGTTCAGTATGGTTTCAATAGAACATTGAGCGGGCTCCAAGGTCTGGACATGCACTGGCAACACTTGGTGCCATTCACGGAAGCGGCTGGGTTGTTAGTGATCTCGCTTCTGGTGATCGCCGTTGTGATGGCATTTAAGCGTAGCGATCAAGGACAATGTTGGGCAATAGTTGCTGTCATGTTGTTCATTCCGTTCGCGTTAGGTGTTCTTAAAGTACACGAAGGGTTGACTACGATCTTCTTTTCGCTTTCGAGAATGTTCTTGGGAATTCCGATCCTGGTCGCGGGTTGTATTGCGTTAGTCGGTAGCACTTATTCGTTCGATCGACGGAAGTTGATAGGCGTGTTTCTTGTCGTTGTCATTTGGCTTCCAATGAAATGGAACGGGGTGAATGAAGTAGTGGCCAATGAGTTGGAAAAGCAGGACGAGGGTTACGTTCGTGAAGAACCGATCGAAGTGGTGCGGTCCTATTGTCGTACGGTTTCTGATGTTGCTACACGCAACGGAGCGCAGTTGATCGTTCCCATTCGATGGCCAGATCTCCGTGTTGATCATCGTACCCATTATATCGCGCATTTCGTGTGTTACGCATGTCCGCAAATGGTGCCGGAGCTACCGCCCGTTTTCATGGCCGGTTATGATAGGCGTACGTGGATAGTCGAAATCTACGGTGCAGCCGAGTGTGAGAAGGTCCTGTTCGTAGGCGGGGATCCTGATGCTTGGCGCATCGCCATGAGCAACGATACTTCCATTCGCGATGTATCAACCCACGATCTGATCATGCATATCGTAGATAACGGATCAGTTTCCATACTGGACCTGATCGCGACCACACATGTTGATGGAAAGCAGTGAAGATGGATTACGAAATATCCATTTTTGGGTGAGCTACGATCCGAAACTGGAGTGCCTCCTACTTACTCTGTGATCACCAAAGGCCCGACGTTGGTTCGAGTTCCTTTGGATGCGAAGCGCAACATATAGGTTCCTGCACTAACACCTTCAAGGGGAAAGACCAGCACGTTCTCTGAAATTGTTAGTTGCCTGATCAAAGCTCCCCGTTGGTCCAGCAGTTCGATCACGCCGTTCGGTGAATTCATATCGGTCCTTACCAAGACCCTGTTCGTTGCAGGATTCGGGAAGATCGACCATACCGCTTCACGAGCATTTTCGCTAACACTAACGGCACTCTTTCGCCAAGCCAATGTGTATTCACCGGCTTGTAGGTCATTGATGTCGATCCGGCCGGTTTTATTCGTTGCACTTCCGATCGTGTTCAGTGTTTGGTCCGGGTGAAGGGTCCAAGCGACGCGTGCGCTTGGTCGGTAGAGCACCACCAAGCTGTCCTCAGTGAACGCCACACCATTGTAGTCGTTCATCAGACCAATATCCAGTGCACCTGAAATGATATCTCTCCCGTCGTAATTGATCCGTCCGGTGAGTTCCGCTCCAACAGGCAGTTGTGCCGTTACGCGCCAATAGCGGTCCGGTGATACCACAAAAGCAAAAGTTTCATCGACTTCAGGATCTGCGGCTACCCAATACTCTTGTACGACGATCGGTGTCGGTGTAGGCATGTTAGCCACTGTGACGCGCAGATCACTATTCACGCTGTTCAATATTCCCGGACTTTCCATCGTGTCAGCATCCAATGTGATCGCCAGACTGATCAGTTCATCGGCATTCAGCACAACTGCGACCGGTTCGAAAGGTGGTAATACTATTGCTGAAGAATTCGTTCCACCGAAAAGCTGTTGTGGAGAGTCCCATCCAGCACCGTTCACGTCGTAACACGTTACGGTGATCGGTACATTGTTGTATGGGGAGGAAGGTCCGCGTTGTTTCTGTTCAACGAAGACATTCGTTGGCCAAACGCCACCGACAACTTGTTCAACCCTGAATGAGTCTACCTCAAATGCCGCCCAGCCAGGTTGATCGATATAATCATTGAAGAAATCGGTCATATCCATGCCGGTTTCCTGTGTGAGATGGTCCCGGAGCAACGATGTATTCACCGATTGAAATGCATAGGTCTCAAGGAAGCTGGTGAATCCTTGAACGAAGAGCGCGTCACCCAAATAACCACGGAGCGCATGAGCAACATCCGCGCCTTTGTTATACACATGCTCACCATAGGTCCATTGTTGCGGAATATCCGATAAGGTTAACCAATCCTCGTCCAGAATATGTGCACGATGCACCATTGCTCGGTGGTTCTTTTTCACAGTGGTCATATAGCGTTCCCTCCCATACACATCCTCTAGGAACAAATAGCTCAAGTACTCGGCAAACCCTTCATTGATGTACATCTCTTCTGCGCGATCGCAGGTCACAAGATCACCGAACCAATGATGCGCAAGTTCATGGGCCATGATATCTTCATACTGCAATGACCCATCCGCAATGGAGCTAGGGTAGTGGATGCTCGTAGCATGTTCCATGGCTCCCTGTGGGGTCAGTACATACCCGACCTTGTTCCAGCGGTACGGCCCGAACCATTCCTCGAAATGTGAGAATGCATCTGGTAGGTGCAGGAATGAATTCTTCATGGCCGTTGTATCCTGTGCTCTGGCAACGAGTTCTACAGGGATCATAGCGCCCGTCGTACTCATGTATTGATCATGCACCGGAACATAATTGGATGCCGCAACACTTGCTAAGTAGCTCGGCATGGTTTCAGCAATGCTCCAATGGAGCAGAATGGTATCACCGCCCAATGGTATTTCAGACAACAGTGTGCCGTTACACCAGGATCTATTCGCACCACGGGTCTTTATCAGGAACTCATAGGAGTTCCGTTCCGTGAAATTGTCGACACAAGGGAACCAGGCTCGGCCATATGAATGGGGAATGCTGGTGAACGCTACACCTAAATTGTACATTATGGTGCCCATGTAGAATCCGCCGAAACCACTCACATCCGTTGTAGGGTCACCTTGGTAATGAACGGTCAGTTCCAGTGTATCGTTGGTTCCGAAACTGCCACCAAGATCTATGTCGAGTACTTCACCTGACTGCGTGAATGTCAAATTGCCATTGATGTCCGTTACGGAATCCACGGTCAGTGTCAATAGGTCCAGAGGGAAGTTGGAGGTGCCTTCTGCGCGAGGAACTGCAATAATGGTGCAATGGCCAGCAATGGTGTTCGCCATCGTTAGGTCAAGCGCGATCACTTGATGAAGGATATCCAATGGCCACAAAGCAGGTGCCCCACCTGCTTTGGCTTGGAATAAGCCAGACCCTTGTTTTGTGGTCTTGCAGTCATGTTGGGCGTCAGTGGCGGATGTTACAAGCAGCGTAACGAATGTCAATAAGAGTGGGATTGATCTGCGGAGGATCCGAATATCATGCATTTGTCAAATGTAGTGAGGGTTGGTATTTGCGTCGCAGGCTTCCTATCTTTGGAGTGCAAGGTTGGGATCCTATTTCAATTATTACAGGAAGACATGAAGCCAAGTACAGAGCTATTCGATCTGATCCGTTCGCTGACGAAGTCGGAAAAGCGATTCTTTAAGTTGCATTCATCACTACAAAGTGGCGACAAGAATTACCTACGCATTTTTGATTCCATCGATAAGCAGAAAGCGTACGACGAAGAGGCCTTGAAGAAGCAGTTCGCAAAGGAGACCTTCATTAAGCATTTGCCTTCTGAGAAGAACCATTTGTACAAGCTGATACTTAAAGCACTTCGGGCTTACCATTCGGAAAGTTCCGTGAGTGGAGTGTTGAAACAAGAGATCAAGAACATTGAGATCCTTTATCAGAAAGCGCTGTATACCGAATGCAATAAACTGCTTCATCGTGCGAAACGCATTGCGCGTGAGAATGAACGCTTCTATTACTGGTTCGAGCTATTGAGCTGGGAGAAGATGTTATTGGAGGAAGCTTATGAGAGTGGGGAATTCACCAAGGATCTGGATGCACTGATCGAAGAAGAGCGTGAAGTGATCGAGAAACTCCGGAATCTTGCGGCATACCATATCCTCTATTCAAAGATCAATTACGTATTCCACAGTGGTGGTTATGTGCGCACGGAAGAAGAACGCGCCATGGTCGAGGAGATCAGTGAGCACCAATTGATAAAAGGGAAGAATACGGCACTGAGCCATCGCGCAGCAACGATCTGTTACTACACGCAAGGTTTCTGTTATTGGGCGAAGCGCGATTGGAAGACCAGTTTGGAAAAATTCCTTCGCGTTAAAGAGATCCTGGACCGCAGCAAATTGATCAAGAACGACCTGCCGAAACGGTATATCAGAACATTGCATTACATCATCAATGCGCAGATCGAGCTTAAGGATCTGAAAAGCGCAAGAGAGAGCATTAAATTGATGCGTTCACTTTCCGGAACACAAGGATTCACGGGTCAGAATCTGGAGACACAGATATTCGTTGCCAGTTATTTGGGAGAGTTGCGCTTGTTGGATCGTTCCGCGGATTACGGAAAGGCCATGGAGCTGGTGGATCCGATCCTGAAGGGGATGGAAGAAATGGCCGCTGGCATACACAAGGAAAGCGAGATCGAATTCTATTTCACGCTAGCGATCGTACACTTCGGTGCCAATGAAATGAACAAGGCGTTGTTCTGGTTGAACAAGGTGCTGAACGATAATGAACCGACATTGCGACAGGACATATTCACGTATGCAAGGTTGTTCAATCTGGTTGTCCATTTCGAGTTGGGTAACTACGATCTGTTGGAATACATCGTGCGCAGTACATCACGTTTCATGAACAAGCGGCATGATGCGAATGATGTTGAAGTGCTATTGATCGACCACATCAAGAAGATGGCACGGTCTACGGATCCGGAAGTTAAAATTGAACACTTTGCCATGATGCACAAAGAGTTCAAAGTGATATTCAAGGATCCATTGGAAAGCATGGTCCTTAAATATTTCGATGTGATGTCCTGGGTCGAGAGCCGCATGGAAGGCATCACGTTCGCAGAGGTCGTGAAGCGGAACAATAAAGCATAGACCTTCGAGTACGCGTGGTATCTATCCTAAGGTGCTGCTTTGGATAATTGTTCCACTGGGAGCTTCCGTAATGAATAGATCCCATCTTTCCCATCCCGGTTGCTACTCAAGAAGCCGCTGGATCCGTCATTCCGGAATTGAAGCGAAAAGTCGTCATAGGTTGAATTGATCGGTGCATTCATGTTCGCTGGCAGCGACCAATCATCGTTCGTGTAAGCTGATGAGAAAACGTCCAGGCCACCTAGTCCGCCATGCCCGTTGGATGAAAAGAACAATGTGTCACCTAGAACGGTTGGGAACATTTCATTCCCTGGTGTGTTGATAGTAGGTCCAAGATTCTCCGGCGGACTCCATGCGTTGAGCATCCATTTGCATTGGTATACATCCGTACCACCGAATCCGCCCGGCATATCGCTGATCATGTACAACGTTCTGCCATCGGCGCTAAGAGCAGCCTGACCAATACTTCGTCCATCGCTATTGAAGGCGAATTGCTCAACGTTCTCCCAAGAACCATTGCGTTGTTTTTCCGCACGGAACAACTGTACGTGGCTCACGTTCTGTTCGTCTTTTATTATGCGGTGTTTCATGTAATCACTGCGTGAGAAGAACATCGTGCGACCATCGGAACTGAAGGTCGCGGGGCCGTCGTGGTACATCCCGTTCACGATTCCGAAAAGCGGTTTGATGTCGGCAAGATCACCCTGTGCATTCGGCTCTCCGTAGTACAGGTCAAGGAATGAGTGACCATTCAATGGGTTCGTTCTTTTCGCGTTTACGGATGCATTTGCTCCCGCGAAGACGACGCCTTTGCCGTATGGAACGGCGCAAAAGGCTTCGGGTAATTCTGGAATTCGTACTGGTTGAATTTCGTACAATGGTGTAGCAGGAGTATAGGATGTATGCGCGTAACACGCATCGAGCAAGCGCTTTGCAATTACATTTCCTGAGTCTGACGCAAGAATATTCTTGAATTGGATCTCAGCATTGGCAACCTCTCCTATTTGTTGCAGGGCCATCCCGTACAGCAATCCATCGGTGGTCTGCAACGGGGCCTCTTTTTGTGCCATTCCATAAAGCTCCACGGCGCGATGTAGGTCATTCAATTTTGAATGGGCAATGGCAGCGCGTAGGGCAATCGACCGGTCGAATTTTTTCTGAAGCAATTGATCGTATTTCGCGGAAGCCGTTGCATATGCCATGCGGTTGAATGCCGCATCAGCATGGGCACGGCGCGAATTGGAACATGCGGAAAGCAAGCTCGCAATGAGAACAATTCCAATGATCTTCGACCGTGTACCCATTAGAAATAACGTGGAGATTTCAATGTGATCGCCTCACGACCGAGATCGAAACCGATCATGATCTCATGCGATCCGGTGGTGTAATTACGCATCCGCGCTGCTGCCATATCATAGGCATAACCGATCCGCAATTGCGGGGAGATCACATACTCCACCATGCCGACAAAAGCAGCACCAGTGCGGTAACCCACACCAAGCCATAGGCGTTCGCGATAGAGTAGGTTACAGTTCAGGTCGGCTTGGACGGCGGCATTGGGGGCGAACTTCACCAGTACATTCGGTTTGATATCCAAGGACTCCGAAAGCGGGTAGACCTTACCGGCATGCAAATAGTAGTGGCTGGAATAGTACCGGGTTTGAGTGCTGTCGGTCACTGCTTTAATGGCCTTATCCGCAGCGAACAGGGAAGGGGCCGAAAGACCTAAGTAGGCATCCGATCTGTACCAGTACAAGCCGAAACCGAATTTCGCTACGGGTACATTGGTGAGGTTCCGATCAAGAACTTGATCATTGGTATCCCAATAACGCAGACCACTGAGTTGTGCAGAATAAATGGAAACACCTGCACGCAGGCCGAATGCCAATTTACTTCGAGTACCGATGCGCATGTGGTATGCGAAATTCCCTGAGAGGTCCAGGTCTTTCGAGATGCCGATGCGATCATGGACAACGGTAAATCCTGCACCGATCTTTTGTTTCATCAATGGTGCGTCAAAGGCAACCATGCTCGTAGTTGGTGCACCTTCCATTTGGGCCCATTGAGAACGGTGCAATAGCGATGACGTGGCATACGCGTGCGAACCGGCACTGCCAGGGTTCAAGAACAAGCCGTTGAACATGTATTGGCTTACCGATACCTGCTGCTGAGCATGAACGGAACCCGTCCGTACCAGGGTTCCCACGAAGAGTATGATCAGGTATATGCGGTTCATACCATCAGCGACGTAATTCAACAAAGCCTTGCCAAGTTCTTTCGCCGCCATTCACGGAGAAGCGCACGAAATAGGTTCCATCGGGTAAGGGTTGTCCTTGCACATTCTCACCCGTCCAATTGTTCGTGTAATTGTAAGTGTCGTAGACCAAATTGCCCCATCGGTTCACTACGGTGAACGTGTTCCTCGGATATGCTTCGAGACCATGAATTACGAACGTGTCGTTCGCGCCGTCACGGTTCGGGCTGAATCCTGTGGGCAGCTCAATTTCGCCTTCCTGTATCACATATACAGCTGATCGGACCGAGTTAGGATCGGCCGTCCAGCCGCTGAATACCAGTGCAAGACCTACAATAAGAGCATTCGGAAGAATGGTGTTCATTAAATAAAACGAAGCACGAGAACGCCATGGAACCATACGTATTCCGCGGTGAGATCAGCTTTCGTGCGCTTTAGTACGCAACTCACCGGTTGAAGGTTGCCAAATTGTAATGGGACGGAAGGTGCAAGTGTCCTTGCCGGAAATAGCCTTGGAGCTTAATTGAATAGACACCTTTCACTAGAAGTCGATCTGATACCTTCTCTGATCGCCTGTGTGTGAACTTCACGCTCCGCTCACTTCGCTCCGTTCCGCGACTTCAGCACGGCATGCAGCGCAACCCCAGCTGCAACCGAAACATTCAGAGATCCGATCGAGCCCGCCATGGGGATCTTCACCAGGTCATCGGCCATACGCAAAACGGAGTCGGAAATTCCTTCGTCCTCTGCTCCCATGACCAGGACCAAGGGGCCAGCAAGGGCAGCTTCATCCAAGAACTGCGTACCTTTTTCGGTGATGGCAACTATACGTAAGCCATGCTCCCGTGCTCTGAAGAGTCCTTCGGTGAACTTGTTCACTCTACACACTGGCTTTCGCAACAAAGCACCAGCGCTGCTTTTTACAGCGTCCGGCCCTAATCGGGCGGTTCCCGTTTTAGGCACGAGCATGGTATGTGCACCAAATACTTCTGCGCTTCGTGCAATGGCACCCATGTTCCGAACATCGGTAACGCCATCCAAAGCAATGACCAACGGCGTTTCCCCGCTCTCATAGGCCATGGTGATCACTTCATCCAGGTCCTGTTCCTCGACTTGGCTCAAGTAAGCTATAACGCCTTGGTGTTCGGTCTTCGTAAGGCGATCGAGCTTTGCAACAGGTACGGGCTGCCATGGAATATCGCGGTCCAATGCCAACTGCCGGATCTCTTTGATCCCATCACCACCGGCTTCTCGGCGAATGAGCAAGCGTTCCACGTTCTTTCCTGCGCGCAATGCTTCGATCACGGGCCACACGCCACACACAAGGTCATTCGATGCCATCTTCAATAGTAGTTGTTGGTCTGCGTGTATTTCGGCTTAATTGTAACGGTTTTCAATTCTGGTAGACCCTTCCGTTGCGCCAGCTTTCCACATTCCTGTACCAAGCTCCTTTAAGCAAAGGGTCCCGGTTCAGCACGAGGTCATTGTCACTGAACGCGCTTTTTCCTTTCACGAAAGTGAAAGTAAGCGACATGAGGTTATTCTCTTCACCGTAGATCCAAGTCTCGCTATGATCACTTTTGTAGATGGAGGTAGGTGTCCCGAAGATGATGTTGACCAGGCCTCGGTCGGTTCGCCATCCTTCCACAAACGAGGTAAAGAACCGGTTAGCCGTTTCCACCCGCCCGTAATAGATCCGAATGGCCTCTCTGGCCCGCTCACGATCTCCTGCAGCGTCGATCCAGAACCGTTCAATTGCATAGCGCACATTCGGGGCATTGGATATGTGATCGAACTCTTGTAGTGAAGTTATGTAACGCAATGGCTTCAACATGTCCGCAGCGGTTCCAACATAGGGATAGCAATCCTTCAACGCGAACAAGGAGAATCCATCATCAGCAACACTATCCGATCGAATAAAATAGGTGCCAGGGTTGTTCAATGACATCAGAAATGTCCCTTCCTCGGACACGGTGATCGCATACGTACTGTCAGGTATCGGATCGTTCGGCATTGAACTCGCCGTTGTGAATACGGGAACCGGTAGTAGCTCATCAACCGGGTATCGCTGACAGCTCAAGGTCTTACCAGCGAATACGTCACTGCGCACTTTTACACTGGAACCAACGGCGAGATGATCATCGAACAACGGCAGGCCTTTAGCGGTATCCACTGGCATGAAATACTGGTGTGAGGCAATACCATCCCGCTCAACACGCAGGTAGACCGTGCTTTCATTGTCCCGGTTGAGGTCTCGCGCAACGATCTTCAGAATAAAGGATCGTTGTTCTTTTCGCCGAAGCTCCATACTGCCAATGAGTTCGCGGTCCTCATCGGTGTCGTAGCTTTTGTCCTGGATCAACGTTGTTGCGCTGTCCAACAGATTCTTTGTGCTCCAGTCCGAATACGCTTCATATTTTATCTGAACGATCGATCTGAAAGGCCCTCCGCTTCCATCGCCTTTGTAAAGTAGGTCGCGTGTGTTCAATTTGTAGTACACTGTGGAATGGTCAGGCGCACTGTGGTACACACGTGCATGCAGACGCATTTGTGATCCGCCTTTGCCGTAGATGTATGCGAAGTTATCGTGCTTGGTTGCGGTAGCGCGGCTTCTACATCCGCCAAAGATCAATACGGACATGAAGAGTATTCCGATCAATAGCCTCATTCGATCAGGTTCGTTATTCCACCTTTGGAACGTTCCAATAATTTGGGGTGGATCGTCTTGTTGGTCTTTGCGCCGAGCTCCTTCAGTTTTTCGACTTGGCGGATCAAGTTCCCCGGTCCTTCGCTCAATTTTCCCACTGCAGCTTCGTAACTTTTCTGGGCATCGTTCACGCTTTTTCCGATGCGTCCAAGGTCTTCCGTAAAACCATGGAACTTATCATACAATGCGCCAGCGCGTTCCGCGATCTTAATGTGGTTCCGTGCAATGCGTTCGTTCTTCCAGATCCCATGGATGGTGCGTAAAGTTGCCATCAATGTGGAATGCGTTACCATGACCACCTGTCGGTCATAGGCCTCTTGGAAGATCTCCGGTCTTTCGCGTATTGCGGTCAAGAACGCGGGTTCGATCGGCACGAACATCAGCACGAAATCCACGCTGTCCACACCATATAATTTGGTGTAGTTCTTTTCACCGAGCCCCTTGGCGTGCGTTCGGATACTATCCACATGTTGCTTCAGGAACTTATCGCGTTCATCCGATCCGTTGCTGGATGCATAGCGTTCGTAGTGCAACAATGAAACCTTGGCATCGATGATCAGGTGCTTGTTTTCAGGAAGCATGATCACCGCATCAGGACGCAGCCGTGAACCATCACTGAGCGTAGTGCTTTCCTGCATGGAATATTCCTGTCCTTTGATCAGGCCGGAACTGTCCAATAGTTTTTCCAGGATCATTTCGCCCCATGCACCTTGGCTCTGTGAATCGCCCTTCAATGCTTTGGTAAGATTATCCGCTTCTTGGGTAAGGCGTGTGTTCTGTGTAACCAATTTTCGATCTGGTCCTTCAACGCAAAACGTTCCCGGCCTTCTTTGTCGTATGCATCGCGTACTTGCGTCTGAAATTCAACGATCCGTTCCTGAAGCGGCTTCAGGATGGTGCCCAGTTTTTCGCTTTGTTGTTCCTGTAACTCCTTTCCGCGTTGGGAAAGCAATCGATTCGCAATATTCTCGAATTCGGTGGTCATGCGGACCTGCAATTCCTCAAGTTCCGTTTTTTGAGCGTCCAATTTTTCATGCAGGCCCTGCGTCTTTTGTTGCTCTCGGGCTACGTCAGCGCTAAGCAGCCTTGTTTGTTCGGTTCGCGTATTATTCTCACGGACCTCGCGTTCGATCCGTTGCTCAAGGTCCTTACGCTCTTTGTCGTATTGAGCGCGTACAATGTCCAACATGCCAGCATCGCGCTTACGATACCAGAACGCGAACGCGACGGCACCGATCAAAATGCCAGCAAAAAGGCCAAAAAGTGAACTAAAAAGATCCATGTACTACGGAATGCACGAAGATACGGAGTGCTGCTCGGTCTTCGAATTTCAAATTACGACTTCAGTTATCCAATATCACCACCAATGCGCCAACAGGAACTCTTTCGTAAAGGTCAATGACATCGGCATTCAGCATGCGGATGCAGCCATGCGAAGATGGGGATCCAATGGAACGTTCATTGGCCGTGCCGTGGATATAGATGCACCGTTGATAGCTATCGTTTGCTCCACCTTTGTTCACGCCCGGTTCCAAACCTTCCAACCACAGGATGCGCGATGTGATCAGGTCGGTGTCCTCGCTGATCCGATCAGGGTTCGCTAATTCACCCGTATAGCGCCGTTCACTCAGGATACCCATCATCGGAACATTATCACCGATCTTTTTTCCGATCACATGAAGACCAGTAGGTGTGCGATTACTATTTATTTCCATTCCTGGTCCGTTGCTAGCAGTGGCAACCGGGTAGACCTTCAAGAGCGTGCCCTCTTTTACGAGGAACATGCTCTGTTGATCCAACGAGACATAAAGCAAAGTCCCCGTTCGCGGCTGTTCCGGATAACGCAGTTCCATGTACTCAAGCAGAAAGTCGATATAGGCCTGCTTCGGATGCGATCGCACGGTCGGTTCCGAGCCAATTCCAGCAAAGACCGGGACCGACAACGCAACTGCCAATAGAGTCATGGATCGCATAGGGTAAGCAAAACTAGTGTATATACTGATGTTTGATGAGTTTGATGTGTTCTTTGAGCAACAGGTAAATGGCTAGCATTCAGGTGGATCGCTTAGCACACAGGTCAGAATAAGCTAATGAACCCGAAATGCACTTTACCGGTGCGCAATTCGATCGGGTTATTGAACTGTTTACCGAGCGCATAAGTGAGGCTGAAAAGGCCTGCCTTCGTTTCAAACATGGTGCCTACTCCAAAACCGAATGGTGTATCGGTAACAAAGTCATTCTGGCTTGAATTCTCCCACCACCCCTGATCGAAGAATGCAAAGAAGTTGGAGTTCTCTTCGAATACGAAACGATATTCCAGTGTGGCAATTGCATAGGAGGAGGCAACAATAAAAGCTTCATTAGCGCCTCGCAACGTTTTAAGTCCGCCAATGCGATAGAGCTCGTTCGTGTAGAGGTCATCATTCACCATCCAACCGCCCTGCCCTGCGAGCCGAATAGTGCTCCTTCTCTTGATCGGGATATGGGCAACGGCCGTTCCGTCCAATTGGTATTGCACCGTTCTGATCTCCGGAGGTTGTTCCTGTTGGCCGAATACGGCCGTCGTGGTGCGCTTTTTCCCAGCTGAACCTTCTATTTTGGCGCTATGTCCGCGTTTCGGATTGAAACGATAATCGAATCGTTCCCTTTCCAGGCCGAGGCCGTAGCTGATTGTACTCACATCTGCAAGACCTGGCACCTGCACCGTGTTCCTCCCCAATCGATCACTGCTTTTGCTGTTTATGAATACCGAAAGTTTATCACCGCGTGGCAAAATATAGTCCAGTCCACCTCGCGCGGTCACTTCAAGAAACGTCGTATCCCGTTTAAATAATTTCAGGCCGAGGTCTACACCGAATGGTGTATTGAAGGCGAAGGGCAAGTTGAAATGCGTCTTCAGGTCTTGTGTGGAATTCACGAGGGATCGCCAGTTCAGTTCGATCGCTTCGCCACGTTTCAGGGCATTCCGTAGGCGGAGGTCAATGTCACCCGTTAGCGTGGTCTTTCCGGTAAGTGGATCGGGTTGTAATCCAAGAACTCCATTTATGGAACTCGCTTTCTTGGTGTCAAGGAATAGATAGAGTTTCGTGCTTTCCTGGGTGAATTGCACATACGGACGTTGCTTTTGCACTATGAAAGGAAGCTCTTTTAGTCTGCGCTCCACACTGGCTACAACGGCTTCATTGTAAAGGTCGCCTGGTCGAATTCCGATGTATGAATGTAAATAACGGATGTTGGTCTTAGCACTTCCACGCACGAGCACACTATCGAATTTCACCAAACGGCCTTTATCCAAAACGACACGGGCCATGAGTCCATCATCCGAGAAATTCAAGCTATCGAAACGCACGTTCACGAATGGATAACCGTTGTTCTCACTTTGCTTTATGAGCCCTTCGAATAGACGCGCCACTTGTCGGGGAGTTATTGGCCGACCGGAATACAATTTATCCCGGAATTTGGCGGCACTTGCGATCTCGACAGGAATACCGGACCCGGAAAGTTGCGCCCAACGATAATTCCATCCAACCGCGATAGGGCAGACCGTAGTGTCACCTGTTGTGATGCAGGTATCGATCGTCGCTTCTAGGTACCCCTTGCTCAATAGGAAGTTTATCTGTTCGACCTTGGCCTGCTGGGTTCCTGCTGCGGTGGGTAATTGCACCGGTTGCCACCATTTCGACGGCAGTTCAATGTCCGGTACGAATTCGATCCGGTGCTTTTGGGCATGAAGAGATTGGGCGAACGCTGCCACCACCACCCCGATTATGATCCTAGTAGTGATCATTGCATCCAGTCGATGGTGCTTTTTCCTAGTTCTTGGAGCAGTTCATTTACGCGACTGAAATGCCCACATCCTATGAATCCTCGGTGTGCTGAGAGTGGAGAAGGATGGGGCGCTTTGAGCACAACATGTTTTTGGGTATCGATCAATGATTCCTTGTGCTGAGCAGGATTTCCCCAAAGTAGGAAGATGATGCCGTTCAGTTGTTCCGACACTACCGTTATGACCGCATCCGTGAATTGTTCCCAGCCTTTGCTGCGATGTGAGCCCGCTTCGTTCTCACGGACCGTAAGTACCGTATTTAGCAAAAGTACGCCTTGCTGAGCCCAGCCACTAAGGTCGGTCGTCCGGGGTGCCTCAGTATTGAGGTCACGTTGGATCTCCTTGAAGATATTCCGCAGAGAAGGTGGAGTTCGCATACCCTTTGGTACAGAAAAAGAAAGTCCATGTGCTTGTCCTTCGCCGTGATAAGGGTCTTGCCCTAGGATGACCACCTTCACGTTGAACAAAGGCGTATGACCGAACGCAGCGAACACGTCTTCCTTCTTTGGGTAGATCACCGAGGTAGTTCGTTCACGATCCAGAAAGGTGCAAAGTTCAGAATAGGAAGGACTCTGGAATGCACTTTGCAAGTGAATTATCCAATCCTCGCCAATATTCGAAATAGGTGGAGCGTTAACCATTGGAAGGCTGATGGTATTGGTCCAGAATAGTTCGACGAACCAATTGTTGAAACATTTTAACGGAACACATCGTTATGAGGGCTAACTTTGGGGAGCATTCCCCGCCGAACCATTCTGGCTAGGAATACAAATTACGAACGATGAAAAAGGTGCTTTTGGTACTGGTTGCTGTTTTCTTCACGAGCATTGTGATGACATCCTGCGGCTCCGCCCATTCTTGCCCTGCGTACGGTAAAGTAACAAACGTTACACCGGAAAAACGCGGTTAAGCCTTTGTCCCGGTAAGGGGTCTTAGGTTCAAGCCCAGAGCGGAAGCTCGGGCTTTTGCTGTTCACGGGCTGACCGATGGACGAAGCTAATTATCCAGAAAGGTCAGCGTTACTTTCCGGACCAAGCTACTTTCTAAGCTCAGTGCTACAAGACAAGTAGGTGCCGTGTGCTCCATGATCGAGCGTGCTTGTGCTTGCAACCACTTAAAGGATAGCCTTAAGAAGTTCTGTTGCTCCATTGCGCGTGATAACGTGTCGGGACTTTCGTCGAATTCGAGTTATGACAGGACATATTTGGCCAATGCACGTCCATAGGGACTCAGTTGTGCTGTCTGATACCGTTACTCATCTTTGTCCCAATGAAACTGACCTACCATGAAGGCCAAAATTTTGGAGATGCCTTGAACCCGCTCATCTTCAAGAAACTATTCCCTGACTTTTTCGATGACGACGAACGCATCCTATTCATTGGCATTGGATCCATATTGGGGCTCAAGAAGGGAACTGAGCGAACAGAACGTCGCATTTATTTTTCCAGTGGATTTGCGGCAGACGCACCGAGCACCTACGGCACCCTACCAGAGCTGCGTGGGACGGATGATGTGATTTGTGTGCGTGGACCATTGACCGCTAAGGCATTAGGCCTGCCTGCGAGCAAGGCGATAGCTGATGGTGCCATTCTCATTAAGCCCCTATTTCCGCTTGAACGGACTGAGACCGTAACGCCGTTTGCCTATATGCCACATATCGGCAGTTTCAAATTTTTCAATGATTGGAAAGGTCTCCTCGTTGAACTTGGCATTGCGCCGATCGACCCACGGGACGAACCGATGAGCATCCTGCAACAATTACAAGGAACCGGGGTGCTGCTTACAGAGGCCATGCACGGCGCGATCGTGGCGGATGCTATGGGAGTTCCTTGGATACCGGTTGTTTGCTATGATACCATCAACGCCTTTAAATGGCAGGATTTCACATCCTCCATGGGTCTTTCCTATACCCCACAGCGAGTTCCTCCTTTGTTCGATCGGGATTTTGTCGGACTGATGGTCAAGAATAAAATGAAGGGCATAGGCCTTGTGCCATTGGAGCGTATTGCTACCCGGTCATACGCAGCTTATCAGCAAGGCATCGTCCGCGGGAGGGTAGCAAGAGCATTTGAAAAGATCCTTGGCATACGGCCAGAACTAAGCGATCGTGCCATATTGGACCAGCGGATCAGTGCGCTTTTGGACAGAGCGGACCATGTGCGCAGTACGTATGGCAGACCTATGGCTTGAGCTCACCGATCGAAACGGGATCCCGCCGCCTCCACTCCTATCGGGTCCTTGTGATCGGACCAACACCAGCACAATGATTGTCGGGTCTTGCATTTTCCGAAATGCATGTACCCTCCTCATCTAACGCACCTGTTTCGTTACAACTGCGTCAGCTATGCGTCGCTGTGCTAGAACTCTGTGCCCCACAAGAACGATCTTCCATCATTCTCGGGCCGCACATGCGCGGAACAAAAAACCATTTAGAGTAGTACTCTAGTTATCGAGAAAGGTCAGCGTTATTTCCTGTACCAAGCTACTTTCCAAGCTCAATGCAACAGGACATGTGTGTGCCGTGTGCTCCATGATCGAGCGCGCTTTTGCATTCAACCCGGTTCCATCCATCTCCAAATGAACTTCTATACGTTCCACCCTGCGTGGACCGCTGGCCATGTGTTTCACCACCCGGGCCGATAGGCCATGTACCGGAATACCCTTATCGGCAGCGACAATGGCCATTGTGGTGATCATACAGCTCGCCAAGGATGTGGCCAATAGATCGGTTGGTGAGAATGCTGCTCCTTTTCCTTTGTTATCGACTGGTGCATCGGTAACTATCGATTCACCACTGCGCACATGCGTGCATGTGGTCCGTAGGTCTCCGAGATAGGTGATGTTTGCTGTATCCATTGAATAAGGATCGAAATAACGATCGCCCGCAAGGTAGCGTTGAAGTGTTGTAGCTTTGTAGCTGCTTCAAGCCTTATGCGTAACAGCTTATCGATCATCCTGCTGCTATGTGGATCAATGCCATTATTGGCGCAAGAAACGATCTACGAGGAGACGCGCGTGCCCTTCCGGAAAGAGATCTATGGCGGGGCCATGGTCCATGGCGATGGATGGGGGCTGAATTTCTATCATGCGAAATATCGAACAGCGATCTACCGAAGACTGTTAGGCTTGGAGATCGTGGGCATGAAGCATCCGAAGGAAGTAAAGAGCTTCAATCCGTATTATGAGGACTCACGAGGCTATTTCTACGGAAAGACCAATGCGCTTTTGATCATTCGACCTACGTACGGAGGCAAACATCAGATCACCGACAAGATCAGGCGCAGCGGCGTTGAAGTGAATTACGTCTGGGGTATTGGCCCATCGCTCGGACTGGTAAAACCCGTTTATCTGCAGATCGGAACTCCTGACCAATTTCCCTACGAGAACATTGTAACGGAGCGATACGACCCGGCCATCCATGATGTGCAGAATATTTATGGAAGAGCGTCATACTTCAATGGGATTGGAGAGATCGCATTGTATCCTGGAGCATTTGGTCGGTTCGGTCTCAATTTCGAATACAGTGGGAACACGTTGGGGATAAAAGCGCTGGAAGTTGGAGTAAGTGCGGATGTTTATGCAAAGAAGGTCCCAATGATGGCGGATGTGGAAGGCGTGAAGAACAAACAGTATTTCTTCGAGTTCTATCTGAACCTGCTTTTCGGAAAGAAATACGTGCAATGAGCGAGAATAATGGAGTGGAGTTACAAGAAGCACGACCACGGAAACCGTCCTGGTTACGTGTGAAGTTGCCAACGGGTGAGAGTTTCAAGAAAGTGCGTGAGATCGTTAGCCAGCATAAGCTGCATACGATCTGCCAAAGTGGTAATTGCCCGAATATGGGCGAATGCTGGGGCGCAGGCACAGCAACGTTCATGATCCTTGGTAATGTGTGTACGCGGAGCTGTGGATTCTGTTCCGTAGCGACCGGCCGGCCAGAAGCTGTAGATCCATTCGAACCAGCGCGCGTAGCACGGAGCATCGAATTGATGGGCATCAAACATTGTGTGATCACCAGTGTGGATAGGGATGACCTGAAGGATGGCGGAAGTGATATTTGGGCAAAGACCATTCGTGCCATTCGCCGCAGAACACCGGGAACCACCATGGAAACACTGATCCCGGATTTCCAAGGGAATTGGGACAACTTGGAGATCGTTACCAACGAAGCACCAGAGATCCTCTCGCATAATTTGGAGACCGTACGTAGGCTTACAAAGCAAGTGCGTATCCAAGCCAAATACGACCGCAGTTTGGAAGTGTTGCTGCGTGCCAAACGTGCAGGTCTTCGCACCAAAAGTGGCGTCATGTTAGGCTTAGGGGAAACCGATCAAGAAGTGATCGAGACCATGGATGATCTTCGCAGCGTAAACGTGGATATCATCACACTAGGCCAGTACCTTCAACCCACCAAAGTCCATTTACCCGTAGTGGAATTCGTTCATCCGGATAAGTTCGCATTCTTCCAAAAGATCGGTAAGGAAAAAGGTTTCCGCCATGTTGAAAGCGGCCCATTGGTGCGGAGTAGTTACCATGCAGAAAAGCATATGGCTTGAGGTGATTAGTTGCTGGTTGTCGGTTTTTTGCTGGCTGCCGTTGCCAGCATTACCGTCCACTAGGCCTAAGCAAGTGGACTTCATTGTATATCCTTTTCTTAAAATCATAACCATCTGCATAATCTGCGGTCCTCTTTTCAGCTAGTCATCGCCCAAGCAGACAGCAATAACTGACAACCGACAACTAACAACTAACACAAAGTGAAAACTCGCATAGCAATCAATGGTTTCGGTCGCATTGGCCGTGTAACCGCACGTATCCTTTTAGGCCGCACCGATCTGGAACTGGTGGCGGTTAATGACCTCACCGATAACAAGACCTTGGCGCATTTATTCAAGTACGATTCCGTTCACGGAGTGTATAAGGGCGAAGTAAGTTTCGGTGATGATCACTTGAATTTAGGGGGCACCAAGGTGAAAGCATTCGCAGAAAAAGACCCATCGAAATTGCCGTGGAAGGAATTGGGGATCGATGTGGTGATCGAATGCACCGGGTTTTTTCTGACGCGTGATTCGGCTGGTGGACATTTGAAAGCCGGAGCCAAGAAGGTGGTGTTGAGCGCACCAGCGAAAGACCCATCGATCAAGACCGTTGTGTTGGGTGTGAATGATCACATCATGGATGGAAAGGAGGACATTATCTCCAATGCAAGCTGTACCACCAATTGCGCAGCGCCCATGATCCAAGCGTTGCATGAGTTCTGCGTGATAGAGGACGGTTTCATCACCACCGTCCACAGCTACACCGGAGACCAACGCCTGCACGATGCCCCGCACAAGGACCTACGACGTGCACGTGCCGCTGCCATAAGCATGGTGCCCACAACAACAGGTGCGGCAAAAGCGATCACCCGCATTTTCCCTGAACTGGATGGGAAGCTCGGTGGCTGTGGCATACGCGTACCAGTGCCCGATGGCTCCATAACCGATATCACGTGTAAAGTGAAGACGCTACACACCGCAGATCAGATCAACGCACGTTTCAAAGAACTCGCCAACGGAAAACTGAAAGGCATACTCCGCTACACCGAAGACCCGATCGTAAGTGTGGACATCGTAGGCGACCCCAACAGCTGCATCTTCGACGCGCAACTCACCAGTGTAGTCGGCAACATGGTAAAAGTGATGGGCTGGTACGACAACGAGTACGGTTACAGTAGCCGGTTGGTGGATCTGGTAGTTAGGTTGGGGAAGTAAGAACGAACGCTAAACGGCAGGACCACCGCTGATCGCAATATCTGCACTTAGTCCTCCATCACCAACCCGTTTCTTCAATTGCAGGTCCTTGCCATCAAAAACCGCATAAGTGAAATACGTGATCCAATCGCCGAGGTTGATGTAGCGGCAACCGGGTTTTACTTCGAGGTCCACCGGTAAGTGACGGTGCCCGAAGATCATGAAGTCGTAATGTGTTTTCTCTAGTTCGGTGCGGCAGTACTGCACCAACCATTCCTTGTCTTCGCCAAGCCATTTGCGGTCGTTCTCGTAGCTTTTCTTACGACTGCGTCCGCTCCAGAAATCGCCTAGCCACAATCCGAAATTCGGGTGCAAGCGTGCAAAGGCCCATTGGCACATTTTGTTCCGGAAGATCTTCTTCATGAACTTGTAGCCATGGTCGCTAGGTCCAAGCCCATCGCCATGCCCGATCAAGAATTTCTTGCCGTTGTAGGTCAGCTCGATCGGTTCGCGGTGCGCAATTACACCGGTCTCCGAAGGCACATAATCGAAGATCCACATATCGTGGTTGCCGATATGTAGATGCACCGGAATGCCACGGTCGGTGAGTTCGGCCATCTTGCCCAACAACCGCACGTAGCCTCGGGGCACTGCACGTTTATACTCGAACCAAAAGTCGAACAGATCACCAAGCAAGTGGATCTCAGCGGCATCCTTCGCAGCTTCATCCAAGAAAGCCACAATTCGTTTTTCGCGCGCCAAACTTGCATCCGCATCCGGCACTCCCAAATGGAAGTCACTCAAGAAATATATTTTCTGGCCGGGTCTCATACGCGGGTCGAAGGTCGTGGTTTAATAGGGATCCAGAATGTTGTTCGCTCAGAACTTCATTGAACGTAAGATCCGAGTTGGGTCCAACTTTTCTAAAGCAAGAACAAAGCGGATGCGATCTCCGATATCCCGTCCTCTGAACGTTTCCTCATCGGCGATCCGTTGAGATACGATCAATGGGAACCACACCTCCACCGCATCTTTAATGATCGGAAATCCTACTCCCGCTTCATAGTAGAATTCCGCATTGGTGCTTTTTCCTTCTTGGGTGATGGTCGTCACCGGTACGCTTCCGAGACTCGCGAAGAGAGCAATGGGAATCGGCACGGGAAGGTCGAGTTCCGCGTTAAGTGCTGCTATCCACGTATCACTTCCACCCTGTAGGAACGGCGTTTTGAAGGCACCTTGTTGCTGGGTGAATTGGCGACTTAGGAAGTTCACGGATGCTCCACGATCCAAGTAAGCGTGTTCGTAGAGCATGTCTTCCGGACCCCATGTCAAGCCCCAGGCTTCGAGACCGTTGCGTAATCCGATATCACTTTTCCAAAGGAACGAACCGGCAAAAGCACGCATGCGGAATTGCTTGTTCCTCGCATTGTAGGCCCATGCTTGTTCTACTTCCACAGAAGCTTGGAGCCAATTGTCGGTGGCCGTGATCTTTGGGTTCAAACGGGTAGGATGGAGCTTGCGCTTGTCCTCGGATCGCAGTGAGACCTCGTAATAGAATTGGTCCGTTGCATTCCTCAAAACTTCGGTCCCGTCCATGTTCTCTGCGACATAAGTGTTCCGCAAGAAAACGGAACGCAGCGCAATGCGATGTTGCCATGGTTTACTAAGCGGATCTTGCTTCACATCAAAATGCACATAAGGTGAAACGTTCTGGTACCATGCATTCGCGAAATGGTCATGGAATGTGGATGCTGTGCGTCCGCTTACGCCGAATGTGACGTTGCGGAAGATGTTGCTTTGTAAGCGATCCAAATGTTGTTCGATGCGCGCTGCGCCCACCACGCGCTCACTTCCGAAAGCGAAGAGCGGTGCAACAACCCATTCGGTGCGTTGCGATGGGAATATGGTGTTGTGCAGCACTAAGCCGGCTTGCCAACCATCGTGGTTGTTCCATGCTGGTGCTAGCGAATAGTAGATCGTTCGGCGATCTTGTTTTTCGAGGCCGTACAACGGTTCGAACGCAGGGAGTTTCCAGCGTTTGAACAAGCCGTGGGAGCGTAATTCGTTATTGCGTCTGTCGATGTCGAGGGTACGGTTGTTAGCATCGATTACGATTCGGTCCGCATTAGGCCATGGGAGGGTCAAATTTTGAATACTTCTATCAATGGTCGGTATCTCATAGTTCACTTTTCGATAATGTGAATGAACTGTGATTTGCGTACCACCAATCTCCCAGATGGACCCAATAGTGTCCTTACTGTTAAACGCGGTAACGGAAAACGCAAACAAGCCTTTCGAATCGAGCTTGTATCGCAATTGGTCACCTCTCAATTGCTTTGCCTTCACATCCACCTTACGATCGGCAACGATCAAACCATCAAACAACCACCCGAGATTCTTTCCACTTTCACGTTCAAATACTTCACGCACATCCTTCGGTTGCGGATGTTCGAATTGCCATTCGTCGTAGTAGGCGTGCATGCATTTATCGAATGTTTCCTCGCCGAGATAGGCGAATAAATGATCGAACGCCAATGCGGTCTTCATGTACACGCCTGTGCCGTAGTTGAACTCCGTCATGTCATCCGAAGAAAGCGACAGCGGTTGATCCAAATTGCGGCGTGCATTGAGCCTGTATCCCAATTCAGAGAGCGTTCGGTGCGGATCTGTAACCTGTTCGAACAACTTCTTTTCACCCGGAAGGCCAAGCTCTAGTGTACTGTTCGGGTAGTTCTTTCGCATATACCGAAGCTCCACGAAACTGTTCATGCCTTCATCCATCCACGCATGATCACGTTCGTTGCTGCCCAGAATGCCATAGAACCAATTGTGCCCGACCTCATGTGCGATCACATTGTCCAATTCTTCACGTTCCGAGCAATTGCCGATGATGGTGATCATGGGATACTCCATTCCGCCACCAGCGCTGATCGTGCCATCCACCGCTGTGCAGACGTCGTATGGATAGTCCCCGACCCATTCACTGTAACGCAATACGCTCTCGTTCAAAAAGGAAGTTGCATCCTGCCAGATCAACGCATTGGCCGGTGTGAACAAAGCCCATGTTGTAACGGTGTGGCCTGTCCGTGGCAACGCGATCTTGCTTTTCCTCACCAAGAAACGCTTGTCAGCGAACCACGCGAAATCATGGATCCTGCTTTGTGTAAAGCGTATGGTCTTTGTTTCCGTATCCGAAGCCGGAAATGGTGACGAAGTTTCGGCAAGAGCTGTGGATAAGGAGCGCTCAGCCAATTCATTCATCCAAGCATTTTCTAAAGGATCCTGTAATGACCCGGTAGCCCCTACGACGTAATTTCTTGGTAGGGTGATGGATACATCGAACGAACCGAATTCACTATAGAATTCACCCAAGGTCAAGTAGGGCATTGCGTGCCAACCATCCGCATCGAACACTGCAGGCTTAGGATACCATTGTGTGATGTAATAGGCTTGTTGAGTATGCCCAAGCCGTGAGAATTTTCCACTGGGGATCTTCACCCGGAACGGCGTCGAAATTGAAATGGAATCACCCGTGGCAAGCGATGTGTTCAGTTTGATCCATGCGATATCGCTGTGCTTCTGATCGTAACCCCAAACAAGTGTTTGCTCGGCAGCAGTGAAATCCAAACTGTCGATGTATCCGCGTTCGTCGTCAGTGGCGAAGTGCAGTTTCAATTTGCCCATGCGATCGAGTTGATCACACAAAGCGGTGTGTTTATCACGATACGCATTCGGCCACAAATGCATCCAGACCGTATCCAGTGCATCCGGGCTGTTGTTGTGGTAAACGAATGTTTCATTGGCGTGCAGAACGTGTGCAACATCATCCAACCGCACGTCGATGGTGTAGTTCACCTCTTGCTGCCAATAGGTTTGCGCTTGTGAAGCAAAAGTCAACAGCGTAAATAGGCAGGAAAGAGTGTGGTTAGGTGTGCCTATTATCATCATTCAGCGTGTGTGAAAATAGCTGCGCCTCGATCTGGTCAATACGGAAAGTTGTCAGTTGTTGGTTTTTTGCTGTCTGCATTGCAACACGCGGGCTTACCGAGCGGAATAATAACACGTATGGTGCGACTGGTCATCGCCCGCCCAGACAGTAAAAACCAACAACCAATTGCCAATAACTACTTTCCAAAGATCTCTTCCAACTTCGGTTCCAGTTCGTTCGCGCGCATTCCTTTTGCGAGGATCTTTCCTTCCTTATCGACCAGCACGGTGTACGGGATACTGTTGGCCCCGTATTCCTGTGCGGCGGCATTGTTCCAGTAACCGAGATCACTCACGTGTTTCCAGGGAAGGCCATCGTCCTTGATCGCTTTTTTCCAAGCCTCAAGATCCTTATCCAACGACACGCCGAGGATCTCGAATCCTTTTTTATGGAAGCGCTCATAGATCCGTTTCACGTTCGGGTTCTCGTAACGGCATGGACGGCACCAGCTGGCCCAGAAATCGATCAGCACGTACTGGCCGCGAAGGTCACTTAGAGCGAATGTTCCGCCATCCGGAGTTTGTTGGCGGATCTCCGGTGCAACGCTTCCGAACGGGAGCATGCTGTTCTTCCGTTCTTCTGCCTCCTGTTGCATTTTAAGTTGCGTTTGTTGTGTTTCGAAGCTCGCAACTTGATCTCGGAATTGAGTGAAAACGCTGGACTTCGGCATCACCTTGCGCAGATCATCCCGCACTTTTTTGAACAGATCCATCTCCTTGTTGATATCCAGTCGTGTAACCGAAGTGATCGCAACCGGCGAACCGGAATTCTCTTGCGTGAACGTCTTGGTGCGTTCGTAGAATTCGGCATTGAGCTGATTGTACCGTGCCATTGTACTTGCGTCTGGCGGTTGCATGTTCAGAGCTTCCTTTAATGTATTTGTCTCCGTCTCGAATGTCTTTGCGCTCTTGAAGAAGTCATGCAGCGCAGTAGCATGTAACGAACCCTCGATCCTGGACGGCATATTCAGGTCCCCTAGCTTGGAATCAATACTTAGTGATTCAGCACTGTCCAAGGCCAGAACGAGCTGCTCGCCATCAATTGTAATCCGATAAAAGTCCAACGGTAACTTCGGGATCTCCAGTTTGCCTTTACCATTTGCGTCCAGGACAACGGTATCCACACGAACAGGAACATTGTTGTCGAATTTATCGAAGACCGCGGTCCTATTACCGGCGCCTTCAACGTTCAATTCAACGGTACGGGAATTTGAACCTATGTTGCCACAGGATACTAGGATGATACAGGCCAGTGCCTGAAAAATGGAACTTGTTTTCATTGTTAAGCGTTGTCTTTTTCCAGTATGGAACGTACTACTTCGTTTGCTTTTTTAGGATCGGCCTTACCCTTGGTTCCCTTCATTACTTCACCCATGAACAAGCCAAGTAGCCCTTTGTTCCCGGCACGATAGGCTACTACTTTATCGGGATAGCGAGCCATTACTTCCTTCATTATTCCTTCTACCACGTCATCCCCGGCATCTTGGACAAGGTCATTTGCAGCGGCTAGGTCAGCAGGGCTTGTCGACGTATCGTTCAGCATTAAAGGGAACAATTTCTGGCTGGCGATCGAGTGGCTTATCCTCCCACTATCGATCAACGTGACCAGGCCCGCAAGACGATCCGCGGAGATCGGGAATTGGTCCATCGTCAGCCCTTGCTCATTCATCCAACTACGCACATCGCCCATTACCCAGTTTGCCGCTGCTTTGTGATTGGTCGTTCCCTTGATCACATCCTCATAGTACAAGGCGGTTGCTTTATCATCCGTAAGTATTGCGGCGTCGTAATCGCTTAGCCCTAACTCCTTGGTGTACTTCTCACGCAGTTCGCGGGGTAGGGGAGGCATTGCCTTTCGGATGGCTTCCTTGTGCGACTCAGAAACGGTGATCGGTTGTAGATCAGGTTCTGGAAAATACCTGTAGTCATGCGCTTCTTCTTTGCTACGCATGCCACTCGTGCTTCCGGTGGCAGCATCGAACGAGCGGGTCTCCATGTGGATCTCGCCGCCAGCGTCCAGGATCTCGCTTTGGCGCTGTGCCTCGTATTCGATCGCACGCATCACGTTGCGGAAACTGTTCATGTTCTTCACTTCACAACGCGTACCGAACTCCTCAACTCCCTTAATGCGCAGACTGATGTTCGCATCGCAACGCATGGAACCTTCTTCCATGTTTCCATCGCAGATATCCAAATAACGCACTAAGCGACGCACCTCCACCAAGTAATCGTAAGCCTCCTGTCCGCTGCGGATATCAGGTTCGCTTACGATCTCCACCAGCGGTACACCGGCGCGATTGAGGTCAACGAGCGTATTGAACGGATCGACATCATGGATGCTCTTTCCGGCATCCTCTTCCATGTGGATCCGAGTGATACCGATCCGTGTCATTTCCTTCACTCCAGGATCGCGTGTGTTCGGAATATCAATGAACCCATTGGTGCAGATGGGCGTTTTATCCTGTGTGATCTGATATCCTTTCGGTAGATCAGGGTAGAAATAGTTCTTACGAGCGTAGTGCATCCAAGGCGCGATCGTGCAATTGGTGGCCAACCCGATGCGAACGGCATGTTCTATAACACGTTTGTTGGCAACTGGCAAAGTTCCAGGATGCCCTAGCGTCAGTGGGGAGACATTCGTATTCGGATGATCTCCGTATGCATTCGGGTCGCAACTGTACGCCTTGGTCTCGGTGATCAACTGCGCGTGTACTTCGAGCCCTACAACAAGGTCGTACTTCACACTCCAATGAGGTGCACCGGTGCCGGTCACGGAAGCTTTTGTATCGATCTCTTTTACCATTCAATTCTTCACTTGAGCTAAGTCATCACCAATAAGCCTTACCACAACAATCGAAATTCAACAATTCTAACGAAGTTAACAATGAGCAGTTGGCAGTGGCAGTTGGCAGTTAGCAGTGAGCTGTGGCAATTTGCAGCGGCAGTTAGCAGTCCCGGAATTTATCGCTTTGCTGAAAAATAGGTTTCAGGCAATACCATTTTCACTACGCTATCCATAATCTGTGTTGATCATTTCTTTCAGCATCTGTCACTCCGGTCTTGGGCTGGAGAGCGTTCCATTTCATTCACCACTCAACAACTCGCGATCAATTCCCGCATGATCAACGTGAGCTTTGGCTCTGCAACTTCGGCGACGCGCTGAACCATTTCATGCGTCGTTTTTTCGATGCGTCCTTCCACACCCATATCGGTGATAACGCTCATTGCGAAACACGGAATTCCCATTTGTCTCGCAGCAATCACTTCCGGTACGGTACTCATACCCACTGCGTCACCTCCAATATTCCTAACGTAGCGATACTCCGCAGGAGTCTCAAGCGTTGGCCCGGTAAGTCCAACGTAAGTTCCTTCGCGTACCGTGATATTGTTCTTGGCAGCGATCTCCTTTGCGGTTGCGATCAATGCATGATCGTAAGGTTCACTCATATCTGGAAAGCGTGGTCCGAGCTCATCGATGTTCTTGCCAATGAGCGGGTTAGGGAAAAGACAAATGTGATCGTTCAGGATCATCAGGTCGCCTGTGTCGTGAGCTGGATTGACACCTCCGCATGCGTTGCTCACGAAAAGTCTATGGATCCCTAAGAACTTCATAACGCGAACAGGCATGATCACCTCATCCATGGTCCAACCTTCGTAAAAGTGGAAACGGCCTTGCATGGCCACTACGGGCTTACCACCAAGGATGCCGAACAGCAATTTGCCGGGATGTCCTTGAACCGTACTCACCGGAAATTCAGGGATATCCTTGTATGCGATGCTGAATTTCACATCGATCTCCTTCCCTAGACCGCTAAGCCCCGTTCCGAGGATGATCCCCGTCTCTGGTATGAAACCATCAGTGGCTTTCTTAAGGTATTCAGCTATGCGTTTTATGCGTTGCAACATGGCGTTGGATCAATTCAGCGAAACGTTCTGGTTCATTCAAAATTACGGCCCTCATTCCGATCACGTAGAGTGGCAATCCTTCGAGTGCACTACCCCTTATCACTGAACCAAGCCTTGCGGCATCCTTTTCAGTGGTGACCAGCATTTTTGGGCCGGGTGCGAATTTACCAAAAACCGTCGCCAGATGGTGAAGGTCTTTTGAGGTGAATGCATGGTGGTCCTTGAAAGCGATGTGTTCAACGCTATCGGCCAAGCTGCGAACGTGTAACAGGAGAGGCCGAGGATCAGCAATTCCCGTGAACAAAAGGATCTTCGGCTTTTCGCCTTTTACTGCTACAGGATCACTATAAGGACGGAGGCTCTCGTATTCGATCCCACTGAAAAAAAGCTGCTGATGAGCATCGATCCGTAGCCGATGTCTCCACTTATCCTGTTCCGTATCGCTGGGTAAAGAAGGGCATTTGGTGACCACGATCACCTGCGCGGCTTCGGCCCTGTAACGCAGATCGCGTAGGGTCCCGGCCGGAAAGAGCACATCATCGCAATACGGTCTTTGCCACGTAGTAAGGAGAATGTTCAGGCCAGCATTGACTTTTCGGTGTTGCAAAGCATCATCCAGTACCACGGCACTCACATCCGGTAATTGTTCCTGTATTGCTACAATACCCGCAATTCGATCGGCTCCAACGAAGACATGAACTTGGGGAAAATTTCGTTTTACTTGTACGGGCTCATCGCCTGATAGCGCCGTTGCGTCATTGGCATTCACTTCGTGCAGGTCGGATCCCTTTCTGCCATAACCTCGGCTTAGCGTTGCGATCTGTTCAGTGCCCTTCAAAATTCGCAGAACAAGTTCCATCATTGGCGTTTTTCCAGTTCCGCCTAGTGCAAGATTTCCAATAGCGATGGTCGGTATTGCGGGGCGGACCGGTCTGATCACACCAGTGTCATAGAGCAGATGACGTATGCGAAGGACCGCAGCATGTAGCAACGTGAATGGAGCGAGAAGAATGCGCAGCAGGGTCATTGGGGGATCAAAGATGGCACAACTGCGGAATTGCTAACCATCGAATGGTTCAACCTGGACACAAACCATATTCACGGATGACCTTTCACTCAGGTCAACCGTAGTGGTCAGCTCACGATCATCAAATGCCCACGTTTGCTCACCTCACGTGTAAGTTCGCATGGGTCTCTGTGGCGCATGGTGTATACGCACTTGCCTACGGGCATCAGTGCGCCACCATACCTACTATCCTATTGGTCATTGGTATCCGTGGTCCTCCGCATTTCGGCGACAAATGTCAATCGTTGTTCGATGCAAATTCTGGGTTCAATAAGGCGTTTAATTTTGAAAGGAGTGCGGCAAGGTCGTTCCTTCGTGACATGAAATTGAGTAAATTGATCGCTGCTCTGGAACAATGGGCTCCTCTTAGCCTACAAGAGGCATATGACAATAGTGGATTACAGTTGGGCGATCCTAATATGGAAATTTTGAGTGCTATGGTCTGTTTGGACTGTACCGAGACTGTGATAGAGGAAGCTGCAATGCAGAATTGTCAACTCATCATTAGTCATCATCCATTGATATTCAGAGGGTTAAAGTGTCTGTCCGGGAATGGTTACGTAGAACGGACACTTAGAGCCGCGATAAAGCACGACATCGCTTTATATGCAATTCATACGAATCTGGATAATGTGCATGATGGCGTGAATGGAGAGATCGCGTCACGTCTGCGATTAAAGCCAATGGGCGTTCTGGAACCTAAAGTTGATCTACTCCGCAAACTATCGGTATTCGTTCCGCATTCACATGCCGAACAAGTGCGTGAGGCTATGTTCCGGGCCGGGGCCGGGCACGTGGGCGATTATGACGAGTGTAGTTTCAATGTTGAAGGAACCGGCACATTCAGAGGTACGGAAGGAACGGTGCCCTATGTGGGGAAGATCGGTGAACGCCACAAGGAGCCCGAAACGCGCGTGGAGGTCATTTATCCAGTATTCAAGGAAAGGATGATCATCAGCACCATGAGAGAAGCACATCCCTATGAGGAAGTGGCTTATGACCTGGTTCCATTGCATAACAGGCATCCTCGGGTCGGAAGTGGTCTGGTCGGTGAATGGGACAAGCCATTGTCAGAACAAGAGTTCTTGGCACGATTGAAGGAAGTTTTCGGGCTAAAGACCTTACGTCATTCCAAATTATTGGGTAGACCCATTAAGCGCGTTGGAATGTGTGGTGGTTCCGGTGCTTTTTTGATCAACAGGTCGAAGAGCGAAGGTGTTGATGCGTATATCACTGGGGACGTGAAATACCACGAATTTTTTGATGCTGATGGCAGTCTGTTATTGGCTGATATTGGGCATTTCGGCAGCGAACAATTCACGATGCACCTGATCCAACGCAGATTGGCCCAACTTTTCCCTACCTTTGCCGTCCGTTTGACGAAAATTGTCACGGATCCCATATACCATTACTGACCATGGCGAAGACCAGCGTGAAAGAAGCAAAGACTGCATCGGATAACGGTAAGGCTACTAAAAAGGCCGCAACGAAAACCGATAATACGATCGCTGAGAGGCTCGTTGAATTGTACCGTTTGCAGCACTTCGATACATTGGTCGATAAGATCAAGACCCAACGTGGAGAGCTTCCACTTGAGGTACAGGACCTTGAAGATGAGGTTACTGGACTTGAGACACGCATGACCAAGCTGCAAGGCGAGCTCACGGAGATGGAGGAGCAGGTCACTGATAAGCAGAATGCGATCAAGGACGCCAAAGCACAGATCAAAAAGTACGAGGCGCAACAGGCCAAGGTGCGTAACAACCGTGAATACGATTCTTTGACCAAGGAAGTGGAATTCCAGAACTTGGAGATCCAGCTTGCAGAGAAACGCATCAAGGAAGCCAAGGCGCAGATAGACGGCAAGAAGACGGTGGTAGAGGAGAGCAAGGAGCGTTATACTGAGCGCAAGAAGGATCTTGCTTTGAAGAAGAAGGAGCTTGATACCATCATTGCCGAGACGGAGAAGGAGGAGAAGGACCTGATCAAGAAAAGTGACGCTGCTGCTAAGCACATCGAAGCGCGTCTGTTGAGCGCCTATGCCCGTATTCGTGAGAACTCACGGAACGGGCTTGCTGTTGTACCCGTTGAGCGTGGTAGCTGCGGGGGTTGTTTCAATAGCATTCCGCCACAGCGCCAATTGGATATAGCTAGCCATAAGAAAGTGATCGTTTGCGAACATTGCGGACGCATCCTTGTGGATGAATATGTAGTGGAAAGTGTTGAAGGCGGTAAGTGATCCTTTAATACCATTTGGAAATAGAGATCCATTCAATCTGCTCGCTCTTTTCCGCCCATGCTTCTTCAAAAACTAGTTCCGTAGCTATGGCTATGCAAATATTTTTTGAATCGCCTGGTCAAAACTTAACACGTGCCTTCGGCAGTCAGGTTCGCATCTTCGGACGAATCTCTAATTCCAAATGGTATAACGAACCAGAAATTCAAAGCCCTTCGCCTAACGGTGAGGGGCTTTTTGATGTGTGTCGAAAAGAATGGAGTTCTTGGTTCGAACTGTGCTATGGCCTTAGGCTCACAGTGACCAATCCTCGATAATTGGTCAGATCCTCACGGATCGGATCGACCAGATCAGCATTGTAGGGGTATCTGGTCGCTGAGCGATCACTATAGTTCAGACCCAATTCAACACCTACATGGTCCGTGCGATAGCCGATGCCCGCAGCATAGGTCTTCAGCGCCTGTCCATGTCGTGGATCCGAAGTCAAATAGGCATCAGGAACAAAGCTCCAACCCAACCGGTAATACCAATTTCCAGCTCGCCATTCCATCCCAACACGGATAGTATGAACAGCTCTGAAGCTTTGTTTGATCGCAGCATTCTCTAAGGAAAAATCATAATCATCAACCAATTTATCATTTCTACGGAATCGCATTTTCGCATAGTCCGCATATTCATAATCCACACTGATCACTCCGTTCTTTCCGGCAACGTAAGCGGCGCTTAGCGCCGCTCTCCACGGAGACCTTACACGGTAGCTGAACGCGCCATCAGGCGATGTTTCGGAATAGCTGGATCTCCCATCAGCATCAGGAGTGCGGAACGAGGTCTTCAATTCATAGACATAGACGTCATTCAACTGCATCCATTGAGGACTATGGAAAGCAGCGCCCATGCGGAATCGCTCCGTAATTCGGCCTATTACTCCCACTTTCGCGTTCACGCCATTCCCGGTCGTATTCAGGTCCTCGGTATAGGTAAGGTCCTTCAGGTCCAGACTTTCATCCAAGCTGGTCTCGGTATGCTTGGTCGTGCGTTTGAACCGGTGACTTGCAATGCCGATTGAAATGCCAACGTAGAGCCGATCCATGTAGTTGCCGGAATAAAAGAAATTAGTGTTCGTGTTCGCTCCACGGGAATCCACGGAATGGACTTGTTCAGTGGTCGACCCGAAAGGAATGGCGGGTGTATACTCGTTCAGGAGTGTATCACCATCCACAACCGCAGGATCTATTCCATACGCATACCAAGCCAAGCTAGAGCTGAATGGAAACGCATCGGTACTTAGATCGTCAATACTGGTTCCGCTCGCCTCATTTACGAATCGCTGAAGTATAGTACTGGGGATCTCCTTGCCTACCGCTCGGGATGCATAGTGGTGACTTTGTTGTCGGTCATAGACCACGCCGAAAGTCCCACTGCGCCATTCATTATCCTTTTTGGCTGGGTTATGCAGGATCAGTGATAAATTGTTGAAATAGAAGCGAGCTTTAGAGTCGGATGTGTTTTGTCCATAGAATCTACTTGAGGCGTCATTCACTTCCAACGAAGGCGTTAGAGTAAGCTCGGAGTTGCGGTACAACCCAAAACCTGCGGGGTTTATTCCGATGGATCCGGGGTCTGCGCCAATTGCACCAAATGCATTGGCCATACCATTGCTACGTGCTGTACCACCTGGCAAAAGGGAACTGATCCGAAGTGCATCTTCTTCGTTCTGGGCCATGGACGCAGTAGCCAATACCAAAGCCAGTCCGGTAAGTACGGAAAGCCGGATTCGATCTAGAGCCATCATCCCCGATCCGCTGATCATCGACGACGTCCGCCGCTACCTCCGCCGGAACCACTACCGCTACCAGAGTCATTGTTATTTCTACTGCCGCCGTCATTACGAGACGGTGTGGCTCTTTCTGTACCATGGTTCTCACGGGCCGGGGCAGTTCGCGGTGAGGTTTCCCTCGTGGGCCTTGTAGTCGGTTGACGCTCAGGTTCGTAATAACGGATCCTGGAATGGTCCGGTGTACGTGTTTGTTGACCTTGAACAGGTTGTGACCGCACCCCTCGCTCGTCAACAGCCCGGTTGGTCAAACCTATCGGATCCCGGAATTCATTGGCTGGTCTCGATGATGTTCCACCATTTCCTGAACTGTTACCACCCATTCCAGGGCGATGGCTTACCACGGTACTGCTGCTACCACCTACAATTACAGGTGAATAATACGGGCAGGCGTTACCATACGGACCATAGTAAGGTCCCCACCCACCATTATATCCACCGTATGGATTTCCATAATAACCACCGTATGGGTTTCCATAGTAGCTACCGTATGGGTTTCCATAATAGCCCCCGAAACCTCCGTAGCCAATATCATAGGTCCATGGTGCGTAATGTGCGTTTCCATAATACCCGCCATATCCATACGGAATTGAGGACCAACCGCTGTACACTCCGGTACCGTAGCCAAAACCGATCATCATTCCATTCTGCCCATAACCATAACCGGTCCTTCCTGCTAAGCCGGTCAGGCCAGAGTTGAATCCGAAGCGACCATAATTGTAGTAGTATGGGTCGTTATAGGCCATGTCGTAATAATTGCTCGGGGCATATTGTGTGGCCGTTTCAGCATTGTAATAATCATCAGTTGGAGGTGTACTCTTTGGTGCAGGCTCGGGTGCAGGTTCAGGTGCTGGAGGCACATCCGCGACACTGGCAGTCAGGGGAGCATCGCTCGGCATGTAATACACATCATCACGTACATCACTCGCGGTGCGTATACTGCCACAAGAGACAATAGTAAGAGCCAATAGAGCAACTACTGGCGAGATCCGGATCGAAGTGTTCATGTTCATCTTGTTGTTAAACCCGTGTAACGCTGCCACGCGTTATCGGGATGTGTACTTTAGCCGCCCATATTTCAGGGTGTACAGAACAAAAATAATACCACATTAGAGGCGATGGCGGATAATCTTACTAAAAGAGCGGATGACTATGCAAAATGGTACAACGACCTTGTACTGAAAGCGGACATGGCCGAGCATAGTGCTGTGCGAGGTTGTATGGTGATCAAGCCACATGGTTACGCTATTTGGGAGAAGATGCAAAGTGCGCTGGATCGAATGTTCAAGGACACCGGACATGTAAACGCATACTTCCCCATTTTCGTGCCTAAAAGCCTGTTCGAGGCCGAAGAAAAAAATGCGGAAGGGTTTGCCAAGGAGTGCGCCGTTGTTACGCATTACCGGCTAAAGGCCGATCCGAACAATAAGGGTAAGTTGATGGTGGATCCGGAGGCCAAGTTGGAAGAAGAACTTATCGTACGACCAACAAGTGAAGCCATCATTTGGAACACCTATCGTGGCTGGATAAAAAGCTATCGGGACCTGCCGTTGTTGATCAACCAATGGGCCAATGTCGTTCGTTGGGAAATGCGAACGCGCCTTTTCCTTCGTACCGCTGAATTCTTATGGCAGGAAGGGCACACAGCACATGCCACAAAGGCCGAAGCGATCGAGGAGACCGAACGTATGTTGCAAGTGTATGCCACATTTGCAGAGGAGTGGTTGGCGATGCCGGTATTACAAGGGGTGAAAACCGCTAGTGAACGTTTTGCAGGAGCTGAAGAAACCTATTGCATTGAAGCGATGATGCAGGACGGCAAAGCGTTGCAAGCGGGTACTTCGCACTTTCTCGGACAGAACTTTGCCAAGGCCTTCGATGTGGTCTTTACCAATAAGCAGAATACGCAAGAGCATGTTTGGGCAACAAGTTGGGGAGTTAGTACGCGGTTAATGGGAGCGTTGATCATGACCCATAGTGATGACAATGGGTTGGTCCTGCCACCCAAACTGGCACCGGTGCAGGTGGTTATTGTACCTATTGCCAAGAATGAAGAGCAGATGGAGGCGGTCCGTACTTATGTAGCTCCAATGATCGGCGAGCTTAAGGCCAAGGGGATCTCTGTGAAGTTGGACGATGATGACAAGCGGAAACCCGGATGGAAGTTCGCAGAATATGAATTCAAAGGTTATCCTATACGTATCGCGATCGGCCCTCGGGACATGGAAAATGGAACCGTGGAGGTTGCTCGTCGCGACACGTTGGAAAAACAGGTTATGCAGGTAACGGATATAGCGGAAAAGATCGAGCATTTGCTAGGTCGCATCCAGGACAATCTTTACCAGAAAGCGTTGGCGATGCGCGAAGAGTTCACTACTGCGGTGGATACATACGATGAATTCAAAGTAGCCATAGAGAAGGGTGGATTCATATACGCACACTGGGATGGTACGCCAGAAACCGAAGAGAAAGTGAAGAACGAGACCAAAGCCACGATCCGCCTTATTCCGTTAAAAAGTGATGGGAAACCCGGGAAGTGTATGGTTACGGGCCAACCAAGTACGCAACGCGTAGTTTTTGCTCGCGCTTACTGATGAAAAAGTCGAAAGAGATCGCACCGGACCCACATGACTTGGTTGTAAGGGCATTACGGACCAAAGCCGCTGTTAAGCAGGACATTTATCGACGTACAAAAGAGATGTACGCGGAAATGAAAGAAGTCTTAGATGAGATCGCGACGGACCTGAAGGAGTCGGTCAAGGAGGATGAACGGCTCGTGGTCGATTTTTTGGATAAGGGCAGTGCATCCTGTGAGCTGAAAGTTGCCGGAGATACCTTGATCTTTCACATGCACACCAATGTGTTCCGGCTGGATCAAAGCAATAGTCTGTGGAAGACCAGCTATCTTGAAGAAGATGAAATGCGAGGCTACTTTGGAGTAGTGAACATGTATAATTTCCTAAGCGATTCGTTCTCATTCAATCGCGAGCGGGACGTCGGTTACCTTGTTACGCGTCTGCTATTGAACAAGGACGGGCATTTTTTCGTTCAAGGCAAGCGGCAAATGGGGTTCTTGTACAACGATCTTGCGACGAATGTCCTGGATCGGAAGCAACTGAAGGAACTATTGTACGCTGTGATCAATTACGTCATGGAATTCGACCTGCTTGCACCGCCTTATGACCAGGTAAGCCAAGTGTCAGTCAGTGAGATGAACGAATTGAATGCGAACCAACAATTGAGTACAGGAAAGCGCTTGGGATTCAGGTTCCAGGCCGATGTGGACTCCACGCATTAACTTTTCTGACAAAAAGAATCGGTATCGTTATTTGTAGAACCGCTTCAACTCGCTACATTTGCCGTCCCTTTGCAAAAAATCGTTGCAGCGGGAATTGACTTAATGGCCCGTTCGTCTAGGGGTTAGGACGCGTCCCTTTCACGGATGAAACAGGGGTTCGATTCCCCTACGGGCTACAGGCAGAACGCCGCATTCCTTACATTAGTAAGAGAATGCGGCGTTCTTGATTCCGCTGACCTAGGTCGAACTCCACATGCCATCAGGCAGCATTTAAGGTGGAGACGTGGATACTATCTACCGGCCCTTCGACGTTCATGCAGGTTCATACACGCTTCATTGTGTGTTATTAGCAATACATCCTATCTGCACCGCAGCTCCCCGTGTATCTTTGGCCGTTGTTCTGTTAGAAGCCTCATGGAGTGCTGGAACATAGCAATTGAATACCGGTTCATACCAACTACATCCACCACGCATAGATCGATCGAGCATGGCATTTAAGAAGAATTGGGTCCTTGGAATTTTAGTGGTCCTCATGCTGGGATCCTGTGTAGGTAAGCGTAATATCAATTACCTGAATGACCGTTCGCTGAGCACGGGCTCAAGCAAGTTGTTCGAGAATCGCAAGTTCGAGTATCGTATTCAGTCCAATGATGTTCTCTCCATCAGGGTGCTTGGTCTCGATGAAGCAACAAGTCGGTTCTTCAATGTTGAATCTGCCGGTGCTGCTGTGGGTATGAATGAATCATCGTTATACGTGAATGGCTTCAGTGTGGATAAGAATGGTCAGGTCCAACTACCTACCGTAGGTAAAGTGAAGGTCCAAGGGCTTACTGTGGGCGAGGCCCAGGAGCTTTTGCAGCGGAAGATCAATGAGTATTTCACCAACGCTACGCTGATCATGAAGTTGGTCAGCTTCCGCGTTAGCGTTCTGGGCGAAGTTGGGCAGCCAGGAGCTTATTTCGTGTATAACAATCAGATCACCTTATTGGAAGCACTTGCCATGGCTGGTGGGCCAAAGGAATACGGCGATAAAACGCATGTGACCTTAATGCGCCAAAGCGAACGCGGTGTTCAAGCACTGTATGTGGACCTTTCCAGTACGGATGTGTTGAGCAGTGAGTATTATTATTTGTTACCGAACGACGTTGTGTATGTACCGACCCTGAAAGCTAGACCTGGCCGGATGAACCTGGAACTTCTCGCGATCCTGCTCAGCACATTGAGCACTGCTGCGGTCGTGTTCACGGTTATTCAGAACAATACCAAGTAAATGAGTGCATCTGCGAACGATACGATCGATCTGCAAGCGATCTTCAAGAAGCTCCTTTCTAAATGGTGGGTGTTCTTCATTACATGCGCGTTGGCAATAGGCGGAGGAGTGGCCTACATCAAGACCACGGCCAAGATCTACTTGGTGAAGACCGTAGTGATGATGAGTGAGAAGGACAAGAGTGCAATGGGGTCAAAGGAGGAATTCCTTAAAGGCAGTGCGCTCATGAACAATAGTTCCGCAATTGAGGACCTGATCGCACAGTTGGTCTCGGTCTCCAATGTTACCAAGACCATGCAACGGCTGGAATTCGGTATCGCTTATTATGAACGGAAGGATTTTCTTACACAACAGAAATTCGAGTATCCACCATTCTTCGTGAAGTTGGATACGGTCGCCATACAGGTCTTTGGCCTTCCCATTCATGTGAAAGTGGACCGTGAAGCAGGTACCTATCGTGTGCAGGCAGAAGCAAAGCACGCACAGCTGTACAACGTTCAAAAGCAGATCGAACTGGAGGGCTTCATTGCCGATTACAAAGTGGATGAAGTACGCAAGATCGGTGAACCATTCGTTGCGGAAGGGCTCAGCTTTACCATTGAATTCCCTGAGGATCGCAACTATGGGAACGATAAGGAACGGTACTTCACGATCAATAGTTTGGACGCGTTGGTCGCGGAGTACAGGGACAAAACAACAGCCGGTGCGCTGAGTGAAGAGAGTAACATCGTAGAAGTGATGACCACAGGTGAGGTCACTGCGAAGGAAAAGCAATACCTCAATAAGTTGGTGGAGACCTTCATTGAAAGTGAGCTGTTGCGTCGCCAGCGAAAGGGTCGGTCCACGATCAACTTCATCGATGAACAGATCGGGGTCGTTTCCGATTCATTGCGGAAATCACAGGAAAGCGTTGAGAAGATCAGAAAGCAGGATGGCGTATTTGATGTTGGCCAATCAGTTGACGTGATCCTGAATGATCGTTCACGCTTGGAGGATGAGCGTTCACAATGGGTTAGAAAGAGACAGTATTGCGTGTCCATACTTTCGAAATTGCGTACGAATACGGACTACCGCAACGTACCTGCACCACAATCATCCGGTATTGATGATGCCGTACTGAACAGTACTGTTCTGGAGCTGACCAAACTCTCTGCGGACCTGGCGGCCGAGAACATGAACACCGTGAAGAGCAATCCGAAGATCGTGACCATGGAGCGCCGTATTCGTAACCTCGTGGGTTCGTTGATCAGTACTGCGGAAGGATTGGTCGAGCAAGCTGATATTACCATCGCGGACCTGAGCAAACGGTTGGGAACGTTGAATTTCCGCATGAATAAGATGGGGAGGACTGAAGGAAGTATTTCCAGCGCTGCGCTCACTTCTGAATTGACCGGAGACCTCTACAATTATTTGATGGAGAAGAAGTATGAGGCGAGTATTGCGGTTGCCAGCGATCAAGTGGATAAATACGTGATCGATATTGCACGGAATGCAAGCGGGAAGCCCATCAAGCCGGCCAAAAAAATGGTGTTCGGCACGGCGTTGATGTTAGGACTTCTGCTTCCATTGGGATTCCTGCTGATCCGTGACTTCTTCAATGATAGTATTGAGAACCTGGATCAGTTGAAACGCGTTTCATCCATTCCGGTGCTGGCTACGATCCCTTCCAGCAAGCGGAAACGCATTATGCCGGATGAGCCAAAGTCGTTGCTGGCGGAATCGTTCCGGACCGCACGGATCAACTTGCAATATTTGAATACGGGTAAACAACGCCAGGTCGTAGGATTCACTTCCAGTACGAGTGGTGAGGGTAAGACGTTCTGCGCAGTGAACCTTGCCACGGTAATGGCATTGAGCGGTAAGAGTACGATCATGGTCGATGCTGACATGCGCAGGCCACGACTTACCGAAACGTTAGGGCTTACCGAAGAGAACAAGGGTTTATCGACCTATTTGATCGGTGAAGCGCGATTGGATGAGATCATTAGGAAGACGGACATTCAGGGCATGGACATGATCAGTGCAGGACCGGTTCCTCCGAACCCATTGGAACTGGTTGAATTACCCAAAATGGAGGAGTTGTTCATTGAGTTGCGCAAGCGTTACGATAACATTATCGTAGACGCATCGCCAATGGGCCTGGTCAGTGAATATGTGATCATTTCTCGCCATACGGACGTAACACTCTATGTTGTGCGTGAGCGATATACCAAACGTGGCGCATTGCGGTTGATCAATGAGATGGTGAAAGGAAAGAAAATGACCGACATCGATCTGTTGTTCAATGATGTGGAACAAGCCAGTGGCGATGGCTACGGCTACTACACCAAGTAGGAACGGCACCCACGTATGCTCCGCACCGCAGGGTTCCAGAAATACCTCGCCAACACCTCTTGGTTGTTCGTTGAACGCGTGGTGCGTTTGGGCGTTGTTCTACTCACCGGAATACTGGTTACACGCTACCTGGGTCCGGAACTTTTCGGCCAACTCAACTATGCTACCGGATTTGTAGGGATCTTCTTTGCACTCACGACCATGGGCTTGGATGAGATCGTAGTACGCGATCTCGTTAAACGTCCGGATAGAAGGGATCAGCTACTAGGGACAGCGGCTGTGATCAAACTTGGTGGTGCTGCGTTATTGATGTGTCTGGTCATTATCGGAACGGTAGTGCGTGATATGTCCAGCCTAACAGCTTCTCTTGTTGTGATCGTAGGAGCGGCCGAATTGCTGCGTCCATTCGGGGTGATCGATTGGTACTTCATGGCCAACGTGCGGAGCAAAGAGACCGTGGTCGTGCAAATGGCCCAGGTCTTCATCAGTGCAGCCGCAAAGGTGATCCTGGTGTTCATGGAAGCCCCGTTGGTCTGGTTCGCTTGGATCTATGTACTCGAAACGGCAGCATTATCCATCGGGTATGCCATCATGTACGTGCGAAGCGGCGCAGCAATGCGTGCATGGAAGTATACCAAGCACATGGCTGGTTATCTTTTGAAGCAGAGCTGGCCCTTGGTGATCTATGGCCTCGCATTGTACATACAGGCCAAGATCGATCAGGTCATGATCTTCGAGGTGTTGAAAGAGCGGATCGGAGAAAAGGCGGCGAACATCGAGGTCGGTCAATATTCCAATGCATTGAAGATGATCGAATCACTTGGGTTCCTTCCGGTGATCATCCAAAAGTCTCTTGCACCTGCCATAACGCGGGCCAAAGTGCAAAGTGAAGCGCTTTATGCCGATCGCTTATTGAACCAGTACCGCTTGATGTTCCTGCTTTTCCTAGGAACGTCAATACCGCTGTACTTTGTTGCCGAGCCAATGATGGTCTTCTTGTTCGGTGAGGAGTTCCGAGCATCGGGTCACTTGCTCGCGTTGTTCGCGATCCGGTTGTTCTTTACCAATATGGGCGTGGCAAAAGCCAGCTTCATTACAAATGAAAGTCTGTTCCGATATTCCTTGTTAACGGCCGTAGTTGGTGCATCGTTGAACATCGGGCTTAACCTGGTCCTCATCCCTCCGTTCATGTCGGTCGGGGCGATCTGGTCCATGATCATATCCTTCTTCGTAAGCTTATTTGTTTTAGACCTGTTCTTTAAGAGCACAAGACCTAACTTCGGTTGGATGATGAAGGCCATGGTCAGTTTCTGGAAGATCAATAAAGTGACATGAGCAATTACGAAAGCGATAGGCACTTGGTACCGCTTTATCCTACACCTGTAGCTCCGGGTAAATGCCCTGTGTGCGATAGTGAGAATGTTGAGGTGAAAGGAACCGTGTTCCCCGGGATCCATGTCATGGCCAATGTGCATTGCACCCAGTGCGGTTCGGACCTGTTGCAGGATCAGCCCGTGGGTTTTGCCTTGGACTATCCAATGGCCATTAATACGCAGACGAAAGCCTTGGTGAAAGCCGAGGAGAAATTGGATTGGATCCACAACCCGTTGATCACGAATTATTTGGCGCCTTCCAAAGATTCCGTAAAAGTGGAACGCAAAGTGCATAAGGAGCACCGACGTGTGGTGATCCTGAACACATTGGATTTTCTATACGGGCACGTTTTGTTGAAGCTGTATAACGCTGCACATTACCTGGAGCGTTATCCGGATCTCGGCTTGATCGTGATCGTGCCGCGCATGTTCGAGTGGTTGGTGCCTAAGGGGACAGCTGAGGTATGGTCCGTTGGTCTGCGCTTGGGACAAATGCACGGCTGGTATCCAGCGTTGGATGCGTTCGTTCAGGAACGTTTGAAACAATATGATGAGGTCTATCTAGGGCGCGGCTATGCCCATCCGGAATTCGCCACGATCGATATTGAACGGTTCACCGGCGTGCAGCCATTCCCGTTGCAGGAGTTCGATAAGCGTCCACCACACATTACGTTCGTCGCTCGTGAGGATAGGTTGTGGTTCGCGACCCGACCGGGCAAATTCGTCTATCGCGCACTCGGACGGTTAGGACCGTTCAAGGGGTTGCGCCGTTGGTTCGTTTGCAAACAGGACCGCATGATCAAACGCTCCATGCGCGCTATTTTGGAACGCATACCCGAAGCAAAATTCACTGTTGTGGGGTTGGCAAAACCTGGCGGTTACGGTTCCATTGCTGAAGATCTGCGTACGCGGAATATGAACGACACCGTTGAGATGGCTTGGGTAAATGCATACGCGCAAAGTCAGGTTGTAGTTGGAGTGCATGGTTCCAATATGCTCTTGCCAACGGCACATGCTGCGGGTTGTGTTGAGATATTGCCGGATGATCGCTTCGGGAACATCGTTCAGGACATCTCCGTTCGTTGGCACGATCGCATGCAGGTCTTCATGTACCGGTTCGTGGACGAATTCGCACCACCAAGGACCGTTGCGCGGCATGTAACGGCAATGTTCAGTGAGTTCAATAATTACCATCGGAACAATAGGCTCAACGGTTTTGCGAACGAACGATGAGTACCATACCGTTCTCAACGACCGATCGAAAGCAAACGGATCCAGAAACGCAGTGATTTGCAGATCTCCAAACGCAAACTGATCAATGGCCTGTTCACGGCAGGAATACCCTTCTACGGAGTAGGGTTCTACATCGGTGCGCGGTTCTCGTTCTCTATGGGTATGCTCGTTTCGCTCATACCATTCGTACTCCTCCTATTGGTGCATTTCTTGGACCTGATCTATCGTGGTACGGCATTGCGCATGGTCAATAAGGTGTATTACATCGGGTTGTTGGCGTTGCTATCAATGGCGGCTGGTATGTGGGTGGCATTCAGTCGGGGCTTCCCCGGATATGATGCATTCAATACCTCGCTACAAACGCTGATGATCCTCTTGCCGTTCCATGCAGGTATTATCGTACAGATCACGAATCGGGAGAATGATGACTTCGATTTCGCCCGCATGTTCCTGAAAGGGGTTTCAATCTTGATCGTTGTGAATTATTTTGGGTACGCAGCGGGTTTCCATAATTTGATGCATGCGTTCCCAGGCAGGATCAACTTACCGTTCATGCGGGGGTTGTACGATGCTGCTCACTTGTTGTCCATCATCAATCTGATGCTCTTATTCTACATCAAGGACTTCACCAAAAAGCCGGGTACGTTCGTCGGCTTATCACTTTTCTATATGGTGAATATGGCAGTAATGATCAGTGTGAACAGCCGCTTATCATTCCTGGTCTTCTTGATCATAACCATCCTGTTCGTAAGCAGGATCATGCGCACGGCACGGTTCGTTTACCCTATAGCAATGTTCACCTTGCCCTTGCTCATGAGCTTTGCATTGTTGATCTATGAGATCCTGACATTGCCGATCTTCTCAGCTGTGCTTTCGCGGGTGAACAAGGCCGACATTACCTCATTCAATGGAAGGTCCTACATCTGGGAAGCCGCGTGGGATTGGTTCGTGAATGATCGTCGTGATCTCATATTCGGTGGGGGATACAATGGCCAGTATTGGATCGGATTCATGGACCGGATAGCGGTCTTGTGGGGAGTAAAAACACCGAAATTGATCCACATGCACAGCAGCTCATTGCAGGTCCTGTTCGCTCAAGGTATCGTTGGTGTAGTGCTCATGTCCGTTTGCTTGTGGTACATCTACAAGTGGTATCGCGAGCGTTATATCGCCAATGCCATGGAGGGACCTTTATTCGCGGTTGCAGTTTATTTCGTGTTCATCTGGCAGATCGATATCTTCGTTTACGGGCTTGATTTTGGTGTTCCACTGGTTTTCATGATGCTCTCTTACATTGCGATCAAACCACAATTCATTACGCGCAAGAATGCCAACACCATGTTGCCACAAGAGCCAATAGAAGCCTAATGGAAGGAGGAACACGCACATTGGGAAAAGGTCCGGTGGGAACACCCCAAGAACCTCTGGTCAGTATTGTAACGGTGGTGTACAATGGTGAGGCATTCCTTGAACGCACCATCAAAAGCGTGTTGGCACAGAACTGGCCGAACATTGAATATGTGATCGTTGACGGAGGATCCACGGATGGGACATTAAAGATCATCAAGAAGTATGAGGATCGGATAGCCTATTGGAACAGCGCGAAGGATAAAGGGATCTACGATGCCATGAACAAAGGCATTTCACTTTGTACGGGCGAGTGGGTAGGTCTGATCAATGCAGACGATTGGTACGAGGAGGATACGGTCGCACGTGTAATGCGTGAGGCATTAGCACATCCGGAAGTGAATATCGTTCACGGCGATATCTGGTTGCATTATCCGAATGGAGAACGTGGACTGAAGAAAGCGAAGGTGAACGGCTTTCTGTTGAAGTACTGGGAAATGGTGCTGAACCATCCCAGCTTTTTCGTGCGACGTTCCTATTACAATGGGCGACCATTCGATGATAAGTTGCGCGTAAGTGCCGATCACAAATGGACTTACGAAGCGTTCCGAGAAAGTGCAGCCCAATTCATCTACATCGCGGAACCGTTGGCTAACTTCACGGTAGGTGGTGCGAGTATGAGCGTTCCGTTGTACAAGGTGATCAAAGAAGGAAAGCGTGTTAGTCAGGACCTGGGTATGGGAGCATTCCAGACCATGATCGGTACGGCGGTGCGCGCAGGCATGTACCCGCTGCAGCACATGAAGTTGCGGTACAATCAATACGTTAAACCCAAGCTGAAAGGCTCGAAATAACATGGCAAGCGTATTCGCCATTTTTCAGGACCGAAAGGCCAACGCGGGCAATCCCAAGGGCATGTTCGTCATGGTACTTTTCCGCATTGCGCATCTACTGCGACAGAGCACGATCACCTTCATTCTGTTCTTTCCTTATTTCTTATGCTATCGCTTTTTCGTGGAATGGATCCTCTGCATTGAGCTACCATGGAAAACACGGATCGGTCCGGGTTTCCGCATAGATCATGGACAAGCGTTGGTCGTAAATGATAAAACTGTTTTCGGCGCGAATTGCATCGTGCGCAACAGCACGACGATCGGCAATAAAAAGCTGGCGGATGGCACGTACAGCGCATCACCGAAATTCGGTGACCGAGTGGATATCGGTGCGAACGCCGTCATCATCGGACCGATCACCATTGGCGATGATGTCGCGATCGGTGCAGCAAGCGTAGTCCTGAAAGATGTGCCAGCCGGGCATATCGCGGTAGGGAATCCAGCGCGGATCATTCCGCGCCGCGGTTGAGCATCTGCTAGTGCGGGCTGTGGCGTAAATTCGTTCATCTCGCTGCTCAGCCCATTTGGATTTTATTTTTGTTGATCGTTACACCACCAGCTGTTTTCAATATGGATGTGTTGGTAGGTATTACTTCAACCGCAAAACCACAAGCATTTCAACTCGTACCGAACCCAGCACACGACCGGATCCAGATCCGGTTGGAGTCCACCTCGTTGGTCCAGTACCGTGTAAACGATGCACTGGGTCGCGTTGTAATGATTGGAACAGTGGCGCCGAACGGTTGGGTGGACCTACAAGCGCTTTCGGCGGGGCCATATCTCTTGGAAGTGTTGCACAACGGGACATGGCCTAGCCAGCGGTTCATGAAGCAATAGTTCAGAAAATTGCAGTAGTCGGTACTGTCAATGTTTGCGAATGGGTGCCTCTTAACTGTCAAGCGTTAACTTGCAGACAGCGTTTTTCTGTTGAGCTATGTCTATAAAACGAACGGTCTTTCAAGTTTGAAACGACCAAACGATCAGTCGCTATGAATATTCGATCTTTTGTTTTCAGCAGTGTGCTAGCAGTATTTGCGGGAGGTATAGCAGATAACATCAATGCGCAGGTGTTCATACCTGACCTTAACATGCGTGATGTGCTGAATTCATACATCCCCGGTATTGTTGATGTATCGGGCATGATGGATACTTTAGATCCAGGCATAGCTGATCTCGAAGTTATGAGTTTGGGCGAAAGCTTCAGTACTCTTCCTGGATCGATAGATCTAAAAGGGATAGAATATTTGGATTCACTCCGATCCTTGTATCTCGATCTATCTTATGGTTGGCAGCAGTTCGAGTTGACTTGGGAGGCTTGCCCGCCAAATTTGAGAATGCTTGAAGTACAGAAGGTCTGTGGGTCGATCGTGGTTCCGACGCTGCCACAGACTTTGGAGCGCATGGAACTGAAAGGGTTGGGTTGTACTAATGGCACTTCGACCTTTACGATCACCGACATGCCGGATTCGCTCGATCTGGTTATGGAAGGCGATTTTAATGTGGATTGGTCCGTAATGGAATACATTAAATATATGGAGATCAGACCTTGGGACCAGGATAATATAGTCATCCCACCCATCCAAGTTGAGTCTCTGCTTTTGGACTTGGTCTATTCGCTTCCTGTGTCCCTCGACTTTTCTGCTGTCGACTGCCCATGGGTTCATTACGTGGAAGGTGAAAGCACCATCATTTGGCCGCCGACAATGGAAGAACTAACGGTAGGTTTCGATGTTTTTGGATCTCTCGGATCCATACCCTCTTCACTGCAAAGCCTGATTATTAATTCAACATATACCTGCGTACCTTTTCTACCGGATGGATTGACACTACTCTATATTACCTCTGTGTCCAGCTGTATTCCGAATTGGCCTTCAGCTTTAACAGAAGCTTTCATTGGTGGCGAGGATATCACACAAGAAACGGCCACCTATTGCTCGATCCTGAATACCTATTGCACGGGTATCTATCCTGGGATCACCGGGCGCGTGTTCATGGACACTGATGCCAATGGCCAATACGATGTTGGTGAACCAGGCCTGCCACAGGTAATGGTCAAACTACAACCCGGAGGTAATACGGTTGGCTGTAGTGATCTCGGATATTGGGAGACAATAGTGCAACCAGGAAGTTATACGGTTACACCAGCATCGAGCTATCCGTACATCGCATCCATTGCTCCTACACAGCATACCGCCGATGTGCTAAGCATGGGCGACATCAGTACGGGTAATGATTTTGGAGCGGTACTTACCCCGAACATCCAAGACCTTCGCGTATCGCTCACCGCAGATCCACCGCGGCCGGGCTTCGATAACCGGCTCTACCTTTCCTGCCAGAACTACGGTACCATACCCGTGGGTGCTAATGTTACACTGACCTACGATAGCGACCAATCGTGGGTTGGCAGTTCCATTGCTCCGGATGTGCAGAACACGACCACCGCAACATGGAATCTTAGTGGCATCGCGGTCGGTGAAACGAAATATATTTCGGTAGATCTGAACACCGCTGCAAGCATCGCACTCGGCACCAACATTCTGCACACGGTGATTGCCGCTCCATTGGCCACGGACGAAACCCCTGTAGACAATAGCTACACGTTCAAGGATAGTGTTGTAGGTAGCTACGATCCGAATGACAAACTCCTCACCCCGAAAATGCTCTCACCCGCTGTTGTTGTACAAGGTGAAACACCACTCGAATACACCATCCGTTTCCAGAACACCGGAACGTATCTCGCAGAGCGCGTCCTGATTCTGGATACACTTTCAGAAGACTTGCAATGGGAGAGCATGCGTTTCATTGCAAGCAGTCATTCGAACCACTGGTACATTACGGATGGTGTGTTGCATGTTTTCCATGATGACATCATGCTACCCGATAGCACCAGTGATGAACCGAACAGCCACGGCTTTTTCTCGTTCAGCATGTTGCCCGCAACGGACCTACAGGATGGTGCCACCGTTACCAATATTGCACACATCGTTTTCGATTTCAACGAGCCGATCATTACACCACCAGCCGTGTTCAGCGTGGATGTGTTGGCCGGTATAACCTCAAGTACAGAACAGCGAACATTCCAACTTGTGCCAAACCCCGCACACGACCGTATCCAGATCCGGTTGGAGTCTACCGCATTGGTCCAGTATCGTGTGAATGATGCACTTGGTCGCGTTGTAATGAACGGCACGGTAACACCAAATGGTTGGGTGGATATACAAATACTTTCTGCAGGGCCATACCTTTTAGACGTATTGTACAAGGGGACATGGACGAGCCAGCGGTTCATGAAGCAATGAATATTTGTAGCGTTGTTTTCAATAGTGCCAAGTGATGTGATCCGGTGTTGACCGAAACAGCAAACAAACTATTGTAAACTAAAGAAAGCCTGCATTTATGCAGGCTTTCTTCAATTTTGAGTATGTCGTTTTTTACAGAAATGGAACTTCTTCTTGGAGGTGCTACCGCGTAACGACCAAATGGATTTCTTCATTGCGTGTTTCGGACACCAGTACCACATTGTAAGCACCCGGACGAATGTTCGCATTGATGTGGATGTAGTTCTCACGTGGGTTCATGCGGGTCTCTTGCACAACACGGCCTGCAATGTCGAACAAACGTACTTGGGTTGCGGACTTCATTGCTTCAGTGAATGTTAGTTTCTCACCAGCGGAAATTGGATTCGGATAAGCGACAACGTTGTTCAACTTCGTCATGATGGGATCATCAACTCCGGTCGTGAGTGCGCAGCTGCTTTCCGGTTCCAACTGCAATGCCAACGAGCTATAGGCAGGTAATGTGATGGTACCGAAATGCACTACTCCATGAACATCCCTCCAGCACTCCGTTAGTGTGAATTGCTGTGGTGTGGCTTGATCATTCACGAGTAGGGTATGGCGCTCGTAGGCATCCACTTCCTGTACGGTTACGCGCTCAAGCGTAACGTTGTCCATCCAGTAACGACTTTCCATATAGCTGTTGATGAATTGGATACGTGCGGTCTCTGTGCGGTCACTTTGGAAAATGATCGTCTTGTCCCGACGAACAGCATCGAACGCTACGTTGGTATTGAAGAAGCTGTATGGACCGGTCATTTGTGAAGCGCCTTTCACCTCTGTACGCAGCATTCCGGTCGCATTGCTTTGGATGCTGAAATTCAATCGGTACCACTCGTTGTTCTGGATCGCTGGCATGGCATCAGGGTACATGAAGAACACATCGTATGTAGCGTTATTGCTGAAATTCACCTTCAGTGCTCCATTGTCCAGAAAGGTCGCATCGCGGGTCATCTGTCCTTCGGTAGGCCAGCCGGTCCATCCAGTAGTGTTGCTATCGAACGCACCGTTCGGGATCATGTTGGCACCGTGAACTTGCGTAACATCATACTTGTTCAGATTCTGCATGCTTCGGGTACTGTTGGAGTCCTCGTTGCGGGCCACTTGCCATTGTTCCAAGGTGTAGTACTTCTGAGCACCGCTGTTGGTATTATAGATGTAGATGCTCACATCCTCATAAGGGCTGAAGTATTTATTATTGGTGAACGTGCCGAAGTCAACAGGGTTCGGGCTGTATACGTTGTAGTGGCGCATGCACAATTGGTCCGGGCGTATGCTGTACATGATATTTCCGGAGTAGATATCATTGAAGTTCGGAACGTGGTAAGGTGCTGTTGCTCCTGGTCCTGCGGCGTTACTGAAATCGCTGAGACTTAGTTGGACCTTGTTGTCGAACAGGACGTTGTCCTTGATCTGATTGTTTATGGATACCATGGTATGGTCCACGTGGATACCTGCACCGGTACAACGTGCTACAGTGTTCCGTTGAACCAAGGTGTTCTTCAAGGATGTATTCCCGAAATAAATACCGAAGCAGATCTTGTAATAGGCTTGGTAATTCGTGGCAACGCTCTCCAAGCTACCGACCATGTCCGTAACGATGTTGTCGCGAATGATCATACCGTCGGAGTTATCGAATGCGATACCACCACCATCATTCAGCAGTGCAACTGCGTTCGTCACAACGTTCTTTTCGATCAATGCATTCTTGTTCGCTGCAATGCCGATGTATCCGATGTTCATCAAACGATTACTTGCAATAACGTTGTCGAAACCGGTCGAGTTGATGCCCATATGGCCCCAGATGTTTTCACCAAGTCCAGGGTGCATACCACAATCGGTCAATGTGTTGAAGGTGATCGTAGCATTGTCATCATAGATGTTGATCGCGGAAGCGTAGATGTCATTCAAGATGTTGTTGGTGTAGGTATTGTTGGTGCCTGAACTGCTGATTGCTTTGTACATGTGGCGGAATGTGCAGTTGCGTACGATCACATTCGAACTATTCTCCGTGCTGATACCTGCATCTTTCTGACCTTGGAAACAGAGGTTCTCAATGATCATATCATGTTTCTGCCATCCGGGTACGAAACCTTTGGCGTGTATGGACCCAAGTACGTTCAGGTTGTTCGGGTTAGCGTTGTTTGGCGCCCACAAGTACACTTTGCCTTGGGCAGCATCATAGTACCACTCGCCGGCCATGTCCAATTCGCTCAGCTTATTGCTTAGGAAGAATCCCCAATCATTGTCATTCAAACTGCTGGAGATCGCACTGAATGTGAGATTACCACCATTGGATGCGGTCACCGTTGCATTCTCGAAGCACCAGTTCGTAGAACGTATCGTTACGGTTGCACCGTTCCAATAATTGGATCCTTGGGTGAGCGCGCTACCCGCGTTGATCTGCGTGTTGCTGCCGTTGATGTTCCTTAGCCAACCTGTATTCGGATAGCGGGCAACCGTCATCGGCGTATTATTGACCATCAGGTATTTCACAGGTTGCGCAACCGAGGCACTGTAGATATTGCCTTGGTGAACGGTCCATGTGGTGACGGGAAGTCCACCGGAAATGATCGGTTGTTCGCCCGTACCATAAGCACCATAGGTGACCGGTGAGCCGGAGGTTCCATTGGCATAAAGGGATAGTTCACCAGGGAACGTGCCTCCGCGTTGGAAGAGAATGATGTCGCCGGGCAAGTAGTCGTACATGCTTTGCTGTACGCGGGCTACGGATGCCCAAGCAGTACTTTGTGATGTGCCATTGTTGGCATCGTTACCGGTTGACGATACATAGTATGTGGTCGCCATTGCGGATATGCTGCTCGTAAAGGCGGCGAGGAGCATTAAGTTTCTGATCTTCAATTTCATCATGGTGCTGGTATTGTTGGGTCGTTGAACCCCATTATGGGTACTACGGTTCGCAGATCTAGACCAAAGGCACAAATTGCCCGACGAATGACCTTTAGGATATGGTTCACTGTTCCACCTTTGAATGTTCATGGTAGGTTGGAGGCAGCGGAAAAGGACTGCTCAAGGGGTCTATTTTTGCGCAGTGGAACAGGTCCCTTACCGCATTCTGATCGTTGGTCAAACGCCCCCGCCTTTTGGTGGTCAGGCGGTAATGATCCAAAAGTTATTGGACGGTAAATTCACGCGGATTCGCTTATTCCACGTTCGCATGGTCTTCTCGGATGATATGGAGAGCGTGGGCAAATTCGCGTTCAAGAAGCTTTGGGTCCTATTCACCACGATCCTGCATATCTGGAGGGCGCGGTTCCGGTACAGGTCACCTGTGCTTTACTATCCGCCTAGTGGTCCGAACAAGGTTCCTGTGCTGCGCGATATCATTTTGCTATGTGCTACAAGATGGCTATTCAGGAAAGTCGTTTTCCACTTTCATGCGGGAGGCGTTTCTGGTTTTGAGAAGGAACTGCCATCGCCATTAAGGCCATTGTTCCGGTGGGCGTATCGCGGTCATACACTGGCAATTCGAACCGCACCTCAGAATCCGGAGGACGGAGAACTTCTAGGCGCGAGAAAAAGTATTGTCATTCCGAACGGTATCGAGGATATGCGTGGCTCCGTACCGGAACGAACTGCCGGTCCAGGTGAGCCGGTACTGATCCTGTTCACCGGCGTGTTGATCCCAAGCAAAGGTGTTTCGGTGTTGTTGGAAGCATTTCGCATCGTCATTGCCCAAGGGATTGATGCGCGGTTGCAGGTCATGGGTAAATGGGGCGACGTGGCCTATGAACAGGAATGTAGAACATTCATTGAAGCACACGGCTTGAGAGATAAGGTAGAATTTCTAGGTGTGAAACGGGATGCCGAGAAGTTCAACTTCTTCGCGGGGTGCGATATATTTTGCTTCCCCAGCTATTTCGAGGCCGAGAGCTTCGGGCTTGTGCTGGTGGAGGCTATGCAATTCGCTAAACCGCTGGTAAGTACGCAATGGCGAGGTATACCATCCGTGGTGCGGGATGGGGTGAATGGTTATTTGACACCTATTCAGGAACCAAGCGTTACAGCGGAGAAACTGGTACTCTTAGCACGGGATCCGGCATTAAGGGAAAGGATGGGGCAGGAGGGAAGACGCATCTTTGAGCAAGAATTTACGTTAGAGGGATTCCACCGATCCATGGAACGAGCGTTCGTGGGCCTTTTTGAACAGCAATAGAAGAGCATGCGATTATTGGTAACCGGCGGTTCCGGATTCATTGGTACCAACTTGATGGAGGTCTATATTCCACTAGGAATACCCTTGGTGAATATTGATTGGAACCCGCCCTTGAACAAGGATCAAGCTCCATTCTGGAAGGAGGTGGACTTAATGGATCCCGATCAGTTGCAAAAAGCCTTCGAGGAATTCAAGCCCACGCATGTGGTCCATCTTGCGGCCCGCACGGATACGGATGAGAAAACAGATGTGGACGCCTATCGTCAGAACCATGAGGGTACGCGGATCTTGCTGGAGGTCGTGAAGAAGTTCGCCGCAATTGAGCGGGTCATTGTTACCAGCACCCAGTTCGTTTGCGAAGCGGGTTATCAGCCGAAGCATGATCAAGATTACAAGCCGTTCACGGTTTATGGTGAAAGCAAACGGCTAACCGAGCAGATCACCCGCAATGCTGGCCTTCATTGTCCATGGACCATCATCCGGCCAACCACCATCTGGGGACCTTATTCGCTACGTTACCGCGATGTCATGTTCAAGGTGATGCGCAAGGGGCTTTATTTCCACCCTGGCAGAGGCAAAGTGGTGCGTAGTTATGGCTATGTGGGTAACGTAGCGTGGCAGATCCAGCAAATGCTTGCCGCGCCCAAGGATAAGATCGATGGACAGGTCTACTATGTCGGTGATCGACCACTTGATCTTAAGGTTTGGGTAGAAGCTGTTTCAATGGAACTTCTTGGTAAACCTGTACGTTACATCCCAACGTGGTTGATCAAGACCATCGCTTTGGGAGGGGACGTTCTGAAATTCATCGGGATCCCATTCCCTATTACCAGTGGTCGTTTTCGGAGTATGACCAGTGATTACATAACGGATATGGACAAGACCATCACCGCGTTCGGTGAAGCTCCATATAGTATGGAACAAGGTGTGAAAGAGATCGTGAATTGGTACGATACGGTTAGTCATGACATTAAGGCACCCGGGCGTATCGATGTACGCAAGGCGCAGGACAATTGATGCCGATCGAGCCACAACCCCTGCCGAAGCGGCGCGTGATCACTGCGGATATTTCCGTTGGAACGTTCGCGGAGCATATTGAGCGGTTCGTTGCATTCGGGGCTGCGCACAAGAGCAGCTACGTGTGTTGTGTAAATGCACACATGACCGCGGAAGCAAGCAGACCTGATTTTGCCAAGGTGGTCAACACTGCGGATTTCGCTACTGCTGATGGAATGCCCGTAAGGAAAGCATTGAGCATCTTACAGGGAGTCAAGAACGAACGTGTAGCTGGGAACGATATCATGCCTGCGTTACTCGCTAAAGCAGCGGAGCTTGACCTCGGAGTATACTTGTATGGTGGCACTACCGAAGTTCAGGAGACCATAGTTAAGCGTGCAGCGGTGGACTATCCGGGGATCCGGTTCGCCGGGATGTTTGCACCACCATTCATGCCGATCGAGAAAATGGATCTTGCTGCCGAGGCGGATCGGATCAATTCCTCTGGAGCACATATCGTTATGGTTTCCTTAGGCTGCCCGAAGCAAGAGCGATGGATGTCCGCCATGAAAGGTCGGGTGAATGGGCTGATGTTAGGACTTGGTGGAGCGTTCCTATTATACGCTGGAGTTGATACACGGGCGCCGAAATGGATGCGCGATCTGTCATTGGAGTGGCTTTATCGATTGTGGTTGGAGCCTGGTCGACTTTGGAAACGTTATTTGGTCACGAACAGTCATTTCCTGTTACTTTTCGCTGGAGCCTTCGTCAATAGGCTGCTAAGAGGGCGTGACAGGCGAGGTGAAAAGAATGGAATTGTTGATGGATCGGTTACTATTTAGGTCAGAATATGGATCTGGCACGGGATGTGATTAGAGCGGTAGAATTAAATAAATGTTCGACGAATGATAAGTTATCAACGACGAACTTGACAAACCTCGGGAGTCGGCCTACTTTTGCCCTCACTTGCGGATTGATCTCTTGAGTTGCTGGCTAACAGCAAAATGGAAAAAACGACATTCAACAACGGAAAGGGTCCTGGTCCCATAAGGCGGATCTATTCGGCAGCGGAGGTTTCCAGTGAACTTTCCAGCTTGTTGCGTACAAGTCGTAGAGTTCAGGATGGTCTCAACAAGGTTCTTACGTTGGAGCCGCTTACGGCAGTAAAGGATCTGGTCATCGTTGGCAATAGCCCTGCTGCGGAAGACATATTTCAATATTGTCAGGACCAAACGGTACGCGGTTATCGGTTTTGTGGTGTTTTCAGTGATGAACCCATAGAAGGAAAGTTGGGGTCCCGGTTGATCGGTGATGTTGAATCAGCGAAGGCCTACACGTTGCAGAACAAGATCGATATCGTTTATTGCGCTTTGCCAGGAACGCGCAGGCAGGAGATCACGGATCTAATGGAGTTCTGTGAGCGTAATACGATCCGCTTCCGGGTAATTCCGAGTGCAGAGAGCTTCATCCCTGTAGTGAACGCCTCACAATTGGAGTTCCATGGTGCAGTGCCCGTAAGCAAATTGCGTAGGGAACCGTTGGATAAGAAACTTAGTCGGGTCGTTAAAAGAGTGTTCGACTTCGTCTTCTCTTTAAGCGTTATTCTATTCATCTTCACTTGGCTTTTTCCGATCCTTGCTCTATTGATCAAATTGAGCAGTCGTGGTCCGGTATTTTTTAAGCAGAACAGGTTGGGCCGCGATAACAAGAGCTTTGTGTGCTGGAAGTTCCGGAGCATGAAAATGAACAAGGAAGCAGATAGCAAGCAGGCCGTTAAGAACGATCCACGTGTAACCGTGGTGGGCCGGTTCCTACGCAAAAGCAATTTGGACGAAATGCCTCAGTTCCTCAATGTACTGACCGGGCAAATGAGTGTTGTAGGCCCGCGCCCGCACCCTTTGAAACTGAATGATCAATACCGGGATATCATTGATAAGTACATGGTCCGTCATTTCGTTCGTCCGGGAATTACTGGTTGGGCGCAAGTAAATGGGTTGCGCGGCGAAACGCGTACACCGGAACTGATGGAACGTCGTGTAGACCTGGATATATGGTATTTGGAGAATTGGTCTTTCTTTCTGGACCTGAAGATCATCGTGAAAACGGTGACCAATATGTTCGGAAAGGACCCTAATGCTTACTGAGCCGCCTCGCTAGCGCTCTGAATGGTCCTGCTTGTCAGGGCCATTTTCTTTTAGTGCATAGTTGCCAGAATAAGAAAGTACCCTATATTTGCGCTCCCTTTCCAAAGAAGGAACACTAGAAGCCAATGGCCAATCATAAGTCAGCCCTTAAGCGTGTCCGTCAAACAGAGACCCGCAACGACCGTAACCGTTACCAGCACAAGACCATGCGTAATGCGCTGAAGGTCATTCGTACAACGGAAAGTAAGAAAGAAGCTGAGGCATTGCTTCCAGAAATTGCGAGCATGTTGGGCAAGTTGGCCAAACGCAATATCATCCACAAGAACAAAGCAGGTAATTTGATCTCCTCCGTGACCCGTCACGTAAGTACACTCAAGTAGACCAACTCATACGTTATCTTGCGCAGGTCCTCAATTTGGGGACCTGTTCTTTTTCCACCCCATGGAAGACTCGCTACGGGAAGCAAAATTGAGCATACGTGACTGGGCCAAGAGTGATCGCCCTCGCGAGAAGCTTATGACCCTGGGTGCAGGTTCGCTCTCTGATGCAGAGCTTATTGCGATACTTATACGCAGCGGCAACACCAAGGACAGTGCACTGGAGGTGGCCAAGAAGATCATGTCCAGTGTTGGTAATGACCTCCATCGGTTGGCTCGATTGGGTGTACATGACCTCACAAAATTCAATGGCGTTGGAGAAGCCAAAGCGATCTCCATTGTAGCGGCATTGGAATTGGGTCGAAGACGAAAGGATGGCGCACAAGCGGAACGGTTTCACGTGATCTCAAGCGTTTCGGCCTACGAATTCCTTCGGCCTTTCATGGCGGATCTACAGCACGAGGAGTTCTGGGTACTCTTCCTGGACCGCGGCAATCGTTACTTGGACCACCAATGCATCAGCAAAGGTGGGATGCATGGTACAGTAGCGGATCCGAAGGTCATCTTCAAAGCAACATTGGATCGGAAAGCGGTCTGCATCGTTATTGCACATAATCATCCAAGCGGGCAATTACGCCCTAGCGAAGAGGATATCAAACTTACCAAGAAGGTAGTGGAGGGAGGCAGGTTGTTGGATGTACAGGTCCAGGATCATTTGATCATCACGTCCACGGGCTTCTACAGTTTCGCTGATAACGGCTTGCTCTATTGATGGGATCTCCGTTGCGATTGGTCACCATATTAGGAGCCCGGCCCCAGATCATTAAATCCGCGGCAATTAGCCGAGTAGTGCGGAAACAATTCCAGGATAGGATCCAAGAAACACTTATTCACACTGGACAGCATTATGATGCGGCCATGTCCAGTGTGTTCTTTAATGATCTAGGAATACCGGAGCCGGATGTTCAGTTGAATGTGGGTGTGGGAACGCAGAGTACGCAAACAGCTCGAATGATCGATGGGCTGGATACAGCACTCCGTTCGGCGGCACCTGATCTTGTGCTCGTATATGGAGACACCACCAGTACGTTGGCAGGAACAATTGCTGCTGGTAAACTCAATATTCCGGTAGCTCATGTTGAAGCGGGTCTGCGCAGTTACGACCGTAGCATGCCCGAAGAGTTGAACCGATTGGTCTGTGATCACACGAGTACGTGGCTGTTCTGCCCGACCACTGTTGCCATGAATAATTTGGAGCGAGAAGGCTTGAATGTCACAGGGGGTGGATCGGCAACACCGGATGATCCGAAGGTTGTTCTAAGTGGCGATGTCATGTACGACAATGCCCTCTATTTCGGTGGCATTGCGAATGATCGAAGCACGTTGATCCATTCAGCGGGTCTTCCAGGGAAGGAATACATTTTGGCCACGGTACATCGGGCAAAGAACACGGATGATCCCGTTCGCTTGAATGCGATCTTCCAAGGATTGTTGGACCTGCAAGTAAAATTGAACCTACCTGTAGTGCTGCCCCTGCATCCCAGAACGCTAAAGGCGTTCGATGAGGTCATGGAGCCCCGGTTACGTAAAGCAATAATGGACGCTTCCGGTATGCATATTCTGCCACCGGTCGGCTACTTGGATATGTTGGCCTTGGAGCGGAATGCGAGATTGATACTGACCGATAGCGGCGGCGTGCAGAAGGAAGCTTACTTCTTCGGTAAACCGTGTGTGATCCTTCGCGCTGAGACGGAATGGGTCGAGATCGTAGAAACCGGTCGTGCGCTTCTGGCGGATGCGGATCCCGATATGATCATGAAGACATCACACCAGCTGCTTGAGTTGGCAGATCAGCCAATGGCTCCGCTATTCGGCGATGGTAATGCTGCGGAGAAGATCTGTGAGGAATTGTTGCGGTGATACCATGTTCCGGACATCCCCGTTACCTTTCCGGAGATCCTCCTCTGCATGGCAGTAGTGCATGTACACATAGAGCACCCAACGGCAAGATCGCGTTACGTGATAAAACAGCTGATCGAGCGAATGCTTGGATGGCCCTTGGAATTCGTGAACAGCACTGCTGATCTGGCAGCGCTGAAAGGTCCAAGATTGGTATATGGTCAAACGCCTGTGGAAGGTGCATTTCACATTCATCCTCATGGATTATTGGAGGACGAAGGGATAGGAAAAGTAGATCCTAAGGTCAGCGCTTTCTTAGGTGTGCCGATATTGTTTCCATCGGATCTAGGTGATCTTCCTTATGATCTGTTCGCGGGGGCATTCTTTCTACTTACCGCTTATGAGGAATGCAGCGGTATTGGACTGGATGAACATGGTCGTCCGCTTTCCAAGGAACTGCACAGTGTTCGGCACGGGTACGTTCATCGTCCGGTTGTTGATGAGTGGGCGTTGCAATTGGCGAAACATTGGAAAGCCAAGGACCCGAACCTGCCTGTTCCCGATCGGAAATACGAACATGTGGTGACAGTGGATCTTGACAATGGCTTCATGTATCGCGGTCGTGAATGGTGGCGAACGGTTGGCTCGGCAGTTCGTGATCTGCTCAATGCTCGATGGACGAACGTAATAGAGCGCTTTCATGTTCTACGTGGCAAGCAAAAAGATCCATACGACGTCTACCAAGAACTTCGAAAGGAGTTTGCCGAGGTATCGGATCGTACCATCTTTTTTGTACTCACAGCTCCCCGAAGTGAATGGGATCACGCTGTACCGGTTTCTGATCCAAGCTATGCTGGGCGGCTGAAGGAACTGAGCGAGTGGGCTGAGATCGGGCTTCATCCTTCGTACCGGAATATGCTGAACAGTGAACTTATTGCGAAGGAGAAGAAGGTGTTACAAGAAGCCTTGGGTAAAGTTGTTACGCTCAGTCGTCATCATTTTCTGCGGATCACCGTTCCGGATTCATTTCCGCAGTTGGTTCGAAATGGATTCGTTGAAGATCACACGATGGGACTGCACGATACATTGGGGTTCCGTGTAGGAACGTGTACACCTTATGTTTGGTTCGATCTCAACGAACAAAAGGAGTTGCCGATCACGATACATCCATTCTGCGTGATGGATAATACACTTCGGAATAAATTGAAGCTCGATCCTGATGCAGCTGTGCACGAAGCCACCGAATTGATCAAGCGCGTTCGAGACGTGCAAGGGACGTTCATAGGGCTTTGGCATGAAAGTTTTTTAAGCGACCACGGGGATCACCGAGGTTGGGGAAGTGCTATTCGACGGATCATTAATAATGCCAGGTCATGATCGAGCACCTACCACATACTGCGATCGATAAGCACTGGTGGGATATGCAACTGCTGCGTTCTTGCAATAAGATGTGGTATGCCCAAAGCTGGGTGTTGGATCTTGCTTCACCCGGCTGGGAAGCCTTGGTGGATAGGGATTCCGGCGCGATCATGCCACTCACATGGAGAAAGAAATATGGACTCCGTTACCTATATCAACCGTATGGTCTGCAACAATTGGGTGTGTTTGCACCAGCCATCGTCGATGGACTTCAGGAAATGTTCTTGGATGCCGTACCGCAGAGGTTCAAATATTGGGACATCTATTTGAATACGGCGATCAAGCAGGTCAAAAAACCGGATGTGATCACCACAACGCGCATCGATCAGGAAATAAAGCTCGATCGACCCGCTGAAGAAATACGTGCTGCTTTTGGAGTGAACCATCGAAGGAACTTGAAAAAAGCAAGAGTCGCTGCCTCGTATTTTGTCGGAGATGTACTACCATCGGAATTCGTTGCACTCTTCGAGCGAACGACTGGTGCACGCTTCGGAGATACGGATCCACAGCACATGCGCGGTATGCAGGAGCTTATTGCAGAGGGAGTGAAACGTGGTGAATGTTCAGTGATCGGCATTCGAAAAGATGCGGTATTGCATGCTGCTGCATGTCTTATAAAATGGCAGGGTAGGCTGATCTGGTTCAAAGCAGCTTCTGATGAAGAGGGCCAAGCGCTCAAGGCCATGTTCTTTTTAATTGACCATGCCATAGGGCAATATGCTGAAAAGGAACAGGTCATGGATCTAGCTGGGTCGAACGATCCGAACGTTGCGCGATTCAATAAGGGGTTTGGTGCAGAGTCCTCGGTATATTTACACCTGAAGCGGAACACTCTTCCGCCACCGCTCAAATGGTTCAAGAAATGAAGTTACCATGGTAAGGGAATTTGAAAAAGAGAGCAGTGTTGCGAACCATTTCATAGCAGAACTGCGTGATGTGGACGTGCAGAAGGATCCCATGCGTTTCCGCAGGAATCTGGAGAGGATCGGTGAGGTTATGGCTTTGGAATTGAGCCGGACCTTGGAATACGAAGAGCAGGAAGTGACAACACCCTTGGGTATTGCGCGTACGAAATTGATGGTGGAGCAACCCGTGCTTGCAACCATACTGCGAGCAGGTCTGCCGTTGCATCAAGGCATGCTCAATTACTTCGATCGAGCTGACAGCGCTTTCGTAAGTGCTTATCGAAAGCATAATAAAGGCGAGGATACGTTCGAGGTGGAAGTGGAATACTTGAGCAGCCCTACTCTTCAGGATCGTGTCGTTGTGTTGTGCGACCCTATGCTTGCTTCCGGCCGATCCATGGTGTTGGTCTACAAAGCGCTCTTGCGTTTAGGTAAGCCCAAGTCCTTTCATGTTGCTGCTGCGATCGCAAGCGCTGAAGGAATGGCTTATGTCAAACAGCACATGCCCCCCGGAACCCGGTTCTGGATAGGTGCAATTGATGAAGAGATGACCGCTCAGGCATACATCGTTCCTGGGCTTGGTGATGCCGGTGATCTGGCATATGGAAGCAAGATGTAGATGATGGAACCGTGGCAAGCCATACCCGTGGTGCTTACGAGCATGGTGAAATTCTTTTTCAGCGGTCTTGTAAGCTACCAGATGGGTAATACCTTCTTGGAAACGTTGATACTTACGGGAGGCGGTGGAGTGGTGGGCACCTTGATCTTCTATTACTCCGGTGTTCAGGTCCTGGAGTGGTTCCGTAAGCGACATGTAAGGCGCGTTGCGGATCGCACAGCAAAGGGGATTCCACAGAAGAAGATCTTTACGCGGACCAACCGGTTCATCGTTCGTATTAAGCGCGGTTACGGGTTACAAGGATTGGCCGTTGTAGGTCCTGCCATACTTTCCATTCCGATCGGATCCATTCTAGCGGCCAAGTATTTTCGGCATGATCGACGCACATTGCCTGTCATGCTCTCTTCAGTTCTGATCTGGTCGGTAGTGCTCAGCTTCGCATGGAGCTTCACCAAGTGAAAAAGTACGCACACATCTTTTGGGACCTAGATCACACACTGTGGGATTTCACCGCCAATTCCAGAGCAACTCTTGCTGAACTTTATGATCAAGAGGATCTTGGATCGAAAGGGATCCCGGATACGGATGCGTTCATTGATGCATATGAGGAAGTGAACCTGGGGCTTTGGTCAAGCTATGAAAAGGGTCAGTTGAAAAAAGAAGTTCTGCGCGTGCTACGGTTCCATAACACGTTGATCCAATTCGGTATTTCGGACAATGAAACGGCCGAGCGAATGGGTCGGGATTACCTGGAGCTCTGTCCGCGCAAACCGTTGCTTATCCCTGGCGCCTTCGCGTTGTTACAGGATCTGGCGCCGCATTATTCGATGCATATCATCACCAATGGATTCGAGGAAGTGCAACACGTTAAGCTGGCTTGCAGTGGTATTACTGAGTTCTTCGATGTTGTTGTGACCAGTGAACAAGCCGGTGCGCGTAAGCCGGATCTGCGCATATTCGATCATGCTTTGCATTTAGCAAAAGCAAACGAACAGAACAGTCTAATGATCGGGGATAATCCGGAGGCTGATATGGCAGGAGCCAGAAATGCAGGTTGGGATCATGCACACTATGCAGCAGAGACCGCGCAATGCGCACTATCCACCTTCCGGTTGAAACACTTGGATGATCTGCGTCCGATCCTGCTTTGATCCAAGATCACGGGTCGGCCCTGAAAAAGTATTCCTTGATCCTTCGATCACCGTTGATGTGGCTGTACCGCTCGAAACGGAGCGTTGAGTCGTTCGTTACATTCCCGCGATAATCAATGTTCCCGCGTTCTGGTTTCGTCACAAGAAATATGCTGTCACGCGCATAGATTACTGGTACGTTGTACCAACCCATTTCAGTATTACCAACGGCATTTGGTGTAAGAAGCGGCGGTAAGCTGTCGGCGATCTGTGCAGAACCATTGATCAGCACAGCGTTCCCTTCTGGAAAGAACCGGATCAAATAAACCAGCCCACTGACATCTTCCCGGTAATAGCCATCGGTTCGCGACATTGCATTATGCGCGGGCACGGATAGTTCAGAAATAGGTTCGTCAACGATCTCGTGCGGTGCCGTATCGCCGGCACACGAAACCCAAAGCAGAGCTACCGCTATTGCTCCGATCGCTTTCATACAAAGCGCGCGATCACCGATGTGGAGCCGCTTACTTTCTGCCCAAGCTCAACTTCGATCTTGGCAGTTAGTGGTAGCAAAAGATCTACGCGTGAACCGAACTTGATGAATCCGAACTCGCGCCCTTGAACGGCGGGTTGCCCAACTTGGCTATAGGTGCAGATACGTCGCGCCAGTGCTCCTGCGATCTGGCGGAACAGTATTTCGCCGTGCCGTGAATGGCGTGTGACCACCGTACTTCGTTCATTCTCCGTACTGCTTTTCGGGTGCCAGGCCACAAGGTATTTCCCCGGATGATATTTCGTATAGGTCGTAGTTCCACTGATGGGGTCGTAATTGATGTGGACATTCAAAGGACTCATGAATATCGAGACCTGGATCCTCTTATCCTTGAAATATTCCGTTTCAAGAACCTCTTCGATCACAACCACCTTACCATCACACGGGGACATGATAGCAGAATCATCCATGGTCACTTCGCGGTGAGGAACGCGAAAGAACCAGAGTATGATCAGCAAGATCAATACGGCGACAATACCAATAGGAATACTAATCCAAAGTGGCAGTACGGGCCATTTCAGCAAGGCAAATAGAACGAATGCAACGAAGGCAATGCCTAGCAGTATGGTAGTGGAACCTTCGCGGTGCAGACGCATATGATCGGTATCTCAGAGGCGGGCTAAGATAACAGCGTTATGTTACCTCAAAGATCCAATTCAAATAGATCACTACGGCTGGTACGGCGACCAGGAATCCATCGAACCGATCAAGGATCCCACCATGGCCAGGTAGCAAGTTGCCTGCGTCCTTCACCCCACGTGCACGTTTGAAGGCGGATTCGATCAGATCACCGACGGTAGAAGTTAAACTCGTTAGCGCCCCGACCATCAACCAATGCGTCATACTGATCGTGTCGTCATAGTAGGAAATGATGTAGGACGCCACCATGGTCAGAACGAATCCTCCAAGGAATCCTTCGACCGTTTTTTTGGGAGATACTGTTGGCATCAGCTTCGTGCGACCGATCGCTCGGCCGATCAAATAGGCACCGGTGTCGTTGGTCCAAAGCATGATCATGAACGCAATGAACATCCAACTACCATGTTTGAATAAATAGGGCAGGGATCCGAAGGGTAGTGCAACAAGTAGAATGATAATGAAAGACCCACCTAGCAGGTTGGAGGGGTTTGTAAACCCGCGTAACATGACCCAGATCAATGAGATGCTCAACAATAGAATGGCCAAACCTGCGGTATAGGTCCATTCCCAGAATGGTTCAAAATGCCCAAGCGCCATGGCCACGTACATCGCACCAGCGATCAGAACGCTCCAGAACGGTGGATATGATTCACCCTCGGCCCACAGCAATTTGTGCATTTCATCCGCGGCCAGGAGGCAAATGGGAAAAAATAGCAGCGCGGTCGTGAATGGTCCTGCGAGTGCAGCTCCGATCGTCAGGGCCACATACACGAACCCGGTCATTGCGCGAACAGCTACTTCGTTCACGACGTATGGTTCTTTTGTAGGCTGTACATGGCGCGAAGTAAGTGTTCTCGTTCCACAAGAACGGTAATATCTCCTGAACCGAGCTGTGGATAGGCCGAAGATGCGCCATTGTCCATGACCACGGCATTGAATCCATGATTTTCCAGAAGCCCCTTCACGATCTCCGCTTCATGCGGTGAACCCGTTGTGAAGGCTACGGCCCAGTAATTCATCAAGACCGGTCAGGAGGGAGTCTTGTTCTCGGCGGTTACATCAGGTATTTCTTCCGGTGCCACTTCCTGGGCTGGCTTTTCATCCTTTGGTTTGCCGTTCTGTGGTGCAGGAACACGCTCAGCGAACGGCCGCTCACCGAAGATCACAGCAAGGTCCTCTTTGAAGATCACCTCTTTCTCCAACAACTGGGTAGCCAGCGCGGTGAGTTTATCCTTATTCTCTGTTAGGATACGCTTCGCACGCTCATATTGGATCTCCACGATCTTGCTCACTTCCTCATCGATCGCTTGCGCTGTGCTCTCACTGTACGGCTTACCGAAAGAGTATTCGTTCTGTCCCGAGCTATCGTAATAGCTCACGTTACCGATCCTGTCATTGAGTCCGTACATGGTCACCATAGCGAACGCCTGTTTGGTCACCTTCTCAAGGTCGCTCAACGCACCCGTGCTCACTTTACCGTACATCACGAATTCCGCAGCTCGCCCACCCAGAGCAGCACAGATCTCATCCATCATCTGTTCGGTCGTGGTAAGGTGTCGTTCCTCAGGCAGATACCATGCGGCACCAAGTGATTGGCCACGTGGTACGATGGTGACCTTCACGAGCGGACTTGCATGTTCCACCAACCAGCTCACAGTAGCGTGACCCGCTTCATGGTAGGCGATCGCTTTTTTCTCTGCGGCGGTAATGATCTTATTCTTCTTTTCCAGACCACCGATCACACGATCCACAGCATCAAGGAAATCCTGCTTATCCACGGAGGTTTTCTTCTTCCGTGCGGCGATCAAAGCAGCTTCGTTACAAATGTTGGCAAGGTCAGCACCACTGAATCCGGGTGTTTGTCTAGCAAGGAAGGCCACATCCACGGTAACGTCGATCTTCAACGGTTTCAGGTGTACTTTCAGGATCTCCTCACGTTCGTTCAGGTCCGGCATGTCCACGAAGATCTGTCGGTCGAAACGACCAGCGCGCATCAAGGCACGGTCCAGAACATCTGCACGGTTGGTAGCGCCGATCAGGATAACACCGCTGTTCGTACCGAACCCATCCATTTCGGTAAGCAATTGGTTGAGTGTATTCTCGCGTTCGTCATTCGCACCCATGCTTGCGCTCCGTCCACGTGCACGACCAATAGCATCAATTTCATCAATGAAGATGATACTTGGTGCTTTTTCTTTTGCTTGTTTGAACAGGTCTCTTACGCGGCTGGCACCAACACCAACGAACATCTCCACGAAATCCGATCCGCTCAAACTGAAGAAAGGCGTATTCGCTTCACCTGCAACAGCTTTTGCAAGCAGGGTTTTACCAGTTCCTGGAGGGCCTACGAGCAATGCCCCTTTTGGGATCTTGGCACCGAGGTCAGTGTACTTCTTAGGGTTCTTAAGGAAATCCACGATCTCCTGAAGTTCCTCCTTGGCCTCTTCAAGCCCCGCAACGTCATTGAATGTTACGTTGGTAGTCTTGCTGCCATCAAACACCTGAGCGCGGCTTTTTCCGATGTTGAATATCTGCCCGCCTGGCCCACCACCTCCGCCTAAGCGGCGCATGACAAAGAACCATATCGCGATCATTACACCGAAGAACAGCACCCAATTGATGATCTCCCGACCCCAATTATCCTGTGATTCGTAGTCGTATTCAACATTGTATTTTTCCGCTTCTTCCACCAAGCGATCCTTTTGAAGGTTGCTGGTACCAACGTTGAATACATAATGAGGTCCGAATGTGTTCTCCCCGGAGATCGGCGAGCTTTTGATCTTCTCTTTGTGAACGTCCTTATTCAGGGCTTCCTTCTTCAGGTAAACTTTAACGGATTGGTCGTTCACTATTACAATGCGTTGCACGTCACCTGCCTCGAGCATCTTGCGATACTCGGTGGTGTCAATATGTGCCATGCCCCCGCTGTATTGGAACAGGTTGATGGAAAGGATCACCAGAATGATGATGCCATATATCCAATAGAAGTTGAAAGACCGTTTAGGTCCCTTCTCGTTCTTTTCTTTTTTCTCGTTATTTTCCACTTTGCTGAACTCTCGGCGTATGGTCCTTACGCCACGTTATCGTATGAAATTCGGGCTGCGTCGCCCCAAAGGTCCTCCAGTGCGTAGTATCCGCGTTTGTCGCGGTGAAAGATGTGCACGACCACGTTCACATAATCCAATAGCACCCATTCCCCGTTATTCTGTCCTTCCGTATGCCAAGGTTTTTCATCGGTCTGATCGCGGACCATTTTTTCAACTGAATTGGCTATGGCCGCCACTTGTGTACTTGAATCACCGTGACAGATCACAAAATGATCACAAACGGTGTTCGGTACGTCGCGAAGATCGAGGTGAACAATGTCCTTTCCTTTCACTTCTTGGATGCCTGAAACAACTGCATCCACTAATCGAGCGCTTGGTGCGCTCTTGTTTTTCTTCATGCGGTGGTATACTTGCGTTCGCTCAAAGGTACAAAGTTACCGCCCTTGATCGGGGTATCGGCCATGCGTACAAAGGATATCGGCAACCAATTCATTGAACTTGCTTCCACGGAGAGCACTAACAAAAGTGCGGCCGAACTTATAAGTCTGTCTAAGTTGCGGCACGGGGCTGTCATATTGGCCCATGATCAGACAGCCGGAAGGGGCCAACGCGATCGTATTTGGCAGAGTTCTCCTGGATTGGATCTGACCTTCAGTATTGTGGTTGAACCAACAGGGTTAAGGGTTGATGAGCAATTCGTGATCAGCAAAATGATCGCTTTATCCGTGCATCATCTAGTGCGAAAGGTCTTGGCAGGTGATGTTCGTATCAAATGGCCGAATGACATACTTGTGGATAGAAGGAAAGTGGCTGGCATACTTATACAGAACGAGTTGCAAGGGGAGAAGGTATTGTGGTCGATCATCGGAGTTGGCCTTAATGTGAACAGTAGCGACTATGAAGAACATTTGCTGGCCACGAGTTTATCCATGGAAGCGGGCCGGAATTTTGACCGGATGGAGGTTCTGGAGGCTATTTGCTTACGGTTCGAATTTCTTTGGGAGCAATGGAAAAATGGCGATGATGCTATTGATGAGGCGTATGCGGACCAATTATGGTCCAAAGGCCGATGGGCTCATGTGGAGCTGGATGGAAAGGATCAGCAGGTACGGCCCATGGAAGTTGATAGTACAGGGCGGTTACTTGTAGAACATGACAATGGGACAGTTGGTGCGTATGGCTCTGATCGTCTGCGATTTGCGCCAAGATGAATCGAGGTGAATTGTTCTTTTCAAGGACAAGGCAATTATCCGGGCGGGACTATGTGGCTGTTTCAGCTAGCTGATCCGCTTTTTGCGATTTCTTCGAATGTGAATGTTAAGGAAGCCCTACATAATTAGGCAGATCAGGCCCAAGTGCTGGGTCCGATCATATAATCTGGGTGCAACTACTTGCTCATTTGGGGAAAAGGGCTACTTTTGCCGTCCCTTACGAATTAACAGCGGCAATGAAACGTACCTACCAACCCAGCAAACGCAAGCGTACCAACAAGCATGGTTTCCGCAAGCGCATGTCATCTGCCGCAGGGCGTAGCATCTTGGCACGTCGCCGCGCTGCTGGCCGTCATAAGCTCACAACGAGCGACGAGCCAAGCCACAAATAGGCAGAACTAAAGTGAATTCTTAAAAGGCTTCCACCGCAAGGTGGAGGCCTTTTTTCGTTCTTGTTGCTGAACAAGATCGATCTATCCGACTATCTCAAGGATCGCCACCCCCAATTCGGGTGTAATAAGAACGTGCCCGAACGGCAGCTCGATCTGCGAGATCATATCCGGTGCATAAATGCTGAGATTCCTACCCAAGATCGGCTTGATGACACTGTCCCTTTCCCCGAATATTAATTGGATAGGGATCCCGAATTTGCTCGCATTGTGCGCTACTGTTCCCAGATCGGGTTCTATGGATCGGTAGCTCAACCAAACATCACGAAGCAACATGCGCTTGGCTCTACTATCGGTCTGCCCTTTCAGGAATCGGTGCATCTTTTGGCTTATCAAACGTGTTACTCCAAGAACATCGATGATCATTAGTGGACCAGCGGGTTGCTCAACGAAACGGCGATACGCCCATCTTCCGGGACCAGACCCTGCCAGACGTCTATACCATGGCTTGGTCTTAAGCCCATCAGGAGCTACAAGGAATGTACGTTCGATCCGCTCTGGGATCTGCTCCACTAAATTCAACGCTATGCGTCCTCCAAGGCTATACCCGAGGAGACTGAACTTCTCAACGTTCATCTCATCTGCGAAGGCGGAATAGAACACGGCTATTTCGTGCGGCGTGAAGGGCGTTTCCGCCCGATGCGGGTAACTAGGGCTTTTACCGTGAAAATGCAGGTCGAACGCATGGATCGTATAGCGTGCACCAAGCGATGGTTCCAGGATGGCGAAGTCTTCACCCGTACGTCCGAAGCCGTGCAATGCCACAAGCATCTTCGGCCCTGAACCATAGGTGCGGTAGGCCAGCGTAACACCGTGGGTGAAGAAGTTGATCAAGTTCCGATCGAGTTGGTCATTCCGAGCGACGACCCGGAAAAGAAAATGTGAGCATGCTGGTCAAGGAGACCTTAGCAAAGAAACAGCGCTTTGCTCTCCTGGCAACATTTATCAGGTCTTATCATAACGATCAGCGTCAGTCACTCCGGGCCACGACCCGGAGAGCGTTCTATTTTGCCCCCGACTTCTGAACGATCCGCAAACCTTATGCACATTCGTGCAAGTGGCGCGCTTGTCCGGTTAGCTTTGCGACCCGGTTATTCTACCGGACATGCCCAAAGACACTTCCATCAAGTCCGTACTCCTTATCGGGAGCGGCCCAATCGTCATAGGTCAAGCCTGTGAGCCTGCCTGCCGGCAGGCAGGTTCGATCATTCTGGCTCACACTTCACTCAACTTTGTCTCGCATGCCGAAGGACACTAGTATCAAGTCCGTTCTGCTGATAGGCAGTGGTCCGATCGTGATAGGACAAGCTTGTGAGTTTGATTACAGTGGTTCCCAAGCAGCGCGTTCTCTGCGCGAAGAAGGCATTGAGGTAACGCTGATCAACAGCAACCCTGCCACCATCATGACCGATCCGGTCACGGCGGATAACGTGTACCTCTTGCCGCTGACCTCGGCAAGCATTGAGCAGATCCTGCAAAAGCATAAGATCGATGCGGTGCTTCCCACCATGGGCGGACAGACTGCATTGAACCTGGCGATCGAGTGCGAAAAGCTCGGTATCTGGAAGGAACATAACGTGCGCATGATCGGTGTGGATACGGAAGCGATCGACATTACCGAGAACCGCGAGCGTTTCCGGAAATTGATGGAGAGCATCGGTATACCATCAGCGCCAAGCAAAACAGTAACCAGTTTTCTTGAAGGAAAAAAAGTGGCTCAGGAATTCGGATTTCCGTTGGTGATCCGTGCCAGCTACACGTTGGGCGGCGCAGGTGCAGCCTTCGTTCACGACCCAGCTGATTTTGATAAACTGTTGAAACACGGGTTGCAGGTAAGCCCGATACACGAAGTGCTTATCGACAAAGCACTGCTCGGTTGGAAGGAATACGAATTAGAACTGCTACGCGACAAGGATGACAATGTGGTGATCATCTGCAGCATTGAGAACTTCGATCCGATGGGCATCCATACGGGCGACAGTATCACCGTTGCACCGGCAATGACCTTGAGCGATCGTACCTACCAACGCATGCGTACGATGGCCATCAAAATGATGCGCGCTATTGGTGATTTCGCAGGAGGTTGCAACGTGCAGTTTGCGGTGAGTCCGGATGAGAACGAGGATATTTTTTCCATCGAGATCAACCCGCGTGTAAGTCGCAGTTCAGCGTTGGCGAGCAAAGCAACGGGCTATCCTATTGCGAAAATTGCGAGCAAATTGGCGATCGGTTACCGGTTGGATGAAGTTGAGAATCCGATCACCGGAACCAGTGCATTCTTCGAACCTACACTTGATTACGTTATCGTAAAAGTGCCGCGTTGGAACTTCGATAAATTTGAAGGAAGCGACCGTCGGTTGGGTGTGCAGATGAAGAGTGTGGGTGAGACCATGGGCATTGGTCGTAGTTTCCAGGAAGCGCTGCAGAAAGCCTGCCAGAGCTTGGAGATAAAGCGCAATGGCTTAGGGGCCGATGGCAAGGAAACCACCGACACCGCTGTGCTATTGGACAGTCTCGCGAACCCGAGTTGGAGCCGGTTATTTCATGTCTACGACAGCATCAAAGCAGGCATTCCGTTCAAAAAGATCCAGGACCTCACCAAGATCGATATCTGGTTCCTGCGGCAGATCGAGGACATGATCCTCACCGAAAAAGAAGTCGAGAAATACACGTTGGAAACCATTCCGCGCGATCTGCTCTTTGAAGCAAAACAAAAAGGCTACGCTGATCGACAGGTTGCACACTTATTGCGTTGTTTAGAAAGTGAGGTCTACAAAAAACGCAACGAGCTCGGCATTCAACGCGTGTACAAATTGGTGGATACTTGCGCCGGAGAATTCCCTGCTAAGACACCGTACTACTACAGCACGTTCGAAGAAGAGAACGAAAGCATCCCGAGTGACAAGAAGAAGATAGTCGTGCTGGGTAGCGGTCCCAACCGCATAGGGCAGGGCATTGAGTTTGATTACTGCTGTGTACACGGCGTGTTGGCAGCGAAAGAGATGGGTTACGAGACCATCATGATCAACTGCAACCCGGAAACCGTAAGCACCGACTTCGACACCGCCGATAAACTCTATTTCGAGCCGGTATTCTGGGAGCATATTTATGACATCATCCTGCACGAAAAACCAGAAGGTGTCATCGTGCAATTGGGTGGCCAGACCGCATTGAAGCTCGCCGAGAAATTAGAGAAGTACGGCATCAAGATCATCGGTACAAGTTTCGCTGCGTTGGACATGGCCGAGGACCGCGAACGCTTCAGTAGCCTACTCCGCGATCTGAAAATTCCGTACCCCGAATTCGGTGCGGTAGACAATGCGGAAGAAGCTATAACGCTCAGTCGTACGTTGGGTTTCCCGTTGTTAGTGCGCCCTAGCTACGTGCTAGGTGGGCAGAAGATGAAGATCGTGATCAACGAAGATGAACTCGAAGCGCAAGTGCTCGACATCCTGCGTTTGATGCCCGACAACAAGATCCTCATAGACAACTTTTTGGACGGTGCCATCGAAGCCGAATGCGACAGTATATGCGATGGTGAAATGGTGCGCATCATTGGCATCATGGAACACATCGAACCGGCGGGCATACACAGCGGCGACAGCAATGCCGTACTCCCACCATTCGACCTCAGCGAAAAAGTGATCCAGCAGATCCGCGAGCATACGCACAAGATCGCGTTGGCGCTAAAAACCGTCGGCCTCGTCAACATCCAATTCGCCATCAAGAACGAAGTCGTCTACGTCATCGAAGCCAACCCACGCGCGAGTAGAACAGTGCCTTTTATAGCGAAAGCCTACGGTGAACCTTACGTGAATTGGGCGACAAAGGTCATGCTCGGCGCCAAGCTCAAGGACTTCCAGTTCAAACCGAAACTAGAAGGCTACGCGATCAAAGTCCCGGTCTTCAGCTTCGATAAATTCCCGAATGTGGACAAGAGCCTTGGGCCTGAAATGAAATCTACTGGCGAGGCGATCTACTTTATTAAGGATCTGAAAGACCCGTTCTTCCGTCAAGTCTACGGTGAACGTTCAATGTACCTTAGCAAGTGATGAGCGTTCTTCGTCTCCGCTCGGAGTGCTACATCGCTCGCCGAGCGGAGCGCCGTGCAGAGCGAAGTCAAAGTGTCGAGGTGGGCAGGTTTGTTGGGAGCGGAGTGCGTACTTGAGCAAGTAGTTCCAATTGTCCAACAGCTTGTTGGACAATTGGGTTTTCGTTTCTTCTTTAGTGGCCGTGAATACTGGTAATTTTGATGTGTTTTGGTGCCCAATAAATAGTAATTCTACCACTTCGATTACTTTCGGTGCATGGCCAAGAAGCAGCCCAAACCAAAACCGAGATCAAAGGCAACAACGAAGCATAAAGCGACCACTGTTGCGGTGCTACCCAAGAACTATGCAGCATTGCTTGCATCGTTGAAGGAGCGCATTCGTGCTGCACAGTTGCGTGCTGCGATAGCTGTGAACCATGAATTGGTCACGCTGTATTGGCAGGTTGGAAAAGAGATCCTTGATCGGCAGGGTAAGGGAGGTTGGGGTAGTAAGGTTGTGGAACATTTAGCGAAAGATCTGCATAAAGAATTCCCCGGCATTGGCGGATTTTCCAGGTCCAACTTATTGTACATGCGGCTGTTCGCAGAGGCATATCCCGAGGCCGCAATTGTCCAACAGCTTGTTGGACAAATACCCTGGGGCCACAATATCCTACTGCTCACCAAGCTGAAAAAGCCTGCGCATAGACATTGGTATGCGCAGGCTACCATAGCCAATGGTTGGAGCCGTGCTGTGCTCAATGCGCAAGTTGCCACTCACGCGCACCGCAGACAGGGCAAGGCCGTTACGAATTTCAAACGCACACTACCTGCTGAACGATCGGACCTAGCGCAGCAAACCTTGAAAGACCCGTACGTCTTCGAGTTCCTGAACCTTGCTGCTGATATCCGCGAGCGGGATCTGGAGAACGCCTTAGTGGATCACATCCAGAAAGTGTTGTTGGAATTGGGGGCTGGTTTCGCATTCGTGGGCCGACAAGTGCCATTGAAAGTAGGCCGCAAGGATTTTTACCTCGACCTATTGTTCTACCATTTGAGGCTGCGATGTTATGTAGTAGTGGAGTTGAAAATGGAAGCCTTCGAGCCGGAACATGCTGGCAAGATGAACTTCTACCTTACCGCCGTGGACGAGAAACTGCGGCACCCGGACGACAAGCCCTCGATCGGATTGCTCTTGTGCAAAGACAACGATAAATTGGTGGTCGAGTACGCGTTGCGCGATGTCGTTAAACCGATCGGCGTGGCCGAATGGCAAACTCGTTTGGTCGCTAAATTGCCTAAGAAATTTCAAGGTGCATTACCAAGTGTAAAAGACATCGAGAAAGAACTGAGCGAATGAACACGTGTAAATTCCCAAATGTGGATAAGAGTCTTGGGCCCGAGATGAAGAGCACTGGAGAGCCTGTCTGCCGTGGCAGGGCGATCTACTTTATTAAGGATATGAAGAATCCTAGCACGCCGAGCGGAGCGCTGTGCAGAGCGAAGTCGAAGTGCCGAGGTGGGCAGGTTTATGGGGAGCGGAGTATGTATTTGAGTAAGTAGGTTCTTTGGGCGTGTCCCCGCCTCAAGTGCAGGCGCCGTCTGGCTTTCCCCTCCAAGTCCTCGGCCGGATTACGGCCTGTGGGCTTTCCGGTACAATCCCTCACGCGAAGCGCCGAGCTATTGGTCGGCCAAACGAATGAATTTTGTGGGTTGCCCGAGTAGGTTATCCTGCCAGGGATCACGGACCCAGATTAATTCGCGAAAGGCTTTCGTGGCAGAGTCGTAGAATTCTTTCCGGAGAGTAATTCCATCTGTATTTGAAAGAGGTGGCCAATTAAATGCACTCGCTATTGAATCCACTACAATGAGCATTGTGTCAATGAAACCGTCAAGGTCAAAATCCACAAGTTTCCCATGCTTGTTCGTGTGTTGGACGATGAGTTGAACAAAGGCATCCCAGAAATCCTGCTTCTTCAAATTGGTCTTATCCAAACATTGCATGAGCAAACTTACTTCGGCAATTAGGTCATTTGCCGCTGTCAATTGGCCGATGCTCATCACGCCTCCGAAGGGAGATTCTACTACCTGTCGGTACCGACCACTTAGTATGCGACCGGAGTTACTCTCTGACTCTTCAAGATCGACCGTAACCTGTCTTCCATTTACTTGATAGACCAATCGGAGAAACGTCTTTTCATCTCTGCCCACCTTGATGATTTTTGGAGATTGATTAGAACCATCCGTTGCATTATTAACTGTATTCACGCCAGCACTTCTCCCTGCTATGTAGGCCTTAACCAGGTCGATGAACTCAATGTGGGCATCGAGAGCGTTCATTGCCCTCAGCTCAGCGACGTTCTTCTCCAATAGTTGCTCAGCTTGTTCATATGAAGTGGTTGAACCGAAGTTTCCTCTGAATCTCTCGTCCAAAGATTTCAGCTTCTGTCTTATAATAGATCCGTTTGTACTTTCCATGTAGCCGTGTGTCACAGCTCCATCAACAAGCTCATACGCGTTGGCGGTTTGCCCAGATTTCAGCAATGCTAGTGCGAATTTGTCATAGATGTCCACATTGTGTGGATCCGGATGCAAGCACTTCGAAAGGATATCGCAACGGTCAAGCGGTGGTAGTATACTTAGAATGGACATGGCTGCAGGTTGAGTGCCAAACCGGTGTCGCTTGAAGTAGTTCACGAAGGAAAGTGCATTTGCCATGATATGTTGGAATTTAGAATTGCAAGGTATTGCTTCATTCCCATTCAAAGGCTGCGCTTCTCTACCTGCTCATTAACCATCCCTTCGCAGTCATCGATCACGCTGATCATAATGAGCTTGATTCCAAGCTTGAGCTTATCAGTCTCGGTGCAGACCCATTTGAGAGGAGTGTGATTAAGGAAATCTTCCGCTACTCGATGGATCAACGGGATCGGCCTCGGTTCGAATAGCTCCAAGTCCGCGTAGGTCTTACAGCGAATCTCGTGGATGAACTTATTGCGTATTTGAGCGAACGCTCTGAAGCGCTCCTCGCTCCGTGTGCCCATAAGTTTCCTTGAGATCAGGTAGTCGATGTTCTCTTTGAACGTCACATAGAGCGGCTCGGGTGTGTCCTTCCCTATTGTGCGGTTGAGATTCAGATTACGGATCATATTGGCGACGTGCTCGATGTTCAGCGAGGCGTAGAGGATCTCCGAACGGATGTCCATACCGAGTTGCTTCATCGCATCGGTTTTCACGACAGGCATTTGAGGGTCTTGAGCGGTGGTGATTGTCACAGACATATCGGAGACGTATTTACAAACGACGACAAAGAGAACACATTGGGTGAGCTGCTGCAAGAAGAAGTTCAAGCCCGTCGCTGCCGCAGGTATTCCAGCCATCCAAAGCTCTGCCTTCCTGCCGGGCTGGGTCACTTGTGGCGGCGAGTCCAACAGGTCTGTTCGGGGATTATCCATGAAGTTTTCAATCTTCACACCAATGATCTGAGCATCGGTTGTCATTAAAACTTCATACCCTGTGGGTTGCAGGCAGCTCCGAGGTAGTCCCGTGCAACAGTCTGCAGAGTGACGAGAGCTTCCGTACTTGCCTTGACTCTTAGACCTTTGCAGGGTGCCTTTCAAACCTGCGCCGGGTCTCCTTCCGCAAACCTGCGGAATCAGGACCTCTGCATCTTTGGAATGGGTCGATCCACCATTCAGGCGGGTCCTTTAAGAAAGCCACCACTACGGCAAATAATTCTAGTTCTGAAAAAGAGGGATTATTCGATCAACTATCAAATTATTAACAGCAGTTCTCTTTGAGTTAAGAGCTGCTGAGCCAAGTGAATTACTTGGGTCTGTTGTTTTGATCACACTCTGGTTTTCTGGCACGATGAATTCCGCCCAGCATTGTGCCTCGCCCATGTGATAATATTCTACGATGAATTCTAGAACAAAATCAGCACTTTCACGATCGTTCGTGATCTTCCAATATCCCCAAGATCGAAGGTCTCTTATTGCATGAGCTTGTGCATGGTCATCATTTGAATGGACAAATACTGAATTACCCCTTTGTGTCAACGATTGAAAAGATGTATCCTTTTTCGCTTCAATAACACGGGGCGCAAATTCTTCGATCTCGCCGTTCGAAAATTTTATAGAATGGATCTCTGATCTGTCTACAGTATATGTTGGGCCATCAATATTGGAGTATCTCTTATATTGTATTTCATCCTTATTGACCTCTAATACTTTCGCTTCGGTTTGGATGTTTGATCTGTAAATGACGGTGTCCTGAGAAAACGAAGACCACGAAATGGAATAAAGTAAAAATGAAGTTGCAATTGATCTGGTCATTCAGAGGGCTCAAGGATCTACTAAATGTTCGAACGTGAATTTTGGTTCTTGGTCACACAATACTAATGATATTCTTGACCACGTGAGAGTATTCACCCCACAGCCACCAAGTCTGTCAGTTGTTTCCGGACTTGAGCCGGGAATAGCGTACGACCCGCGGCTCTGCGCTATGCCAATTCAGCGGGAAACCTATTTAGTCCGTATCCGTTCAAGTGGCAAACAAAGCTTCGCTACCATGATCGTACGTTCAATGTCCCCGAAGGAAGTTGCCAATGACGCGCGAAAGGATCTGCCCGCCTTGGTGAATAAGTTGAAACCCATGGGTAAGCGCATGGAGCGTGAGCTTAAGATCTCGCCCAAAGGTATCGATCGCCTTGAGCAGGCGATCACGTGGCATTCGCCGCGCGGTAACGACTGGATCCTGGTCTTGGTCCGCACTAAGCGGAGCACCCAAATGGCCGGTCTGGTCCGCTATCACGGTTGCGATGATCGGCTGCGCGCAGTGCGGGTTGATCTGCTCGGTAACAGCATGGATATGTATTTCAGCGCCCACTTCTTCGAGCGCTACCACGAACGGTTCGATAAGGAGAAGGAACCACTAAAGCGCTTATTCAATTTCTTCTCTGTAAACCACACGCCCACCTTACAAGGAGTGAAGGAACTTTCGGACGGTACCACGGAGATCTTCGGGGCCATGTTCCACGGCAATGCGACCGGCATCTGGGACCCGGGTCAGCGCCTCACCTCATTCACCACCTTCCTTGACCAAGGTCTCCTTGGTGCGAGCCAACAAGCATTGGATGAATCGTTGAGCATGATGCGTTATTTCCAGCACTTCTCTCCAGGGCAGCGGCAGCGTATGTACCTGGATGCGGAAGCGGAGATCCTGCGCCAAGCGAAGCAAAGTCCGGAGAAGGCCCAGAAGGACCAACAGGCCTTGGCGCTTCTCCGTCAATGGACACAGACCGGAGCCGGACCTACCCTCAGTTCTTGAGCGGACGTGTAGAGATCTCCAGCAGCTGGAAAATTGATGATCTCACAGTCGTTCCATTTTGTGCAACAAGCTGTTGCACAATTGAGGTGCTTCATTCTTTGACCTGCGTTGACAAAGCGATGGTGTGCACACCGGCAGTGAGGAACGACCTTGCAGTTTTCAGTCATGATCGCAAAATCGTTCTTAGCATGTTCCGTTTTGACCGATCTGTCTTTAGAACAAGAGCGGGTTGTAGCATTGAATCTCTGTTCACAAGCTGACGTGTTCGCATCCGAGGTGGAGATCACGTTTTGCAAAACAGGTATTTCTACTAGTTCTGAGGTCGGTGGCTTGTAGTACTTTGGTATCGTTAGCGGACTTCCCCGTTACACATAAAATCCCACCAAGTACCATGAAAAATTTGCGTTCGTTATCTACTCTACTCGTGCTGAGCACCCTTGGCTTTACCTCGTTCGCGCAAGACGAATCCCCTTACAAGGACGGTTCGGTCTACCGCGTGACGATGGTGCGGACGGAGGCTAATTCCCAAGACGACTATTTCAAACAATTGGATCAGATCTATTATCCCACCATGATGCAAGCCAAGGAGCAGGGCCTGATCAAGTCCTTCAAATTGCTTGCTGGCGATGCGGCCACGAAGGAGGATTTTGACGTGATGATGCTGGTTGAGTTGGAGAACATGGCGGCGTTGGATGAAACACCGGAACGGGAAGCCAAATGGAAGGCCATTCGCGATGCGATGAAGTCGAAAGTTGGTGGCCAGGAAAAGGTGGATGGTCTGCGGGTGGCAATTAGTAGCAAGCGCGATTTTCTTGGCACCAAGTTGATGCGTGAGCAATTACACAGGTAGGCGGATCTATTTGGAACTCATCTTGAAGGGGCCGGTCTGTCATGGGGCGGCCCCTTCTGCGCTCAGGTGGGGTTTGGTACAACGCATGGTTTCCTTATCTGAGCCGGATGTGTGACCACACTGCGATGTATAGCCGAGCTACCCACGCTCACATCTAATTGAACAGCTACAGGATCGGACAACAGCTGTTGGAGAATTGCGGGTTCAGTGGTCGCTCCAATTGTGCAAAAAAAGTTGTACCACGGTCTCTCAAGTGATGCACGGAAGTCTTTGCAATGTTAGCCTTTACCAGCAACGCTATTTCTGCAGGTTCACGTTCCGCATAGGGCGGGTATTATAAGGAAGAGGCTAAGGCAATTTCTACATCGCGCAACAAAATAAATTTCACGAGGTGCTCTAATATGGAGAAACTGCGGGGTCAGAAATGGTACAAATTTGTCTCTGTGATCTATGTTCTTGCTTTGCCAAAGAGGGCCTACCAGCAAGTTGGTGTACGGCGCAATGTATCCAGCATACCCATTCGTGAAACATCCGCGAAGACTTCGGCCGTAAAGCCCATTTTTCAAGGATCGGCTGTCCATTCACGTTCAGCCCAAACGCAATACTTTCGCATCATAACATTCTCATCCTTCACACACCACCAAGCGATGACCCTCGAAGAATACCGCCAGCGCTTCGGCGCTGAAGATGCAGTGGGTTGGCAATGCATTGATGCGCAATTAGCCATGGTTTATGGTGATCGCGCACCTAGGCACTACGCGGCACCGTTGCATTACATCGCCGGTGGTCTTGATCCCTTGGACGGCACCAGCTACTACGATCGTCCAAACGATCCGCCGCACATCCACGTGGTGAGCTATGGATTGAGTGAGTTGTACTACAACGAAGCATCTGCAGGGGAGGAGTTCAGCAAGACCGGTTTCGAGCTCACCTTCCGGATAAAGCGGAACGAGGACGACACGGTGGACCCTACTTGGGTGAGCGTGGTAATGAACAACTTGGCACGCTACGTTCACAAAAGTGGACGGTGGTTCGAAGTGAACCAGTTCGTTCCGGCGGGTGGCCCCTTGTGTACGGACATGGACACGGATATCACGGGATTGGTCTTCGCACTGGATCCAGAATTGGGGCGGATAGATACACCACACGGTGAGGTGAACTTCTTACAAATGGTGGGTATTACCACCGCCGAACTCCAAAAGTTGCAAGCCGATCCAAGCCCTGAGGCGGTGCAGACCTTGATCGAGGAACTGCGCGCACACGATCCCTTATTGGTGACGGATATGGAGCGGCGTTAGGACTTTCGGAGCACGTTCGCATGGCATAGACACAGTGGTCCATCGCAGGGTTTCCTCCCGAGTCTCTGCAAGTTCTCGAACACCGAAGGATGCCCGCTTACCAAAACCGACGCCGGGTCTCCGTTTCGGGACGCTGCGCCGTTAGCACGGAATGGTTTATCGTTCATTAGGGGTCCGCAAGTAATGCCCCTGCCTTGCTTCAGCGTCTCACCAATGCGTTCGCGAACAAAGTGCACATGTAACAAACGTTCTATTGACCAGCTTTTTGAGGCACCCGACCTTTGCCTTAATAATTGCGGCGTAGCATCAGGCCTTTCCGGGAATGTGTTTGTCAGGACAGGGACAGCTATGGCGGAGCTCATTCACCATAAACGACACAATAATGAATCACTTCATCTACTCACTTTCGATGTCCGCTGGTCTAGTACTTTGTGGAACGACTAATGCGCAAACGGTACTTCTTTTCGCGAACGACTTCAGTTCACCGAACCAGGAGATTGTGGGTAACTGCGGACCGGATCTGGATGCCACGTTGGTGAACACCCTTTGGGGCGGCACGGGAACTGGCACCGGTGGCGGCGGTCTATGGGCACAGCAATTCACCGTAGAGACGATCTTGATCAACGGACCGAGCGGACAGTACACCGATACCGAAGCGATTGGTGGCGACTTTTGTGTCAGCATGCTTTCCACGATCAATGATGATAGGGCGGCATTTACGCTCGATTGTGAGCTGTTACCCTTCGTGAATCTTTACATGGATGTTTCATCGATCGATCTGGCCGCATGTGGTGGCCCTTTTGGTTTGGCGCAGCCTTCGTTCCATGTCTCCGTGTACGACACGCCGAGCGGGGTCTTTGATTTCGGTTCACTCGGAGTGCTTCTCGATGAGGATACCTTGTTCGGCGTCGTTCCATCCGGTGATCCCTTCACATTCACTTGGTCTTCGGTTAGTAGTGGTCTATCTGTTGCGGGATCGAGCAATGGTATGATCACCGTCGTACTTGATGTTCTTTCCTCACCCTATATGGCTTTGGACAACATTCAAATTGAAGCATCCGTGATCGCAGCGGGTATTTCAGATCACGACGGTGCGACGTCCACATTGGGGGTGTGGCCGAACCCAACAAAAGGCATACTGAATATCCCCGAGGCGCTGTTGCGCGAGCGTTGGTCGATCATGGATAATATGGGTTCTCCAGTCGCTACAGACCTGCGTGCCGATCAGGGCAAGCTTGACCTGAATTGGCTTGCTCAAGGAATCTACTTGCTGCATTCTGGGAATGGGCGTGCCATACGTTTCATCAAGGAATAGGGTAAGCTTTGTAGCGATCTTTTGATCTGGTGGTCTCCGCAGCGTGTCCCAGATCAACACTGGGTCTGCTTCCGCTGACCTGCAGAGTCGGCGTCTTGATTCTCAAGCAAAGCTGTATTGTGCTGTCAGTCTTGCTATAGTCAATTGCGCTCAGCATTATCTTGGATCGCATGAAAGAGAATTTCTTCTCACCGATCGCTAAGGAGTACGCCCGGTTCAGATCGCGGTATCCAGAGGAATTATTCAAGTGGCTTGCTTCTGTCGCGCCGTCGAATCAATTGGCTTGGGATTGTGCAACTGGTACTGGTCAATCGGCTTCAAGCCTTGTGAATTACTTCGAACGTGTTGTCGCCACGGATATCAGTGATGAGCTTTTGGCACAAGCCGCACTGCATGAACGCATCACCTACCGCAAGGCCGATGCGTTGAATAGCGGCATAGAATCCGCGTCCATTGATCTGATCACTGTGGCTAATGCTATGCACTGGTTCCATGGTCCGGATTTCGAACGGGAAGTACGGCGCGTGCTAAAACCCGGAGGCGTTATTGCGGCATGGAGTTTTGCGTTCGCAAGCATTACACCGGAAGTCGATCGGTTAACACGAAAGATGCACAATGAGATCGTTGATCCGTTCTGGATCGAACCGAACCGCATTGTGGAATACGGATATAAAGACCTGCATTTCCCTTATGCTCTACTTGAAGCTCCGGATATTTCCATGACGAGTTATTTAGATCTAGTTGCGATAGAAGGATACATGCGCACCTGGAGCGCCAGTACGAAGTATCAGGCCAAGAATGGCATGGATCCTGTATCACTAGTACATGATGATCTACTTGCTGCGTGGGGTGACCCATTAAAAGTGCGTGCCGTGAATTGGCAGTTGAATTTGAAAGCGGGACGGGTTTGAAACGTTCGTTCTTTTATCACCGAGTGAAGAACCCGAATGGGAACAGTGATATGTTTTGCGTATTGTGCGAACCTTCGGCTTTTGTCCGTCGGGCTTGAGCGTCAGCACTGTACCTCTTGCTATGCGTTAATGCCGAAATTGGAAACATCATGTTCTCCGCTTTACCTTTAGTCCATGCGACATTGGATGATAAGTTTTGTGTTGGTAGGGTTTGCATCGTGCACGGCAACTGCACCGTTGGATGAGACTGCTGCGCTGGAGAAAGGAAAGCGGATCACTTCAGCTACGTTCCAGGCACTTTCCGCCCGCTTGAGTGCTGCAATGCAAGCCGGCGGACCGGCACGTGCAGTGGAGTATTGCTCGTTGAATGCTTTGCCACTCGTGGATTCGATCTCTGTTGCAGAAGGGGTCCACATCAAGCGTACAAGCGATCGCTTGCGTGCCGTGCATGATTCTCCGGATGCCGATGAGAAGCGCGCGCTCCAAGTCATGCTTGATCAATGGGCACAAGGGAATGCCGGAACCGTTCTGTCGGATGTGCGGATGTTGGGTGATAGCGTAGCATATTACCAACCGATCCTCATCGCTTCACCGACCTGCTTGAAGTGTCATGGAACCGCAGGTCTGGATCTGGATAGCAATGCGTTCGCAGTGATCACCCAGCATTATCCGGAGGATGCTGCAACGGGTTATGCGCTTGGGGAGTTACGAGGGATGTGGAGCATCCGTTGGAAGAACTGAACGGTTCTTGCTTCGCAACACTGGTCAATACCGTGCAAACTTGATACGTTGTGATGGATCCTTATGTAGTGTCCGGTTCAACATTGAAGTCCTTTGTAGAGGATACGATCCGTGTATAGTGGTACAAAGGATCGGAACCACTTTCGTAGTATTGTAGAATAGTAAGTAAAAATGAGACTCCCCATCACCCTACTATCCTACTTCGCTTTTCTGACAGCGTTTGCACAGATCCCACCCTATGTTGCCGAGGATTTCGGTGAAGTTGAACAGGGTTATTATTTCATGACCCCGAACTATTTCCAGGGTGCGAGCAACGACCTAAGTGAAGCTGTTATACTGGATGGGAGAGGCAATGTTGTCTTTCATCAACCGGTACCTTACGTGTCCGATTTTCGGGTTTGGCCAAATGGTAGAATGAGTTATGCTGCACGCGGTAAGCATGTTCTGCTAGATGGTGGATTCATGTTGGTGGATTCCGTTTCCTGCGCGAACGGGGTAACGAATGATCTGCACGAACTGAGGATATTGGCCAACGGTAATTATTTGGTTCTGGGTTCAGAGGAGATCACAATGGATCTTAGTGGTTATACCTGCTTCCAGAATGGCACTGCTGCAGGAAGCCCAACAGCCATTGTGGAAGCAGCGGTGATCCAGGAATTGAATGCTGCACAGGATCTTGTTTGGGAATGGCACGCCATTGACCATTTTGATTTTCTCGATGTGGATACAACACGATTGAATAATCCCAATAATGTCGACTGGACACATTCCAATGCATTGGAATTGGATACGGATGGAAATGTGCTTTTGTCATCAAGACATTTCAATGAGATCACCAAGATCGATCGGAATACCGGTGAAGTCATTTGGCGTTTAGGAGGTGTGCAGAATGATTTTGGCTTTGGTAGCGACCCCGGTTTTTTTCTTCAGCACGATATCCGCAGGTTACCGAATGGCAACATCACGCTCTTCGATAACAGCAAGGCAACAGAGCATCCCGGTCGCGCAGTGGAATATGTGTTGAACGAGATCGACTTCACGGCAACAGCAGTATGGTCGCGCGCCTTCGGTCCCGGTACGTACAGCAGAGCGATGGGTAGTGTTCAACGGTTGAGCAACGGTAACACCTTGGTCGGTTGGGGTGCGCTTACGCCGAACAATCGGATGTTCACGATCTATGGGCCGGACAGTAGTCTAGTAAGTGAACTCTATTTTCCGGATACCTTGGTGTCGTATCGCGCATTCTTTTTTGATGAGCTACCATTCAGTATCGATCGTCCGGAAATAACATGTACACAGATCGGTAATTCCTATGAATTGAGTGCGACACCATTCGCTAGTTCCTATCTGTGGAGTACTGGTGAAACGAGCCAGGCCATTACGGTAGCACAGTATGATACGGTCCATGTAGAAATTCCGATCGGATCAGGAGGCTACCTCCGCTCGTCACCTTTTGTTCCGAATGGTGATTGTGGTATAAGTGGTGTCGAGGAGCTGCAAGATGGATCGCTGATCGTCGTTTATCCAGATCCGGCGAGTGACTTCGTGAATGTTCGGACCCCGAATATTGGTAGTGTCCATTCCATCGAATTAACGGATGCTCAGGGGCATGTGCTTTGGTCAAGAACAACAACGGAACGCGAAACCACCATCGACCTTACATCCTTACCGAACGGGTTATACTTGGTTCGGGTGAATAATACGGTGCGTGCACTCGTGAAAAGTGAGTGATGGGGTTCAGGCGTTTCGGGTCCGCAGTTCGTGGCAATGATCACCTGACCTTACCCTCGTTCTCCCACCATCAGCCTCGTTAGTATGCCAGTTAGGTCATTACGGCGTTGCGGAGGTGCAATGTCCTCGAGGACGAAGGAGCCTTTAGCGATTGAAGTGGCGAGCCAGATGCGATGGTCAGTAAGTGCAGCAAGAGTTCCGATAGCGTAGTTTCGCAACATGGAACGTATAGCACGGATCTTCATTTTTTGTATTTCTTTTTCCTGGGCTTTTGGATCGACCTCTGCACAGACCAGTTTCATGGTGGGCAGTACGGAGGTTTCCGTGAATGTGATGGCGAGTGACCTTGTTGTGCCGTGGGATCTTGTACTGGGTCCTGATGGATTTATTTGGTTCACTCAAGTGGGTGGCGAAGTGTACCGCATGGATCCGGCTAACGGAGCATTGCAACTTGTATATACCGAAACGGATGTAGTTGAATTCGGTTATTCCGCAGGGATGCACAGCATGGCATTCCACCCGGACTTTGCAAATGAGCCTTACGTGTATCTGCATTACACCAATAGCACCTCCACCTCGGTGATCAGGCGTTATCTATACGATGACGTGGATCATACGATGACAGAGACCGGTGGTCATTTATTGAGCATGCCCATTGCGGCTGGTGCATCGCACAATGGTTCGCGAATTATCATCGATAGTTCGGGCATGTTCTTGATCTGTCTGGGTGAGACGATCAACGCCAGTGCGAGTGCACAGGATCCGAATACTTCGCACGGTAAGATCCTACGGTTCACACCGGATGGAAGTATTCCAGCAGATAATCCGGTTGCGGGTTCTTATGTCTACAATTGGGGCCATCGTAATCCACAAGGAATGGTGCTTGCTCCGAACGGGATCATCTACAATGCAGCACATGGTCAGAACAATGATGATGAAGTGAACATTGTTTTACCGAACCGCAATAACGGCTGGCCAACGGTGCTAGGTCTATGCAACACACCAACTGAAGTGAGCTACTGTACAGCGAACAATGTCGTGGAGCCGATCCATGAGTTCACAACGGAAGTGGTTGCACCATGTGGCATGGACTATTTCGATCACCCAAGCATACCCGGGTGGCAGAATTCATTGTTGGTAGCGACCCTTCGCGGAAAGGAGATCCGGCAATTGCAATTGAACCTTGCAGGTGATGCGGTCCTGGAGGATAATACATTCCTGAGCCAGGAATTCGGTCGCTTTCGTGATGTACTGGTGCATCCCGATGGTCGTATATTCCTATGCACCAGCAATCGTGATTATATCGGTGTACCCATCGCTGCGGATGATCGTATTCTGGTCCTGCAAGGAAATGGGGGAAGCACCGGAGTAACGGGTCCTGAAGATCAGGAGATCCACATTTACCCGAATCCAACGAATGCCATTCTGCACATTGATCGTACGGTCCCAGTTGCAGAATTGAGCGTTCATGCATTGGATGGGTCTTGTGTATTGGAGCCGGTTCTGAATACGGATCAGCTGGATATCTCTAGTTTGACAACCGGCCTTTACCTGGTGCTTATCCGAACCAAGGATGGGAGACTTTCCCGAATGAAAGTGATGCTGCATCGTTAACCTTTTCCGGTTGATAATGGCTGCCTGTGATCGTATATGTGTTTCATGTTCCCGTAACCACCAATGTTCGGGCTTTTGTTCGTTCCGGTCTTTGCATAATAGGAATAGGGGTATACCTTCGCAGCCAACAATCCATCTAAGATCGAATGAAACAAGTTACTCTCGTTCTCGCTTTGGCCCTATCGGCTCCAACGTTTGCTATGGACCGTATCGTGGAGGAGTTCGGTCAAGCACCGGCTTATCCGAATATTGCCTCCGCCGTTGCGGCTTCTGTTGATGGGGATCGGATCATTATAAAGAACAGGGCCGGTAACATACCGTGGATCGAGAATATCGCAATAAACAAGAGCTTGGAATTCTTGAGCTTCGCCAACGATGATTTTTTCTACGTCCAAGGCAATTATACCGTTACTGGTGCCACCGATCGCGTGGTCAACATTGTTAGCATGCGCAATACCTCCGGTAGTATTATTTTCGGATCCGGAGGAGGGGTAAGGGCTACCACGGTGCGTATCATGGACTCCTATTTCGTGAACGGTATCATTGATATGGAGGACAATAACGTTCAAGCGGATATTGTTGGGTGTACGTTGATCAACGGTTCGGTTTCCATCAACTACGGTAACGTCGTCGGTTGTGTGATCGATGCTTCCCAGACCACGGACGAAGGGATAAGCATAACGGGCACGGCTTCGGGATTTCCGTTGGATACGTGCGCGATCGTAGGAAATAAGGTCAAAGGTCCTCTGTCGTATGAAGGGATATTCTCATCCAGCGAAAGCCAAGTGCTGCATATCCGTAACAATTTCATTGAACATGGTTGGATGGGTATCGAGATCTATGATGGAAATAATGCATCCGTACAGAACTTGATCTGGAACAATACGATCATTGCGTACACAGGTAATTCAACGACCTATGGCATTAGCTTGGCGAATACGAATGCCGGAAGCATATGGGAGGTGATGAACAATGCGGTCACGCGCACATGGACCGGAACCAGTAGGGGTATCAACAAGGACAGTGGCAACCTAGGACAGATCAATGTCTACTTCAATCACGTCACCATTGGGATGAGCTTTCCTATTTCGACCGGTTTCACATTCGAATCGAATAACACGGTGGATCAACCGATCACCTTGAATGCGGATGGAACATTTGCTAGTGCAACCGCATGCATCGATGGAGGAAATCCGGCACCGATCTTCAGTGATCTGGACCTTTCCACAGGTGATGCTGGTACATACGGAGGTTCGTACACCTTGGTGAATTTCCATCCGTTGCACACCGGTGCTGCGCGCATCTACCTCACCGGGCATCCATTCAATATTCGTTCAGGTGCAACGCTTCGCGTGAAAGGCGTAGCATACGATCGTTGATCCACTACATTATGCAGATCAGAACACTACTTTTTTCTATTGCCTTGATGGTGTGCGCATACGCCAATGCGCAGACCGGTCTATTGGAGTCCGAGTATTTCTGGGGTGCGGATCCCGGACAAGGAAACGGAAACGCCATGGTTGCAGTGGATGGTAGTTATGATGAAGCGTTGGAATCAGTACTAGCACAGACCACGACATTGCCCTCTTCCGGAATTCATTCGTTCTCGATCCGTGTTAAGGATGCTGACGGGAATTGGGGAAGTCCGTTCAGTACGGTCATTGAGATCCTGCCTGGAACAGTTGCGTTCCCGGATATCCAAGTAAGTGAAGGAGAGTATTTCTGGGATGCGGATCCAGGCACAGGGAGCGGTACACCTATGTTCGCGCTGGATGGAAATTTTGATGCAACGATAGAGGCTATCGGTGCGAACATTTCTCAGTTACCATCTGTAGGCGTACACGTATTGAACATGCGCATGCGCGACGTGAACAACAATTGGGGGCCATTGTTCCGAGTTGCCGTTGAAGTGCTGCCTAATGTGGTGAACTTCCCGGATATCCATGTTGCGGGTGCGGAATATTGGTTCAACATAGATCCAGGAGCGGGCTCCGCAATGCCCATGATTGCCAGTGATGGCAATTTCGATGGTGCGTTCGAAATGATCAAAGGAGGTAACATTCCGGTACCTGTAAGTGAAGGTGTGAACGTGCTTTGGATGCGTGCGCGAGACGATAATGGCGGTTGGGGAGATGCATTCGGGATCGTAGTGAATGTCGATACCACATTGGCTGGTACAGTTGGCATACCGGAGCCGGTGATCGTTAGCACGATACGTGTTGGTCCTAATCCAACTGATGCAAGTACAGGCTTCTACGTGGAGCTATCCGATGGAACAGCGCAAATGCATATTCGAATGCTTGATACGAAAGGCCGTGTCGTATTCGAGCGTCGATATAACGAAAGTACACGAGTGGAAGTCCCAACTGACGGACTAGCGACCGGCATCTATCCGGTCGGTATTCAGATCGGTGATACCGTTACTTGGCACTCAGTGGTTGTACGCTGAACCGCCTCGATCATCTCACCAGACCATGGTGTGGAGATCATTGATCCCGTGACCAACGGCCATTTTGTTGGCAGCGTTCAGACCAAGGTCGGTTGTAGGGTACGCGAGTCTCACAGGTATACGGCGTACATCAACGACTTGCCCTTGCGTATCGCGTAGCACCGGGTTTCCTAGTCGTCATGGGCTATGGAGATCGACGGCATCATAAGATCTGCGGATCGCATCGATCCATCCGAGACAAAGCCCTACTTCCACAGCATATTTTACTGTTGTTGAACCGCTATTCTTCTTTCCGATCCGCGCCCGAATACCAGTGCTGTTGTCATGGTACTTCGAGTGCCCTTGACGCGATCCATTTGAATGAAGGAACATGTATACTTCCATTCTAGGATAGGGTCGGTGCTTGGCCTTGGAAGTATAGATCGTGTTCGGGTGTGAATAATTGCCGTCACCATTCAGTTATTGCAAGCGTTGTTGTGACGGATATCAAGCGCACTACTAACGAGCCGTACTATTCACGAACTTGCGCCTATCGGATCGCAGAATACATTGTCTCCAGTGAAGCAACGGCATGACCGACTTGCTTTGATATGCCTCATTATCGCACTTTGTTTTTTGGTATTGGACCGCTGGGTCATGTTGGACCAATTCGGTTTTCGGTATGTTGACGATGACCAGTCCATAATGTGGTATGGTGCCGTGGAAATGTCGCAAGGTCGTTTCCATGAACCTTGCTTTTATGGCCAGAATTATAACACCATGTTAGAAGGGTTTGTGGCGATCCCGCTATTGTGGTCGGGTATACCCCCAAATATTGCATTGCCGATAATTTCAAGCGCATTCGCATTGTTCCCCTTCCTGTTACTGGGGTTGCTACTGTATAGAGAACGCGCTTACTTTATTGCGTGTACAGTACTCGTCCTTCCCATAACCATGTCACCTGAATTCGGGATGATCTCCTCCATGCCTCGCGGATTCGTTACGGGTGTTTTTCTTGCTTCATTAACCGTGCTTCCGTTGTTCTCGAAGCGTAGTATTTTTCTGTTGCTTACCCCCTTCTTCGCCATACTAGCGCTTTTTGCTAACCCGAATGCTGTGATCGTTCTCTTCCCAGTTGGTCTTTTGATATTGCTGAACTATTATGCCGACCGGAGACTATATCTGCTGGGAATTGCTGGGGCGATACCGGCTGCGGTACTCTATTATTTGGGATCCCATTATTATGACCTGCACCCGCGCAACGTAGTACATGGTGCCTGGGACCTTGGCTACTCCGTTTCACGGATACGCTGGGCCAGCCTTAGGTATTTTGATGAACTAAGCCCAGTGCTTTGGGGCAAAGGTGTGTTCGTCCTGCTTCTGCTCATTTTAATGGCAACAGTGTTTTGGGCCAGGAAGCAATGGAAGCCTGCCATAGCATTAACGCTCGGTATCGTATTCATTATCGTCTCATGCGGGTTCTACAAGGTAAATGATGGTATCCCTAGTGTTTTTTATCCATGGGCCAGAATGTTTCTTGCGATCCCATTTTTAATTGCGTTGTTCCTGTCCCAGTTCAAAATGACCTTGCCAGGACGGTCAATTGTCGTACTACCCATAATTGCTATCGGATTTTTTGGTTTCAAGAGCGTTGAGCTCTCAGTAGTTATGGAAAGACAGCTTGCTCTACAGCGGGAGAAAAGGATCGAGGTTGTTGCAGTATCCGAGTTTAAGGAACATTGCGAAAAAGTAGCACAAAGTGCACATAGTGTTAATGCTGAACTAGTGGTTGTCAGTCATGGTCTACATAAGCATTTATCGACGTACGGGTGCTCATGCTTGATCGCGGATTTCCCAAGAATAATTGAACCGGAACTTGATCGCCGCACATGGTTGCTCAAGGAATCGGCGACAAGAGTGATCCCAAGAGTGCTCTTCTTAGTACCTGGTATGATCAGGTCTTTGGATCCAACTACGCAGATAGCGCCATTTGAGATCGTATCGCAAGAGCCGTTTCTTGTTCTACTAACTGGAAATACACTTCGCACCGATTCACTGGTTGCGAAACTTGGATTTGGAATGCGGCCTTACTGATCTATCTTCTTCAGCAAAAGTAAAGTGGAAATTCCCCCTCAATCATCCCACCAGACCTTCGTGAAAAAATCATTGATCCCGTGTCCGACGGCTGTCACGTTCGCAGCGTTCAAACTCAGTTCGGTTGCAGGGTATGCGAGTCTTACAGGTACACGGCTTACATCAACGAGTTGCTCTTGCGCATCGCGTAACACCGGGTAACCGGTCCGCCGCCATTCGCTGTAGAGTTCAATAGCATCCACGTACACGAAGGTCTTCCATTTCTGTTGAATGATGTGCTCGAATGTTCCGTTGAATTGTCCCGGTCCGTTGAGGTAGGTGTCGATGTCGGCTTGCGGAATTGCGAGCTGATCCATGTGCGCTTGTATACCAAGGTCGTAATACGATTCCGGGGTCATGTTCCCTCCGTATCCTTTCAGTGCAGCTTCTGCCAGTAGAAAGCAAGTTTCCGAATAGCTCATCGTTACGCCTTCAATATCAGCATTCAGAAAATAGTCGCCGATGTAGGAAGTTGTGAACGTGTTCAGTTCGTTCGGGTCGATATCGCTTGAGAGCAAGAAGCTAGGAACGCCAACATATTGGAACGTACCGAACACAACACTTTGCGGTGAATATTCTGCGTAACGTGTGATCCGTGGGTCGCTATCAGTGGTGAATTGTTCCACCAGAAATGTACTTGGGTTGTACATCCCTTGCGCAGTATTGTCCAGCTCGTAGAATGGGTTTCGTGCATTGCTACTGTGTGGGAATCGCGCCGATCCTTGGTTCGATTGGATGAAGCGGTTCTCCGTCGTCAATTGCTGGATCACAGGTAACGCGATAGTGGGCACTTTGTCTGATATCCGTAGTGCTAACCGTAGCGTAAGCGAGTTCGCGAAGCGGATCCATTTGTCCACGTCTCCGTGATAGATCCAGTCCTGCGCACCTACATCCGGTCTTGACTGATCGAACCCTGAAACCGCCGAACGTAGTTCGTTGATCAGGTCTTGGTACACGATACTTTGCGGATCGTATTCAGGGCTTAGGTCCGGTGTATTCTCAGCGTTGATCGTGTTGTGCGCAGCGGTGTAAGGAATGTTGTCCCAGAGGTCCGTCAAACGATGATAGATGTACGCACGATAGATCCGGTAGGTATTGTATTTGTTCACGTTGATAGGGTCATCTTTGGTCAACCGCATCGCTTCTTCAATGTTGCCAAGCACATCGGCATACATCAAGCTCCACGTATTATTGATCGCATCGCCGCTCATGAAATATTCATTGCCTGCGGAAGATGTCCCATTGATGCTGGCTTGCACTTGCATCCAATTGTTGAGGCCCCAGATCTCTGTTCGTACGCCGTTCAAATAATCGGTGTGGTACCTGAACTGTGCATAAGCGAACAGGGCGTTGGGATCAACCGTTGTGGTAACATTCGGGTTCTGGTTCAATTCCTCAAATCCTTTTCTGCATGAGGAAGACGCGAGGCATAGGAAGAGCAGTGTGATGATCCTCATTAGAGATCTACTTTAAGGTTGAAGCCCACGCTACGTGTTATGGGATAGGTCGCATATTCCACACCTTGTCCGTTACCGTTGGTATAGGATGCTTCCGGATCGATATTCGGAACGTTGCTGTGGATCAACCAGAGGTTCCTTCCGCTAATGGTGATCTCAACGTTCCTGATCTTCTTGCCGAAAGCCTCTTTGTTGAAGCGATAGGTCAGTCCGATCTCTCTGAGTTTTACATAGCTGGCGTCGTACACGAATGGCTCGTGAATTTCATTTCCCCACACGGCATATTGGCTCCAATAAACTTGCGGGTCAATAGTACGTTCAACGGTCTGCCCGCCTACGTCCTGCCCGTTCACTACTGTGCCAGGCGCATAAACACCCGTGACCGAGTAGCCTCCTGTAGGGGTCCAGTTCTCTACATAATTTCCACTACCGTCCAACCCGTTCGCCGCAACACCGGCTGCAACACGGGCTGCCTCGGAAGCATACCATTCATCACGTCCTTCCAACGTGGCAACGGCATTACCTGAATAACCGTGCATGTACATGTTCGTCGCGGAATAGATGTCGCCCCCTTTTTGGATGTCGATCAGAAATGAGAAGATCCAATTCTTGTATTGGAGTCCGTTGGTGATCCCCATCCGCCAGTCCGGGTTGATGTCTCCGAGGAGGATCTGTTCTTCAGTACGAACGAACGTCCCATCGCCATTCATTAACGCATTCCCATCCGCATCGCGTTGGATACCGTAACCGAAAATAGAGCCGTAGGGTAGGCCTGGCGTGGCCGTAACGTTCACACGCCATTGATCGCCGAGGATCTCACGTTGTCCGCTGCTGTTCAAACTGACTACCAAGTTGTTGTTCTTGGTGAAGTTTATCGTGTTCGTCCATTTAAAATTCTTCGACTGAACTGGTATCGTGGTCAGCAATAACTCAATTCCTTTATTCCGGATCTCGCCTGCATTGACCACAGCCGTAGTGTATCCACTAGCGGCGGAGACCGATGATGTAAGGATCTGGTTCGTGGTGGTGGCATGGTAGTAGGTGAAATCCAACGCAACGCGATCCAAGAAAAAGCGAAGGTCCATACCGATCTCATAGCTGCGTTTCTTTTCCGGCTTTAGATCAACTAGTGGGAAGGGGTTCCGAATGTGTGAAAGGGCGACGCCATCTACTGTCGTAAGTGAATCGTATCCGATCTGCAATTGATACGGATCAGCATCCTTTCCGACTTGTGCGATGGACGCTCTAAGTTTTCCGAAGGTGATGAACCTGGGGAGCTTTGTCGCATGTTCCGAGAACACGTAGGATGCACTGGCCGAAGGATAGAAATACGAGTTGTTCTCTTTCGGCAACGTAGAGGTCCAATCGTTCCTGCCGGTCATATCGAAATAGAGGTAGTTCTTGTAAGCGACTTGTACAGAGCCATATGTTGAATTGATCCTGCGTTCGTAAAGAAAACTTCGATCCGTGCGGTTCGCAGGAGCGACGTTCTCCAATTCATAGACGCCATGTTCAATGAGGTTGCGACCGCTTTGCGAATGGATCTTCCGACGCTGATACATGGTATTCCCGCCAAGGTTCCCTGAGATCTCCCAATTGGTTCTCAGTTTTTTTTTCGCACTGATCAAGTAGTCTGCATTCACTTCCAGAAAGTCGATGGTCTCGTCGCTGAACTCTCCATTCGGTGAGGTGAATGAGCGCGAAGCAATACGGTTATGCCGGTTTTCATTGAAGTTGTCCATGCCTATGCGCCCCATGATTGAAAGCCATTCCTTGGTCTGGTGGTTCAGCGAGAGGTTTCCGATGTAGCGCTTCCGTTGATCTTGATTGACGTTACGTTCCACCGTGAAGAACGGATTGCCGATCCAACCCCAATTGGTATACCAGACCTGTTCATTCTCGCTACTGTCCTCATAGTTCATCATCGACTCAGTAGAAACATTACGTGGCATCATGATGATATTGCGTGCCGCGTTGTGGCCGTTACTTTGGTTCACCCGATTGTATGCGCGCTGGTCCGCATACGTGAATTTAGCGGCATACTCTAATTTCTTCGTGATGTGACCGGTGTTTGACAGGTTCAAATTGTTCCGCTTGAACGTACTCGTTGGTGTGATCCCTTTGTTCCGGAGATCGGTGAATGAAATGCGTATCGGAAATTTTCCTCCGTGACTTGCAGAGAAGCTGTTCGTAAGCGTGTATCCCGTTCGGAAGTACTTCTTGTAGTTGTCGGGTTGGTGCGAAAACGTGGTTGTGTCTCCATTCCAATCGATATACCTCTGCCCCAACATTTCGGGTCCCCAACTTCCGGCATACGTTGGGAGCGATGGTCGATCGGTCTCAAAGAAGGGGATGCCTTCTGGCGTGTATTTGAATTTACCTCCAGTACCCGCGCCATATTTGTTCTGGAATTTGTTCAGGATATACGCGGACTCCACAGAGGTCGTACTATTCATTCCGGACTTCCATCCCTTCGTGCCAGCCGCCGTTTTTGTGGTGATCACGATGACGCCGTTCAATGCTCGGCTGCCGTACAACGCAGCGGCGCTCGGTCCTTTCAACACGATAAGACTTTCGATATCGTCCGGGTTCACATCGGAAATAGGGCTTCCGAAATCGATGCCACCCCAAGTACCACCGGTACCGATCGTGGTGTTGTCCATGGGAATACCATCGATCACCACCAAGGGTTGATTATTGTTCGTAACAGAACTGTTCCCTCTGATCAATATTCTGCTCGAAGCCTCTGGCCCTCCAGAGGTTTTCGTGATCTGCACACCGGCAATTTTGCCTTGCATGCTGTTCACCACGTTCGGGTCGCGGATCACCGTAGCGGTCTTTACATCCATCTTTCCCACAGCGAATCCAAGTGACTTTTCCTCACGAGAGATCCCGAGTGCGGTAACCACCATTTCATTCAATTGGGTAGAACTGGGAGTCATCGAGATCACCATGTCGACCTGACCGTTCACTGCTATGACCTGATCGCTATATCCGATGAATCTCACCAATAAGCTATCTGTTGTGAGCACATTCAACGAAAAATTTCCATCGCCATCAGCGGCAACACTTGCATTGGAACTGCGCACTGCAACCGAGGCGCCGGGGAGCCCTAAGCCATCCGTCTTGTCCACTACCTTGCCCTTAAACACATACGCTTGCCCCTGACCATAAAGCCCCGAGACGATAGCAATGAGAAAGAGTAGAGTTCTGATCATGAAGATCGCCAGCAGTATAGGTGCCTGCAAAACAAGCGAATCTATGTTTGCCGTAGATGACTAGTTGTCCTGGTTCAGAAATTCACATTCACGGTCGGGTCATCCACAACAGAAGAAGTCATATAACTTAGCGCTCATCCGTTATCGAACGAAATGAGAATACTTTTTACGCTGCTGTTGGTAAACCACCTACTTCTGCTCAATGCACAGGTTACTGTCACTGGGTTCGATGGTGATACGCATGTGGGTGGTAGTACACTTACCAGGACGGTGGAGTTCCCGAGTGACCTTTCCAATGTTTCGAGCATTATAATGCACATCTCATTGAGCTGCCCGCCGGGCGGTTGTGATCCGTGGGATCGCTTCGCGCAATTATCCGTCATGTCGGATGCGGGCGATCTGATCGAGATCGGTCGATATGCTACGCCGTATGCGCTTTCGACGTGTAGTTGGACACTGGATGTAACGGACTACCGGAACTATTTGACCGGATCCACGGAATTGATCTCGCACATCGAGACCTATCAGAACGGTTGGAACATACACACCTCGTTCGAATTCATTGAGGGGACTCCGGAATTCGAGTATGTCGAAGTGACGCAGTTCTTTCAGGACAATCAGTTCACGTATGGAGATACGTTATTCTACAGTATCAATTTGCCGGACCATGATCAATTGATCCCGATCAATGCAGAGGAGGTTGTATTCCGAGTGATCAACACGGGTCACGGTCAGGGCAATACCGAGAATGCTGCGGAATTTTCACAGAAGACCCATCAGATCCATATCAACGGCCAACAAGAGTTCGAGCAATTCCTGTGGAAGCCTGATTGTGCGCAGAACCCGTGTGCGAACCAAGCGGGTACTTGGCAATATCCCAGGGCTGGTTGGTGTCCTGGCCAAGCGGTGGAGCCTTGGGATTACGACATAACGTCGCTGACTACACCCGGTTCCTCGGTGAATGTGGATTATGTGCTGGAGCCTTTCTATAATCTCTGTAGCCCATGGAACATCGATTGTGTACCGGGCAATTGCATCAATGGGAATTGTACCTATGATAGTAATGGACACACCACACCGATCTACAAAGTCACGTTACAGATGCTTATCAAGAGCAGTACACCTGTAGGTATTCCTGAGGAATTGGTTGTACTACGCAATGTTTCGATCTTTCCGATACCGAGTGAAGGCCTCTTGAACATAACCTTGAAGGAAAGCGCCAATGTTGATCTAGCAGTACTGGATATCACAGGAAAAGTGCTGCTGCAAGAACGGATGAATGGAGTTGCTACACTATTGGATCTAAGCGATAAGCGATCCGGTGTCTATGTGCTTCAACTCACTACAGAACAAGGAACGCATTTCGAGCGATTCGTAATAAACCATTGATAACCATACCGGTCCAATACCACCGAACATGAACCGAAAAGTACTCACAGTATGTCTTGCATTCTCGACCATCGGCATGATGGCGCAAACCCCAGCTGGTAACGCATTCCGGATCGATTATGCGGAATACCAGGCAACGGGTGCGATCAAGTTACTTAACGCAGGTAACAACGCAATACTGAACCCTGGGGATCAGCTTACGGTAATGTGTTGGATCCAGTTGCGAGATATTGGCGATAACCAGAAGATCATCGGTAAGTTCAACCTGGATAACACGGGCTTCATTCTGGGAGTGGATCAAGGTCGGGTGTACAGCGAAGTGTGGAATCCGACTCATTACGAAACGTTGGATGGGCTTATGAACCCAACTGCACAACATTGGCATCATATCGCGATGACCTATGAGCGTGGTGTCGCGATCAAGGCCTTCATGAATGGGATCGAAGTAAGTTCGGATCCCGTTTCCAACGCGCCGATCTCGAGTAGTACCAATCCGCTAATAATCGGTGTTTCGTCCTGGACAACCATGAGTAACTTTCAAACGTTCGGGAATATCGACGAGATAGCGATCTACAATGTCGCACTTACGGAAGCCGAGATCAAGAGCCGGATCTTCAGATCGATTTCCGGTTCGGAAACAGGGCTGATCGCGGGATATGATTTCAACGTCACCTCTGGAACGAGTGTGCCTGATCTTTCCGGAAATGGCAATACGGCCAATGGCAGCGCCACGTTCATAGGTACGGAGTGGGTTACTTCCAAGGCTCCAATAGCGGATGACAATACCGAAGTTACTCTGGAGTTGGATGCCGTTTGGAACGGAAAGAGTTTCATGGATCCACGATTCACCTCAACAACACACGGGTTGAACCTCATCGCATTCGGGCTTGATACAACGGATTATGCGGTGTTCGGTCATAACGGCGGGATCGGGATCACGGCCGATGATATCCCGACCAATGCACCGGCAGGTTTCATGCGCACCCAGCGCATTTGGCCGCTAACCAGCTTGGGTGGGGCGAGCATGGACATGGTGGTGAATATTGCGGCTGCATGTGCGGGTGGAACACCGCTCGACATTACGCAGCCCGCTGCCAACTACACGCTGCTTTGGAGACCTGCTGGTTCAACCGTTTTCGCTGCTGTTGCGAATGGTTCCAGCTTTACGAATGGTGTTGTAACATTCGATGACCACGTTCCTGCAAGCGGAGCTTACTGCATAGGTGTTGGAAATTCAGCCATTCCGATAGGTATTTCAGAATTCGAGAACAGCGTGTTCGTTCGCGTAGAACCGAATCCGAATTACGGTCAATTTTTTTTGAACTTTGAAAGTTCTGAGGTGGGCCTTGCGGCGGTGGAGATCATGGATGCAACGGGAAAGATCGTCCTACAAAAGACGATCCGCGTTAATGGTTCCGCCGTGCGCGAGCCGATCGATCTTGGTGCTGTTGCGAAGGGAATCTACATGGTGAAGTTGACCATTAGCGGAACCACTTACGATCAAAGGGTCGTAGTGCAGTGATCGCGTGAGTTTGGCGTGATAGTGATCAAGGGTATTTGCGAGTATCACATGGTAATTGCCAAGTGATAGCGGGTCCGTATTATTGGGTTAGACGCTCGTGCTTTTAGCAACTGTGAACAACATTACTTACGGCTGCTCCAACACTGCTTCCATTTAGGTCTGGTTGTTCACCTTTCGTTTGGCACCTTTTGATGAATTCTTCGCTTCGGATCTGACGGTACCAGCGGCACAACCACACACGCTATTCATCTCTCTTTTTTTAGATCCTGAAAGCTGGTAGAGAGATATCGGCGAAGGTGTTGATCGATCCCTGATGAACACTGCCGGATCCATAAAAAGCTTTGATCTACAGCGAAACCCACGGTAATACCCTAAATTCGCGATACACTTCCAGTAAACATGCTTCAACGACAACTTCTCCTTTTTATAGGATTCGCCCTGCTATTCCCGATCGCTTCATTTGGCCAGTCATCTTCAGAAACAAGTATCAGCGACGTGCGAAAGATCCTTTTGGATCAAGGGTTCATGGCCGACGATGTGGCCGATCTGGTCGTTAAGGACAACTACAGAACAGCCCACAATGGCATGGAACACACGATCCTGCGTCAGCGCTGGCAAGGTATCGAAGTGTTCAATGGTGATATCGCCATTCACCGGGCAAGCGATGGTCGCATAGTGAAGTTGAACAACGGTGTTTGGCGTTACTGCGCAAAGACGGCGGATGAGCCAGTTCCAGTAGTAACTGCATTGCAAGCACTCACGTCCACCTTGAGGGCTGACTTGCCTCATGTGTCGATCCCTGCGCAGATCGGGATCGAGCAGGATGGACGGAAATTCATTTTCGATGGAAGTGATCTTGGGGAAGAGCCTGCAACCGTGGAATTGATGTACCTGCCATTGGAAGGGAGATTACGTCTGGTGTGGAATGTGAACCACTATTCAGCCGATGGGAGCCATTGGTGGAATGTCCGGATCGATGCGCATTCAGGTATTGAACTTGATCGCAATGACTGGGTGAGCCAGTGCGGTTTCGGCGATCATCCATCTTGTACTGAAGAGGACGTTTCCTCAACAGCTCCGCTCGCACCCGCCGTAGCGAACGACATGCATGTTTATCCAATGCCTATTGAAAGCCCGAATCATGGTGCGGCGACTGTGGTGAATGCCCCTTGGGTCGCGGGTCTGAATGGCTCTCCCTTTGGCTGGTACGATACGGATGGCGTAGCTGGTGCGGAGTACACCTACACGCGTGGGAACAATGTCTTGGCGCAAGAGGATGCGAACGGGAATAACGGTACTGGACTCCGGCCCGACGGTGGCGCCACGCTGGATTTCGACTTCTCGATCAACCTTACCCAGCCACCTGCCAATTATCAGGATTTCGCGCTTACCAATCTCTTCTACTGGAACAACATCATGCACGATGTTTGGTACGAGTACGGCTTTGATGAAGCCAGCGGAAATTTCCAACAGAACAACTACGGAAATGGCGGCGCGGGCGCGGACTATGTGCTGGCTGATGGGCAGGATGGCAGCGGTACCAACAATGCCAATTTCGGGACCCCACCGGATGGCACCCGACCCAGAATGCAGATGTTCTTGTGGAACCTTACCACACCCAACCGGGATGGGGATCTGGACAATGGGATCATTGCACATGAATATGGCCACGGCATAAGCACACGCCTCGTAGGCGGACCAGCCAATTCGAATTGCCTCAACAATGCTGAACAAATGGGTGAAGGCTGGAGCGATTACTTCGGGTTGATGCTGACCATGGTTCCCGGAGACACACGCACTGGGGAACGTGGTATCGGGACCTATGTCCTTGGAGAATCCGTAACAGGACCCGGTATTCGACCAGCACCTTACACCACGAACATGGGCGCGAATGGATACACGTATGCTGATATCAATAGCGTCTCGATCCCTCATGGTGTTGGATTCGTTTGGACTACGATGCTCTGGGAAATGACATGGGACCTGATCGATGCATACGGTTTCGACCCCGACCTGTATAATGGAACGGGCGGTAATAATATCGCGATGCAACTGGTTATCGACGGCCTGAAACTTACGCCATGTAGTCCTGGTTTCGTGGATGCACGCGACGCTATACTCGCAGCAGATGTTGCCAATAACGGAGGTGCGAATCAGAACTTGATCTGGTCCGCATTCGCTCGTCGCGGCCTCGGATTCAGTGCAACTCAAGGAAGCACCAACAACACGAATGATCAGACCGAAACCTACGACGTACCCTTGGCGGATGACATTGGTATCTCGGTAGTGTTGACCCCTGGTTCTGGTGATCTTGTACTATGTGGTACCACCCCGCTGGCCGTCAGCGCAACGTTGAGGAACTTTGGCTTGCAACCGCAGAGCGGATTCAACGTCCGCTACTCGTTGGATGGCGCACCATTTGTCACCGAAGCCTACGTTGGCACCTTGGCAGCTGGGGCCAGCGAAACCTTCACGTTCGCACAGACGATAACAATAAACACAACAGGGCCACACTCGCTTTCCGTTAGCACGGTGCTGATCGGAGATGAATACCCAGGAGACGACGCGTCCGTTCAGTCCATTAATGGTGTTAACGGTACAACGGTTTCCGCACCACTTGTCGAGGATGTTGAAAGTGGGCCCGTTACTCCTGCTGGATGGAGTTTGCAGAATCCTGACAACGGCACCACTTGGGTGACCGCAACGGTTACGGAAGGAGTCCTATGCGCCTCCACCACGGCATGGACGATCAACTATTATTCGTACAACGCACCTGGCCAAGAAGACCGCTTGGTTACCCCACAGATCGATCTCTCCTCAACCACCGCGAATCACCTCCTATTCGACCATGCCTATGCGCGTTACAGCGCCACTTATTTCGATGGATTGCGGGTTGAGGTCAGTGCGGACTGCGGAAGTAGTTGGGTTCCTGTGTTCGACGAATCAGGGACCTCGCTTGCAACCGCAGCGGACAACACAGGGGCCAATTGGGAACCAGCCGATTGCTCCGATTGGACAACGAACGACATTGATCTGAGCGCCTATGATGGTCAGGTCATTACACTCCGGTTCGCAGGTGTTTGCGGATATGGACAACGACTGTACCTCGATAATGTGAATGTGAGCGGTACGGTTGTGGAAACGGTTTATTTCAGTCGCGGAAATGGCACGATGTCTGATCCGATCTGGAGTACAACTCGCATTGGAACGCCCGCTGTCGCTATCTGGGACGGTAGCAAGGACATGACGGTGCAGATCGGAAATACGATCACAGTAACTGGAGATCATACCGTAAAAGCACCGATCGTGGAAACCGGAGGGGCATTGGTCCTGAATGGGTTCACGACACTGACCGCCACCGGCGATCTACTCCAAGTGGATGGAACGATCTCAGCCGCCGATAACAGCGCAGTGGTCCTGAACGGTACAGGGAATACGACCATCATTGGAACTTCGGCATTGGATCTTTGGGACCTTGAAACCAACACTCCGGCTGGCACTGCCTTGAGTACTCCACTGTCGATCCGCGGGACACTTCAACTTACCGATGGCTCCTTCGACGCGAGTGCATCCAGTGTGACCCTCGTGAGCAACGCGAGTACGACCGGCAGACTTGGTGCCGTAGCGCCGACCGCGGACTTCATAGGTGATCTTACAATGGAGCGCTATATTCCAAGTGGAGCGACGAATTGGCGGTTCCTAGGAAGCCCTGTCGATGGTGCCACGGTTCAATCCTGGAACGATGATTTCATCACCGCAGGCTTTCCGGGTTCTGACTACCCGAATTTCGATAGCCCTGTCGGAAGTGGGATACTCTGGCCGAGCATCCGGTGGTATAATGAACCATTAGCCGGCGCGGATCAGTCGATCGGGATCACTGGTGTTCCGAACACAAGCCAGTTACTTGGTCCCGGACAAGGCTTTGCAGCGTGGTGTGGTGATTCGCTCGGAGGTACTGCGGAATTCAAATTGGACGTGAACGGAGCGCCCAACATCGCCTCCACACCGATCGCCCTACCCATGACCTGGACGGGCTCAGGAAATCCAACAACAGACGGCTGGAACTTGGTAAGCAATCCTTTGCCAAGTGCTGTTCTTTTCAGCGACATTACCCTCGGTGCCGACGTGGCCGGATACATTACCTATTACGATCCGTCCAATGGGAATACCGCTGCTTACGATAAGGTAAGCCAGATAAGTACGGGCAATGCGACCGATGTGATCCAAAGCAGTCAAGGATTCTGGCTGAAAGCGACTGGGCCTTCTGTAACCACAACAATCGGCGAAGCAGCCAAAATAGATGACAACAGCGGCGGCTTTTTCGGCGGCGATCAGATCAACATCGCTCAGCTAGTGCGATTGCAGGTGAGCAGCGCGATCAACGAACTCAGTGACGAGACGGTGATCCATTTCGGTGCCGGTTCGCCTGGTTCCGATCCTGCTGACGTCCTGAAGTTCGTCTTCGCTCACCCGGCTGCTCCACAGATAGCAACAGGTGCAAGTGGAACCCAATTCGCCATCAACGCATACGGTCCGTACAATGCTCAACTCGCGATACCTGTTTTCGTGAACGTTGCGATCAATGGCACCTACACCATTTCGGCCAGCAACATGGAAAACCTTGGATTAACGTGTTTGACACTGGAAGACCTCGAGACCGGTGCGACAAGCGTATTGGCTGAAGGCAGCACGGTCGACTTCACGATCAACGCTTCGGACGATCCGACCGCGCCTCGTTTCATTCTTCACGGTACCGCTCCAATGGACCTGCATGCCACGGATGCGAGTTGTTACGGAGTCGCCGACGGACTTGTTGAATTGGAACTTGGCTCAGGTAATTTCGATATCAACGTAACCGATGCTTCTGGGAGTATTATTCAGGCACAGGCTGGAGCAAGCGGTTCGGTGTCCCTTCAAGGAATGCCCACGGGCCAGCTTATGATCCATGTATCAGGTATTCCTGGTTGTGGCGAATTGTCACAAGCATTTTCCATCCAAGCACCAGCGGAATTAGAGATCACAGCGCTAACTAGGACTGCGCCACAGTGCGTCCATGGAACCGATGGTAGCATCCTGTTCGATGTGCTCGGTGGCACAGAACCGTACACATTCCTCTGGAGCGACAACAGTACCGATAACACATTGGTCGGAGAAGCCGGGTCCTACGCCGTATCCGTTACTGACGCGCATGGGTGCACATGGACGAGTCCAGTGATGGATATTCCTTCAGCACAAGAAGCAAGGGCTGATTTCTACGTTCCGCTTGACCCGATCCTGGTAGGTACGGAAGTCTTCCTCGCTAACAATAGTCAGTTGTCCGAGTCGTGGTCATGGGATTTTGGTGACGGTAATACGAGTACTGAATTTCAGCCTGTACACATCTGGGAGCAACCGGGTATTTACGCAGTGGAACTCACAGCAAGCAGCCGAAATTGTTCAGATATACTCGTGCGCAACGTGACGGTCGAAACAGCAACAGGAGTACAAGGCGATCCCTCCGCCGAAGCACTTCGTGTGTGGAACTCACCAAATGCGATCGTGGTTACAGCGTCTGAACGGATCGACCATGTGGAACTTATCGATGCTTTAGGACAACTTGTAAGCGCTCGTTCATCCACTTCAGAAGGTAGTCGTCTGGAGATCCCGAATGCAGACCTTCCATCGGGCATTTGGTTCGTGCGTGTTACTATGGGAACACAACAGCACACGTTTAGAGTTCCGCTGATGCGATAGTGAGGACGATAATTCTTTCGACCTCAATGGCCAAGGCAGAGATCTACAGGGCGAGATCGTGATGCTTCATGATCTGGTTTTCATGTAGGATAATTCACGGCTCCGGTACCGCCTCTTCCCATGTCTGGTTGTTCACGTTCGGGTCGGTGTTCGGGTTATAGGTTGCGTCATTGCTCGGAATGTATTCGCCACTGCTGTTCATCCAATACTGATCCGATCCGGCATCGACCTGATATTGTTGGCCATTGGTCGAGTTGGTCACCGTGTTCTCCTCGTAGATGGAATTGATCGTTTGGTGTTGCATGCGGTCCTGTGATGCACTACGGTCATTGTATGCGTTCATACTGGCATTGTTAACCGCATCCCACGTGCTTCGGTGAGTGGCTTGTTGCTGATCGAAGGCGGCTTGGTTCTGCTGCATGCGCGAATTGTGTTGCGACCAGCTTTGGTTGGCCTTTTGTTGTTCGCTGGCATTGTATGCGGCTATCTGCTGCGGGTTGTCCTGGGTATTCACTAGACCATTGATCAATGCCATTTTCGCGTTCTCATAAGTGGACTTCTCGGCTGTTAATGCTTGCAGCGATGCATACCAATAGCCATCGTTCTGTCCTTGGTATATGGTCATGTTCACGATCATGAAAAGGTGTTCACCTTCATTGTTCAGCCATTCCGTACCCATGGCGAAATTGTGTTCCTGCGAGGGCATGGCTTTGAACAATTTTCCGCTATAGGCTTTATTGCGTGCCGCGATCTGGGGTAAAGGAGCTTGCTTAATAAGTTTATGTCCGTTCTTGGCCATTCCAGGGACCAGGTCCTGCTGGATGTATGCACCGATCTCCAATGGAGCGCGCATTTGCTGGCCGGTCTGTTGGTAGCTTCGTTGAGTATTGGGGTCGTTGGAATACGAATAGGATCCGCCATTCCGGTAAAACACTTTTACACCACCAGGTCCAACAATACTTGGCTCATCTCCGGAAGCGGTGGGTGATATTCTCCAGGAAGCCGGTAGCGGCATTTGATACATGACCATCCCGGTCTTCTGATCCATTACGGGGTGCATTGTCAAGTTGTTATTGCCAGTGTTGGAGAACACACCTTGGTCATCGGATGCGAATTGATCACCGCCCGTACCTTGATCGTCCGAAAATTCGAATTCGCCGTACGCGGCATCATCATTTGGATCATTCTCCGAATTGCCACCGCAACCTGTAGTAAGGATCAGAACAAGTGCAAGGACAGGAAGGGCTAAGCGTTTCATTGTGATGTTGTTTATTGTGATGTTCGAATTGACCACTAATTTAATACGTCCAGGTGAGCAAAACCACTACATCCCCATAATGAGGGAGGTCAAGGGAGGTAAGAAAGAGGTCTATCTTTAGGGACGAACCAGTTCAGCGCACCAATGAGATCGGTATGTCACGGATAATAACCCAGATCCTCCCGACACCATTCGGGGAATTGCTCCTTGGGTCTTTCAAGGACGACTTGTGTTTGTGCGATTGGCGTTACCGGAAAATGCGTATTACAATTGATGCACGCATCCAGCGCGGACTTGACGCTTCTTTCGAAGAAGGTGATTCACCGGTCATTGAAAAAGCCATTGCACAACTGCAACTGTATTTTCGAGGTGAGCGAACAGAATTCGACTTACCTCTCAGTTTGGTGGGCACGGATTTTCAATGTGAGGTATGGCAAGCATTGCGAAATGTGCCTTACGGGAGTACATGGTCCTATTCAGAACTTACATCCAAGATAGCTGAACCAACGGCGGTTCGGGCTGTAGCGTATGCAAATGGCGCTAATGCCATCAGTATCATTATTCCGTGCCATCGAATTATCGGTGGTAATGGTGCCTTGGTGGGCTACGCCGGAGGACTGCGTGCGAAGAAGGAATTATTGGAACTCGAAGGGGCGTTGCCAAAGACCCTCGATCTATTCAGTACGTTAGCAGAGAATTAGCACTTTCTTGAAATGCGATATTTGATCATACTATGTCTCATTACCTGCGTATCGGATAATTATGCGCAGTACATGGATACGCTGTATCTGGAGAATTCAGCGTACAAATACAGTGTCACAGTGCCGTTGAAGCCAGGAAATGGCAGAACGCGCGTTTCATACTATGACGAGAATGATAGGCTGAAACAGAGAACGGAGTTCAAAAATGGTAAAATGCATGGCAAGGCGCTCTACTACTATGACGATGGTGTACCGCAACTTTTCTTGTTCTACAAAAAGGGGGAACTACATGGTAAGATCACAACCTATCATCCGAACGGTGGAATAGAATGGGTCAAGGGTTACAAGAACGGTGCGCTTCATGGGGAACGAGTAGCGTGGGATCTAAGTGGGAAATTGCTGGAAGGTGAGAATGTATTCAAGGTTCCTTTCAGCGACGTAACTACTGTTACCATGTGCTACAACGGTAGGCCTGATGGCGACTTTGTTGCGAAACACCCTAATGGAAGAATTGAGTTCGCAGGGCACCACAAAATGGGGTTCCCGCATGGTGAATTCAAGTTCTACGACGAGAATGGTGAACTGACCCGAACTGATATTTATCGGAATGGACGGTTCATTCGAATGAAGGATCAATAATGCCTTTGTTCTGGATCGTATATCATTCAGGAACCGGCCAGAAGCGTTGAAACAGGACCACGTGTACTTGATCGGTCATCAGCATTACTTCAAATGCATCCTTATCTAGTCCCGCTCCACGTGGTTTTCAAGCAGCATGCGAACGCTGTGAATGCAATAGCAATGAGCGCATATATGAAGGGTCATTTTCCATTCTTCGGAATTAAGACACCGTTACGCCGGGAACTTTTGAAAGAGCATATCGCGATCCACGGTAAGCCATTGTTGGAGGAACTACCCTTCATCGCACGATCCGCATTTTCATTGCCGGAACGTGAGATGCATCAAGTGGCTTTGGATCTGATGATGAATGCTGCAAAGAAATTGGGACCGGACGATCTGCCATTGTTGGAAGACCTCATTACAACAAAAAGTTGGTGGGATACGGTTGATGCACTGGCGGTGAACGTAGCAGGAGTGATCCTGAAGCGTTATCCGAATGAGATAAGGCAATGGAATGCGCATTGGATGAAGAGCAAGGACCTTTGGTTGAACCGAACGGCGCTATTGTATCAATTGAAATGGAAGGAGGCGATCAATGAAAAGCTGTTGTTCACCAACATCGATGCGCTGGCAACGCATCCGGATCTTTTTATTCGCAAGGCCATCGGTTGGGTGCTTCGTGAATATTCGAGTACCGCACCGGATAGCGTGCGGGCTTATGTAGATTCCCGATCATTGTCGCCGTTGAGCGTGCGGGAGGCTTTGAGGAAGTTGCCTGAATGATCCGCATGATGGAGCATCTTTGTACGGCATTGGATGGCACGCGAATCAACGACAGAAACTTTGAAGGTCGCTAGTGGCTCACAGTGGAATATGCGCAACCGCCCTTCACTAGTAGTGTTGTTCGGGTTGTGTGCGTTGATGTTGATCCTGCGTTCCACCGGTTCCACGAAGAGTGCGCTGACATGGGACGTGTTCGGGTATTATCTCTACTTGCCGGCCTACTTTATTCACGATGACATTGCTTTACGGGATCACGCCTGGCTGGATCAGGTCATGGCCACCTACGAGCCGTCATCAACGTTCTATCAGCTGGTCGATGCGGAGGATGGTGCTCGGGTGATCAAATACAGTTCGGGGATGGCCGTTGCCTATGCACCGTTCTTTTTCATAGCACATGCTATCGCAGGCCCGTTGGGATATGCTGCGGATGGTTTTTCGGAACCCTATCGTTGGTTGGTGACATACGGTGCGCTGATCTATATCCTGATCGGTCTGGCATTGCTCCGACGTGTGCTGCTGCACTTTTTCACGGAAGGATGGACAGCTATCCTAATGATCACGATCGTTCTCGGAACCAATTATTTCCAGTTGGCTGTGTTCGATGGAACGTTGCTCACGCACCCTTTCTTGTTCACGCTTTATGCAGGGCTCGTCTTGTTTACGATCAGGTGGCATGACGATCCGAAACCAGGAACGGCATTCTTGATCGGTGCGTTGATCGGGTACATAACGTTGGTGCGCCCATCTGAAATTGTATGTGTGTTGATCCCGATCTTCTGGGCTACACAAACTGGTTTTTTGGCAAAGTGGAGATCAGTGGCTCGGAATCCACATCACCTTCTTATCGCTTTGGTAGGGTTACTGATATTCATTGCACCGCAACTTTTGTATTGGCATACGGTAACTGGCGACTGGGTGTTCTACTCATACGTGAACGCCGGCGAAGGGCTGGATCTAGGATCGCCTCACGTGAAAGAATTCTTGTTCAGCTTCCGGAAAGGATGGTTCGTTTATACTCCGTTGATGGTCCTTGCGATTGCAGGGCTTTTAGCATTATGGCAAAATGGAAGGAACGTGTTCTGGGCACTAACGGTCTTTTTGATCGCTGATGTTTATCTGATCAGCAGTTGGACGAATTGGTGGTATGCCGGTGGCAGTTTCAGTGCGCGCGCCATCGTACCCTCTTTCGTGCTTTTAGCGATCCCGCTCGGTTTCTTATTGCGTGATCTGGCCACGATCGGCTGGGCTAGGACTTCGGCAATGATCGGTGTGTCCGCATGTGTCGTTCTCAATCTGTTCCAGACTTGGCAATGGAATAACCGCATTCTGAGCAAAGAACGAATGACCGCTGGATATTACGCAGCGATCTTTGGAAGGACAACCATTCCAGAAGGCGCCGAACGGCTGTTGTCCGTTGATCGTTCTTCGAGCACAGCTGAGTTCTTTGCAGATTCCACCGGATACGTGGGACGCACATTGTTCTTGGACAATTACGATGATCGACCGAACGGTGAATTGATACTGTCACAAGACAATGCGTTCGCCTCCGGCCCCGATGAACGATATGATGCGCTCACGAAGGAGGACCACGTATGGATCCGTGCAACTGCCCGCTTGTGGGTCGGTGATAGCATCGTAGTGCCGCCGTTGATGGTCATCTCGTTCCATCACGAAGGTGATGCGTACAAGTACAGGACTGAGCCGTGGGTCATACCACCGGATGCACGGAATGAATGGGTAACGAAGACCATGGATTATTTATCTCCGGAAGTGCGTAATGTGGCCGACAATGTGAAGGTCTACATCTGGAACCAAGCCGGGAATGAGCAGCGGATCGATGATCTGCGTGTTGATGTTTATGAACCGGAATGAGTTGCCCTGATCCGATCAAAAGTAGCAAATGAATGCCCGCAGTTCAATCTGGAGCAGGATGGAGCCCTGGCTTTTTTGGATCATAACGACGATCCATGTCGTACCGCTATTTGTATCGAAGTGGTTCATAACGTTGGACGGTCCTGTGCATTTGTATGGTGCGCGACTTGTGAAGGATCTGCTTCTCAATGAACCGTTCATCAGCAAGTTCTTTCACCTGAATCCCTATCCGGATCCGTACTGGTTCGGACAAGCTTTCAGCGCTGTCTTGATGGTGTTCATACCTGCTTGGATGGTGGAGAAATTGGTTTGGGGAAGTTGCATCATCGGCCTTGCATGGTCATTCCGTTTCTTCATTGGCACGATCGCTCCGGAACGTAAGTGGGCCACGTTGTTGATCACGCCTTTTCTGCTGTCACATACCATTTGGATGGGATATCAGAATTTCTGTTTGAGCTTTCCGTTGATGTTCGTTGCGATCGCATTGGTGATGCGCGGTTTACATGGGTCACGAATACACGTTTCCTTATTGGCGCTGGTATTGCTCGCTCTATATTTCGCTCACCTCTCTACGTTCTTTGTGACCATAGCCGTGATCGCAAGTGTCATCGTGTGGCTAGCGATCGTTAAGGATAGTGCCGACCCAAAGCAACTTCGTCGGGTAGTGGTCGCACTCGGAGTGTCAGCAATTCTGCCGTTATTGTTCACGGTGCTTTACTTCAGCCATGTACCCTCTGCTGAAGTTTCCAGTACCCGGATCGAACCGCTTGAACTTGTATCAATGATCTGGAGTGGTCGCGTATTCAATGGGTTTGGACTGGTCGGAGAGCATGTTGTTTGCGCGGGTATCGCATTGACCTTTTGCCTTTTCGGCATAGCGGCGATGATCTTTCGTTTCAAACAGTATGGTCGTCAAGTGCTTCGAACGGATAGTTGGTTGCTGGTCAGCTTAGCGGGTCTTGTAGCTTACTTCATCCTGCCGGATGCAATGGCTGGTGGATTCAATACCTCCGCTCGTCTGTTGTTGTTCGCGATGCTATTTCTGTGTTGTTGGCTTGTTGTATCACCTGCACCGAACATGCTATTAGTGATTATCATGGTTATCATCGTTCCGTTGGACCTGTACCATCTGAAGATCCAGAGCGAAGGTTCTGCCGGATTGGGCAAGGAATGTGATGAGTTCCTGAGCTTGAGTCCTGCATTACGCGATGGAATGGTGCTTTTGCCGCTGAACTATAGTAGCAATTGGTTGCACAGTAATTTCTCCAATTACTATGGCGTGTTCGATGATCATGTAGTAGTGATGGATAATTTTATCGCGACTACGCAATTCGGACCGGTGCAATGGCGTGATGGCATGTCGCCGCTCGATGGTGTGGGAGATCATACAGTGAGCAATAACCCGTGTGTTCTGTTGAATGCATACGCTCAGGGGACGAAAGAGCAAACGAATGCCGTCCTAACCTGGAAACGCGAGAGTGCACAAGTGGACAGTTGTTATACCGATGTAGGTCGGCAACTCGATGTTGATTTCATTGAAGGTGCAGCATCGCCGTTCAGAGATGCCATTCTTTACCTGAGAAAGTAGAATGTTTTGAATTGGAGCAAATGATAGACTACAACGAGCGGCGTTTTCGGCCCGTGAGTAATTCACCGAACGGAGAGATCTCCGAGGAGGTCCTTTTCCATTACCACCAAAAGGGTAGTGTTGTTACGTGTTCTTATCAAGGAGGCCGGATCACTCAAGGTCACCTGATCGCTCTGGTAGATGATAAAGGCTGTTTGGATATGCGTTATCACCAGGTCAACGAACTGGGAGAGTTGATGACCGGAACATGTCACTCAACACCAGAGGTACTGCACAATGGAAAACTGCGATTGCATGAGGAGTGGCAATGGACAAGCGGTGACATGTCGAAAGGAAGCTCCATATTAGAAGAGATCTGAAGGTCTGCTCAGAGTGGGAAACAATAGGAGCTATTTCAGCACTTCAGGAAGTTGTTGCTTGAATCGATCGAACCGGGGAATTGAAACTCCTTGCACATACCCTTCGTTCGGGTGCAAGCGAACGTAATTCTGGTGGTAGTCCTCGGCAGGCCAGAATTTCTCGAATGGAGTGATCTCCGTAACGATTGGATCGTCAAAGGTGCCAGAAGCGTTCAATTTTATGATCGTGGCTTCGATCTGCGCTTTTTCCTCAGGCGTAGTAAAAAATGCGATCGAGCGGTATTGGGTGCCAGCATCGGGGCCTTGCCTATTTGGAGTAGTAGGATCCTGGCTTGCGAAGAACACATCGACCAAGGTCTGAAAGCTCACCACTTTGGGGTCGTAATACACCTCAACTGCTTCTGCGTGACCAGTTGCTCCACGGCCTACCTGCTCGTACGTAGGATTCTGCTCCTTCCCACCTGCGTAGCCGGAAACCACCTCTGCTACGCCGCGAACGCTTTCGAACACCTCTTCAACGCACCAGAAGCAGCCACTAGCGAAATAGGCTTTGGTATATCCTGCGAGATCTTGGTCAGAAAGGTCAGCACCAGTTAGTTCGCTTAGCTTCAGTGCCGTTTCATTTGATGCTCCGGTCGTGTTGCAGGCTGCCAAGGAGATCAAGGATGTAAGAAGTAAAGTTGTCTTGGAGTTCATTGTTGAAGTTGTCGGTTCGAGTTGGTCGCCCTGACGAAATTGTGTTTTTAATTAACGTTCTGGTTTTGGTCTCCTCGGGCGTACTCGCGATCGTCAGTGTTATGGTATACAGCTCGTCTATCAGAGCTAACCACCTGAAATACTTGCCAAAAGGTACCCGAATTGCCGAACTTTGCGTCCCTTTTGTTGCTTACACTAGTGCGAAGTTCCCAGGAACCGATGAAACGAGCCTTGCTTTTCCCTCTGATAGTTGCGTTCTATGGATGCGGTTTTGGTCAAACGACCAGTCCTAGTAATGCCAAGGCAGTGCGTGTAATGGCAACGATCCCATCGGGCGGGACGTCCATTATGCTCAAGTGGAATAGTTACACTGGGGCTAGCGGATATTCCATTTATCGCCGAGCCAATGGTGCAACCAGTTGGGGCAGTGTTATTGTCGATCTTCCAGGATCGGCACTAAGTTATTCCGATGCTACCGTGCAAGTTGGGTCTGCGTACGAGTACCGTGTTGTGCGATCTGGGGGCGGGTCAGCATACGGATATATCCGTTCCGGTATCCGGGTGCCTGAAGTTGGATATCGTGGTCAGTTGATATTGTTGGTGGAGAGCAATGCGGCTGCATCATTGGTCGGTGAATTGGCTGAAGTGGAAGATGATCTGCTCGCGGACGGTTGGATCGTGAAACGCCATGACGTTCTTAGTTCTGCTACAGTGAATTCGGTCAGATCGCTTATTAGAGCAGACTATGATGCAGCACCAACGGAAGTGAAGGCTGTATATGTTATTGGGCACGTTCCTGTACCATACAGTGGTAGCGTTAATCCGGATGGTCATCCGGAACACCGCGGCGCTTGGCCATGTGATGGCTATTATGGTGAAATGAATGGCACATGGACGGATAATTCCGTGAATACGGTTGCGAGTAATTTCAGTTGGAATCATAATGTACCGGGAGATGGAAAGTTCGATCAGAGTGATTTCACTTCGGCAGTTGAGCTGCAAGTAGGGCGAGTGGATTTTGATGATATGCCATCGTTCCCCGAAGGCGAGCTGAATATGCTGCGCGGTTATTTCGCGAAAGCACATGAATGGAAAACGGGAGAATTCACGGTGCCAATACGAGCTTCGGTGTGGGATGATCTTCAATGGGTATCTGATCCACTGAGCATGTCGGGATATCAAAGCTCAGCAGCGTGCGTAGGCTTGGATAGTATCACGGAACTGAGTATAGCCACTGGTCCATACGTTCAGCATTATTTGAACAACGACGATCTTATCATGTATCAAAGTGGCACAGGACTTCAATTACCTGGCCCCGGAGGAACCGTACTTGCAGGCACTACCAATGGGCTATCATCGTTCGACATGGTGAATAATTCCCACGGTGCAGTATTCAACATGTCCTTAGGATCCTACTTCGGTGATTGGGACAATAGTGACAATTTCCTGAGGGCTGTTCTTGCGCGAGGCAATGGACTTGCGCATGTTTGGAGCGGTATGCCGAATTGGTATTTACATCCGTTGGCTATGGGCGAGCCGATCGGTTATTGCGCCCTGCGCTCCATGAACAATAACAATCAGGACTACACATTGCAGAATGGTGGGTGGCAAGGTCAGTCGTTGGGCCGTGTGCAGATGGGCCTTATGGGAGATCCCACGGTACGGATGTTCTATACTGCTCCACCCACCTCCTTGGTCGTATCCAATTCTCAATGGTATTCATCGTTCAGTTGGCAGCAATCCCCGGTGGCGGTCGATGGATACCATGTGTACAGGATCGATGAGGTCAACGATACCATCGTGCAGCTAACGTCAACACCTGTTACCGGAACGGCGTTCACATCCACCGAACAATACATGGCCGACACGCGGTACATGGTGCGCGCAGTCAAGTTGCGCACTACGGCATCAGGTTCCTATTTTGACCTATCCTTAGGTGCAATAGCCGTAGGCACCGGTCTGCAAATTGCGGATTGTGAGAACGTTGTCGGAGGTGCTGCCATACCAGGTAGCCCTTGTGATGATGGCGATGAGACTTCTATCAACGATGTTTATTCGAAGGATTGCAGCTGTGCAGGGTCACTTGTTGGCATTGATGAATACCAGAAGACTGGAGCCGCAATATGGCCTTCGCCTGCCGATGATGTGCTTTACGTGAGAACCGAGGAGATCGGAGGGGTCATACAGGTCAGGTCGCTCACGGGTGCCTTGGTGATCTCACGGGCCATGCTCAACACGAATGAGCAGGTGGAGACCAGTGCTTTGGATCCCGGGACGTATATATTGGAGTACAGACCTGCGGACGCGAATGCGTTAAGCTCGGTGCACCGGTTCGTTGTGCAGCATTGAGACGCGGACATAGCAGTTTCCAGATACGGGATCGCATTTGTTGGAAGCCAAACGTAATGTAAACCATACCCGATAACTAACGCTTCAGGAACGGAATCGCTCTAGCTTTTTTCTCGCTTTAATAGCACGTGATCGGACCGCTGGGTCAGGATCAACTCGTAACACTTCCGCGATCAATAACTTCATTTCAGTTGCTAGTTCGGGATAGAGTTGAACCATGCGCATGGCCACGGTGATCGCATAGGCCCGGGATGCAATGGGTTGATATGGATCAGCCAGGATCGCCATCATTTTGTCCGTGATCATTCCGTGATGCCGCTGCGGCAACTCCATGAATTGAAAACTGCGGATAATGTTGCGGTGTGTGCCTTGGTGCAGGGGCTCATCCAAGAGCGAGAGCATTTGTCCAGTCCAGCTTTTGGCTAGTTCTGGTCGATCATCGCACACCTCGGAAAGCACCCAAGATGCCATTTGCTGTTCGCGATCCGTTCCGCGCAGCACCATGTGCATCAATAGCGTTAATTGCGCAGTGTTCGAGCCAATGGATTCACGCACACGATCAATATTCTGCTTGATACGGCCTTCTGCAAGTGTGGTAGCAATATCCATCCCGCTTGTAAAAGTAGAAGAGAGAGAGGAGTAAGCAGTTAGCCGTTCGCGAAGTGCAGTGGGCAGTTAGCAATAGCAGTTTGCAGTTGGCAGTTTGCAACGCGAGCAGCTTGCCATCGTTCATACAGACAGTAAAACAGATAACCATCAACGAGTTACAGCCAAACCAACCACCAACAAGACCCGAAGCCTGATCGTTACAGTAATAGTGATTGAAGGGAATCAGTAATCCGCCACTTTAGGCGGAAAGAATCAGGAACGTCATTCCTGACCGCGCCCCGGAAAGGAATTAATACTATTTGCTCTTCCGTTCCTTTTTCGGGAACTTAGGCTTAGGCTCGTAGAATCCTTCCTTCTTTTTGAAGCCGCCGCGATCATTACCGCCTTTATATCCACCGCCACCACTGCCGCGATCGTCGCTACCCTTATAGCCTCCTCCGCCGCGATGTCCTGCACCGCTTCCGGAGCTGCCTTTGTAGCCACCTCCGCCGCCGCCTTTTCCTTTATAGCCACCGCCGCCGGAACCGCCTTTGTATCCACCGCCACCTTCACCACGTGATCCATCTCCGCCACCTCCGCGTGGGGCACCACCGCCTTGGCCACCTGCAGATTCATCAACACGGATGCTGCGTCCTTTATAGTTGGCGTTAGCAAAAGAGTTCTTCACTTGCTCGAAATGATCGGGTTCAATATCCACGAATGAATAAACGTCCTTGATCATCATACGGCCAATGAGTTCACCGCTCAGGCCGCTCATGCCGCAGATATAGCCGAGCATTTTGCCTTTGTCGAAACCATCAGCAGAACCGAGATTGATGAATAACTGCCTTCCAGTACTGAACCGCTCCGCAGATGTTGGACGCTCAGCACGCGCGCTGTGATCCTTGCGGCTCATATCCACGTTCAGGTCATACGACTTGCGCTGCGACTCCAGAATACGGTTGAAGGCCATGCTCATGAACCGTTCGATCAGTTCTTCCTTGCTGAATGCATCTAGCTCAACGCGCGCTTCTGATATCAATTCAGATAATCCTTCATGATCAACCTCCACGTCCTTCAACTTCTTCATGTAGGACATTACCTGCTGCTTACCGATCTCAGCGCCACCCGGAATACGCACATAAGTGAAGTGGGTCTTCAACGAACGTTCCAAATGACGCACCTTGTTCACATCGCGAACACCAATAATGCTCAACGAGATCCCTTTTCGCCCTGCACGGCCGGTACGACCGCTGCGGTGGGTATAATTCTCCGCCTCACCCGGAAGGTCAAAGTGGATAACGTGTGTTACATCCTGTACATCGATACCTCGCGCAGCAACGTCCGTAGCGATCAACATGCGAATGCTCCGAGCACGGTAACGACCCATAACATGGTCGCGTTGAGCTTGGCTCAGGTCACCGTGAATAGCATCGGCGTTATAGCCGTCCTTCACTAAGGCTGTTGCCAGATCCTGTGTTTCGTGCTTCGTGCGGCAGAAGACAATACCGAAAAGGTCCGGATCCGCATCAATGAATCGCTTCAATGCGGCATAACGGTCCTTTGAATGAACCACGGAATATTGGTGGTCGATGGCTTCTGCGGTCTTCGCGGAGCGGTCAATGCTCACTTCCTCGAATTCGCGCATATACCGTTTGGCAATGCGGCGCACCTCATTGCTCATGGTCGCACTGAAGAGCCACGTGCGCTTATCCGGTGGTGTGGTCTGTAGGATCTCCGTAAGGTCTTCCTGAAAGCCCATGTTGAGCATTTCGTCCGCCTCGTCCAGAACAACCACATCCACTGTAGAAAGATCAACAGCCTTGCGACCCAACAGATCCAATAAACGACCAGGCGTAGCCACAATGATCTGTGCACCACGCTGAATGTCGCGTATTTGGTCACGAATGCTGGAACCGCCATAGACCGCAACAATGCGGGTTCCCTTCATATTCGCCGCGAACTTCTCCATGTCCTTGCTGATCTGCACGCACAATTCGCGCGTAGGGGCGAGGATCAACCCTTGAATACTACGGTCCTGCGGATCCAGGAATTCGAGCATCGGAAGACCAAAAGCAGCGGTTTTTCCGGTTCCGGTCTGGGCAAGTGCTACCACGTCCTTTTCTGATTTCAACATCAGTGGAATGGCCTTTTCCTGAACAGGAGTAGGTGTGGTAAAGCCAATATCAGTAAGGGAACGAAGAAGTTCCAAACGGAGACCTAGCTCTTCAAAAGTGGACATAGTGAATGGGGTAAACTGGGTATAAACCCACCGTACGGCGGGCGGAATGGGCGGCAAAGGTACGGCGATCCAGCGAGGCAGGTTGGTCAGAACTATCTTTGGCCGCTTCAGATGGATCCTTTGGAAGCAAGTATGCCGGGCACGTTACGTACAATTCTCATTTTGATAGCCGTGTGGTGGATCCTTCGGATGTTGATGAAACGGAGCATTAACAAGCGGTCCGGAGGAAGTACACATTCCACGACCGTGCGACCACTGGATCAACGGCCCAAAGGTGAAATACGCGTTGAGAACGCTCGTCCGGACAAGGACAGTTCCGTTACGAACGGCACGATCACGGACGCGGATTTCGAAGAGATCAAATAGACAAACTACCCATGAATACGATCGCGTGGAAACGTTTCATCCCTGTTGTAGCAGCCCTGGCGCTGTTCTATGCGTTAAGTCTGATCTACTTCAGCCCTGTATTGGAAGGCAAACAGCTTAACCAGCACGACATTAAGCAGTGGCAGGGTATGGCCCATGAGGTGGAGGAGCACCGTGCTGAAACCGGTGAAGAGGCCCTCTGGACCGGCAGCATGTTCAGCGGAATGCCAGCCTACCAGATCAGTGTTATCTGGAGTGCGAACTTGCTGAAGTACGCGGATTCGATGTTCCATGGTTTCTTGCCAAGGCCTGCAAGCTTTCTGTTCCTGTACTTGCTGGGTATGTTCGTGTTGCTCAGGATACTGAATGTTAACCCGTGGCTAGCGGTGGTCGGCGCGATCGCGTTCGCATTCTCGTCCTACTTCTTCGTGATCCTTCCTGCGGGGCATACTAGCAAGGCAAATGCCATCGGTTATATGCCCATGGTTCTTGGCGGCGTGTACATGCTTTATCGTGGGAGGATGTTCTTGGGCGCCGCATTGCTTGCATTGTTCCTCGGGCTGCAGGTAATGGTCAACCACGTGCAGGTGAGCTATTATTTGGCGATCTTGCTCGTTCTCTTTGTATTGGCCGAGGCAGTGCGGGCATTCCGGGCAGGTACCGCTGCCGATTTCCTGAAACGGTCCGGGCTAGGTGTGGTTGCTGTAACGTTGGCCTTGCTGTGCAACATCGGAATGCTTTGGAGCACGCTGGAGTATGGCAAATTCAGCACGCGTGGCAAAAGCGAATTGACGATCACTCCCAGTGGGGCATCCGCGGAAGGCGTGCGTACCGGCGGTCTGGATCGTGATTATGTTACCCAGTACAGTTATGGGAAACAAGAGACCTCCACGTTCCTGATCCCCGATGCTAAGGGCGGTGCGACCGGTGCCATCGGAACGGCGCCGGAAGACCTGGCCAATGCTCCACAGCAGTTCCGCAAGAATATTTCGCAAATGAACCGGTATTGGGGCGATCAGCTCAGCACCTCCGGGCCGCAATATGCTGGTGCCGTTATCATGCTGTTGATGTTCCTAATGCTACTGCAGACCGAAGGCCGCGGTCGATGGTGGTTGTTGAGCTCATTGCTCTTGGTCCTCGCATTGATCCAGATCTCGAATGCCGCACCGTTCTCCTTGGATGGCGAAGCGACGATCGGTGGAATAAAAGCATCGGTACTATCCGGCTTACTCGTGATCATCTATTTGGTCGTTGGACTTGTGCTGATGCGAGATGCATTGGTGTATGCCTTATTCAGTGCACTGCTGCTGACACTTCTGTTGAGCTGGGGAAAGAATCTGATGCCGCTGACCGACTTTTTCTTAGAGCACGTGCCAGGGTATAACAAGTTCCGCGCTGTCACCATCATATTGGTGATCGTGGAATTGGCCGCACCGGTACTGGGTATTCTTTACTTGGATCGAATGATCAAGAACGGTGGCTGGACACCTACGATGCAAAAGAGGTCATTGATCGGGATGGGAGTATTGGTCGGGTTTCTTTTGGCGGCAATGGTGATGCCCGATTCACTGTTCAACTTCGTGAGTGACCAGGAACGCGAGTCGTTCACTGCACAGATGGAAAGCTCTCCGGAGCAAGAAGGGCAATTGCTGCAATTCGTGAATGGATTGAAGGATGTACGGATCGGAATGTTCCGTGCAGATGCCATGCGCAGTTTCGCTTTCGTTGCGGTAGCATGTGTGCTGATCTACCTGTTCGGTAAGAAGAAGGTCGGTGTGCCCGTATTGATCGCAGGGTTGGGTCTCTTGATCCTTGTCGATCAGTGGACCGTTGATAAGCGGTACATGAACAACGAAAAGGACCGTGGCCGATTAGTTCAATGGGTGGACCAGGAAGCGTATGATCGGCCGTACACTCCTGACGAAGCCGACAAAGCCATCTTGGAGGCCGAATGGACACCAGCTGCACAGACCGATCACGAAGCGAATATTGCAAGGCTCAAAGCTGAACAAGGAGGTATTAAGCCGCTCAGTAAAGAAGATGAATTGAGTGCGCGATTCAGCAGCCTGCGTAAGCATGCGGATTACCGTGTACTAGCATTGGCGAATCCGTTCAACGATACCAAGGTGAGCTACTTCCACCGCAGTTTAGGCGGCTATCACGGTGCCAAATTGAAGCGCTACCAAGAGTTGATCGAGTTCCACATTTCACCGAGTATGCAACGTGTTATCGGCATGCTTCAGAGCGGTACGAGCATCCCTGCAATGGATAGCTTGATGGCCAACGAGCACGTGTTGAACATGTTGAATACGCGCTATCTCATTTACTCTGCGGAGCGTGCACCCATCCGCAACAACAATGCCTTTGGTAACGGTTGGTTCGTTGATGATCTTAAGTGGGTGAGCAACTCCAACGAAGAGATCATGGAACTTGGATCGATCGATCCACGCACCACAGCTGTTATTGATGAACGCTATCGCGCAGCATTAGGTTCAATTGCTCCGCAGCCGGATCCGAGTGCCTCTGTGGAATTGACGACCTATGCCACAAGTGAACTTACGTACAAGGTAAGATCCGCGAAAGGTGGAGTAGTGGTGTTCAGCGAGATCTGGTATGGTCCCGATTGGAAAGCAAGCATCGATGGGGTACCTGCCGAGCACGTTCGCGCTGATTATGTATTGCGTGCCATGGCCGTGCCAGCAGGTGAGCACACGATCGTGTTCAAGGTGGAAAGCGAACCATATAATACATCCAGACCTTTCGCATTGGCGAGCAGCAGCTTGGTCCTTTTGTTAGTGTTGGGTGCGTTGGGTTATGAGTTCAAACAAAACAAGCTGGAGTGATAAGTCCTATTTATCCCGCACAGTTGTGGAACCATTTCATTTGTGTTTGGTCTCAATGCCCGTGCAGAGGCTCCGTTCAGAGTTCTACATTCTACATTCTTCATTCTACATTTCGTTTGCTTTCTTCGACCAAGCAGTCACTCCATCAGCTAATGAGCTGATCATCCCATCAGCTAATCAACATAACCTCCGTGCATCGCGTCCTCATCATCACCTACTACTGGCCACCCAATGGTGGGGCCGGGGTATACCGATGGTTGAAATTCAGCAAGTATCTTCCGCAGAATGGTTGGCAACCGGTGATCTACACACCGCAGGATCCGGAGTTGGTCTCGCATGATCCGGACTTGTCCAAAGACATTGCTCAAGAAGTAGAAGTGGTCAGGCAGCCGATCACGGAACCCTTCAGCTTGTACAAACGGTTCACGGGTCGCAAGCAAGAAGAGCGCGTGCAAACCGCATTCTTGAACGAAGGTGGTAAGCGGGGTTGGAAAGATGACGTAGCACTTTGGATCCGCAGTAATCTGTTCATTCCCGATGCACGTGTGTGGTGGGTGAAGCCAAGTATTAAATTCCTGACGAACTATTTGAAGGAGCACCCTGTCGATGCCATCATCACCACCGGGCCACCGCACAGCATGCACCTGATCGGCTTGGGACTGAAACGTGCGACGGGAATAAAGTGGGTAGCTGACTTCCGGGATCCCTGGACCGACATTGATTATTACGGACAGCTGACCTTAACCAAATGGGCCGATAAGAAACAACACCGGTTGGAGCGCGAAGTACTACAAGCCGCGGATAAGGTGGTGACGGTAAGTTGGAGCTGGGCGAAGGATCTTGAGCAATTGGGTGGTAGGCCAGTAGAGGTGATCACCAATGGATATGATCCTGCCGATGTGCCCAATCCATCAGCATCTATGGATGATGCATACAGCCTCGTACACATCGGTAGTATGGTTGCCACACGCGATTGCCCGGAATTGTGGAATACACTTGGTGAATTGGTTCGCACCGACGGTGAATTCGCTGATCGGTTCGTATTGCGGTTCGTTGGGCCGGTAGACCTAAGTGTCATCGAAAGTGCGACATCCGCAGGGCTGGGTGAACACATTGAACGCATGGGCCGCGTGGGCCATGCAGAAGCGATGCGAGAGATGCAGCGAGCCCGCGTACTGTTGTTGCCGATCAACGATACACCGAACAGCATGGGGATCCTTCCAGGCAAAGTATTCGAGTACCTAAGCGTTGGCCGCCCGATCTTGGCGGTAGGCCCGAAAGAAGGAGACATTGCACGGGTTCTAGGTTTAGATCACCTTCTAATTTCACGCACCGGAGCGAAGCGTGAATTAGAACGGATCAAAGCACTTTTCGCAACGCCAATGCAGGGCCATCAAAATCAAGCAACGAATCAATTCAGCCGCCCATCACTAGCCAACGAAGTAGCAGAATTATTGCAACGTACGTTTACAGCACAAAATCACTAGGCAGTTTGCACTGGCATTTTGCAGTCCCGGAATTTATCGTTTCGCTAGGATATGTTCTTTGGGAGTTAGACCATGCAGACAGCAAGAATCGACAACGAACAATCAAGAACAAAGAACCAAGGCACAAGGCACAAGGCAGACTACATAAGACATAAGCCGACACTCCCAATTCCCAATACCATTTACTCTGTACCAAAACCAACGAACGATCTGTGATCATCATAACCATCTGCGTTATCTGCGTTCCTGATCTGATCTTCTGATCAACTCCTCAATGGGCATCATCGCCAGACAAGCCACCCTCAACACCTTGCTCGCCTACTTAGGCATTGGGCTGGGTTTTGTGAACGTGGTTCTGCTGTACCCAAAGGTGTTGGATGCGGACCAGTTCGGACTCACGCGTCTACTTGTCTCGTTAGCGACCATTGCCGCTCAGGTAGCCCAACTCGGTGCAGAGAACACGGTGATCCGCTATTTTCCCTACTTCCGGGATCCAGAGAAGGACCATCGCGGCCTGTTGGGAATGCTGCTCCTTTTCGGCACTGCGATCGGGCTTTTTACCATGTTGGTACTGGGTGCTTTGCAAGGTGTTTTCGCGGATATTTTTTCCGATAGCAACGCACTATTCGTTACGCATGGATGGTTGTTGCTACCGATCGTATTCTCAGAGATCCACTTCATCTTATTGCGCAGTTACAGCCGATCGCTTCAGCGCACTGTGCAACCCAGTTTCATTCGCGAATTCGTCCTACGCTTGCTTCAAACTGCACTGATCGGTTACCAAGCGTGGCGCCCCATGTCGTTCACCGACTTCATGCTTTTGTACACCGCAATATTCTTAGTGAGCACGCTCTTGTTGGTGGTGGATCTTTACCGTGCAGGCCAATTCAAATTGGGTTGGGCTCACCGTTGGCTACCACGCAGATTGCGCAAGAGCATGCTCACCTACAGCGGCTATACGCTTTCTGGAAGTCTGGCGGGTATCATACTCGGCAATATGGATCAATTGATGATAGGTGCACTGCTTGGCGATGGTCTTAAATATGTAGCACACTATGCCGTGGCGTTCTATTTCGGGTCGGTAATTGCGGCACCTGCACGTGCATTGCAACAAGCTGCGGTACCAATACTAGCGGATGCTTGGAAGCAGAATGACACGGCCAAGATCCAGATGCTTTATCGTTCCTCATCGATCGTACAATTCTTGATCAGTGGGTTTTTGTTCCTGTTGATGGTAACCAGTTTGGATGGGCTTTTCGCACTACTACCAGCGGAATACGCGGGAGGCGCGAAAGTAGCGTTGGTCATAGGCCTTTCCTACATGCTCACCAGTGCGGTTCAACTGGGCGTTGGCATCATCAGTATGTCGAGATCATATCGGTTGGATGCCTTCAGCAGCATCGGCATGTTGCTCGTGAATTTGGTCGCGAACTTCTTCTTCATCCGCAGCATGGGCATAGTTGGCGCAGCGTATGCAACGTTCTTGTCGTTGATGCTCGTGAACGTGTTCCGCACATGGATCCTCTACTCACGCTATGGACTTTGGCCCTTCGACCGACGCACGGTATTGGTTGCGCTATTGATCATCGCCGTATTGGGCGTTATGCAGTTCGTACCAACAGTAGACAACCCTTACCTCAGCGTGATCATGCGCACAGCGATCGCAGCGGCCTTGTTCCTGCCCGCCGCATACGCCATGGGTCTGCTGAAGGAGTTGATGGAATTCTCACAACGCATACGCGGGAAGGTGGTTGGCTGAGTAAGCCTAAACGCAGGGAGGCCGCTAGGCTATCTTCCGGATCGCAAAGCTTAGGAAACGATCGGTCTCGTGCGTGAGCAGGATCAGTTCCCAATCGTAATTCACACAGAACTCATGCACGGCCTCGATCACACCATAGCGCACACCGCCGTCCCAGTTACAGGTGCTGAAATCATGGCCAGCCAATATCCCATTCGGTTTCACTTTCGTCCGAGCCAACTCAAGTTCAGCTGCTGTTACGGTGTAACCATGGTCGGTATCGATATAGATCCAGTCGAATTGCCCGTCGGCATAGGTCGGTAGCACATCCGTAGAAAGGCCCAGATCCAACTGCACTTGACCGCTGGTGATCTCCTTTACGAATTTGTCACGCACGATCTTTTCCAATCCGCCATGGTAGCGCGCACTTGCCCACACATCGATCAGGTGTAGCCGTGCGGGTTTTGTAATTGCCAGTATCATTTCGGAAAAATCACCATGATCCACACCCGCTTCAGCCACTACGCCGCCCTTCGGTAAGGCTTCCAAAAATGCCTTGCGATCGAGCACGACCCTTAAGTTCCGGATGTGTTTCTCGTGCAGTTCAACCCTCGGAATACGTGCGGTCTGCGAACGGCGAACGCGACCAAGCAAGTTGTTGAGTTGACGATAGATCGGTTTAAGGAAGGGAACTGCCATGGTTGATGTGGGCCAAATATCGGTATCCTTTCAGGCGCGGCCCATTTTTGAGCAGACCAACGTGTATCCATAGATCTCATAGGTCCATGAATAGGGTGCGATCGCTTTGAAGAAGGCATCACCGCAGCCCGGTCTCATATGATCATGAAGTTCGATCGCGATGGTATCAACATTTGCGATCCAGCCGAGGTCTCCACTTGAGAAAAGTTCCAGTTCAGACCCTTCGATATCGATCTTAAGCAATGAGATATGTTCGATCCCAAAACGCTTCATAAGTCCAGGTATGGTCACCGCAGGCGTATCACCGGATACATCGGCTCGCGTTTGGATCCCCGAATGCCCAAATCCCTCGGTATCCAAGTGTAAAGATCCTTCTACCGGCCATACTCCGGCTTGCACGCAGTTCACATTGGGCATTCCCGTTGTGTTCTTTAAAAGGATCCCGAAATTTTCACTGTCAGGTTCCACGGCCACAACTTTGCAGGTAGGGTTGAGCATGGTCCAGTAGCGAACTGTACAGCCAATATTTGCTCCACAGTCAATTACGGTATCGTAGCGAGCCGTACGCGGAATGAATTTGCTGTAGAAGATCTCATCGAATATGGCCATGTCCGAGGTACCCGGGCGAAGTTGGAACGAGCCATTATTACCGGGAAGGTCGATCGTGGATAACGATGGGGATGGTCTGCTTTTCAACTGTACGATCCGTGTGCCTTTTAAGACTCCGAAACGCGCAATATGCTCCAGCCATAGCGAGGTAGCTTTCTTCAATCCCATAGGTCAAATATATCAGCGGCGCTCTGCGTAATATTTTGAAAGCGTACGAAGAAGATCCTGGTGTTCATAGGTGCTTTTTCGCGAAGGTCCGATCAGTTCCAGAAATTTTGAATTATCCACTTCGTACGACTGACCTTTCTCTACAAGATCATGATCACCATTTCGATCAAGAACCTCTTCCATCATAGCAACAAGCGCTGGCAAATGGATCGGTGTGGATCCGCAGACGTTCAATGTTGCTCTTGGTTCTTTCGGTGCCTTTATGATCGGTGATAGATCCTCGATAACGTCATCAACGTCCAAGAGGTAGCGTGTTGCATTTTGGAACACTTCGAAATGTTCGTTCTGCAGAATGCGGTCCCTTAAGAAATTGGTCAATGTGTTGGGGTTCTTTGTTCTGCCGATCATGTTCGGTAGCCGAACGATCAAGTGCTTGCTAAAGCGGTCCGCGATCAATTGTTCCATCTTCCGCTTATGCAGAATGTAGGGCGAGTCCTGCAATGAAGGATCGTAAAGGCTACACGTACTGAAGTAAACAAGTTGAAAAGCGTTGTCCTGAGCGGAAAGCAGGTCGAGTTCTCGTTCAAAAGCAGAACGCTCACGTTCACTGGAGCGGCTCACCCCGGAAGCGAAAATGCAGACATGGGGATCCGCCTTGAATGCTGAAAATGCATGGGCCAACATGCCGGTTCCGATCACCATCTTTTTAGCAGGTAACGGATTGATCGCAGTCTGAATAGATTTGCGCTTCATGAAGGAAGCACGAGAAGGACCAAAGAAGCGTTTGGTCTATTGCACAAACGTTACAGCTTCTTTTTCGAGAAATGACGTCCTTCTTCTGCGTGAACATTTCGACCTCAAGTACTTTGATTTTTCTATAGGGCGCAAGATATTCACGCCGATCGTACTGTTAAGGCAATTCGTTTTCCTGTTGCGCTATCTTCCTGGTGCACATATCTCGGTTACCCAATTTGCGGGCTACCATTCCATCCTAGTGGTCTTATTGGGAAAGCTCTTCGGTGTCCCGTCGCTGTTGGTGCTAGGTGGAACGGAATGTGTCAAATTCCCATCATTCGGCTATGGCGATCATATTCGCTGGCCGTATGGATCTCTTGTTCGCTGGAGTTTGCGAAATGCCACCCACTTGGCTCCTGTCGACGCAAGTTTGGTTGAAAGCCGGTACGTTTATTCGCCTGACCCAAGAGACCCTTCGGTACAAGGTTTCCGCGGCTTATTTCCCGATATCCTTACGCCGTATACCATTTTGCAATACGGGTATGACCTTGAACGGTTCAAGCCACAAGGTGAGCGCCGACCGGGTTCGTTCTTGACCGTTAGCAGAATGAACGCACCCAATTTCTACCGCAAAGGTGCAGACCTGATCTTTGCTATGGCCGAACGATTCCCAGAACTGGAGTTCACCATATTGGGAGATGCAGAAGGTATGAGCTATCCGCCGGTTCCGAGCAATCTTAAGCTGGTACGCTCAGTGCCGTACGAGGATCTGCCAGCCTATTATGCAAGTCATGAGTTCTATTTACAGCTGAGTATGTGGGAGGGTTTCCCGAGCGCACCATGTGAGGCTATGTTGTGTGGCTGTGTTCCGATCGTTAGTTCCGTCGCAGCATTACCGGAGATCGTTGGTGATACTGGTTTCATTCTTCAAAAAAAGGATCTTACCGAACTAGAAGCGTTGATCCAAAAGGCTTTGGATTCGGATATTCCAGCTCGAAGTCAAAAAGCGAGAGAACGCATCATGAAAAGATGGCCTTCGAACGAGCGTAATAAGCTAGTGGAACTGGTACGGTCGCTTTGCAAATAGACGCGATCAGGTCACTGCACGACTAATTTTGCAACACCTAATTGTTCTCCATTTACCGTTTCCACCTTAAGGGAATAACTGCCTTCGGAGATCGTCGGTAAACGCAATTCGAACGGGTATTGCACCGCGTTCCATGTTCTGAGTTTACGACCGAGTTGGTCATAGAGTTCAATAGTGATGGAACCGCTTTCCATGGAAGGCAGGTCCAGTCGAACAGCGTTTCCGCTGAGTCCTGGATTTGGAACCAGCAGAATGTTCCGGTCCAGTGCGGATAGTTCCAACAATCCATTGACAGTAGGACATTCTCCATAGGCAATAGCCAATTGAGGACGTCTATCCGCTTCCGGTGCTAAATTCCCGTAGAACGCTAAACCATTACTGGGAAATTCATTCACGAGTTTGATCATTATGCCATGAGAATTTATCGGATCATCCACCATGTCCTGGATCAATGTTGTTACGTCAATATTTAAATAGTTCTGTAAGGCGTAGGTGCTGGCGGGTATGCTCACGGAATCCACATTCGTTGTTGTTGGTTGGTTGTTCCAAGTAATGGTATTCTCATCCCACGCAGAATTCACCAGGGACAGAATACATTGGTTCTGACCAACATGGCCGATAGATGCTACTTGGCCGAGACCATGAGGCCCAATAGCCGAAAGGCTGAGGAAGGCACCTTGAATGGTTGATCCCGATGGTATTGCACTTAAGTCGAAATCAATGATCGCTCGCCCAGTATTATTCCCGCCTTGATTTCCCGGTTGTGAGAATGCCGAGAATTGCAAAGCAGAATTGTAATTTGTATTCGCTGTATTGATACCTTGGTGAAATGCGAAAGGAGTGTCGCGACTAGAGCCGATCAGCAACATGTTTTGTGCAAACAACGAACAACTCAACAAGCTAAGTGCGACTGCTTGTACAATTTTTATTTCCAGTGATCTGAACATTCTGAGTTGAATTTGATTCCAAGATAATGAATACGTTGCTTGATCAGTGTAATTAGTTGACCCAAGCCCTTAGCCCTGCCATGTAAATACCATCACCGCACCCACACCTGCGTTCTGTAGAAGAACGCAACGTATCCGCGGACCATCAACTTACCGTCCTCTAACCACATCTTGCAATCGTAAACTTTTCCATTCTCCGGGTCGAGTATGGTGCCATCTTCCCATTCGTCGCCATCTTTCTGCATGTTGCGGATGATCGGAAGTCCTAGGATCCGTTGGCCTTTTCGATCGTCGCTGCATTTTTCACAGACCTTCTCAAGCTTGGTCTTGTCATGGATGTCAACGATATGGCCAGTTGCAATTCCGTTCGTTACAGTGATCTCAACCACGGAGCGCTTGGCACCCGTGTTATCATCGATCGTTGTCCAACGGCCGCTGATATCCTGCGCGAATGATGCTGTTGTGAAAAGAAGGCAAAGGAGTAGGGTGATCGGATTCATTCAGTGTGGCTGGCGAATGCGTCAGAAACTACGGCCAATGCCAACAACGTACCGGAATGCGAAATGTTCTGTTTCATTAGCAGGTAGCGCGCTTAGGAACAACGGCATATCAAAGCGGATGGTGAACGGTTTGATATCCACCAAAGGCCCGAATTTTTTAATGGTCAGGGCAAAACCAGCTCCGGCATCGGCGCGGGGCATGGCCATTTCCAATTGCTGTTTGCCATTGCGTGCGTCGCGGTATCCCATACTGCCGATGTCACCGAAAAGGTAAGCATCCAGGTGTAACCAGCGTTTGGTCCAGCGCGGCTTTATGCGCAAGAATTTATCCAGGTCAAGTTCGGCATTCGCGGCTACGCCTGTGTTGCCTCTGTATGTATAAACTACGGTGCTGTCCGGGGTCAGTTCAGGGGCTAAATATCCCGCATAGCCGCGTAGGTTCAGACCGCCGCCGTAGTGAAAGTGGTTTACGTTGTTACCATAAGCGCCTACCCAATCATAGGGCACAAGACCAGCGCTGCGCACGTACTTATTCTCCATCAGGTTCTCTGGCGCCCCACCGGCCATGTAGAATGCTGTTTCAATGCCACCGGTACCGGTACCGTATTGCGCTATAAGACGCACTTTCAATTCGGCCTTACCCAAGTCGAATTCATTCCAAGTCGTTAGTCGCACGTTCTCACCAAATCCAGTGGAACCGACCATGGGTTGTCGCAGGCGCAATTGCAATTTGCCCGTTCCGCCCAAGAGTTGATACTTTTTGTTGGCATAAAGATCCAGTACCCCTTGCCATTTGTTCAAGGTCCATTCCTTCGGGTACAACAGGTAGGTCAGGTCGGCACTATCCTTACGTACGAAATAGCGTAGGTCCGCCTCCACATCAAAACCCCCTTTGGGTGCTTTCCATTTAGCGCCACCGCCGTAAAGTTCCAAGCCATCAAGGTGGCGCGCTTTTAAAGAGACGCTGGACCCTTTAAGCAGTTTCTCTGTGCCATTCTCGTAACTGAAAACGAACGAGAGGGGGTCGAATGCCACATCCTTGTTACCCGGAAATGCATCCGTGAAAACGGGGTTGTCCGGTGATAAGTATTGACCAATTCCGGTGTTGAGCCATGCGCTGAAGTGGATCTGGTGTTTGTATTTCATATAGCTGCTGTTCAAATGAACACCGGCTTTTATTCCGTCGTAACCATTCCACCAAAGGTCCGGGCGTGCGAATACCTGGTAGGCATGGCGATCTGGTCTGTTGCGGATATGATGATCGAACATGATGTTCACTGGAACATGCATGCTGTTGTTCAATAGATAGACATCGCCCAAGCGGCCTGTTGTATCAATTTGAACATTCGCAATTCCAGTGGGTATATCCACGCGGGCCGTGTAGTCCCTGGCAAGTTCATCGTACCCGATCCAGCGCGGAAGTACGGTGGCATCCGTCTTTTTTTCGAACCAGGTATTGGGTATGTAATAGTCATATTTTTTACCATTGTTCGCAGTAATACGAAGGTCTATCGGCATATGCAGATCACCTTTTCTCAAGAGACGGATCTCCTGTCCTTCACTGCGGTTCTTGCGTTTCACACTTCTTATGGAGTAGTCGATGCGTCTATCGGTCTCTATCCATTGATCGAAGAACCAATTGAGGTCCGCGTGTGTGAAGTCGATAAAACTTTGCCGCATATCCTCCGGGTAAGGGTGGCAGATCTTCCATTGCTGTACATAATTCTGCATCGCTGCTAAGAAGAGCGAGTCGCCTAGCACGTATTGCAGATTGTAGAGCATTACAGCGGTCTTGTCATACACATGGCCATAGCCTCGTCCTAGTCCTTCAACGTGTCCGAATTCATCACTGTGGACATTAATTGGAGGTATTTCATTTCTAAGAGCATCATACTGGTAGCTGTAATAGACCGGTTCCTCGCGAGCAAGGCTTGGCTGAGTAAAACCACGTTCGTAGAAGTTCTTGGCAGGTGTTTCGACCATGGTATCACCGTCGATCTGTTCGAGTCCCCATATCGTCAGGAATTGGGTGAATCCTTCATCCATGAATGCCCTGTATGTTTCATTACTACCCAGCATGCCGAAGAACCAATTGTGCCCGATCTCATGCACGAATAATCCGCGGTAGTTGGGTTCATTCCCACTATCCAGTGTGAGCATGGGATATTCCATTCCGTCCCGCGCATCGGCCACGATCATTTTTGGATAAGCATACATGCCGAAGTCACGACTGAAACATTCAATGATCTTCGCTGTGTACTCTGCCGCATTCTGCCAACCACTTGCGTGGGGTTCCTGTGCAAGTGCAACGCATTTAACGCCATTCCAGGTTGCTTCACCTATGCGGTAGGTCGGGTCCGCAGTAAAGGCAAAGTCATGTACGTTCTCGGCATGGAATTTCCACACTTTGCGGATCGAAGTATCCGGAACGATCACGACAGAAGGGCGTTCATTCCATGGTTTATCCTTGAAATTGCTGAGCGCCAGTTTCGCTTTCAGTTCCGCTGGTAGCACCTCCCGTTCATTCTGAAGCCAACCCGTGGCATCCATAATATATTGGTTCGGGAAGTCGAGTTCCACATCGAATGTTCCGAAATCACCATAGAATTCGCTGCCTAGGTGCTGCTGTGTATCCCAACCGAACTTCCGATCATACACCGCGATCCGTGGATACCAATGCACGCCGTCATAATGTTTCTGGCCCCATGCATTGAACAGTTTCATTCGTCTATCGATCGCTGTTGACCAATGGGTCGCGAAATCCATACGCAACGTTATCCGTTCACTAGGAGACAGCGGGGCCTTCAGCCAGACTTTCAACACTGTGTTGTCCTGTTCCGATCGGAGCGTGTCTCCATTTGATGTGATGGCGTGAACACGCGTGCCGCCGTATGGAAGCGTTGAATAGTACTTCTTGTCCTCCCCTTCAGCGATTGACTTGTTCTCCAAATATGAACCCTTGACATAGGCTTCCTGGTACAAATGAAAGTAAACGTAGTGGAGCGTATCCGGTGAGTTGTTATGGTAATAGAGCGTAAGATCTCCATTAATTACATCGTCCATATCATTCAAACGAGCCTTGATCAAATAGTGCACATCCTGCTGCCAGTATCCCGGGTAAGGCGGTCTGTTCTTCCAGTACAACGGATTGTCCGCGTTGCGATATGAGTTCGGGGGCTGTAAGGGTGCGAAACGCTGGGCGAATGCACTGCTGATCACAAGGGTCAAAAAGAAGATCGCTGGAATACGCATGGTCAGGGGGACCAAGGTATTAAGGGAATGCGGATCGATCGATCCTCTCCCATTCACACGGGGCTGGCTGCTAGTTTCCTGATCTTCAGATTTGCACGATGATCCACCCTTGCTTTTACGATCGCGGAGTTCAACTCATGTCCAATGAGCAACGCTATCATATTGAAATAGATCCACAATTGAACGGCGAGAATAGCGCCTATGGAACCGTACAGCGCATTGTAATCGGTAATGTTGCTGAATACGAATGCAAGCGCTTGAGAGATCACTAGCACCAGGAACATGGCCAGCAATGCACCAGGAGTGATCAATCTGAATTTAGGGGAGGTCGGATCACCCGCAGCATATAGCATCGAAACGAAACCAAGAACAAGCAATGTGGAGATCAACCACTTTGCCGCGACCAGCGCATAGACCTGAACTTGGCTCGTAAGAATACTGTAATCGGTGAGCCTGTCAATGGCAATACCGCTCATGGTCAATACGGGAATTCCGATCAGTCCTAGAATTGGCAACACGAGCAGCAGACCCAAACTCAACAGTCGTTGCTTCAACGGACTATGCCACGTGTGCAGATTGGTGCTCTGGCTGAAACCTTGCAGTATCGCATCGATGCTATTGCTGGCCAAGTACAATCCGATCAAGAAGCTTACGGATAACAGTGTACCGTGCTTTTTAACCAATAGATCGTGCAATGTTGTCTCGATGAACTTGTAAACTTCCGGTGGCAATAGATCACGGAAGGTGACCAGCAGTTTGATCTGGAAATCATCGATCGGAATGAACGGGATCAGTGTAAGCAGCATGATCACGGCGGGGAAGAATGCGATGAATACCTTGAACGCGATCGCCGAGGCACGCATGGCTAGTTGTCCATCGGACAATGCTTGAAGAAAGAAACGTCCTATCCTGTATATACTGAACCCTTCGAAACCAGGTAGGACCACGTCGTCCGCACGGCCCACCAACCGCCTGAATACTCGAGAGAAGAGCACCTTGCGTTTGATCCTGTTCAACATCACAATGCTTTCAAACTGAGGTCAAGGCAGGCAAAGCTATGGGTAAGCGCACCCACGGATATGAAGTTGACGCCCGTTTCGGCATATGCTCGAGCGGTGGTCAGCGTTATGCCTCCTGATGCTTCGGTCTCGTAGGTGTCATTGATCAAGCTCACTGCTTCACGCATGTTCTTTGGCGTGAAGTTATCGAGCATTATGCGTTGGATCCCACCGGTTTCAAGAACCTGTTGTACTTCAGAGATGTTACGTGTCTCGATCTCGATCGGTAATTTCAGATCACGGTCTTTTTGGTAGGTTCTGGCCGCAGCAATTGCTTGGGGAATTCCCCCTGCGAAATCCACATGATTATCCTTGATCATCATCATGTCGTACAAACCCATACGATGATTGGTACCGCCACCGATACGCACGGCCCATTTCTCGATCTCACGAAGTCCGGGTGTGGTTTTCCGTGTATCCAGCACGCGACAGCCAGTTCCTTCAATGGCTGAAACGAATCTGTTCGTCAACGTAGCAATACCGCTCATGCGCTGCATGAAATTCAGTAATAACCGTTCAACGACAAGGATGCTTCGCACAGGTCCATGGATGATCATCACCACATCGCTGGGTTTCACCTGTGCGCCGTCTTCAAGGAATACCTTGGGGATCAATTGCGGGTCATAGCGTTCAATGATCGCCAATGCCAGCTCAACACCCGCAAGGATACCGGTATCCTTCACTAACAATTGCGCAGCACCATTGGCACTAGCGGGTATCGTGCTAAGCGTGGTGTGGTCACCATCACCGACATCCTCGGCAAAGGCGCGGTCGATCAATTCCTCGGTCAACGGTGGAAGCACGATCAAAAGTCGTTCTTGCTCGGCTCAATGCGAAGCTGTTTCACTTGGAATTCCTCACCGGTCTTTTTCAGGAAGAACGTGGTCCTGAATTGAGCATCCTTTGTTTTCAGGATACCAATGAAGTATTTATCGCCGAACTTGCTCACGCCACTGTGCTCAATGGCAAGGTCCAAAGGGGGATGCTCGTTGAAGAACTTGCGAAGTATCTGCTCAGCCTGAGCTTTGCTATATACATCGGAGGCATCCAGTACCGTAAGATCCAAGTTCGGGATGAAATGGTCGGCAAGGTCTTTTGAATTACCGGTCTTCATGGCTTGTACAACTTTATCTTTCACCGGATCCTGAGCTTGTAGCCCCACGAAAGGCAATAGGAAAGTAAAAAGTAGTGCGAAGCGGATAATTGATCGTTTCATTTGTTGCGAAATTGGGCAAATACCGGGCCATATGCAGTAGTGTGTCCACCATAACTTACTAACACCGCTAAGGGCATGAAGATCAGGCTGATACTTGTAGGACGAAGCGAACGTGGGTTCATCACGGAGGGCATAACACATTATACGCAACGGCTCGCAAGAACGTTTCCGGTTGAGCAGGTAGTGCTTCAGGAGGCCGGCAAGGGCGACATTGCCTACCAGCAACGTACCGAGAGTGAGCGCATATTAGCCGCCTTCAGGCCCGGTGAAAAAGTAGTTGTGTTGGATGAAAAGGGTAAGGCATTGACAAGTCCACAATTTGCTGGTCAACTAGGTGGTTGGCGGGATCAGGGAGTTCGACAAGTAGCATTCGTGATAGGTGGGGCATACGGGTTCACGGATGAAGTTCGCCAGCGCGCGGATCTGATCATGTCACTTTCAGCAATGACATTTCCCCACCAATTGGTTCGGGTGTTGTTCGCTGAGCAATTGTATCGTGCGTTCGCAATTTTGGGAGGAAGCCCTTATCATCACGAATAAGGCAACCTTTTGCTCATTTGGCCGTCAATAGCAGATCTTAAATAGTTTTGTCCGTGCATACCGGAATTGTAGTGCATAATTTGATCTAGGAAAGGATGACGAGTGAGTTGGGGCCGAGGTATTCGTTCAAGTCGATCAAGACATGCAATATGTGCGGTTCAGGTCCAGAGCAACACGATCTGATGGGCCAACGCTTGAACGGCTCTCAAGGAAGCAGGCCTTGGAAGAAGAAGGGCGTAACCACAAGCGTGCAGAAATGCAAACGGTGCAAGTTGATATTTTCCGATCCAATGCCTATTCCATTGGATCTGCAGGATCATTACGGAGTTCCCCCGGAGAATTATTGGGTGGATGGATACTTCAAGGTGGAAGAGAATTACTTCGGGCATAACTTGAACCGCTTCCGGTCCTTGATGGAATTCAAGCCAGGAATGACCGCATTGGATGTCGGAGCGGGAATAGGTAAGGCCATGATAGCCTTGAACAAAGCAGGGTTCGATACATACGGATTCGAACCATCGGAGCCATTCCGAAGCCGTGCGATCGAACGTATGGGCATAGACCCGGACAGGATCCAGTTGGGCGACATTGAAAGCATCGAATACCCGGAAGGTAAATTCGATCTGATAAGTTTTGGCGCTGTTCTGGAGCATTTATACGATCCCTCTTTCTGTTTAGGGAAAGCAATGCGTTGGCTCAAGCCGGGCGGATTGGTCCAGATCGAAGTTCCATCATCACAATGGCTGATCCATAGATTGATAAATGCTTCATACGCGATCCGTGGAAGCAATTACGTTGCAAATCTTAGCCCAATGCATCCGCCTTACCACTTACATGAATTCGGCGTTAAGAGTTTTGAGGAAAATGGTAAGGTGAACGGTTATGGGATCGCATTCCATGAATTCTATATCTGCCAAACCTTCATGCCAAGCATTTTGGATGGACCATTGAAATGGATCATGCGCCGAAGCGGTACTGGCATGCAATTGAGCATCTGGTTACGCAAGTCATAAGCGATCGCACATTGTTGCTAAGTAAAGGTGATGGATCTCCGTATGCTCTTCATCAGCGATCCTTTGGGACCAAGCGATCCAAGCGAGTCATTGTTTTTTAGTTTCTTTTGTTGAATTGCGCACTTAAGATCATGATGGAAAAGCAAGGCATATTGACCAGGTGCCTGAACGCCCGTACGACGTTCAAGGTATTGCTTGTGCTGAACTTGCTTCAGGTACTGGTCATATTGTGGGCCACTCGGAACGTGGTGTTAAGTGACACGTGGTCCTATTTGGCACTTGCTGAAAGCCTACTGCATGGAGAATACAGTTTGTGGTGGGAGCTGCCGACTGAGATCCCGGACACCTTTAGAGCACCAGGATATCCGTTGATATTGGCAACTTTAATTAAAGTGTTCGGCAATTACAAGGTAGTTAAGGTGGTCAATCTATTCTTGTATTTCGCAGGGGTTTTTCTGTCATTGAAAGTGATCGAACGTTTCGATACCCGCTTAATGGCAAGGAACATATTCTTGATCCTGTTGATCCCTTCGATCAATATTCCCTACTACATAATGCAAGCTTACACGGATATACCAGCACTGTTCGGGATCTGTGCGGTGGTTTTTATCGCCACTAGACCAGGACCGTTACCTTGGTATCTTGCCTTGATCCAAGGTCTGCTTTTTGCATTTCTGTTCCAATTGAAACCGGTCTTTCTTCTATTACCGGTGGCCTATTATTCCGTGATGTGGTTGGTGGAACGAAAGCAATTCCAGTTCCGCACACATGCACTATCATTCGGCATTTTCGTGCTTTCCTTGCTCCCTTTTGGATTCTGGAATCTGAAGCATCATGGTGTTTTCCAGGTGACGCCATTGCAGGGTGGTGGAGGGTATATGCATTTTGGATTCTGGTGTGGGAAAATGCCGAACTACACCGATCACATTTCGCTGCGCAACTTCACGGGTGACGAGGTCTTTGATTTCGTTCCGCCATCAACGATCCCTGCGAACATCCAGGAATTCGAATCGGAATGGGCGGATATCCTCGCGATCGTGGATCCGCTTAAGACCAAGGTCGATAGCATTATGCTTGCATCCCGTCCGTTGGTTACCTACAGCGTGGAGAACACGTTCAATTCTGAGTACACAAGAACACGAGAGAAATTATTGATGGACAAGGCGATCGGGCATATGCTTGATGACCCTTGGTACACGATCAAATACAAGGTATTCTCAGCCGTTAGGTTATGGGTGATCGGGATACAGGTTACGGATTTTCGTGAAGCGTCCATAGGAGGCAAGGTCAAGATGCTCTATGCAACCATCACTACAGGTGTTATTTTTCTTCTGTTCATTGTTCTTGTTCCACTGGCGCTCTGGCGTAAACGGTTGAGTATTGGGAGAATATGGCCTCTTGCAATTGTTGTGGTATATGCATGGCTCATACATGTTCCGTTCACTATACAAAGTAGATATACTATTTGCGTACGATTTACGATGATGGCACTGGTGGCACTTGCCATAGCATCTCTGTGGTCCAAAACAGAAGACACCATCACACCGGCTTAATGATCGGTCGGATACTGTTGGTTCAGGATAGGATAGTTGATCCGGTGTTGATCTGCCGTGATAAGAGTGTTCGTTCAGATCCATGAAATGATCACCCTTTTCAGCACATACTATTTTGGTGAGGCGGAGATCGCTTATTGGGAGTGGGCGGTCGCAATAGTATACGTGCTAGGGTTGTATGTCTATTTCGCTCGGATAAAGAATGTTCGGATCAGAAAGGAGCCAGAGTACAAGTACCTCCTATGGGGTCTTATGGCAAAACTTTTTGCCGGTATCGTTTTCTCCTTGATCTATTTCTATTACTACCAAGGAGGAGATTCGGTGGCTTATTTCTACGGAGCGGTTTCCATGCGGAATTTGGCGATGGTGGACCCGCTGGCGTATCTGAATCAACTATTCGGAGATAACACGCTTGAGAACTGGAATGTTTATACGTGGGAAACCGGCAAGCCATTTCAATATCTGTATTTTGATGATAGAACCTTTTTCGTGATCCGGATCACGAGCTTATTGGCCATTCTTTCATTCAATAGTTATCTGAACGCCTCATTGCTGATAGCTAGTGCTTCATTCTTTGGGATCTGGGCTTGTTTCCGGACCTTTGTGAGTTACTTTCCGCAGCAGACCGGCAAGCTTGCGATAGCGTTCTTGTTCATGCCTTCGGTCATTTTTTGGGGGTCCGCCATCCTTAAGGACACCTTCACGATAAGTGCTGTTTTCTGGTTCATTCATTCCATTGATGAGATATTCTTCAAAAAGAGGAACATAACATCCAGGGTGATCATTCTGGTGTTGAGTTCGATGATCATGGTCCTGATCAAACCATACATCTTCATGACCTTGTTCCCGGTCATGGTTCTATGGTTGTTCTATTTCAGGGTCGTACAGATAAAGAACCTACTCGTCAAATTCGTGGTCGTACCAATAGTAATGATCGGCACTGGTGCTCTGTGTTTATCGATCTTGGATAGCTTGGGGGATAGCTTGGATAAATTCGCGCTTGACGAGGCTTTGAATACCATCGAGGTTACACAAATGGACCTTGCTAAAGTCGATTGGTATGGAGCCAATTCATTCAACATTGGCGAATTCGACGGGACATGGTCAGGGGTATTCTCGAAATTTCCGGTTGCCACCAACGCAGCACTCTTCCGGCCGTACATATGGGAATCCTCGAGCGTAGTAGTCGCCATGAGCGGCTTGGAGAACCTTTGGGTCCTTTGGCTCACGCTATTGGTCATATGGCAGGTTGGGCCAGGATTCGTGCTCCGCGCGATGATCGGGAATCCATTGATCTTGATGTCCATGTCATTCGCCTTGTTATTCGGTTTCATTGTTGGCGTTACCACACCGAATTTTGGTGCGCTCGTGCGTTTCAAGATCCCGCTGATACCGCTTTACATAAGTGCATTGTACCTCATTAAATATTTGGGCCAATTGAAACGGGTAAGAGAAAATCAAGGACTTCGTTTTGATATTCGTCAATTCCGAAGAGGATCGGCCCATCTTGATGAATTTGCAGGAATACAAGGCAAACGACACAAGACCACCTACGCGAAACCCGGCGCTTCGCTCAAACCTACGGTATGACATTAGGTGTAGCGTATACGAACACAATAGCGGATTTCGTTGATGCGTGATCCGGAGCATGTATTGGTGATCACGTATTGGTCATATGCCGATGCCTTGGTCCAGACCTATACGTTGCCTTACCTGCGTATTATGCTGGGCGTTATGCCGGAGGGTAGCTCCATTCACATTGTAACATTGGAAAAGGATGGAAATGAAGATCCAGTGCAGGAGGCAGGAATTATTCACCATCCGTACGCGTATCATTCATTGGGAATTCGTGGGTCGTTCATGATCATCGGACTGGTGCGTTCATTGGTCAGCGTGGTGCGCAGGTCCAGTATCACAACGATCCATGCGTGGTGTACACCAGCTGGCATGATCGGGTATTTGGTATCCAAGATCACCGGGCGCCGTTTGGTATTGGATAGTTATGAGCCACATGCAGAAGCCATGGTGGAGAACGGAACATGGTCATCAGGTGGTTTTGCGTTCCGGATCTTGTTCCTCTTCGAACGATTACAATCCAAACGGGCCAGTGTGCTCATAGCCGCCACGGAGGGCATGCGGGATTATGCAAAGAAGAAGTATGGTATTACGGATAAACCGTTTTATGTCAAACCAGCATGCGTTGACCTGAAAAAATTCAGCGCAAAGGACCGCAAGGACCCGGAATTATTGCGCTCTATGGGGCTAGAAGAAAAATTCGTGATCGTATATGCCGGCAAGTTCGGAGGGATCTATTTGGATAAGGAAGTATTCGAATTCCTGCGCGAGGCTTATGATCATTGGGGAACACGCGTTCAGGTGCTACTACTTACAGGGCATACGTTGCAGGAGTTGATGCCATGGATCGAACAGGTCGGGCTGCCGCAAGAGATCTTTACGATCAAGTTCGTGTCGCATGCGGATATTCCGAGATATATGGGCCTTGGCGACGTTGCATTGACCCCGGTCAGGCCCGTTCCGACCAAGAGGTATTGCACGCCGATAAAGGATGGTGAGTATTGGGCATTAGGATTACCAGTGATAATAACTGCTGGGATCTCGGATGATTCGGATATCATTGCGGCGAAGGGGATCGGTGCCGTTTTGGAAGGTCTGGACCAACGGAGCTATCGGAAGGCGCTTAGAACGATAGATCACCTGCTGGCAACCCATACTCCGGATCAACGTTATAGGACCGTGCGAGCAGTTGCAGAGAAGTATCGCACTTTTGATATCGCGAAGGCGATCTATGAAGATGTCTATGGAGAAAAGTAAGAGGAAGATACTGGTCACCGGGGGAGCAGGTTACATTGGGTCACACACGATCATTGAACTGTTGGAGAAATGGGATGGAGAGGTCGTTTCGATCGATCATTTTGCGAACTCGGATCCAGCGACCTTCGATCGGATCGAGCGGATCATCGGTAAACGCGTTAGGAACCATGCGGTCGACCTGTGTGATCGTGCTGCACTGGACGAAGTCCTTGCGAAAGAGCGAGGCGTACATGGCGTGATCCATTTTGCGGCGTTCAAATCGGTTCCGGAGTCAATGGCCGATCCGAATAAGTATTATCATAACAACATAGCCTCATTGCTGAATATTCTTGAAGGTTGTGTGGCCCATGGAATAGGAAGTTTCATATTTTCCTCATCCTGTTCGGTCTACGGCAACATCGCTGATCTTCCGGTCAGCGAATCCACACCGCTGGGACCTGCTGAATCACCCTACGGTTACACGAAACAGATCGGCGAGCGGATCGTGCAGGACTTCACGCGGGTGAATCCTCTGCTACGATCCATCGCGTTGCGTTATTTCAATCCGGTCGGAGCACATGCATCCGGAACCATTGGAGAAGCGCCGATAAATCCCCCAAGCAGTTTGGTGCCTGTGATCACCCGCACGGCGAGTGGTAAGATCCCATTATTGACCGTACATGGCAATGACTACGATACGGTGGACGGCTCATGCATACGGGATTACGTTCATGTTTCCGACATAGCATCTGCGCACGTGCTGGCGATGGAGTATTGTGCGAGAATGAGCGCAACGGAAAGGTATTCGGTCTTCAATTTGGGTACGGGCAACGGAGTAAGCGTATTGGAAACGATCGCGGCATTCGAGAAGATCAGTGGCCTGAAATTGAATTATACCGTAGGACCTAGACGCGATGGTGACGTAGCTGCGATCTATTCCGATACGACCAGGTCGGAAAGAGAACTGGGTTGGGTTGCGGAACGCGATCTGGAGGAAATGATGCGCTCGGCATGGGCCTGGGAGCAACATATTGCACAATAGAGGGGCGGATCACCTTGAGTCCATCGGTTCGATATCGATCAATTTTTGAATTTTACTAAATTTCACCGTTCATGAATATGCTCGATCGTTGATAGCTTGAAATTGGAAAATGGGAATTACCACACCGCGTAAAAAGCCGAAACACGTTCTGCTGTCGCTCATTTATCGGTTGCAGAAGCTGCTTCCAATGAGCACAAAGCGAAAAATGAAGCTCTTCTTGGATCTGGAGTGGATCTTTGATCGGTTGGCAATGGAGTCTTCCTTCAAGTTCTACGAGACCAAGGATCATCCGTTCCGGCGATTCGCGAAAGAATTCCTGTTGCATCGAATACGCGCTGAACATGTGGTATTGGACATTGGTTGTCATCAAGGACACATTACAGCAATGGTTGCAACAAAGGCGAAGACAGTCGTTGGTGTTGACCATGACAGTGCGGCGATCGAGTTTGCAAAGCGTTCCTATACTGGCCCCAACCTGACTTTCCTGCACATGGATGCCATGACGTACCTCCAAGGCAATTCCATGAAGTTCGATGTGCTTATCCTCTCCCATATTCTTGAGCACTTGGATTCCCCCGAACAGTTCCTGTCGGATTTCAAGCAGTATTTCGATCATATCTATATCGAGCTACCTGATTTTGACAAGACCTACCTGAACCACTACCGGCAAGACCTTGGCATGGCATTGATCTACACGGATGACGACCACGTATCTGAATTCGATCGAATGGAGCTACTGACCATGTTGTCGAAAATTGGTATCAAAGTGGAAGAGAGCGAATACCGTTTCGGAGTGCAACGTCTTTGGTGTAGCGTAATAAGATAAGTGCTACTCCAAGGCCATTCGTCTGGTCATGGCCTTATGTTTGGATCTGAGAACGATACCAGGCTTCTTCAACCATGCGCGGATGAGCCATGGAATTGCCTTGACCCTGTTTTTTCCGTTCACCCACCAGCTGCCGCCAATGGCCCAGTAGGCATTTGCCATTACAACATTCCAGAATGCCGATCCTGCACTTGGATCTGTCTTATGGGCCTTGTTCAATAAACGTAAATGATCATTCTGGTAGAGCACAAGATTTCTGCTCATACTTGTCGAATGGACGCGGTACAGAAAAAGGCCTTGTTGCACATGAGCATAGGAGAAAGATCGGGCCAGTGTTAAAGCAATGCCCTGGTCGGCGGCGTTGGAAAGGTCGGTATCGAACCGGACGCCAGCATCGAAACAACGCCTGTGAGCAAGTAGATTGCTCGCTGCAGTTGGTACTGCCGGATCAAGGCCCAATAGGATGGTCTTGGCAACATCACCATCAGTGCCCTTCAGAGTTTCACCGGTCAATTCAGAATCGGCATTGCAGATCAGTGCATCGCTGAAAACCCAGTCAACGTTCCGTTCATTCAGCGTTGCGATCTTAACCTCGATGTCATTGGGTAGCATCAGGTCATCCGCATCAAGGAAGCGGAAATAGGTCCCTTTCGCATGTTCGATACCCGTGTTCCGTGCGCTACTAACACCCTGGTTGGGCTGCTTGATGATCCTCAAGCGAGGATCATTGATCCCACTGGCAATTCGCGTTGTTCCATCACTGGATCCGTCGTCGACAAGGATCACTTCGATGTCATGGATCGATTGTTCCAATGTCGATCGAAGGGTGGAGTCTATCCAACGTTCAGCATTGTATGCCGGAATTATGACTGACACGAGCGGCATGGTCATTCAACAGGTTTCAGGGCGTTGCGATACAGGTCTACGGTGCCTTGCCACATCACATCGAATGAATACATCGCCAAAGCTGTTTTCCTTCCGGCAATTCCAATGGACCTGTGGTCGGACCTTAACAATCGTTCAACTCCTTCGGCCAGTGCCTTGCCTGTTCTTTCGGTAACCAGAATACCATTTTTTCCATCCTCTATTGCGTCTGCGGCAGCGCCGGTGAACGTACTAACAACGGGAACGGAATTCATCATTGCCTCTGGATAGACCAATCCGAACGGCTCCAGAATGGCTGCATGAAAGTAAACATCCAAAAGGCCATAGAACGATGCCATTTCGGAGCGATCGATCCAACCCGTAAGTACCACATTATTCTTCAGCCCAGATTCTTCGATCATCGTGCGGATCTCAGGTTCTTCTGCTCCGCTGCCGCACAATAGAAAAAGTGCATCCGGATGTTCTTTCACGAGCTCCATAGCTGCTGCTAGGATCAGTTTATATCCTTTCCATTCAATGAAACGGGCAACGGTTCCAATGATGGGGCCCTTGTTCGCGGTGCCGAAGCGTTGTTTTAGTCGGTCCATTACAACAGGGTCCTGCCTCGTGAACTGTTCAGAAGGAATACCGTTGTGTACCAGCGTGATCTTGTGTTCAGGAGTTCCTTCCTTGTGGATCAGGAACCGTTTGCTTTCGTTGGAAATAGCGAGAACATGCGTGGCCATTCGCGAATTGAATCGGTCCACTGCCATCCAATGTGGAGCATGTAGGTAGTGATATCCAGTGTCCTGTTTCGTGATCACACGGACCTTTACACCAGCGAGCTTTGCTGCGATCAACCCCGGAACGGAATCATCGAATAAATTGCAATGCACAATGTCCGGACGATATTTTCGCATGTATCGCCAGAGCCGTGGCAGCGCCATCAGCATGTCCAGTTTGCGATGCGAATCCCTATACCGTATCCATTCACACTTGAACCCTTTCGCCTGCATCTCGTCCATGATCCCTGGCCGTTCCGGGTACATGATCAAGAAGGTGTAGGTCGGATCTCCTTCCTGCACGGCACGATCCGTGAACCACGTCAAATAGGGGACATGGTCGTTGTTGGCGAATGTGTGCAGGACGTGCATTTCAAGTGGTCATATTCCTCATCTGTTGATCTCTCACATGGATAAATGGGTTCAACTGGATTCTTGTTTCGAGGTTGCGATACGGTAATTCAACAATATCCTGTTCCGCACTGGCTCTTGAGCGAACCGTTCCAATGCCGCTTTGGCTATCGCATCCCGATTGAACAGAAGTGGCTCCTTCAGTATTTTGACAAGCGCATCGGCCATAGCTTGTACATCACGAGGCGGGATCAAGATACCGTTTGAGTCGTTCACCATTTCCGGGATACCATTGATATTCATGGAAAGTACAGGCGTTCCGCAACAAAGGCTTTCCAGTATCACACAGGGTAGATTCTCCGTGGTTGTTGGGAGTACGAACAGATGCGCCGTCTGCATATGCTCAGCCATTTGTGCTTTGGTGAGCAAACCCGGGAAACGAATGTCCAAATTGGGAATGAGTTTAGTGCACCGAGCCTGGATACGCTCCATGAAAGGACCATATCCCGTCCAATCAATGATCGTGTCCTGTAGTATGGATGACGGAATTGATGCAAGTGCATCGATGAAAAGGTCCGGGTCCTTTGGTGGCCGCCAAAGTGCACCAAGCATAATGCGAAAGGGCTTTTTGGGTGGGTTCCCGGCAGGTATAAAGACCGGTGCGGCAATATTGGGTACAACATCAATTCGTTCTTCACGCACACCGAAATCATTCTTGAGAATACCAGCGAGGTTCTTTGAAACGGGCATAACGCGAACGATACGATCGTTGCTGAACCATTTTAGGATCGAAGCGCGTTCGGCTTGTTGTTGCTTCGCCGGCAGATCAAGTATTCCCAAGTGATAATGTGAAGCATGTTCCGTAACAACGACCGGCAGATCAAGCGCTTCGGCAATAGGCAAAGCATGCTCGGTGATCTCGTTCCTTACATGAATATGCATGAGGTCGAAAGGACGTTCGGAATGGAGTTCTTTGGCAAGTTCCGTATAAGCTTTCCGGACCAAGTATTCAAAAGATCCGAACCTTCGGATGGGTGTTCGGATGGTGATGGAATGTACCCTGATACCATCAGCATTGCTGGTTCGTATTTCCCGAGAGGGCCATGGTCTATTCCCCTTCACCAAGTGTACATGTACCACCTCCACAGTGCAACTGTGGGCAACGGCAATAATGTGTTCCTTGATGAATGTACCAGCGACACTATTCCCTTCGGGCCACCAAGCGACAACACAGAGAACGTGTTGATGAGCGATGCCTTGGGTCTGATCCATAACAATGTTCACCGTTGGCGTTTGAACGCACTGCTTAGCCGATCGAACCACGTTGGTTCAGGGCGAGGGACTTCTTTGTACGCATGAGCCACGGGTGCGGGGACGAGTACGAGGGAAAAATAGTCCGGCATGTCAGACCAGATCGAATAACGTTCAAGTGAAAGTACGGTGAGGCCGGCGTCATGCACTGTGGTTATCAATTGCGGAAAGTGCAAAGCAAGGTCTACAACTTGCATAAGTTCCGGCCTGTTGGTCCGGACCCAATCGGAGTAGAAGGGGTCAGGTGAATGAATGATCACTCGTCCTCCTTCTTTGAGCAAATTGGTGAATCGTTTGAATAATTTCAGGTGAAGATCCAGTGGAATATGTTCGAGGATATCCGGAAGAACGATCAGGCCGAATTGACCACTGATCGGTGTTTCTACAACATCTCCCGTGACGAACCGGACATTGGGCACCTTGGCGAAGGTGGCTATTGCATGTTCAATGCTGGCCGGGCTCATGTCCATGGCGAGAATTGAACCGTGCGGGTATGCGGTGGCAAGTAAGCCGGTAACCGTGCCAATGCCACAACCCATTTCCAGGATCCGGATATCCTGTTGCGGAGCGTTCTTGACCACGAGGTCGCGAATGCTGAAGTGCCGCTCATTAACGCCTGCGCGCACTTGGCGATCGACATACTGGTCGTAGTAGTCTGCTATGTTGTTCTTTTCCATGAACTAAGATCCCTGAAATATGCAAGGTCGGATAAACGAAGAAAGAATAGATCGTGCACGGCGATCTTCAGGCGGAATCGTATGACAAGCACAACTACCGTCAAGGTCATTAAATATGAGAACGTGCTCACGATAGCAGCTCCGGCAATTCCATGGACGGGAATCACTAAAAGGCCAAGAACGATGGTGAATACGGCCCCCACACCAGTGGCTAACAGATTATACCGCTGCATATTCGCGTTGATCACCAAAGAAGCTAAAAGTTTGAACGCACTACTGAATACTATCCCTGGGAGAAGCAACCATAAGGCCAGTACGCTGCTGGAGAATACGTCTCCGAAAAGGAAGGGGATCAGCCATTGCGCGATCAAGGCCAGCATTATTGAAATGACCAGCACGGAGGTGAAATTAAGCCGAGCTACTACTTTGTAGCGCTCAAGCATTTCATCTTTTACTTGACCGAACAAATAGGGTTGAACGACCCGTGTAAAAGGTTCGGGAATATAGAAGAGCAGTTGACCGACACCGACGGCTACAGCGTATAGACCGAGTTGAGAAGCCCCCCAATAGTGATCCACTACCCAAACATCGAAACGGTAGTTGATCAAGTTCACCAAATTGCTTGAATGCCCTACCATGGAGAACGCGAGCACGGGTCCTATTATGGACCAGGTCCAGATGGGCTTGGGCATGATCTTTACGATAAAACCATAAACGGTACACCAGACAATGCTCTGTAATGCCATTGTAGCGGCAGCCACCATCAGAACCATTGGCAGCACATCCTCCGGTTCCAAATGTTCTCTGAACAAGTAAAGGGCGGAGAATCCGATCATATTCGAAGAAGCATTGAGAATGCTCATGCCATTCAGTACTTTGAATTTTTTCAGACCCAGCAGTACGGCAGCCATGGCCCCATTGACCAAGCTGGAGATCACGGTGAGGTACAGGAATCCATAGTACGCCCAATGCGTGCGACCGTTAGGCATGAAAAGCTCGCTGAGTGTCCCAATTCCGGAAGCACAGAAAAGTAGGAACGGTACAAGGATCCCGTTAAGCAATACCAAGGATGCGGCAACCCCTACCAATGAGCGAATGTCACCTGGGTTCTTCGCCGTAAAATAACCAACACCGAAAGCCAGATTCAAACTAAGCAGCATGGCGAGCAATGCGCTGTCATTTGTCAAAAGGGCATACTCGCCTCGCCCCACATCGCCCAGCATGCGGGTCATGAGCGTGCTGGAAACGAAGTATAGAAGCAGGGTAGGTGCTTGTGTCAAGAACGTATAGAATATACCTCGTTTCATTGACATCCTGTGGGTCCGAACTTCATCGGTTCGTACAACGGAGTCCCCGATCTTCTGAGCGCGGAATTTGTGGTAAGTGGTTTCAAAACCTGAAAGGTAGGTTGTCGAGGATGTTCTTGAATCGTTGTGCCCGGGCAAACTCAAGTCTTTGCTCCTTCGCGGAAGGTGCTTCGCCGTTCGCTTTCCATTCCGCGAATTGCGCTAACGCGGATGCGTGATCATCGGTCATGTTCACAAGTCCTTTATGGTCCGCATATTCAGAGAACCAGCTACAGAAGAATGGCTTTCCCTGTGCAAGGAATTGGATCGCTTTCTGGCTGGATATACGGTTTGCCGGGTGGTCGCGTTTCATATACAGGAATCCGAAAGCAGCATTTGCGATCAGGTCCTTAAGTTTTGAATAGGATACTAAAGGTTTCAGTACCACATTCGGGTATTTGCCGCTAATGATCTCCAGACCGGTCTTGTTGGAAACCTTCACGGGTCCCACGATCATCCACGTTATATCCGTATGCTTCTTGATCAGCTTCTCCCACAGTACGAAATCGTGCCGGTCATTGATGTTACCAATATAAAGCCCATAGCCGGTTTGTGAGACTTCGGAATGTTCATGAGCTGTACCGGTTGCCATGTCGCTTTCGGCAAGACCGTGCGGAACATGATGGACCGATGCGTTGAATTTTTTGAAACGCGGCATCAGGTCGCGTGCAATACAGAACACATGGTCACAATCCTTCGCGAGCATTCGTTCTCCACGCCATTTGAATGCGTGGTCATCCGCACAATGATAGATGGACAAATAGGCACCAATATGATCCGGAGCTGAAAGTCTGCTCGGGTCGAAGGTCCAAAAAACGGGATCTTGTTCACCTTCTCGCCTCAAATATCTACGGATCCTTCGGGATATGATCCTGTCGTTCAGTGGTCCTAGCGCACCGCCTAAGAGTGGAATAGCATTCCTGTACGAGAGGATACTTATCCCTTCCGGGGTTACGCGTTTCTTAATGCTGGGCATGAACAAGTGAGAAGGCCTCCAATGGTCCGAAGGGTCGATGAAATAGACCATACGGAATGCATTCAGTGCAATGGCGTAGCGGTGCTTGCTGTATCTGGGGCCGTCCCAGCCTTCATTTGAAACGATCAGGATCGGGCTATGCTTGGGCACTAGCGTGCGCGTATCCAATGATGCTGTCGCGCTATCTGAACTTCGTTGTGCGGATGATATGGCCTTTTCTGTCTCCCTTCGTTCGATCACATGGGATAACTCAGTGAGGATCCCATCTATGAGTTTATCGTAATCCACCGAGTCAAGGTAGCTGTCCACCGCTGCGCTATCCAAATTAAGACGACCGTCCAATACATCGCCGATAAGGCCCACGAAATGTTCCTCTGTTTCCGCTTTGAAATGCCCCTTGTTCTCCAATGGAATGATATAGCTGTTATTGGTAGAGACAACAGGGCAATGTTGAGCGAGATAGGTCAACACCTTCAATGGAGTTCTACCTGCGGTTAGAGGAATTGACGAAGTTGGTTCGATCCCATAGGTCAGCAACCCCACGGCTGCTCCATGCACGAGTTCCTTCAACTCACTAGGATGCTTTACACCCAGGTATGTTACGTTGGTCAAGGCGAAAAGTTGATCACGCAGTTCTTCTAGGTGCCGTTCGAGTGGGAACAACTGACCCAGTATCAAGAATCGAAGATCAGGATAACGCTTTGCGCATTTGATCACCAGATCATAATTCACGAATTGACTTAGTCCGGTTGCAAGGATCGCATACTTTCCCCACTGGTCGGATAGGCTGTTCTCCGGTTTTTGATGGATGCGATCCTCCGCACGGACCCCATGTGGGAACAAAAAACAGTTCGCATTCAATTTCCGATAATATTCCAGATACCAAGGATTGATCGCAACCACCAGATCCGATCGTTTTGCGAACGAACTATCATTCCGCAAGCTTTGGTAAGGATCCACAACATGATAGATCACGCGGGTATTGGCATTTCGAAGCGTGTTATGCTCCAGCACACGTGTGGGATGAAAGCTCCAATGGATGACCTCGCCTTCTGGGACGAGTTTTCGGATCTTCAACGCGTTCAAGCGCGTAACCTGGTCTGCAAGCCAGTTTGGTAAGAATCGCAGAGGAAGGTTGTTCCTGTATTCAACAACGCTCAACCCTTCTTTTACCTCGCGCACCTTCACTTTGAAGGAAAAGAGATCGCTCCATTGCCACCGTTCAGGTAGGCTAACGAAAAAGACCTTATTGTTCTTTGCAAGGGAAGCTGCATAGTGGTGCTTAGAATACCACATATCGCCCCATGGTTCAAGGGAATACAGGAAAATAGTTCGCTTATTAGTGGGGGTAGGCATACTGTCTTTATGGGCGGTGGTAAAGATCGTTGTATTGCGCTGAGCGATCAACTGGTCCGGCTTGGATCCATTAACCCGATCGATCGCGCTATTTCGGGTTTACAGATCAAGAAGTTCAAATGCTCGCTTTTCGCTAATGAGGTCACTTGTCGAGGTGGCCAGGTCACGTCGTCAATATTGAAGTATACATAATCGATACCGCTGATGATCTCTGACACTTCCGAGGCTACTTTCTCGTTCAGTATCTCGATCAGCATGGACGGTCGGTCTTTTCGGATGAGATCGGCGAAACCGCGTAACACGGCCGGTTCGTGCGTTTCAACATCGATCTTCAACAGATCCACGGACCGTTGATCGAAGTGCTTTAGAATATCGGTCACCGTGAACGAGTCCAGTTCGACCGGTATCAGGTTTGAATTATAGGTATTCCAATCCTGTTCCGCAGAAATGGAATACACATGTTCCTGATACGGCTGATCGTAGATGGTTGCTTTACCAGTATGATCGCTAACAATTGCCAGAAGGGGTTTGATCCTGTTCTTGTTCAATTCGACATTCGTTTTCAGTTTGCGATAGATCCGTTCAACTGGTTCGACTGCAACGACCAGGGCATTAGGGGAAACGGCACTTGCTATTAACGCAAAGACGCCTGTATTCGCTCCAATATCCAAGATCACGCTGGAAGACCTGCTCAACAACATCCAGATCCTGATCGATATTGGTTCCCATCCTTCAACACCTTTCCAGAACAGTTCATTCTCTATCACATAACCATAGTGTCTGATCCTGAAACTTGCTTCGGGATCGATCCTAACGGTAAAATCACCACTGAAATGCAGGTGCTTGAATATCCTTTCAGGTACAATTCCAAGAGATCTCAATGGGCTGAAAAGTGCCTGTTTCAGTGGAATAGCGCGATAAATGGAATTTAAGATCCTTTTAACTGAGGACATTTACGATCGAGGTTGATCCATTATACAACTTTATGATGAACGATAACAATGGGTAACAATGTCGTTCGATCACAAGGACGCGAAGAAAATTGAAAGGTGGCCTTGATCCTGTGAAGTTTTCCGGAATTACCAACCATGAAACGTGGGTCGAATCATGGTTCTCAGATTTCAGGATCCAATTCTGGTGTGTAAAGATCAGAATAGGATGTTACTGCGCTATTGACCGGCCATTTCCAAGCGAAGGCGGCATTGGAACCTAGTTGGAATAGCCTCGGAGTCGTGCCCTAAGAGCTATCCTATTTTCTTTCGTACTGATCAGTGCCGAAAAGGAAATTCTACTTTAGGCCCGGGTTGAACCTTCGCATGGAGAAAAAGCTTACATCCAAACAGGTGACGATCATCGTTCTTGTACCGATCGGAGTGCTCGCATTCAGCGCGTTGCTCTATCATTGGTTCGGGAACGTGGCTTTGATCGTCCCGCCTGTTCTGATAGGAATATTCCTTGCCTACTTACTAGTGGAATCGCGGCATTATCAATTGGGTCTGTTCGTACGATCGCTAGAAGAAAGTCGCGCTCAGTATTTGCAGATCGAATCCATTTTAGGGCTCACGTGGGCCATCGATCCACTTATTCCGTTGCCTTCCACGCGAGGTTGGGCGGCTTCACCCGACCTATTGCGTGCGGTATATGGTCATGTATTGGAGGAACAGCCGCAGCTGGTCGTTGAGGCGAGTAGCGGAACGTCAACCATAGTTATTGCTTATGCACTGAAGAGGTTAGGTAATGGAAATGTCATCGCGCTTGAGCATGAGGCGGAATATGCCGAACGCACGCGGCAGAACATCGCGGCGCACGGTCTGTCGGATCATGCAACGGTTGTCCTAGCACCTTTGGTCATGCAAGAGTGCAAGGGAGAGACCTATGAATGGTATGATCTTTCAAAACTAGAATTGCCTGGCACCATAGATCTGTTATTAGTAGATGGCCCACCGGATACGATACGTCCTATGGCCCGTTATCCCGCAGTTCCGTTGCTTGCGGAATACTTCAGTGCGAAGATCGGCGTGTTCCTTGATGATGGTGGTCGCGAAGATGAACGACGTACGGCGGAGCAATGGGCAAGTGAATTCAATGCGCATTCATCCGAATATCTCTACCTTGAAAAAGGAGGTTGGCTGCTGCGTTTCCATAAATGATCGGCACATCAATAAGGTCCATCGGTCTTGTTCTGATTGCCAATGATCGTCCTTGACCTCATCTTCACGCCATGACCGAATTGTTGATCTGCACAGGAAATCCCGGAAAGGTTGTTGAACTGAAGGACCTACTTCCCGCCTCTTTCAAGCTATTGATGCTCACGGATGTGGGGTTGCCAACTGATCTGCCAGAAACAGGAAGAACATTGGAAGAGAACGCCTTACAGAAAGCGCGTTTTGCATTTGAACGAACGGGGCTGACATGCGTTGCCGATGACACCGGGTTGGAGGTAAGCGCGCTGAATGGTGCGCCAGGTGTTTATTCGGCGCGTTATGCAGGTGATGCGAAGGATCCGAAGGCGAACATGACCAAGCTACTTCTGGAACTTCGCGGCAAATCAGATCGCACTGCCCGGTTCCGAACTGTAATGGCGTTAGTGAGCAAAGAAGGTGAGCATGAATTCATAGGCGAGGTAAAAGGTCGTATCACGGAGGCTCCACGTGGGAGCTTAGGCTTTGGTTATGATCCGATCTTCTTGCCTGAAATGAGCGACCTTACGTTCGCGGAGCTGGAGTCCAAACAGAAGAATGCGATCAGCCATAGAGGCAATGCCGTATGGAAATTGGTGCGTTTTCTTCACGAGCAAGGACGATGAGCTGGGTCAGTTCAACGTATCGTGGACCCACGGATAATTAGGATCAACCGATCAGTTCTGCAACGATCCCATTGACCACCTCTTCGACGCTAAGTCCTGCCGCACGGATCATTTTCGGGAAAATGCTGGCCGGGCTGAAGCCTGGCGTTGTGTTCACTTCGATGGTGACAACTTCAGTGCCCGTCCAAAAATGATCGACCCGTACCATTCCTTTACAGTTCAAGGCCTCATAGATCGCTGAGGATCGATCCTGGATGGTCCGGGTTACGTCTTCAGGAATATCCGCAGGCACTATCTCTTGCGTATCAGCCGCGTGATATTTGGCTTCATAATCAAAGAAATCGCGACTGGTCTTGATCTCGCAGATCGGCAGCGCTCTTACTTCTCCTTTCAATCGGACCACACCACAGGTCAGTTCACGGCCGGTGACCATTGCTTCGCATAATACAGCACTGTCCTCGGCAAATGCCAGAACCAATGCAGGTGCCAGTTCAGCTTCGGTCTTCACCTTGCTAATGCCTAGACTACTGCCACTGTTATCGGGTTTTACGAAACAGGGGAGGCCAATATCCTTAAGAATTCGTTCTTGTGTCTCGTCATACTGGTCATGGATCAGAAAGGATGGAGCAACCGGAAACCCGAATTGCCGCAAAAGACCCGTTGTGCTGAATTTGCTCATGGTCAGTGCCATGCACAACACGCCACCGGTCTGATACGGAATGGCCATAATGTCCAAATAACCTTGGAGCTTCCCATCCTCGCCAGGCGTTCCATGAATCGCAATTAATGCCCCATCGAAACGTTCAAGACCATTTCCTCGATCCGCGGAGAAAGTGCCGCGATCAAAGGTCAGAACGTTGCCATCCGACGTTTCACAGGTCCACTTGGTGCGATCAAGGGTAACAAAGGCAGCGTCGTATCTGGACCTGTCCAAGGCACCCATCATGGTTGCAGCGCTCTGTAGACTGATCACTGACTCGCCAGTGTATCCGCCACGCAATATGGCAATGAATGGAAGGGTTGTGCGGGCCATGTTCAACGATATGGAGCAAAGGTTGGGTCCGATGAGGTCCTAGTGCATAACGCAATGAAGAAGTGTCAACGTCTGGTTGTGAATGGAGAGCAAACGCCACGCAACTATCTTAGCCGCCTTATTGCGCAGACCTGATACTGCGTTGATAAGCTAGGTTGGTCATGTTGCGGAATCCACTTTTCAAATTTCTATTACCGCTCCTCGCAGTAGGTATTATCCTGTTCGGTGGCTGGCTTTGGCTTCGGAACTACACGAAGCACAATGATGCTCGACGGGTTCCGGATATGAAGGGACTCTTTTTCGAGGAAGCTCAGAAGATGTTGGCGGAGAGGGACCTAACTGGATCGGTAATCGATTCGATCTATACGGATGATGTGCCTAAAGGAAGTGTTGTGGACCAGGATCCCGCAGCAGGATTGGACGTTAAGCCAGGCCGTAAGATCTACTTGGTATTGAATGCAAGTCAGGCCAAAATGATCAATATGCCCAAGCTTGTTGATCTGAGCAAACGGCAAGCAATATCGGTCATGGACATCATCGGGTTGAAAGTGGAAGAATTGCAATATCGTCCGGATCCGTGCGTGGATTGTGTTATCGCTCAAGTTTATAAAGGCAAGCCGATCCTGCCTGAAAGCCGCATCCGTCGTGGGGAAGCAATTACACTTGTGTTAGGTCAAGGGCAGAATGGTTCACGCGTTCCAGTGCCGGATCTACGCGGTCTTACCAATGCTGAAGTTCAGGCCGTATTGAACATGTCCAGTTTGAATTTGGGAGTTATCGCAACATGCGATGGATGCAATACGGGCGGTGATTCTGCGTTCGCGAGGGTGCGGAGACAATCCCCAGGTGCTGGAGCAAACAACATGATCTCACTAGGAAGTACGATCGATATTTGGCTAACAGCGGATACTACAGGGTTGCATCCGGATGCCGATCGTTCCATTTCAAAAGACAGTACCAATGCGAGTAACTAAGACCCTGGTAGTAATGGCACTCAGTGCCTTATCGCTTTTCGCTAATGGACAGGGCGAAGTGGTATCTCCCTTATCGGCAAGGCCGTTGGAACAACCGGAGGGGTACGCCAAATCCATGCATCACACGCATTTCAATTATCAATTCGAAACACAATCGTTGCCATTGATGGACGATTTTTCCATAGATCGGACCCGAAAACTATGGGCATCGCCTACGGATCCCGGAGTAACCTTGGACCAAACGATCTATGCATTGGAGGTTGCTGGTGTTTCGGAATTCGATATGACCTTCGCAACGGATACGACATTCTACTACACGATAGATGCACAGGATCCCCCGGTGACCACACGCATTGCGTTACCAAGTTTTATCGTCACTGTTCTTGATCTGGAAGTATACCCACCCACGGAGACCATGGTCACGGCATGGCCACCTTATTCGGTCTTCGATACGTTGGCCAGCCCGCCGAACGATACGGTGTTCCAGTTGACGCCGGCATTGGTTCAGGATTCCCTACTGGTCTATACAGTTCCACCTGTTGGAGGAACCTATATAATGAACGGAGTTTCCACGCCCTTGATCCTTTGGGCAGATGATGACGTGTACATCAACGATACTTATCCGGTAGACCCACCTACGATCGGCGTAGCCACTTTCGACGGTCTTTCCAGAACGGGGTATCCATACAATTTCCAACAATACACGGCATACGGTATTGCGGATCACATGACCTCGGTACCGATCAACTTACAATATTCCCCGGCCGATTCTATCTACTTGAGCTTCTTCTATCAGAACCAAGGACTAAGTGGCGATGGTGTCGTTCAGCCCGGAGATAGTCTGGCGGTCGAATTCTATGCCCCTAATGAAGATGTATGGGTGCGTGTATGGCGTAAGAAATATGAAGCGATAACAGATTTTCAACAAGTGCTGATCCCGATCATACAGGACCGGTTCTTGAAGAACGGGTTCCGAATGCGCTTCCTGAACTATGGATCGCTGAGTGGTTCATTCGATCACTGGCATTTGGATTATATGCGCTTGGGAGCACAGCGTACGTACAATGATGTTACTTTGGTGGATGTTGCGTACGAGTATCCCGAGAATACTTTGTTGAATACGTACACTTCTGTACCATTCACCAAATATGCCCAAGCACCGAGCGCGCTCATGGTTCCTTCAGTTGGTGTTGAACAGTGCAACCTGGATGTGAATGATGCTTTCATAACGTTTGGAATGACTGCTTCACTTACGGATGGATCAGGTGCGACCAATATTTTTAACGGAACCAATACCATGAACAATGCATCGAGTTGTTTCGTGAGCCAGCATGGAGTGAACGATAGCATGTTCACATACGACACAAGCCTTTCAACCGACGCCGCATTCTGGAAAGTGAAATTCTGGACCATGGCAACACCGGATATAAATAGTTACAACGATACCACATCGTTCGTTCAGGTTTTGAGTAACTATTATGCTTATGATGATGGTTCGGCAGAAGCGGGGTATAGTCTAGCTAGCGCTGGAGCGAAGGTGGCATTGCAATACGATCTTCTTGGGGGCGATTCGCTACGGGCAATCCGCATGTACTTCAACCCTGCGGCTAACCCTCCAGGAGATACGCCACCCTATGATGGTCTGTTCCTGCTAACGGTCTGGTCGAGTATTTCACCGGAGGTGATCCAGCATCAGAATTTCACATTTGACAGCCCGGAATACCGGCAGGATGGGGTCGGCTACTTTGTGGAGTATCCTTTGGATACCGCGATATACGTTGATGGTACGATCTACATCGGATGGGTACAGACGAATAACACCAAGATGTACTTGGGACTTGATCGTAACACCGACAATAGCAACAAAGTTTTCTACAAGACCGGAACAGCTTTTCAGCCGTCCACGATCCCAGGGTCATTAATGATGCGTCCGGTAATGGTAGCTACCTATGATCCATGGATCGGCATTAATGAGACGACCGGTCAGCAAGAAATTCAACTCTATCCGAACCCTGCGAACAACACCATTACCATTCGAACAAGTGAAGATCCAGGACCCAATGCAATGGTGCAATGCATTGATGCTATGGGCCGAATTGTTCACCAGGAACGCTATGTAGTGAACGGTACGCTCGAAACAAGTGCGTTTGCAGACGGAATCTATGTGATCCGTGTGAACGACGAGGACGGGCGTTCGATCGCAATGGGACGAGCAGTTATCCAACATTGAATATGTCGAACGAGAACGATGCCTTGGGAGAGGAACAAGAGCTTTACGAACACCATCGCATTGTTTGTGACCCAGGTCAATCCCTGTTGCGGTTGGATAAATACCTCTTCGATCGCTTAGCGAACACATCACGTAATCGGATCCAGGTCGCGGCCAAAGAAGGCAACGTGCTGGTGAACGGCAAAGCTGCAAAGCCAAGTCAAAAAGTAAAGCCCGGTGATGAGATCAGTATCGTACTGCCTTATCCGCAGCGCGATACCGAAGTATTACCAGAAGATATTCCGTTGAACATTATCTATGAGGATGATCACATTCTCGTACTCGACAAACAAGCTGGATTAGTTGTTCATCCCGGCCACGGTAATTGGACCGGCACTCTGGTGAATGGCCTTTTGTTCCACCTTGGAAAGAACCTGCCATCCACACCGGGCGCGCAGATCCCACGCCCGGGTCTTGTGCATCGCTTGGATAAGGACACCAGCGGCGTAATGGTGGTTGGTAAGACCGAGGAAGCGCTAACACACCTAGCACGACAATTCTTCGATCGCACGAGTGACCGCAGATACAATGCATTGGTCTGGGGTGATTTCGATGAGGACGAAGGTGTAATTGAAGGTCATATCGGTCGGTCGCCAAAGGACCGAACGGTGCAGTTCGTTTACCCGGATGGTGATCAAGGAAGATCAGCACTTACGCGTTGGAAGGTGATCGAACGGTTCAGGTATGTGACATTGATCGAGTGCAAATTGGAGACCGGTCGTACCCACCAGATCCGCGTACACATGCAGTATACCGGCCACCCGTTGTTCAACGACTCTGCTTACGGAGGTGATAGGATCCTCAAAGGCACTACATTCACGAAGTACAAGCAGTTCGTCATGAACTGTTTCAAGGAGTTACCGCGACAAGCCTTGCACGCTCGTACCTTGGATATCGATCATCCGTTCACCAAGAAGCGAATGCATTTCGAGAGCCTATTACCTGCTGATATGACCGCCGCTATTGAACGTTGGCGGTCTTACACCACCATCAAAGGAATGGATAATGATGATGAGGAACCATTGGACAAGGAGGCGTTGAACAATATGAAGTAGTGTGGTGTGCAGATCCACAAGCAGCATGACCATGCTAAGAAGATTTCTGATTATATCAGCATTATGTTCTAACATAGGTGTCTACGCACAGGATATTCCAAATGGTGGTTTTGAATTGTGGGATTCCACCTTCTTCGATATAGGTTATTATTTGCCTCCTGTAGGTTGGTTTTGGGGGCATCAAGGTCCTTCTTGTGTCCCTTTTAATGCATTGGCAGTGCCAGATTCGAGCGCTTACAGCGGGTATTTCAGTGTCAAATTAGAGAACTTCGTTTGTGTGAATGACCTTGGAAACGCATACCTCGCGGTAGGGAATTTATACACTGGTGTATATGCTCTCCCTCCATTTGATAATGCATTTTCAATTTTAAGCCGTCCAGAAACGTTGGAATTCCACTATAAATTCCATCAGGAAGGTGAAGACTCCGCTTATGTGCGTGTGATGCTGTTGAATTATGATAGCCTGACTCCAGGGCTAAACTTTAATCAACGATTTGATACCATCGCTTTTTCCACAGGATATATACATGAAGAGGCCACTTCATTCACTCCGTTCAGTGTGCCGATCAACTACTTGAGCAGCGATAATGCAGCCTTAATGCATATCTATTTCTCCACGAGCAAAACGCTAACAGAAGGCCACCTTGGCAATACTCCACCGAACGTGTATGCCTATCCAGGTACTGCGCTGTGGTTGGATGATGTGCATCTAAGTGGCGGTGATGTGGGTGTATCTCCAGTGCATGCTATGACAAGAACAGCAGTATACCCGAATCCAGCGCATGATCTGATCCGCTTCAACCTTCCAAGTTCAAAGGTAATGCTGTATGATGGACAAGGTTGTGTCGTTAGATCATCTGGGCTTTCTAACAGTCTAAGTATGGACATAACCGGTCTGAGCCAGGGTCTCTATGTATTGGAACTGATACTTCAGGACGGCACTGTGATCCGGGAAAGGATAGTGGTGGAATGATCCAAGTGAGCTGATCTTGTACTCCAATTGTATTCGAAGTAATACCATTTGTTATGCGAATAGGTATGATCAACCGCGTTGCCACATATTCACCAACATGGTGATCAGCAACGCCGTTCCAAACACCCAGAAATACATTTTCCAGTAGGACCGTTGTTGATAGAATCGTTTATCGTATGCGCCCTGTTGGGTAAGTGAGTGCCACAGCCAATGCATTGGCCAGACCACGATCACAAAGGCAAGACCATAAATGAATACGAGCAAGAGGAACAGCTGTGTCATACCGGTTCTCCAATGCGGATCACCTTACCGCTATCCGTCCGTGCAAACGAACGTAGAGCGCGCACACGTCGAGGCAATTCATGCGGATCCAATACATGCATGAGCTTGTCCATAACCTCGGGAAGCACAATGTCCGCTGGTTCGTTGGCTTCAAGTACCAGGCAAACGGCTTGTCCCATTTGGTCATCCGGAGTTGACGTGAAGTAATGTGGATAGGGGATCACACCAGCTGTGCGTGTTTCCAATTGTTCCGGGAAGATCTTTTTGCCACCGCTCAAGATCACGTTATCCCATCTGCCGAGCCATCGGAACGTTCCATCATCGATCAGCTCCACGATGTCATTGGTCACATGTTGTTTTACTGAAAGATGCGGTGTGTTCACTACGAGACAACCGCGGAGATCGCGCTCGAACGAACAGTTGCCGATCGCACGAAACGGCATATCGGCGTATGAAGAAATTCCAGCAGGTCCTTTCTTGTTCGCTGCGGAATTCAATGGCCTGATGGCGACATGAGTAACTGTCTCGGTACTTCCGTAGCTCTGATGAACGGCAGTTCCTAGATCGCGAATATCCTCGATCAACGCGTTGCTTACAGGTCCGCCGCCGAGCAGGATGGTCCCGAATTGCAGTTCAATGCGTTCCCGATCCTCCTGAACGCCACGATGCAATTGCAACGGCACCATTGCCGCGAATTTGAATCGATCTTTCTTTTCTAATTTTTCCAATATGGATCCTCGCGGATCGATCACATGCAGGTCCAAGCCGAGCACCATCGCACGCACGATCATCATCTTTCCTGCGATGAACTCGCCCGGAAGGCACAGCAATACGCGTTCACTTGCCTTAAGGTCGAATGTTCTGGCTGTCAGTTTTGCGCTTGCCACCAAGTCCCGACGAGGTATCTGGATCAGTGAGGGTGACCCCGTGGTACCGCTGGTGTGTGCCTGAAGGGCTCTGCTTTTATATGTTGCGAGCTCGATCAATAGGTTGCTGATCGGCCCGGCCCATTTACCTGAGTTGGGGTCCATGGCCATAAGTTCCGCATAGTTGATCAGGTCTTTCCCTACCAACAGTTCGCCATCCAAGAGCAGCCTATCGAACACGAATGCCATGAGCAGCGAAGTTCGGTACTAGAAATCGAAGCGGCTAAGATCCCATTGTTTTTCTGGCCTGTACCACAGCGCGCCGCCTTCGGTCTCCAACGGCGACGGAACATTGTTCTGATACACTTTTCCTGTGCCCAAGCCCTGTGGTACCGATACATTCAACGTTGCTACCCACTGTGCAATAGCATTCAGTCCAATGCTACTTTCCAACGCCGAGGTAACCCACCAACCAATGTTACGCGCTTGAGCAAGATCGATCCATTCTTGGGCCGCTGCCCATCCACCCACGAGGCTCGGCTTTATCACGATATGCTGTGGCCTGACCAACTCCAATAACTGGATCTTCGCATCCCGGTGGTTAACGCCGATCAGGTCTTCGTCCAGCGCGATCGGAATGGGAGTTGCAGAGCAGAGTTCGGACATGGCTTCGTACTGCCCCGGAGGTATCGGTTGCTCAATGCTCTCAATTTCCAGATCGGCCAACTGTTGCAAGATCTCTATCGCATTGCGCGCATTGAAAGCGCCATTGGCATCCACACGCAAAGCGATATCGCTCGCTGAGAACTCTTTGCGAACGGACTTCAGAAGTTCCAGTTCGTCATCGATCCCAAGAGCTCCGATCTTCATTTTAATGCAACGGTTGCCTCCTTCGATCTGTTCGCGAAGGCGTTTCCGCATGGTGTCCTTATCACCCATCCAGACCAGGCCATTGATCGGTATGCCGCTTTGCCCAATGGTGAAGGTCGAAGGGAACATGAGCTTCGTATCACCAACTTTCAGATCTTTTAGAACTTGTTCCACTGCGAAACGAACACTCGGAACGGGAACAAGATCCGTGATCAGTCGATGCTCCCAATCACTCGTCCGTGCGCAGAGTTCGGCAAGTTTCGTACGCACCTGTTCCGGGCTTTCTGAACTGTGCCCTGGAAATAGTGCAGCCTCGCCAATGCCTTTTATTTCTGGGCGATCAGTATGCCACGCGATCAAATACCAAACAGTTCGCGCGTTGATCGTACCCTTGGATGTACCCAACGGAAAGGCAGGCTCTAACGTGCGTTCTATCCACCGTGCGTTGATCATAGGTCAAGGACTAAGCCCAACGAAAATGCCAGTGCCAAAAAGAAGGTGCCAAGAGCAAGGACCTTCAATTGTGGATCCAGGGCACGAGGCTCCTTATTCGCACCAACGATCTTTAAATGAACGAAAAAGAGAAGCAGAACAGGTACATAGATCCATGCTAACAGCGAGTGATAGGTCAGTGCAGTAAACGCGAACAAACATGCAATTCCGATCATGATCAGCGCGGTATGGTAGCGCTTGGCTGAAGCAGAACCCATGCGAACGACAATGGTTCGTTTACCACTATTAGCATCGTTCTCAATATCGCGCATGTTGTTCAAATTGAGAACGCCCACACTGAACATACCGAAAGCGATCGCTGGTAATAGGAGTAACGTACTAAATGCTTGTACATGCAGATAAACGGTTCCAAGAACACCGATGATCCCAAAGAACAGGAACACACTAACATCACCAAGGCCAGCATAGCCGTAAGGTTTACTGCCGAACGTGTAGCGCACTGCCGCACCGATCGCTGCAATACCCAGGATCAAAAAGGTCAAGGTGGAAGCCGAAAGTCCGAACGCGGAAACGATCAATGCCAATCCACTTACGAACGCCAAAATGCCACAGATCCAGAGAGCTCGCAACATGGCTGTAGGCGAAATAGCACCGCTCTGTACTGCACGCTGCGGCCCAACGCGATCAATATTATCCGTACCGTGCTGGTGATCGCCGAGGTCATTGGCCAAGTTGCTCAGGACCTGCAATAGAACAGCAGTAACCAACGCCAGCACAAGAACGAATGGTTTGAACGTGTAGCCATTGATCACTTTACTCGCATGGAATGCGATACCACTCCCCACAACAATGCTGCTCACCGCCAAAGGCAAAGTGCGCAATCGAAAAGCATGGATCCAAGCGTTCATGTTTCTGCACTGATCACTTTGGCTTCCGGATATTTATAGCAGATTGCTCCAATTGCCTGCTGCTATTCAGATCATAACAATCATGTCTTTCCGCGTATGTCACTCCGGGCCACGACCCGGAGAGCGTTCTATTATCGTCAAGGAAACTTCTGGAATTTCTGGAAATCCGGTGTTCGTTTCTCGAGAAAAGCGTTGCGTCCTTCTTGTGCTTCGTCCATCAGGTAGTACATCAACGTTGCGTCACCTGCAAATTCCATCAGGCCACGTTGACCATCGAGTTCAGCGTTCAAGCCGCGCTTGATCATGCGCAGAGCAAGCGGGCTCCGTTGCATCATGATGCTGCACCATTCAACGGTGGTGTCCTCCAATTCCGCAAGCGGAACAACCTTGTTCACCATGCCCATATCCTCCGCTTCTTTTGCTGAATACTGTAAGCAGAGGAACCAGATCTCGCGTGCTTTTTTCTGACCAACATGACGTGCCAGATAGCTACTTCCGAAGCCTGCATCAAAGCTGCCAACCTTCGGACCGGTCTGCCCAAAACGGGCATTATCAGAGGCGATAGTAAGGTCGCAAACGACATGCAGAACGTGGCCACCACCAATTGCAAAACCGTTCACCATGGCAATCACCGGCTTTGGTATCTCCCTGATCTTCTTGTGCAGGTCCAATACATTCAATCGCGGAATACCATCTGTGCCGATGTAGCCTCCGCGACCCTTCACGTTCTGGTCGCCACCACTGCAGAATGCTTTATCACCCTCACCGGTGAATACCACGACGCCGATCGCTGGATCCTCGCGCGCGATCTCCATCGCATCGATCATTTCGGTATTGGTCTCCGGACGAAATGCATTGTACACTTCTGGTCGGTTGATGGTGATCTTTCCGATCCCCTCGAAGAACTCGAAACGGATATCGGTATATTTTTTAATCGTCTTCCACTCGCGTTCTGCCATTTTCGTTACGTTCACTTAATAAACCTTTACGTCTCTTAATTCTGATGTGTCGTTCACTTCTTCAACTCTTCAGTTCCTCTCAATCTCAAAAAATAGTCACGCAACACCTTCGGCGATAGTTCGGCATCGGTGATCACGTGAAGCACACCTGGTCTAGTGTGTTCAGCGTATAGTGCGTCCAATCCTGTCATAAGCGACGCATGGTCCGTCGCAGCATAATAGGGTAGATCGTATGACTTTACGAGCGCTTCGATCTTGCGTTGATGTGGACTATCGAACCAATGCAAAAGTGCGGGATCGCGATCCGGTCCCTCGATGTAGCGGAATATATTTCCACCTCCATTGTCGATCACGATCACGCGAAGGCTCGGACTTAGGTTCGCATTCCAGAACGCATTGCTGTCATAGCAGAATGCAACATCACCTGTGATCAAGGTTGTTGGATGCTTCGTTGCAAAAGCAGCGCCAACGGCCGTGCTGGTACAACCATCAATTCCGCTGGTTCCACGATTGCTGAAATAGCGATGGTTGTGGGTGCGTTCGAACAGCTGAGCGTAACGGGTCGGTGTGCTGTTCGCAAGATGTACATCGCTGCCATTCGGGATCCGTTCCATCAACGCATGGAAAACGGTAAGGTCGCAAAAAGGCGCTGTGGCAAGTATCCGGTAGTGCACTTTCGTAGTGGCTTCATCAAGTGCATTCCACTGCGCGGCGTAGCACTCTGGAGTGTAATCCACGGGCATCTTCAAATGCTCCATGATCGAACGCACCGTATCCGAAACCTGTGCGAAGAACACTTCCGGTGAAACTGCGATATCGTGGGTCAAGCTCTGGTAGGTATCGAAATGGCGCTGTCCGTTATCGATATGCCAATGCAGTTCCGGAGACCATTGGCGGAGCAAGGTTTTAATTCGTTTGCTCACGATAGCGCCACCAAAGGTGATGAGCACCTCAGGTTTCAGAGTTTCCGAGTTCTCGTCATTAACTCCTTCGATCACACGATCGATGCCGGTAATGAATGCATCATCATCCAAGTTCGATGTCGCTTCGGTATGAATGGAGATCTGTGGCAGCGCAGCGAGTTGTTGTAATTGCTTTCGCATACCATCACTCCACACACCTTGGCCGGCGAGGATCAAGATCTTCTTCTTGGCAGCGATCTGCTTGATCAACCAACGTGCATGCTCAGGCAGCACGAAGCTCTCGGTCATTATCTGTGCGATAACGCGAGCAGGTTGCGCGATCTCATCCACGGTGCCATACAGCGGTTCGGCGAACGGCACATTCACATGCACAGGACCCGGAACCGGGATCAGGGTATGGTCGAAGGCTTCATTGATGAGCCTTCCACAATTCCAACGCGCCAGCTCATCCGTAAGTATGCGGGGCAGTTGCACGCTGCGCTTCATGTGAAGAGCCAATACGCCTTGTTGCCGAATGGCCTGTCCTTCACCTTGGTCCACCCATTCTTCCGGACGGTCCGCGGTGATCACCAAAAGTGGAATGCGTTGATAGAATGCTTCGGCAATGGCTGGTCCATAATTCAGTACAGCGCTTCCAGAAGTACAGATCAAAACTACGGGAGCATGTAATTGTTGGGCCATCCCTAGAGCAAAGAATGCGGCACTGCGCTCATCGATCACCTGTAGGCATTCGATCTCCTTTCGCGAATTGAATGCGATCACCAAAGGCGCGCTACGTGAACCAGGACTGATCACTGCATAACGGACGCCTTTTTCGGCACAAAGCCTTGCCAGCTCAGCGGCGGCGTAATGGTCACTAGTTGGCATCGGCGTGCGAAGATACCGGACGCGGCAACGCCTCCAGCAACTTGAGCCAGGTTTGTGCTTTGTTCGCGGTTTCCTCCCACTCGTTCCTTGGGTCACTGTTCTTCACGATACCAGCGCCAGTAAATAGCGTAGCCGATCCATTATTGATCTTCATACAGCGCAGGTTAACAAAGAGTTCCGTCTCCCCATCAGCACTCCAAGGTCCCCAGAATCCACTATACAATTGACGCTTGTGTTGTTCAATTGAAAGTAGGTGCTCGTGTGCTGCTTTACGAGGTGTACCGCATACTGCGGCTGTTGGGTGTAATGCAAGGACCAGGTCCGCGAGAGACCGCCCTCCCAGATCCGCTTGTATGGTTGTGCGCAAATGGGCCAAATTGCCTGCACCGATGACCTCTGGACCATACGTATGCGTTTCCCGAAGACCAAGGTTGATCATAGTGCCGAGTATCCCTGTAGTGACCAAGGCTTGTTCATGCCGCTCTTTTACGCTCCATTCGTCCGGGTCATTCGGCGCATCATCCGCTCTACGCGTAGCGGCCATGGCATCAACGCGAACGGTATCTTCCAAAGCACTCATGAATCGCTCAGGCGAAGCACCTATCCATGTTCCGTGATCAGGGGTGTGGACCAAGGCCACGAAAGCCTGAGAATAAAGATCCAATGACGTTAAAAAAAGAGCAGGAACGGACTCAGCGTCCAATGGTGTTGTAACGGTCCGGGATATGACGACTTTTTCAAGCAGTCCTTTGTCTATGGCATCCAACGCATTACTCACTGCATATTCGAAGTTCCTTTGGTCAACATCCGTTCCTGGTTCCGTTACGGTTGTTCGAGTGCCTTCAAATTCCGGGAAAAGGTCACAATCGGCCTGCGGGTCCACGATCACAAGATCTTTATCCGCACGAATGAATTGAATACGTGTCGGGTCCAGCTCGAATGGGGCCAATAGGAATACCTCGTTCAATTCATATAGAAGCGATCGGTCCACGCTGTCCAGTTCCGGGGTTCTTTGTACCCAGAGTTCGATCGGTTTTCCCGGCCTGCGGAAACAGGCGAAAGTGAGTCCACGTTCAAGATAATTTGCCAATGCTGCCTGTAGTCCGCTATTCATTTCTCCGTTTTCTTGGTCAACGCAATGATCATGATCACCAGCCGACAAACCGCCACAAGTTCATTCGCATCATTGGTCACTTTAAAATCCCAAACGTGTGTGGTTCGTCCTTTATGCAAAAGTGTTCCGGTGCAAGTTACGTATCCGGACCGCACGCCCTTCAGATGGTTCGCATTCACCTCAATGCCCACCACGCCATGGGTTTTCATATTGATCAAAAGGGAAGAACCCATGCTACCTACCGTCTCTGCAAGCGCGGCAGTAGCGCCGCCATGAAGGAGGCCCATTGGTTGATGCGTTCTGGCGTCAACAGGCATTCTGGCCGCAAAGGTCCCAGGTGGGCTCGCTATGAATTCCATCCCCAAAAGTTCTACCAACGAGTTCTTGCGCATGGCATTGGCTTTCGCAACGAGTTCAGGAGTGAATGACATGCCGTAAAGGTAAACGGGGTTACTTTGTAACGAAGGACAAATGGAAGAGAAACGGATCTTGCTGGTTGAGGACGAAGAGTCTCTTAGGCTTACATTGAAGCTCAATTTCGAGTTGGAGGGTTATGCTGTCACTACGGCGATCACCGGCCCGGAAGGATTGGAGCGGATGCGTGGTGCACATTTCGACCTGGTGATCATGGATGTTATGTTGCCCGGTCTGGATGGCTATTCAGTGGTAGAGACCATTAGGCTGGAGGGTGATACGACACCGGTCCTGTTCCTTACTGCGCGGATCGCTCCGGCGGACCGGATCCGAGGATTACGTACTGGCGACGATCATTTGGGAAAACCATTCGAATTGGAGGAATTGTTGCTTCGTGTTGCTAATTTGATCCAGCGGTCCACTGGTAATCAGGCCCATCCCGTTGTCAGTACTTTTGATTTCGGTGTGAATCACGTGGATTTCAACAGTTTTGAGATACAAGGAGTTGATGGAGAGATACGTACTTTGAGCCACCGTGAGATCATGCTCTTACGCCTGCTAACAGAACGGGAAGGGGAGGTTGTTTCGAGGGAAGAGATCCTTCAAAAAGTCTGGGGGTACAACGTATTTCCGACCACCCGTACGGTTGATAATTTCATCGTTGGCTTTCGGAAATACTTTGAACCGGACCCGCGTTCGCCGAAGCATTTTCATAGCATACGCGGTGTGGGGTATAAATTCACGAAGGGATAAATGCCTGTGAATGAGGAGTTCTTGTGACCTCAATAAAAAGTATTCTAAGGAGGCAACCCTAATGCTGCCCATGCGTCTTATTCAACGCAGGACCATTACTTCCTTACGATCCTGCGGTTCCAAATTCCTTGCAGGTTTGTCGAGCAGGGGTCCGCAAGGATCCCTGTTCGGCATTTAAGGGTGTTTCGTCGAAAGGGGTTGCTTAAAGTTGCCGATAGTATTATCTTTCGCCGATCGAATGAAGCAACCCTTTGGTTGTTCCTTCGTCAATCCTGATAGAAACAAACCCCGATCAAACGCTCCATATGAAGCACTCTATCCTACGTATCACCGGTCTTTCCTTGGCAACTGCACTTATTGCCACTAGTGCAATTGCTCAAAGTCCGGTCGACATCGGACTACATCACAACGGAACTATGTTAGAGGTGCATGTGCGCCCACAATCAGATTTCAACGGGATCTTCTCTTCCTTGGTATATACCATTAAATGGGATAGTAATTCTGGCGCAAGTTTGGGTGATGTTACACAAGAACAACCGTCGAGCCAATACATCCCAACAGCAAAGTCGGGTGATACGCACCAAGTGGGTACTACGAACTACCAGGTGTTTGCAGGTTTCGGCATGGCACCAATGAGCAGTGCTTCTGCACAATGGGTAGCAGGGGAGGATTACGTTATCGCTAAGATACCTGTTACAGGAAACGCTGATTTCGAATTGATCAACGATTCATGGACAGGTGAAGTAGTCAACAATGCCAGCTATTATGTTGCACTTGGTGGAGCGAATAGGACCGGTATCATTTATAAGTCGTTGGCCACTGCGGATGAAGATGGGGTAACCATTCTTCCGAATCCTAGCAACGGACAATTCACGTTCAGTTTTAGCAACAACGAGGCCATGGACGTTACTATTGAATTGGTGAATACCCTAGGCCAGACCGTAATGTCCGAAGAGGTGCGCGCCTTGAACGGACCATACCGCAAGGACGTTGATCTGACCTCTGCAAGCAGCGGTCTCTATTACTTGAAGATCAAGCGCGGCGAAGACACTACCACCCACAAAGTGGTGATCCGCTGAACAATTTCGGCATTGAATTGAAAAAGGGGCTCCGGCCCCTTTTTTGTGTTCAGCTAATTTGCAATTATCTTCAGTTGATCATGGGAGATCCACTTTTGCGTTGAATTGGATGTTGAAGAAAAGTTATAGAAACCCGTTCCTTACCCTACAACACAGCATTCGCAATATAGCGCGTTCGCATCATGGGTGAACGGTATGGTCGGGTCCCGCAATTCGTTCACAAGACTGCCTAATAGTGAACCTATCTTCGGTAGCATATCTCGGGTAATATCCTCCGTATTCATGACCTTCAAGAATAACCCATCGCTTTGCGATGCGCGCTGCAAAGGAATAATACCCGTGCGCACCAACGGTACGAGCGGGTTCTGCATCATATAGCACCACGCATAGATCATCAGTTGCAACGCAAAGCGGCGATCGGCATTTAAGGCATCACGCTCCAGGGTGCGCAAGACCAGATCATTGGCCTGAACGCTTCCTGTTTTCAGGTCGAGGATGTGATGGATCCCCTCACGCAGTTCGATGCGGTCGCAACGCCCTTTCAATACCGTTCCATCCGGTAAAGCAGCTTGTACTTCGACCTCCAGATCCAGCACGGTGCTGGGTTGATGTGTTACGCGATCTGCTTCTGCATGAATATACTTCGACATGGCTTGGCCAGCCATTGCAATGCGCAGCTTGAAGTAGCCTTGGTCCAAGGTTGAGTCAGGGAATTTCTTGGACAGTTTTGTGTACAGCGCTTGCTCCGCACCAGTAGCAATTTCTCGCAATTCAACAGCATTCAATTCAATATCCTTGAACGGCGTGAACAGATCTTCCAGAACGCCATGCACTGCATCACCTAACACATCGCTTCCCAGTTTTTCATCAACCTCCTCAGCCGTTCGGATCTTCAGAACGTATTTATAATAGAAGTCGAGTGGACAAGTGAGCCAAGTTCCAAGTGCGGAAGGAGAAAGGCCTTTTTTCAGGATCTCACCAATACGTCCTAGAACAAGGTCATCCTTCGCAACCGAGATCGGTAGCGACCGGCGTGCTGGAAAAGGAGCACTTATGGACTCATGCTCGAAGACCGTGCCACTGGTCCTATCAAGCTCATGTTTCCATTGTGCGATATAACGTGATGGCCCACCAGCGCGTTTTTCGTCAGTGTCGTATACAGATCGCAGGTCGGTTGCGTGTTGGGCAAGTCGATGGAAATGATACGCTGTTATGGATTCGGAATCGCGAGCCAGTTGCAGCTTGTATGCTCGACGAACTTCAAATGGGATCCAACTCTGCTGCGGTGTGTTCCGCGGTAGGGTGCCATCGTTCGCACCGAGCAGAAGAACGTGCGTATGATCGATGGCTCGTGCTTCCAAGAAACCCATGATCTGCATGCCTTGTAAGGGTTCTCCGAAGAACGCCAATTGCTCCTCACGTACCAGCCGTTTCCGCAATTCAGCGTAGCTCTTCAGGTCGATATCGGAAGCACTTGCACGCGCCAAGGCCAGATGCAGTCGACGCTGCAATTTCGCCATTCGGAACAACTGCTCTTGAACCAATTGGTCATTGGATCGGATCTGTTTCGCATAGGCTAGCAAGGCATTGAAACGTTCCGGAAATTCGATCGCTGTTCGGGTCTCCAGTGGTGTAATTGCTTGTCCTAATTCCAACGGTGCATAGAGCCCTTGCTCACTGGCTATTTGCAGGATCACATCCATGTCCGGTCGTGTGAGCTGCAATGTCCGTAGCTCGGCAATGGTCTGGCTGGTGGCTGCGCCTTGGTGCAGGAACGGGTGTAACAGAAGTCGTTCCAACGCATCAAGTTCGTGGCCGGTCGCAGTCGCCTTGGTGTGCAATTGGATGAACGCTTCAGTAAGTCCATGTACTGGGAGTGAAGCGAGTGGCATACCCATGGTGATGTTGATCGGCCCGATATCCGGAGACAATGACTCCAATAAGGGCATTAGGAGGTCCTCATCAGCCAGGATCACCGCAGTGCTCGTCCGTTCTTCAAGCGGAAGTTCTTTTAAGTACTGGGCTGCGTATTTGGCTTGTGCGACTTTGCTCGGTACAGCAATGGATCGGAACCGGCGGGGTAGCGTGTGGATCAGATCCACGGGAGGGATATCACCAGGACCCAGCGCATCAATGGAACGCCGGAGATAGATCCCTGCTTCTTGATCATGATCGTCCAAATAAAATACATCTGCATCCCATGCGAACCGTGCTTTCCCTTCGGTCCGCAGCAGTTTCATAACCGCTGTGGAGGCCGGGTCCAGCGCATTCAACCCTGCGAACCAGACCATTCGCCACGGTAATTTCAATTTCGAAGTTCTGGCCAGATCGGATGCGTGTCGAGCGATAGAGCCACTTGTGCCGATTCCTGCAGCATTCATCCTTCGCACCATTTCCTGATGCAAAAGCCCGGTATTACGCCATTGGTTGATCAGGCGTTGCTGACCTTTGCTGAGTTCTCCTAGTCGTAAGCTCCAACTCTCGATCTCCTCATAACTTCTTAGGTCGCGGTAAAGCTGTTCCAAGTCCAGCAAATGGGCATCCACCTCACTGAAGTCGCGCAGAGTAATGGGTGACCATTGCATGAACTCGGCTATGGGCGCGGCTCGCTCGCCATCTACAGCTTTATGGGCTTCATAAAGCAAGAAGAGCATTTCCATGGTCTGTCCTTGGCGCAGACCGGAGATCTGTTCCATGAACGAACCCATGTCCAACATTTCGGGACTCCAGATCGTTCGTCCGGCGAGTTCTGCTAAGTACTTTCGCAGATAAAGACCGGCACGTCGGCTGGGCAGCACCACGGCGATGGTATCAAGTTCGTGCGCATGGTGTTCCAGCAGTTTCGTAGCAAGCCGATGAAGAAATGGTTCCATGGAAGAGGCGGAAGATAGCGCGTTGAAGGGGTTAGGCGGTGATTACCCGGTCTATCGCAAAATGCAAGGTGGAATACGATTCTACAGGATAGAAAGTGCAACCGCCTTTAGTGAGATCCAATTGATAGGGAATAGGCGGGTGTTGCATTCGGTCAAAGCCACAGCTTATCCGGAAATGGTCCGGATACAGGACATGTTACAAGATACGGGGACATATGATCCATTATCTGAAAAGGCATGGGCCATTGAGTTTGATAAGGTAGTTCCCAGGTCTTGAGCGGAAAGGAATTGGAGTTTCGTTCGGCAACACCTAAATTTATTCCTCCTCCAAGCCCCCGAATTGTCGATCTCGGGCAACGAGGAGCTTACCAAAACTGTCTACAGAGTGTTGATCATGGTTAGGCGTATAACTCTCACGATCCTCAGCGGCCTTTTGGCTCTGATCGGACATGCCACACATATCGTTGGTGGTGAGATGTTCTATGATCATCTGGGCGGCAATACCTATCAGGTAACGTTGGACATGTATCGTGATTGCGGACCGGCGAATACGAACGGGACCGGTTTCGATGCTCAAGTGACCATCGGCGTATTCGATGCCAACGGTGGATGGGTGGATGAAATGATCGTGGACTTCTCGGGTGAGGAAATTATTCCAGTAGTGCTCAATAACCCTTGTTTGGCAGTTCCTCCGAACGTGTGCATCGCTACAGCGCGCTACGTGGCCATATTCAATTTGCCACCGGCTGCGGGTGGTTATGATGTAAGCTATACCCGTTGCTGCCGCAGTCCGAGTGTGCAGAATTTAAGTGATCCGAACGCACAAGGTATTACGACCACCGTGCATATTCCGGGCATTGCGAATGCGGTCAACAGCTCGGCACATTTCAGTGATTACCCACCCGTAGCGTTGTGTGTTGGTGAGGATATGGTATTCGACCATTCTGCGTCGGACCCGGATGGCGATGTATTGGTGTACTCACTCGTATCACCTTATCAAGGTGGCGATGCAATAGACCCGCAACCCGCACCATTCCCACCACCATACCAAACGGTAACATGGTCTACCGGTTATTCAGCAGCATTCCCTATTGATGGTGCTCCGCCATTGGCCATCGATGCATCGACCGGTGAACTAACGATCCATCCAACTGTGCAAGGTGAATTCGCGGTCGGTGTCATGGTTCAGGAACTTCGGAACGGTGTTATATTGAGCGAAACGCGGCGCGATTTCAAGTTCGTAGTGGTGCTCTGCGACATGGATATTTTCTCTGCCGTTCAGGAACAGGATGATTTCTGTAGCGGGCTAGCACTCGATTTCGAGAACGTTAGTGTGAACGGAAGTTTCTGGGAGTGGAATTTCGGTGATCCATCCACAACACAGGACGTTTCCGATGAACTGGACCCTACGTGGACATATGCTGCTCCGGGTACCTACACCATAACCTTGGTAGCGAATCCTGGATGGCCTTGTGCGGACACGAGCACCTCCGTATTCGAAGCACACCTTCCGTTGGAACCGACGTTCGCCACTCCTGAGGTGCAATGCGCTGGTGAGCAGTTGGAATTAGTGGCTTTGGGTAATTTCACATCTGCCGCTGTTGTGAGTTGGGACCTTGGTGCCACTGCTTCTCCGAGCACAGCCACTGGTACAGTCGTGCAAGCCTCCTATTCCGGCCTAGGCCGCTATCCCATTTTGCTTTCTGTTACAGAGAATGGTTGCGAAGCGAGTTATGTGGATTCCGTTTCCGTATTCCCATATCCCACTGCCGATTTTGATAGTGAACGTGAAGCATGTGTTGGTGAGCAATTCGATTTCATGAATAACTCAACGGCACCGACAGCGTTAACCTATTCCTGGGATTTCGGGGATGGTGGAACCTCGTTGGAGGAATCACCAACGTACGAGTACCCCGAAGCAGGAACATATACCGTAAGCCTTACGGTGGCGACCGACAGTGGGTGTATTGCTGAACGTACAATGGTACGACCCGCGCAAATAGTTGTACGTCCTAACCCTGTCGCGGCGTTCAGTGCATTGCCGAATACGGTCTCGCTCTTTGATCCAGCAATTGAAGTTGAGGACTATGCAAGTGGGGCGGTGGATTGGAGTTATTCGATCGAAGACAACATGATCTCTGATCCGGAATTTGAATATCTCTTTGAGGAGGCCGGAGTGCGCACGATCCTACAGACCGTTACTTCCGAATACGGGTGCGTGGATACTACTTCACGCACGGTATTCGTTACGGATCATTTATTCTTTGCTCCAACGGCATTCACTCCGAACGGTGATGGAAAGAATGACACCTTTGCTCCACTGGTGCGTGGCGCACGGTTGTACGAATTGGTCATTTATGATCGCTGGGGTCAAGAGCAGTTCCGTACCACTGATCCACGTGCTGAGTGGTCCGGCGAAGGTTTCATGACCGGCACATTCACGTACATCGCGCGAATTGCGGAGTATGGCTCCTACAGCAAGGAGTACATGGGCCATGTTACGTTGTTGAAGTGATCGCGGATCAGCCTTTACGGATCATGTTCACATGCATGATCCCGTCCCACATATAATCTTCGCTTTTTCGAACATACCCGAAGCGTTCATAGAAGGATTCCAAATACGTCTGTGCGGCCAATGCGGAACGGTCGGTACCGAAATTGTCGCGTAATGCGCGTAAAGCGATATTCATCATTTCGGAAGCGAAGCCCAAGCCTCTTTCATTAGTGCGCACCACGATCCTTCCAACATGTGGAAATCCATCTGATCCAGCTGGAAGTATCCGTGAACAAGCCACGAGTTCCGCTTTATCATTATGTCCAAGAATGTGGATGGCGATCGGGTCTTGACCATCGATCTCATTGTAGATACATTTCTGTTCCACCACGAAAACATCTTCTCGTAACCGCAACATATCGTGCAGCTCGGTCAGTGATAAAGCATCGAACGGTTTTATGTTCCAATTGATCTTCATGATTCCACGAGTTGTAGCGATCTATCCAGAACGTAGAGCAAAGCACCTTCCACCTTCGCATGGCCCAGCTCCCGCAAGTATCCCATGTAGGAGCGGACTTGGTCATGATGGTCAGGTGAAGGTTGACCTGTCTTGATATCCAATATCCTCACATGATCACCATCAAAAACCACGCGGTCCGGGCGTTGTGATCTTCCATTAGAGACAATGATCGTTGCTTCATTTCTAACGGTCAGGCCCTTTTTGAACCACGGGTCAAGTTCGGTAGAAGACAGTAGTTCTGAAAGTTCGATCTTGAGTTCTTGAGCTACTTCGTAGGTAATGGATCCAATGGCCAAAGCTTCTTCAAATGCAATTTCAAGATCATCGGGTGTGGCGATCCGGGCCAATAGCTCGTGTATTGCATTTCCATAGGAACGGTACGGGTCCGGATCAGTTGGTTCCCACATATCAGGAGCCTCCATGCGCATCACCAAGGAAGCAGTATGGGCAGGATCTGCAACATCCCTCAATGTTCGATGTAGAGCCGCAGCTTGCGTTTTCCAAGGCTTTTCACGGATGCCATCCTCCAAGATCTGTTCCTGACCATGTTCTGCAATGAAATTCAGCAACTCCTTCGTTGTACCATCGGCGTTACCCTCAGGAACCAAGGAGTACAACCGTTGTTCCGGTCTTGTAAATGCTACGTACAGAAGATTGATCGCATCCAGTTGTCTCAGCGTTTCTTCTTCGAGCAATTCCGGAAGTTCGGCAGTTCGCAAAGCGGCGGATTCGCGTACAAGGGCGATCGGTGTATCCGGCACCGCATCCCCAGGATCCACCCAGAAGCATTCACCGAAATTGCCGCGTGTGGTCATGTTCGCGTTGGGTACGATCACCACGGGGAATTGAAGCCCTTTGGATTTGTGGACCGTAAGTACTTGCACTGCATTTCCATTTGCGGGCGGGGCGATGCTGCGGTCCTTTCCTGCACGTTCCCAATGGGCAAGAAAGCCACCGATATCCTGACCATGTTGCGTGCTGAATGCCTGTACTTCATCGATCAGCGCTAACACCGGTGCATCTTCCGCTGGCAGAATTCCATTCGCTCGTGCAAGCTGCGCAACCAATGAGGATAGTGTTGTTTTCAGTGATGGTGAGCCATGGCTCGATAACCATTTTCGGAGGTCTTTTACAGGGTTAGGTAGTGCAGTTGTCCCAACTACAGGTGTTGCGAAATGAACACCTTCAAGTGCAGCGAGTATCGCTTGGAATTGAATTGCTCGCGTCGCCGCCGCTACATCACCGGTATGCAAAAAGCGCAACAGTTCAACCAATAGCTCCACACTATTATCTCCTCCAAGCTTTAATCCATCAGGTGAAACAACAGCATGTCCATTGGCGACCAAGTGATGCGCCACGGGACCTCCTAACGATCTACCACGCACGAGAACGGCAATGTCGCCGGGCGAGAAACCGTCATCGATCGCTTCTTGGACGCACTTCAATGTGAAGTCAAGAAATGCTTTCGAACGTTCTTCTCCTTTCACATCCTTTGGAAGGACTCTGATCTGGACCAGCCCGGGTTCTTCGCGGCTCGTTTCCTGATCGTGTCGTGCATAGACCGATCGTAGATCTTCCGCGAGCAGAACACTCAATGGTGCAAAGAGGTTGTTGTTGAATGCAACGATGGAGCCAGCGGATCGTCGATTGAATGCTAGTCGTTCACCTTCGTTGAAGTATCGCTGAAGTGTGTCTTCTCGTTCAATTTCCAAAGGTTGGTCACCTCTTCCGAATATCTTTGGTAGTTGCGTGAACAAGCGTACCTCACCATTGCGCCAACGATAGATCGCCTGTTTGGCATCACCCACTAGTAGCGCACTGCCACCCGTGGAAAGTGCATTATCGATAAGTGGTAATAACGCTTGCCATTGCAACAATGACGTATCCTGGAATTCATCGATCAAAAAATGGGAATACCGTTCGCCCATGCGCTCATAGATGAACGGGACAGGTTCATCCTTAACGACTTCGGAAACCTTTCGTGTGAGATCACTGAAGAATGCTACGCCGTCCTCGCGCTTAATGGCCTCCAGTTTCACGTCCAATGCATGCAACGCAAAAGCGGGCATAAGCTCACGCCCTACCGCGCGTTGAATGGTGTAGTTCCTAAGGCCAGTTTCGCGCAAATTTTCAGCCTCGTTGAAGATTCTTGTTAATGGATCGCTTATTGAATCCAAGGCTGTTATCGCAGATGCATCTGCTTTTCCTGAATGCCATTTTCCGGTTTCGATCGGCTTTAGTTTGTTCACTCCCGGTGTTTCCCAGCCATCACTGAACGCTACGAGTTTGTCAAAGTACCCATGGATACCGCCTTTGCCGTATGCCATGTCTTCAACATTGATACCATTCTCTTTGATCAACTTCATAGCGGCATTTCCCAATGCCCTCACTTGTTGTCTGAACACGATCTCTTGAGCACGCAATCGACTTGCAAGTGCAGTTACTTGCTCAGGCCGAAGATCGCCAAGTAATTTCAATGGATTGATGGAATTCTCCTTGGTAAGCTCTTGGCTAAGCTCTGAAAGTGGTTTCGACGGGTCCCATTTTCGCTCTTCATGAAGCAACTGTAGGCAAGCTTCGGAAAGGATCGTCGTGGTTGCGGGATCAACTCCTGCTTCGGAGATCAGTTCATGTACGGCGCGGTCCAAATAGTAGCTCTGCTCCGTTGTCATCTGCAGGTCATGATCCAATTGCAGATCACGCGCAAAGGGCTGCACAACTTTCCGAGTGAATGCATCGATGGTACTGATCGCTACATCGCTCCAATGGTGTAGCATGTGCTGGAGACAACGCGTTGCACGTTCGGCGATCGCTGATTCATCAAGACCCGTCTTTGTGGTCAAGTGCGTCATCACATCCATCATTCGCCCATCTTCTACGTTCAATGACGCCAGTTCATCCAAGTAGAGGATAACGCGTTCTTTCATTTCCCCAGCTGCTTTATTCGTAAAGGTCAACGCAAGCACATTCCGGTAAGCCGCTGATTCTTCTGTTGTCAAGCAAAGGGTCAAATAATGCTTTACCAATGTATGCGTTTTACCTGCACCTGCGCTACTGTGGATTACTGTGAACATGGATTGGCGAAAGATACTTCGAGCGAGGTCCATAGAGACCCCGTCTTAAGTTTTGCCCTATAGTGACACAAGTCACCGCATTTTTGGCCCTTGAAGCCCTAAATTTGTATGAATGGGACATGTGGTTTGTTACCAGACAACCGAATTGCTCCGCAGAACGTTATGAATAGTAAGATGGAAATTAAAAGTAGTATGAAGTGGATATTCTCCGTTGTGATCGTTGCTGCAATGCTGAGTAGTTGTAGGCACGACCCCGTGATCGAGCCTGTTGCAGAGTTGAACACTGTGAGTGGGACGCTTCGATTACACGTGGTTCCTGAATGGGAAGGTGCACCTTTGGCGCTGTTCTCGGAATATACCAACGTCTCGAATTATCGCACTACTGTTGAACTCCTGAAGATGTATTTCAGTGAGATCGAATTGGCTTCCGTTAATGGATCGGTACCAGTAACCGATATTGAGTTGTTCAACTTGGATGGACCAAAGCAAGCGGAATGGTCAGTTCCGGTTGGCACGTACACCGCGTTGTACGCTGGATTGGGCGTTCCTGAAGATCTGAACCATACCGATCCCTCGGTATATCCAGTGGATCATCCATTGGGTATTAATAGCGCTACATACTGGACGTGGAATTCTGGCTATCGGTTCGTCATGTTCGAGGGTCGTTATGATCCTGATCCGCTGAGCATGGATCCGTTAACGAGTTCATATTCGATCCACACCGGATTGGATACCTGCTATGCTTACTTGAACTTGATCCCCTCCACGCCAATTACAATAATGGAGAACGGAACTACCGAGATCACGATCCGTGTCGCTGTGGATCGGTTCTTTTACTCCTCAACCGAAACAGTGGACCTGGCCACGGAGAATGCTTCACATGGTAATAATTTGCCATTGGCGTTGAAATTGACACGGAACATGGTCTCCAGCATAACATTGGATTGAAGAGTGTTCTACATATTGCGCTAGGACTATTGCTTGTTACGGCATGTCGGAAAGCCCCGGACACCATTGCGGAAAGTAACGGCGAAGTACCGTTTCCTCTGGAATTACCTAGCGGCCTCCCGTTCCCGCCAATTGCTGAAGGGAATCCGTTAACGATATCCTCTGTACAATTGGGTAAGGCCTTGTTCTTCGAACCACGCTTGTCCCGTGACGGTACTGTTAGTTGTAATTCATGTCATTCAACCACGCACGCTTTTAGCGATACAATGGCGTTGAGTATGGGAATTGATGGCCAATTGGGTATGCGGAATGCGCCTACGCTCGGAAATGTTGCGTATCACCCCTATTTCTTTCGTGATGGAGGAGTACCAACGCTGGAGCAACAAGTAATTGCACCCATTCAGGATCCGGTGGAAATGGACCATCATATCCAGAATGCGGCAGTGGCCTTGCGCGACGTTGAACCCTATGCATCGTTGAGCATCAAAGCGTATGGAAGGCCTATTGATGCGTATGTCGTTACACGGGCCATTGCGAATTATGAACGCACGTTGATCAGTGGTTGGTCACGTTTCGATCGGTTCATGTATCAAGGGGAATTGACGGCATTGTCGAGCTCAGAACAGAACGGTTGGGCCTTGTTCTCCAGCGTTGAATTGAATTGTACTGGATGTCACAACGGCTTTGATCTCTCGGATCATTCATTCCAGAACATCGGTCAATACTTGGAATACGCGGATCCAGGTCGTGAAAGGATCACATTTCAACCTTTGGACAACGGAAAGTTCAAAGTACCGACACTGCGGAACATTGCATTGACAGGGCCATATATGCATGATGGTGCCATGACGACGTTGGATGAAGTGATCGACCATTTCGAGAGTGGGGGACAAGCACACCCGAACAAAAGCCCGATTTTAACGACCTTTGTATTATCACCACAGGAACGAACGGATCTTATCGCATTCCTGAATGCGCTCACGGACGATCGTTCCCTTGACCAAGTACCATGAACATGGGTATTGCACAAACGTTTTTTTCGATCACATTGGGTGTTGCCCTATTGGGTTCATGCAAACCGGAGCAACCATTGGAGCCCGATACGCCGGCACCACAGCCAGTTGGGACTCCCTATGCATTGGCAATTCCGCAAGGTTTTCCACAGATGCCCATTCCTTCGGATAACCCCATGACCGTTGAGGGTATTGCATTGGGTCGTTTTTTATTCTACGAAGAACGCTTGAGTGGAGACAATACGCAGAGTTGTTCCACTTGTCATTCACCAGCTTCGGCATTCAGTGATGCTCCCAATCAGTTCAGTACAGGGATAGATGGTCTGGAGGGTGATCGAAATAGCATGGCTTTGATGAATTTAGGGTGGGGTACGAATTTCTTTTGGGATGGGCGTTCTGCCACCTTGGAGCAGCAGATATTGCAACCCGTAATGAACCCGATCGAAATGCACGAGACATGGCCGAATGCGGTCGCCAAGTTGCAGGCGGATGAAGCATACCGTCAGTTGTTCGAATCTGCATTCGGGGGAACGGATATTGATTCACTAAGAGCGGCAAAGGCAATTGCTCAATTCTTACGCACGCTGATCAGTGGGAATTCCAGATTCGACCAAGCACTTCGTTTCGAGATAGCACTAACTCCTGAAGAGCAGAACGGCATTCAGCTGACACAACTGGAGGGTGGATTTCCGCCTGATGTACCTGCAGGACAGGGTGGTGCTGATTGTTTTCACTGCCATCCGCACGGCGGAAGTTTATTCACTGATGGAGTGATAAGGAACAATGGTTTGGACGCCGTATTTACCGATCTCGGTCTTGGCGGAATTACAGGACTGCCTCAGGATATGGGCAAATTCAAAACACCCAGCCTACGGAATGTGGCATTGACCGCACCTTACATGCATGATGGTCGTTTCCAGACATTGGAGGAGGTAATAGAACATTACAATTCGGGTGGTCATGCGTCCACGACCATTGATCCGAACATGAAGTACACAACGGGTGGGCTGTCTTTGACCCCACAGAAGAAAGCTGAATTGCTGGCTTTCTTGAACTCTCTAACGGATTTGGATTACGTTAACAACCCCGCGTTCTCGGACCCGGGTATCCCACAGCCTCAGTGAATAGAACAAATGGATCCCAAAGGTGTGTCCATCGCACCCTTTCTCTCAGCCCGTTGACGTTGGTCAAGCAGCGACCAGGTCTTTCAACGCTGGTGTCCACGTGTAGCATCGCATGCGATCATCGAATACGCTTGGATTGAATACGCTCTTGCCTAAAAGCATGCGAGCACATTCCTGAACACCTTCCGTAATACTTGGGTGCGGATGGATCAATTCGGCCAGTTCATTGATCGGAATGGAGAGTTTGATCATTAGGGCTACAGCTTCTATGGCACTGGAAGCATGTTCGCCAACGGCGCGCATACCGAGTACGCGCATCTGATCATCGTTCGTGACGATCACTTTGAAGAATCCTTTGGTACGGCGCATGGCGATCGCACGGGCAAGACATGAATAGTCGATCCGCGCAACGCGATATGAAATGCCACGTTGCTGGCATTCGCGTTCGTTCAAACCAACGCCCGCAACTTCCGGGTCCAGGAACATGATCGTACTTGCATTATCATAGGAAAGCGGTTCAGTACGTCCACACCAGATGCGTTCAATTGCATGTCGACCCTCCATTTCGCCGAGATTCACCAACATGTTCTTGGATGATGCATCGCCTACGATATGGATCCAAGGTTTTGATGTTGCGGTATCATTGATCACAGGACATTTTGTTTCCGGGTTGAACTCAACGCCGGCATTTTCCAGACCTAGGTCACGGATATTCGGTGTGCGACCCACGGAGACCAACGCCTTTTCCACGCGTATCGTCTCCGATCGACCATCCGGATAGGATAGGGAATATTCTACTTGGTCATCAACAACACCAATGTGGTCCAACTTAGCTGAACGGTGAATTACGACGCCGCGTTTTTGGAGATTCTTAGCGATAAGGTCGGAAACGTCACTGTCCTCGAAAGGCAAGATCCGTTCGGCACGATCCACCAGATGCACTTTGGTACTCCCGAGATTGGAGAAGATCGTAGCGAATTCACAACCGATCACACCAGCTCCAATGATCACAATGCTCTTAGGCAAAGCTGTAATGTTGAAAATACCATCGCTGGTCATGATCCGCACTTCGTCCACGTCGATACCTGGAAGGGACCTAGGTCTGCTTCCGGTAGCAATGACAACATTGTCCGCTCGAACGTGTATTGAACCGGATCCATTTTCAATGGAGATCATGTTCGGACCGAGAATACTGGCAACTCCTCGTTCGTGTTTTAGTTTCCCGGCTCCGTGCTTATAGCCTTGGGTCATTAGAAGCTGGATGTGGCACGCATAAAGGTATTTTCGATCGAAGATGGCCTCTTGCATGGACTTGTGGATCTCCCCCCAAGTAAGTCGGAAGGGCTCCCTATCCCGTCCTCGCATAAGTTCGTTCGTGCTCGATACGCGCTGCGATACTTCCCATAGGGTCTTGGAGGAGAGCGCTCCATTATAGATTCCGGTTCCACCTACGCGATCCCGTTCTACGAGCAGTACATTCTTTCCGAAGTCCAATGCACGCATTGCGGCAGCATACCCTGCAGGGCCTGCGCCGATCACACATAGGTCGTAATGTTCCATTGGTCTTACTTGATTATTTGGATGGTCATCGGTTCGCAATTGATGCTGTGCGGTCACCTCTATACGTGAATAGTGGTGAGCAGGTTATCGTAAGCGATCGACGGGTCTGGTAAGAACTAGGCAGGTCAGGTCTATCCTGATAATTGTATCCTTTCCAGGCAAGCGTGCGTACAACGGCGTACTATCAACTGACCCGTGCTTAAAATCCGGAACGTCATATTCCTTACCTCAACCGTGTTGTCATTGTCCGTAATTGGCCAATGTCCGCAGCTTTATGACTATGATGGTGTGCCTTCAGGTACTCCCACCTGGTACAGTTGTTCCGGTGCGAATTATACGTTGGTACTGGCTACGCCGAATGCAGTTGCCGATTACAGTATTGATTGGGGTGCTGGCGGCCCGTTACAGATCGGGGCATCACTTGCGCCGCCCCAGACAGTAACGCATCTGTATCCTGTATCGGTAGCTGAGTACACTATCACGTTCACTGAGTTGGCCACCGGCTGCCAGGTCATCGGTACGTTGATCATGGAGGAAAGCTCCAGTGCGTCCATTCAGATCCCTGTTGGTGGCCTTACGCAAGTGTGCGCCCCGCAGGCCGTACAATTCACGAATAGCAGCACGAACGTATCGCCCAACACTGTATTCGAATGGGACTTTGGAGATGGAAGTCCAATACAGACCATGGATCACACGAATTTTGGTCAGACCATCTCACACATGTACATGCCAGGTACGGTCAGTTGTGAGACCACAGTTCGATTGACAGCAGCGAATGAATGCAACACGTTGCAGGGTGGTGTGAGCGTTGCAACGTTCAATCCGATCCGGATCTGGGATCTCGACACGGCGGTGATCACCCCATCCGCTACGCTGCTCTGTTGGCCGGATAATGAAGTTACTTTCTTGAATAACTCGTTGCGTAATTGCATCAATCAGGGTAATATCTATCAGCGGTATGAGTATTGGAATTTCGGTGATTATTGGGGAACGGGACAGGACTCTATCCTGAACTGGACGCCTTGGCCGGTTTCATTCCCGCACACCATTGCGTATCCTGCAATAGGTTCATATGATGTGGTGATGTTGGACAGCAATGTCTGTGGTATTGACACGGCTCGCATAACGATCAATATTATTCCACCACCTTCAGTAACACTTTCTGTTTCACCTGATACAGTATGCGCCGGTGAGACCGTTACATTCAACCAGACCACGAACGGTGGTGCGAATTACTTTGAGTGGGACTTCGACAATGGTGCGGGATTCAATTGGACAGCAGCAGGCGATCAAAGCCATACGTTCAATACTGTAGGTACGTATACAGTAGGATATACGGCCAGCGTGCAAAGTGCCGCCGGCTGTGCAGATACCGCGTATGTGGATATTGTGGTACTACCTAGCCCAACGGCAGCATTCACCTTGGACATTAGCGCTGCTTGCAATACCCTGACCGTTAACTGCACCAATACCACTGCCGGTGCATTACAGTATTTGTGGGATTTTGGTGATGGTTCAACGAGCTCGTTGTTGACCCCAGCGCCGCACACCTATAATACACCCGGTGAGTATACGATCTCATTAACAGCTACGAATGCGCTGCAATGCTCTGATGTTACAACACGGATCGTGAATGTATTCGAACCGCCCGTGGTGCAGATCGGAGCACAGAATGTATGCGAAGGGGAGACTGCAAGTTTTATTGACCTTTCAACATTCGAGGTGGGGAATGAAATAACGACCTGGAGTTGGGATCTGGGCGATGGAACCACAAGTTCCGATGAGTCCCCTTATCATCTTTACACAGGATCAGGCACCTATTCAGTGACGCTTGACGTAACCACTCCGTATTGTGCAAGTAGTGGTGCTCTTAGCGTTACTGTGGAGGCCAAACCAATTGCTGATGTGACACCCAGTGCACAGATCGGCTGTTCTCCTATGTTGGTTGATCTAACGAACAACAGTATCGGTGGTACTACAGCAGACTGGACCTTCGGTGACGGTGGCACCAGCACCAGCTGGTCTGCAAGTCATACGTACATCAACACAGGAACACAGGATAGCATATATACCGTTCAATTGATCGTTGGTACAGGAACAGGTTGTTCGGATACTACAACGACATTGATCACGGTAAGTCCGCCGGTTCATGCTCAATTCTCGCATAATGCAATGCCGGGTTGCGCGCCATTCGATGTGGATTTCACGAATCAAAGTACCGCAGCGAATTCGTATGAATGGAATTTCGGCGATGGTACGACTTCGACTTTGGTTTCTCCATCACATCAATATGTGAATATATCTTATTTCTTGGACATACACACGATCACGTTGATCGCAAATTCAAGCTCGGGCTGTGCAGATACCGTTAGTCAACAGATCTTGGTATATCCTACACCCGAATTCAATTTCACAGCATTGCCGGATAGCGGTTGTAGCCCTTTGTCTGTAACGTTCCCTTCAGTGGTCGGTGCGGTCAGCTATGAATGGGATTATGGTGATGGTACAACGGGAACAGGGCCATCGCCAACACATATCTATGTGAATAATAGTACCAATGATCTTCAGTTACCGGTAACGTTGATCGGAGCAAATGCATTCGGTTGTATGGATACGACATCTTCCATCGTCACGGTATATCCTGATCCTACAGCACAATTCTCGTTGGATACCGTGGCTGGCTGTCATCCATTCACTGCCCAAATGACCAACCAAAGCACCGGAGCAAATGAATTCCATTGGACATATGGTGATGGTATGTCCTCTGATACGACAGATGCTGTTCATGCACATTCATGGACCAACTATTCCGGTCCTTGGGCAACGAATTTCAATGTCTCGTTAACCGTTTCCACAGATCATGGTTGCACCAGTACCGTATCAGAAACGATCCAAGTTTATCCTTTGGTTACATCTGGATTTGTAACCGATACTTCAGGGTGTGCCCCATTGAATGCTGCATTTGCCAACGTGAGTTCGGGTGCCAGCGCTTACACATGGGACTTTGGTGATGGACAGACCGATACGTTAAGCTCGCCCTCCCATATCTATGCTAATCAAGGCTTGAACGATGTTGTGTTCAATGCTTCATTGATCGCGACGAATTCATTTGGTTGCACGGACACAGCCTATGCACAGATGTTCGTTCATCCGCAGCCAATAGCGCAATTCGTTCCAAGCTCACAGGCCGGTTGTCAGCCATTATTGGTCGATCTGGAGGATCTGAGCATTGGTGCAACGAACCTTGCATGGGATCTTGGAGATGGCCAAACAGTGAACGGTGGACCAGGTAATGTTTCCCATACTTACAGCAATACCTCTTCGGATCCTGTTTTATATGATCCTGTTCTGATCGCTTCTACCATCCACGGTTGTTCGGATACCGCAACAAGTCAGATCGAAGTCTTCCCGCCAATAACAGCGGTCTTTAGTATAGATACGGTTGTTTGTTCGCCATTCATTTCCAATATCATCAATTCCAGTGTAGGTGCGGTAAACTATCTATGGACCATGGGCGATGGCGTAATACTCGCTGAGCAGAACCCTATACACACCTATGTGAATTCAACGAACTCCATCCAGACCCGGGTCATCACGCTAACAACCACTTCAGCATATGGTTGTACAGCGACATCGTCAGTTACAATTCAGGTACATCCTGTACCGAATGCAGCTTTGCAAGCAACCCCGTTCACACAGCAATTTCCGAATGCAACCGTGAATTTTGCGAACAACAGTGCTGCGGGTGCCTGGACATACTTATGGAACCTAGACGATGGAACGACCTTTAATACGCAAACGATCACGGCGCACACATATAGCACGTGGGGTACATATCAAGTTTCACTTATCGTAAGTAGCGCGATCTGCTCCGACACCGCAATACAGGAGGTCGTGATCCTACCTCCATTACCAACAGCTAATTTCATCGGTTCAGGAGAAGGTTGTGTTCCGTTGACGGTGGATTTCACGAATACATCTTGGCAAGGGTTGACCTATCTGTGGCAATTTGGTGATGGAAGCACCAGTTCTGCGGATGATCCCATCTATACATTCAACGTTCCTGGAACGTACACGGTGACATTGACCGCATACGGACAAGGGGGAATGACAAGCTTAGCAACAAAGGTCGATTCGGTGATAGTACATCCTAAAGCTACTGCATTTTTCGTATCACAACCTGAAGAGGTAGTAGTACCGTCGGAGACCGTGTATTTCTACAATCTTTCCAGTAACGCAACTGATTATTCATGGCAGTTCGGCGATGGCGTTATATCCACGGATATGAACCCCGAGCACAACTATTTGGACCCAGGTACGTATGACGTGGTAATGATCGCAAATAATCAGTGGAATTGTCCCGATACCTTCACGGTGATCGGTGCTGTTACCGGCGAAGCTGCTGGTGATCTACAATTCCCGAATGCGTTCACACCTGCGCTGGATGGACCTACGAATGGTGAATATGATCCACGCAGTTTCGAGAACCACTTTTTCTTTCCGTTGCATAGCGGAGTGGAACAGTTTGACCTGAAGATCTATGACCGATGGGGCGAGTTGATATTCGCTACCACCGACATCATGATCGGTTGGGATGGTTATTACCGTGGAGAACCTGCGAAACAGGATGTCTACGTCTGGAAAGCATTTGCCAAATTCAGTGACGGTCGCGAGACCGTTCAAAAAGGTGACCTCACATTACTCCGTTGAAATCATGAAGATTTTACTCACCACGATCACGATCTGTGTAGCAACCGCTTTGTCGGCGCAGAACAATTACAAGCGGATCCATAACGAAATGTTGGATCAGGCCAAAGATGCTTTGGATCATGATGATCTGGAGGAAGCCGCCAAGCTTTACAAGCGATTGTTGCCGGTCGATACCACATTCTCCCCCGTCTATTATGAAATGGGGATGTGCATGATACATATGCCGGGACAGAAAGACAAGGCGGCGGCAATGTTCGAGCATGCGGCACGTCATGGACATATTGAAGCTATTTACGAATTGGGTATGGCGCGCCATCGTCAGCAACGATTCGATCAAGCACTTGATCTTTTCACCAGTTACAAAAGCTTGAAAATGCGGGAGCGGAATGATGTCGAGGTCGAACGTCAACTAGCGATGGTCACAAAAGCCAAGGAAATGGTAAGACAACCGTTAGAGCTGGAGATCCGCAATATGGGTTCAATGGTCAATTCCGAAGCTCATGATTATTGTCCTCTTGTAACGGCAGATGGCAACACGATGTTTTTCACTTCACGTCGCTCAGGTACGACCGGTGGACTCAAAGACCCAAGTGGTCAGTGGTTCGAGGATATCTATTCAGCAAAACGGATCGATGAGATCTGGACCAACGCGGTCAATGCTGGACCGAGCCTGAATTCAATGGTCCATGATGCAACCGTGGGTCTGAGTCCGGACGGTAGCTCGATGATCATCTACCGCACGCAGAAGAATCTGGTCAGCGGTGATCTTTATGAAGCACGCATGCATAGTCGCGAATGGCAGTTACCCGAGTTGATGACCGATAAGATCAACTCCACTGCACATGAGCCAAGCGCGAGCATTGCACCTGGCGGTGATGAGATCTATTTTACCAGTGATCGCGAAGGTGGCCATGGTGGGCGTGATATCTACCGCATCCGGCGATTACCGAACAACGAATGGAGCATGCCGTTGAACCTAGGTCCTACGATCAATACGGAATATGATGAGGACGCACCTTTCATTCATAGCGATGGAACCACGTTGTTCTTTAGCAGCAATGGGCATAACACCATGGGAGGTTATGACATTTTCAAGTCGGTATTGTTGGATCCTGATATGAACGGATGGGGTACTGCGGAGAACATGGGTTACCCACTGAATACAGTGAACGACGATATTTATTTCTGTTTGAGTGAAGATGGATACACGGGGTATTTCTCTTCCGAGCGTCCTGGTGGTATGGGTATGCAGGACATCTATCAAGTGGTGTTCCCAGGGTCACAGCTGAACTACGTGGTTGTTCGCGGTGTTGTAGCCGATGCAAGTGACGATCCGTTGAGGGCACGGATCATTTTGACCGATATGACAGGAGAAGAGATACTGGGTGTATACAATAGTAACCAGACGACCGGTAGGTACCTGATGGTATTGGAACCTGGTCATCGGTACAAGATAGCAGTAGAAGCCAGTGGTTATGCTACCTACGCCAGTGAGATACATGCGAAAGCCGTGATCAGCGATACACGCGAAATGCCATTTGACATACTTATGATGCCAGGTGGTGCAAGCGCTGGTATTAGTAAGAATGACTAACAGCGTACCGGCATATGGAAGTACACTTCAAAGAGTCCGCCCACAAGCGGACTTTTTGAAGTTGCTCATGTACACGTACCGCAATGTATTGTTTGCATCGTTCATCGCGATAGCAACATTCCAAGTAGTTGCACAGGATGCACAGTTCACGCAGTTCTATGCTTCGCCGACCTATATGGGGCCGGGCTTCGCAGGCACTGGACTACAGACCCGATTCGGGTTGGCTGTTCGTGATCAATGGCCAGCAATTCCCGGAGCTTTCGTAACCGCAAATTTTGCGATGGATCATTACTTGAAAGAGATCCATAGCGGTGTGGGATTGTTGGTGACCCACGACAAAGCTGGATCTGGAGGACTTCGTTACTCGTGCGTTGCAGGTCAGTTCGCCTATGAGATCGAATTGAAACGAAAGGTTTTCATTCGTCCGGCACTTCAACTTGGCTGGGTGAACCATTCCGTCGATTATTCGGATCTGGTCTTTGGGGACCAGCTTGCGCGTGGAGGTGAAACAGGTATCAATACGGAACGGCCGCGTACCAGCATCGGGTACATGGATGCCGGGGCAGGTGCCTTGTTCTTTACACCGAAATTATGGCTAGGCTTCTCGATCCATCACCTCAATAAGCCGAACCAGTCACTGTTGGAGAACACCTCAGTTGTTCCGCGAAAATTCAGTTTGCATGGCGGTTATCTTATGACGATGCACACTCCGGTGATCATGGAACATCCGCAAAGCGTGGTCTTCGCGTTCAATTTCAAATCGCAGGGTAAGTACGATCAGTTGGACATAGGTGCCTATTTCGAACGTAATCCTTTTTACGTTGGGCTATGGTATCGCGGGATCCCGGTGTTCAAGTCGTATGCGCCAGGATATGGCAATAACGATGCTGTTGCTGTACTCGTAGGGTTCATCGTGAATGATCTTCGCATAGGATATAGTTATGATCTAACCATTTCCAAATTGGGAGGAGGAAGTGGCGGTGCGCATGAACTGACCCTAGGATACGAGGTCGCCAGCCGTTATAAGCGTCGGTCAGCATCGAAGCGTCGGATCGTTCCGTGTGCGAAATTCTGATGCTGATCCTCGCGGGAACTGGAATTACTCTTCCTTCTCGCTCAATACCAACCAGCGGTCGGTTATGCGTTCCAGCTCGGAAGTGATCTTTTCCAATGCGACCGAGTGTTCCATGATGGCATGATGATCCGCACTATCGGCGACCATTTTTCCAAGCAGCTCAGTTTTTTTCACCTCGAGCTTGGGCATTTCCTTATCGATCTTCTTCAACTCCAAGCGTTCGGCAAAAGTGAGTTTGTTCTCTGGCTTGCGGTCCTTGCTCTTCTCTACGACGATCATTGGCGGAGCAGTCTTTTTGATCGATGCCAAAGCCAGTTCATCCTTTTCGCGTTCGCGTAATTCGGTAAAGGATCCGATCCATTCCTTGATCTCGCCTGCACCCTTGAAGACAAGCAATTTCGTACACAGTTTGTCCATGAAAAAACGATCATGGCTAACGATCAGCAAACAAATATCCAGGTCCACGAGAAAATCCTCCAACGCATTGAGCGTAGGAATATCAAGATCATTCGTAGGTTCGTCCAGGATCAGAACGTTCGGGTTCTTCATAAGCACTGTACACAGATACAGTCGGCGCTTCTCACCACCGCTCAGCGTGCTTACGTATTGGAATTGTTTGTCCTTATCGAACAGGAAGCGTTCCAACAAACCACTTGCGGTCAGTGTTTTGCCTTTGTTCAACGGAATAAGTTCGGCGATCTCGCGCACCACTTCAATGATGCGTTTGTCCTCCGTAAGTTTTAATCCCTGCTGGCCGAATGTGCCCAGAACCACCGTGTCGCCGATGGTCACTTTACCCATGTCGGGTTCCTGTTGTTTCGTGAGCAGGTCGATGAACGTACTCTTACCAATGCCATTAGGTCCAACAATACCAATGCGGTCACCGCGCTTCAAGGAATAGTTGAAGTGCTCCACGATCGGTTTGTAGGTCTCAGGATCATTGCGATCCCCGAATCCCATGGTGAGGTTACGTGCTTCGATGACCTTGCCGCCCAATCGCTCTGTTTTCACATCGATCTTCACTTGTTCGCGATCGAATTTTTTGGTGGCATCCGCTTTGATCTTATCGAATGCATCCAAGCGGCTCTTGCTTTTCGTGCCACGTGCTCTAGGCATTTTGCGGACCCATTCCAGCTCGCTCTTCATGAGGCCGCGCAAATGGTGCTGAGTGGCATCCCGCACATCATCCAGCAGCGCTTTCTTCTCCACGTAGTAACTGTAGTTGCCTTTGAAGCGTGTGAAATCACCGAACTCCATTTCAATGATCTCGTCGCACACGTTGTCCAGAAAATAGCGATCGTGCGTCACCAACAATACGGTCATGTTGGGTGCATTCAGTTCATCCTCCAATTGCTCGATCATATCCACATCTAGGTGGTTGGTCGGCTCGTCGAGGATCAAGACATCCGGGGCATGGATCAAGACCTTTGCCATGGCAAGGCGCTTCTGCTGGCCACCACTTAATGTATTGACAGGTTGCTCCATATCACGCAGTCCGAAGCGGTGCAGCAGGACATTTACACGGGCTTCATGATCCCATGCTTTATTCTCCTCCATGAGCTCAATGGCCTTTTGCATAGTATCTGCATCAGCACCCTTGGCTACAGCGTGTTCATAGGCTCTCACGGCGTTGGTCACAGGGTCGTTCTGGTCCAACATTTCATCCAACAAGGAATGGGTGGAATTCATCTCCACGCTCTGGTCCAAATAACCGGTGGTCAGGCCCTTGTTGAAGGTAATGATGCCACTATCCGGCTTTTCCAGTCCGGCAATGCATTTAAGCAGGGTGCTTTTTCCGGTACCATTCCGAGCAACGATCGCGGTTTTCTGACCACGCTCCAGACCGAAGGAAATATTCTCGAATAATTGGCGTGGCCCGTACCGTTTGGCAAGGCGTTCTACAGAAAGCACGTTCATGGGGCGCGAAGGTCGGTATTGGTTCGGTGCCACGACCCATTTTGGACCAATATCCTTACAACCGAGCCAAACTATCCATCAGCTCCTGCTTCTTCCTTCGGCTTACAGCCACGTTCGTACCATCGCTCATGATCACTTCGCCACCTTCTCCGCGAATGTATTTGGTGATGTGTTTTACGTTGATCAAGTATGAATGGTGTACGCGAATAAAACGCTCAGGGTCCAAGATGTCCTCGAACTCCTTCAGCGTTCGGCTGATCACCAAGCGTTTTTTATCTGTTTGATGGACCACAGTGTAATTGCTATCACTTTCGCAGTAGGTAATGTTGTCCACATCCACCATTTCCAAACCCTCCGCGACCGGCAATGCAATTCGTCTTTCCGCGCTCTTGGGTTGCGTTAAGTTCTTCATTAACGCCATGAATTGATCCAGGCGTCTGTGGTGTGCGTTCTGCTTGAAGCACTTTTGCGATAGCACTCTCCAGCTCGTCCGGATCACAGGTTTCAGAAGATAGTCCAAGGCGCTGAAGCGAATGGCCTTAACCGCAAAGCCCTCATCAGGCAGTCGTAAAGATCACATGTGGCCTGTCAGGACCTATCGTTTGGAGCAGATCGAACCCGGTCTGATTGCCCATTTCAATATCCAGGAATAGGATCTTGGGTTTAACCTTGCCGAGTAAGGCAACACCATCCGGCACATTGGTGGCCATACCCAATAACTTGATGTTCTTATGCTTCCGTTCGAGGATACCGCTAAGGGCATCTCTACAGTGTTGTTCGTCGTCCACGATCACGGCGGAGAGTTCGGTCATTCTTGGTTCGCTTTTGTTGCGAGGCGAAAGATAGCACTCTAGGACCGAACGAGTATATAAAAACGGAGAAGGGCCGCATCTAGCGGCCTCATTTCCGAGATGCAAAAGGCTTACAACTTTGCGGCAATGGCATTGCTAGCCAGCATGTTCTTGGCCTGTGGTGTAGGCACGAGCAAGGTGCGAACACCCTCTCCAAGTAGGGTGAAGTAGATCTTGCCGGCCAAGCCATCATATTCCATTGGGTAGTTCTTGTCCTGGCGCTCTAGTTGCACGTAGAATTCTACGTTTTCTGGGCGTGCGAATGGGCCTTTTGCTACTGGTGCATTGTGGGTATCGAGTAGGATCTCTTTGGTGATGTGTTCTTCGCTGGTAAGGATCACGCTAACGGTCTCGTTGGTAGGCACTGCGAAATTGTACTGGCCATGGCAGCCGATCATTACATCCATGGTATCCACGCCATCGGTAACGATCATGGAAACTTCAGCATTGGTGGATTGGGCCATTAATATGCTGCCTTTAAAGACCACGTGGCCTTGTGCATTGGCGAAGAGTGAGCATGTTACAGCGATGATGAAGAGAGCTGTGTGGAGAAGCGTGCGTTTGTGAAGTGGTTGGAAGTTCATTTGAGTTGGTTTTGTTAGGGGTGTGTGTTGTTGTTCGACAGTGCAAATCTGCGGCTGCCTTAACCCCTGGCGAAGCAGGAATGAGCAAGTGGCGGGTGGGAGAGAGCAAGTGGCGGAAATAGGTTGAAGGCCATGATGAACATGCATTTCGGAATACAGACTTTAAACCCCGGAAACGGAAAAAGGCCGCTCTGAGGCGGCCCATTTTCCGAAGAAGGGATTTACTTACAACGCTGCGGTAAAGGTGTTGGAAACCAGCATGTTCTTTGGTTGTGGCGTAGGAACGATCATCGTCCGAACACCTTCGCCTTGTGGTGCGAAATAGATGCTTCCTGCGAGACCGCTGTACATCATGGGCTGCGTCGTTGATTGAGGCTCCAGCTCCACATAGAACTCTACCTGCGCCGTGCGAGCAAATGGACCCTTAGCTTCAGGAGCGTTGTGGGTATCAAGCTTGATCTCTTTGGTGATGTAGTTCTCGCTGGTCAGTATCACGCTAACGATCTCGTTGGTTGGGATAGCGAAGTTGTATTTGCCATGGCGGCCGATCATCACGTCCATGGTGTCGACACCATCAGTAACGATCATGGAAACGGCTGGGCTGGTGATATCGGTACGGAGCACACGGCCTTTGAAGATAACATGGCCTTGGGCGTTGGCCATTACGGAGAATCCGATAGCTATCACGAAGAGGATGGTGTGGAGTAAAGTGCGCTTGTGGAGAGGTTGGAAGTTCATTTGAGTTGGTTTTGTTAGGGGGTGCGTGTGTTGTTGTTTGACAGTGCAAATCTGCAGCTGTCATCACCTGGCGAAGCGGGAACGAGCAAGTGGCGGGTGGGATAGAGTAAGTGGCGCAAACGCCATGGCCCCCCAATGGATATGCTAAGCAGAAATCTTTCTGAACACCATGGAAATGGAACAGGGCCGCCTCTTTCGAGACAGCCCTGTTACTGCTTTATTTGGTCCATTTCGTTGCCCGAATCGGATGGATCCGCACGAAAAATTTACCACCTTTCGAATGATCGGGTCGCAGATCGACTAAGGACAGAACTTGACCAAAGAACTTTTTTCACCAAATACATGACCGATCTATTGCTTTACAAAGCGTGCATGCATTTCATAGGTGCCATTCGCGTTGGTCAACGTAAGGAAGTATGCACCAGCGTCAAATCCAGCCAAGGAAAAGTCGAATCGTCCAGAACCATTTACCGGTCCCATGGGAACGCTCCAAACAATCCTCCCACCGGCATCCATTATACGCAATATCATGCCATCTTCCGGTAGTTCGTCAAAGTAGACGGTTGCATTGTCCAACATGGGATTCGGAACCACTATTGGGGCACCGGACTTGAACAGCACATGCACAACATTTGATGGTTTTTCAGTTCCGTCAAGATCGACCTGGATCAATCGGTAATAGTTACTGCCAGCGTATGGGAAATCATCCACGAAAGTGTAATCGATCAAAGAGACGGACGTTCCAGCGGAAGGCAGGCTGCCAAAACGGTCGAATGAGATCGCATCCATTGATCGCTCCACTATGAAATGGGAGGTATTCGTCTCAGAAACCGTAGCCCAATTCAATTCTACGGATCCTTTTATTGGTCTAGCGTGCAGATCGAGGAGGTCCACAGGGAGCACGGTACAGTCCAATGAAGCTCCATTGGTCAAGTTCCAGCCAAGATCGAAAGCTTGACCATTTGAGCTGAAATTATCGATATACAAGATGTGATCTCACCTGCAAGAACATTGATGGTGCTCACGAACCGATCCCCACTAGCACTTTCTGTAGCGTCAACGGCTCCATTTCCAAGTCCGGTAGGTCCATATGGTGCGGCATACGAACAACGCAAAGGGGGCACCTGTAGGAGGACATGCAATAGTGTTCATCGGTCCCCAAAGTGCAAAGTCGTAATCCGTAGGTACAGTTGGTGTGATCGTAAACCCGATCGTGCCTGAGGCACTTGGCGAGAAATAATACCAGGTTCCTTGGCGTTCGCCGCTAAGGAGACACCCTTGGTTGGCAGTATTCAGGTCATTGACATTACCCGTGTTCGAACTGTTGTTATTAAAGTTGTCCACTACAGATCGTAACGCCTCCAGCGCAATCCTGCGGCGCGGCCGGTGGAGTTACGCAATCCACAGACTGTGCAAAAGAAACACCAGCAATAGGTGAAGATCCGGAGTTGAAGAAGACGCCACCATTCAACATACCGAGTGAATAACTGTTCTCATACTGGAACGGGCCTGATGCATCGTAGGTAAGTACAATAACATCATTAATGTTCATGCCCAATAGCACCTGTGTATTTGCTCCTGTTACCGTGTACCACGTATTCGCACCTCCGTTAATGCTAACACCAACTTGTGATGTACCCCAACCATCGCCCCAGCTATCGTACAAATTGAGGATATAAACACAATCTCCAGTAGGCGGCGGTGGTGGCGTATGAACACAGATAGAGAATGAACCATTGCTGTACGCACCGTATGCCCAGAAGCGTATATAAACGGTAGAGCCTGGTGCTAAGCCATTAAGGGTCAATGCGGGCATTAACCCTGTGCCACCATCGTCATCACAAGCGATCTGCACGAAAGGCCCCGCACAAGAAGGGGCCGTGTATACGGACATTCCGCCATCGGTAATCACTCCGGCGGCAGTTTCAATGATCAAGGAGCCGTTCGCAGGTACGACGGCTGAGAACCAGACATCACTGGTAACATAGGTAGCGCAAGTTGGTGGCGGTGGCCCTGTGGTTCCGGTCGAATTTGATGTGGTGCTGGCCGTGAAGGCGCAGTTCGTATTGACAGTTAGACTTGTGGCACCACAAGGATCATCATTGCCCTGAGGAGGTGGAGGTGTACCACAAATGATGTTCGCTGCCCAACCCGCCCTAACTCCTGAACCATCGGAAGTAAAGTTCAGTGTTATGCATCCACTTGCATCGGTCGAGGTTATAGCACCCGGGCTCACCGTTCCACTGTAGGATCCAAGAAGTGGTGAGGCCGTTGTGGGACCATTGTAGATATTTACGAAATCCCATCCTGCTTCCGTATTGAATGCAGTGAAATTAATGGTCACTACATCCCCTGGAGTGGTAGGGCAATAGGTCGCCGTGAAATTGGTGCTGTTCGCATAGTTCCCACCAGCGCCGCCTGGATCGTACACCGTAGTTCCACACGCAGCCGGAGGAGGTACTGGGGGAGCGCAGGTGACATTTCCAAGCCAACCAGCCGCAACACCTGAACCGTCCGAAGTGAAATTCAAGGTTAGGCATCCACCAACTGCGCTTGAGGTAACGGGACCCGGTATCGTGGTGCCGCTATAAGTACCTAGAACCGGAGATGCCGTTGAAGGACCGTTATAGATCGTGACAATATCCCAACCAGCCTCCGTAGCAAATTGTGTGAAGTTCAACGTGACCATATCACCGGCCACGGATGGGCAATATGTTCGTGTGAAGTTGGTATTGTTGAGGTAGTTCCCACCTCCCGCTGGATCGGAGAATGAATTACCACAGGCAGGTAGCGGTGGAGGGGGTAAGTTCAGACCGAAAAGACCAGGACATGGGCTATTGGGTGTTGGCCATGTATCGAACCAAATAAAATAGTTCGTTCCCGCGACAAGCGGCACGTTAATGGATGTGTAGGTTCCAACATTTCCATCACCGTAAATACATGTACCACCTCCATTAGGGCAACCCGCCCAAATTTGTATGGAACTCCAAGCCTGTCCGTTCACCCATGCATTATAGGTTCCCGAAGTGGTTGGTGTGAATGAATAAAGCGCTTCATTTCCATTCTTGTAACCTGCATTGTCACCAGTTCCGCATAGCGCGCCTGGCACGTTCGTGGAATTAAGGTCATTGGCCGCACCACAAACCAGGGATTGGTTCACAATAGGTAGAGTTGCAGGGTTTATCACCGTTGCACCAGGGCAAGTTGTAGCAAATGAGTTCTCATTCATTGCCAACAAGACAATAGCCATGAAAATGATCCGTGCCAATGGTCTCAATGACGAGAATAGGTCAACGTTCGTAACAGAATTAGATCCGGATGCGGCAAAGCGTAACGTTCTATTCATTCTTCAATGGTTCTTGTTCGTTCATTGCCTTATAAACCTCAGGGTGTGCCTGTATCCACGCCTGTTTTTCAGCATTGTACACCGCTTCATCATGAGCTGGAGCACCAGTATTCTTCAGAATGGGAAAGTTATTCGCTGTTGCCTTTTGCGTCGCCAACACGTCAATGGCAAAGTTCCCACCTCCATTCGTTCCGAGGTCCGAGATCAGTTCGGCTACTTCTATGGACGCGTCCAAACGCACTTTCAAGTGTTGTCCGGAGATCGATACGAGGGCTTCAGGATCGAGCGAACGAACCACTTCGTAGACCATTTTCTCATGTATTTCGCCATCCGTTGCCTGCAATACGTAGGTATTCGAGACCTGTCCGTATAACGGCAAACCCACAACGAAAAGCAGTGACATCAGCACAACTTGGTAGAGAGGTCGTTTGTCCAAGATATTCATTGAATGATCCAATATGTTGGTTGAATGGTCCTGCAAGATAGAATAATGATCCGGTCATTACCAAACGCATTCTCTCATATGACGAACAATATCCAATGTGGTTGCCTCAAGCACAGTGAACATCGGGCACGGAATCCCTTAGGATAACTGCTCAGTACAAGTATGACGCTACTTATTTACAGTTTTGTGACTGTCTCCGAGTTTGTTATGGTCGACAGCCCAAGGTCCGGAGATTGTTGAGCGCATCTCAAAAGAGTTCTTGAATGCGCGTAGATGGGTCACACGATGATCTGCGGCGCGAAAGCCACGCATAGGGGTGGTTATGGGGGATCAGAACCCGGATCGTGCATCAGGGTCCGTCGCAAGGGTCACATTCGCATTCCGCATGAGTGCGGAACGAAGCATGATCTTGAGATGCGCTCTGGTCTTATTCCTTCATGAATCGACCAGAACCGATCTGGTTTTCCTGTCGATCGAACAAATGGATCGAATAGATGCCCGCGTCCAGATCACCAACAGGAATGTTCACGAAGGATGGTTCATTAGCAAGAGCAACACGGATCACCCTGACCATCCGCCCGCTTCCGTCGAAAATGTTAAGGACCACTTGGTCCGAATAGCCAACAGGTAGGTCTATCTGGATCGATGAATTGGCTGGGTTCGGTCTGGGAAGAAGTACGTTGTTATCGCTTTTGAATTCTACCGGGGCTACACTGGAGTATGTGTGTGATCCGTCAAGGTCGAGTTGTTTCAAACGATAGTAATTGATGCCTGTTCGAGGGTGTTCATGGAAATACTCATAGTCGATGGTCTCTAGTGATGTTCCTGCGGCAATTACGTGGCCGATGGGGTCGAAACGCTCGGCATCGATTGAATGTTCAATAATGTAACGATCTGAATTTGACTCGGTCTGGGTCTTCCAACTCACCAGGACACGATCCTTGAGAGCTAGCGCATTGAATTCAATCAATTCAACCGGTAGTACGGTGCAATCAAGCATATCCGGGGTGCTCAGGTTCCACGTGAGGTTGAATGATTGCCCTGTAATATCGAAATTGTCCACATACATTACATAGATCTGCCCTATGTTACCTGCTCCAACCGCGATCGGCCTAACGAAACCGTTCACTGCGGGACCCCAATCCGGTTCAGAGAGGTCCAAGTTTCCTGCGGACAGACCAGTTTGATAGGCTACGTTGCCGGGATATCCCGGAACATTGGGTGGGTAAGCCCATGTACATCGCAATGGAAAAGTTGCAGGTGGACAGGCAATTGTGTTCATCGGGCCCCAAATTGCAAAATCATAATCCACGTTCACGGGATTTCCTGAAGAATTGGTCGGTTGCAACACGAATGCCATTGTTCCTAAGCTTTGCGGAGAGAAGTAGTACCATGTACCTTGGCGTTCACCAGCGCTGAGACATCCTCTGTTCGTAATGTTGAGATCTACTGAACATCCGGTGTAATCCGCTGAGTTATTAATGGCTTGACTACCGCAAACAGTGATCCCACCAGCGCAATCCTCGGCAGGTGTCGGAAAGAATTCCGGGCCTCTTACACAAAGGTCGAATATTCCCGAACTGTTGTTGTATCCCCAGTATCGGATATAGTACGTTGCTCCTGGTGTTAGGGCATCACAGCGTCGGTCAATATCGGGCATCAGTCCAGGGCCACTATCATCATCGCAGCCATTCGGAACCAACGCTAAACTGCCACATGTGCCTGAATACAGTTGCATAGCGCCGTCATTCAATGTTACCGAATTCGAATTGATCCTTACTACACCACTTGCAGGCGCGGTGAACTGGAACCAAATATCCGTATTTGGGGCTGAGCTGCATGTTGGTGCCGGTGTTGTTCCGGAAGCTGTGGCACCCACATTGGTGAAATTCTGGACGAAGCAGTTCTCGATAACAGGTAGAACAATGGCACCTCCACAATTGTCATTGGTCATTGGTGGTGGTGGGGAGGAGCATGTAATGGACAACGGTGCACATCCTCCTGAGTGCGCGCAAGTGTTAAAGAAATTCACATAGCGATCAACAAGAACACGAAGTTGGCCGGTGTAGGTGGCCACCCATGTTACTTGCGATTGCAGACCGCAGAAGTCATCATTGAATCCTATTGAACCGCCGCCGGCATTGTTGTATAATGTTATGCGTGTGTCATAGGTCGCCCCGCATGTACTGAATACGTATATATTACCTGTGGTTACAGCAATACGTGCATATTGGCCGGCATTCAGGCAAGGAACGCTCATTGAGCCAGGACATGGTGGAGTTATGGTTCCACCAGCCAGTAACGTATTGTTATTCGTACACTGTGAAAATGTACTGAAAGGTGCATAGAAAAGTAATAATGCGCCACAGATGACGGCGATATGGGGAGAACGATCGCGGATCATAGTTTTTTGCTTTTTGAACGAGTGCCGATCAACGTAGCATCGGAAGCAATTGGATAAGAGATCTTCCAAAGGGCATCAATTGCATTGTGCCGAGCTTGGATCTCTCCAAAAACTTCCGTTCTACCAAATATATGTAGATCACGTAATGTCATGTCAAGTTTATTTTGCCTTGAGGGTAGATCGCCATAGCCTTCGCAATGCGATGGAGAACCACCTAATGAAGTATGCATGATCATTCCTTGATAAAGCGCCCGCGACCTGCAAGCATTTGGTCGTTACCTATCAATTGTATCATATAACTACCCACCTCAAGGTCGTTCAAGGGAATGTTCACGAAGGATGGTCCGATCCAAGCGGGAATTGAAACCGATCGTACAATACGTCCCCCGGTATCGTATATTGTGGCCATACATGACCCGGCTGAGCTTTCCGGAAGGTCTATCTGTATTGAGGAACTTGCCGGATTTGGTCGAGGAACCAATGTGGCAAGGCTCTTCTTGAACTCGATCGGGACAATGTCCGTGTAGGTGAACGTACCGTCCAGATCCACTTGCTTAAGGCGATAGTAGTTGACACCGTTATTCGGGTCAGGGTCATCAAAGGAATAGTCGATCGTGCCGAACGAATTACCGGCAGCGCTCAACGATCCGATGGGTTTGAAATCTGTTGCATCGACTGAATGTTCCAATGTGAAATGCGAACTATTCGATTCTGTTTGGGTGATCCAAGACAGTTCGATCACTTCATCGACAACTTTAGCCTCGAAATCCACGAGTTCGACAGGAAGCACAGTGCAGTCCAACATGCCTGGTGTACTGAACGTCCAAGTAAGGTCGAATGTCTGGCCTGAGATGTCGAAATTATCGACGTACATCGCATAGACCTTGCCTACATCGGTGGCGGCAACAGTTATCGGTTGCACGAATCCATTAACGAATGCACCTCCATCCGTTTCTGAAAGGTCATCATTCCCCGATGCAAGTCCGGTGCGGTATGCGACGTTTCCTGGATAACCCGGTACATTGGGTGGGTATGCCCAAGAACATCGTATCGGAGAACCGCTCGGTGGGCAGGAAAGTGAGGTAGTTGGTCCCCAGATCGCAAAATCGTAATCCATATCCACTGGAGATCCGGCACCATTGGTAGGTTGCAATAGGAATTCCATTGTTCCCGTGTTGTTCGGTGAGAAATGGAACCAAGTTCCTTGTCTTTCATTGGATGCCAAGCAGCCTCTGTTCGACCCGTTCAGATCTACGGTGCAGCCGGTGTAATCCGTTGCGTTACTGACCGAATGGGAACCGCATATCGTACGGCCACCGGTGCAGTCTTCTACTGGTTCGGGGAAGTAGCCCGGCCAATAAACACAAAGGTCGAATGTTCCAGTTGCGCCACCGTATCCCCAATAACGGAGATAGTACGTGGTATTCGGTGTGAGAACTGCACACCGTCGATCCAGGTAGGGCATATATCCAGGGCCACTATCATCATCACAACCACCGGTTACAAGTGATAAGCTGCCGCATGTTCCAGAGTAGAGCTGCATTGCGCCATCGGACAAAGACCCGGAACTTGATAGGATCCTTACCACGCCACTGGCCGGTATTGTGAACCTGAACCAGACATCGGTATTCGGAGCGCTGCTACACGTTGGTGCGGGGCTTGTTCCGGAGGCGGTCGCAAGAAGATTCGAAAAGTTCTCAGGGACGCAACTCGCCGTAACGGGAAGGTCAATGGCCCCGCTACAATCATCATTGGTTATTGGGACGTTGCATGTTATCGATACGGTAGCACAACCACCTGTATGAGCACATGCGTTGCCTCCGGTCCATCGATCAACGAGTACGTGAACCGTTCCGGTGAAGGTTGCTGTCCAAGTTATTTGTGAACGTAGCCCACAGAAGTCGTCATTGAAAGCCAATGAAGCACCTCCGCTACTGTTGTACAGTGTCATACGCGTGTCGTAAGTTGCTCCATCGCAAGTGCTGAAAACATAGTATTGCCAGTGGTTACGTTAACTCTAGCATATCTCCCGGATGACACGCATGTGATCGAGGTCGTCCCTGGGCAAGTAGGAGTTACCATACTGCCTATAACTGTATTGTTATTCGGGCATTGGGCACTGGATCGTGATGCACTCAAGTTCAATACTATTATGGCCAGAAAGAGAATGAAGTTGCGCGTCATGGACCTATTTATCATTGTCTTTAGAACCTGGCTGCTCACCGCTGATCAGGGCATTATACTCTAGTTGATGTGTTTGTATCCATTGTGATTTTGCAGTCTCATACCGTGAATTGTCCTCGATCTCGTTCCCAGTATCGATCATAGTTGGAAAGAGGATGTCGGAGGTCTCATTATTCCGCTGTTCATCACCCGCGGCTCCAGTGGGGTTGAATCCGATCAGCACAAAACCATGTGGTTCAATGAGCGTACCGAGCTGTAGAAAAGTGACAGTGGTAGGTGAGTTGAATAATAAAGAACGCGTTTCACGGT